>NZ_VDCQ01000052.1 GCF_006265175.1 Paenibacillus hemerocallicola | reverse complement strand
AATCCCGGCAAAACCGGCTTGTGGAGCGTTCACGGAAGCCGTTGCCGGGCGAATCCCGGCTAAACCGGCTTATGCGGCATTCACATGTGTTTATCGCCCATGCGATGCCCGGCGTGTGCCGCATTTTCGGCCGGCAAGCACGCCCGCAAGGGCCGATCGCCGGCAGGCTGCCGAACGTCAAACACAATGCGGTCGGCATACATGCCGGGTCATCGAACGATCGGAGGAATAGAGATGGCACTCATGCGCATTACGGGATCGTGGTTCGATTTCTACCACCCGAACCCGTATGAAGGGGATTGCTGGAATTCGACGACGCAGCGTTTTACCGCGGCGGATTGGGATTCGAAGCTGTCAGAGATGGCCGAGGCGGGGCTCGATACGCTTGTGCTGCTGAATGTGGCGCTGCACGGCAAGGCGTTTTACCCGTCGGACATTTGGCCGTACCGGTGGGATACGGTATGTCCGGACCCGCTGGAGGCGGTGCTGAAGGCGGGCGACCGGCTCGGGATGACGATTTATGTGGGCAACGGCTTCTATACGACGCCGATTATGGGGAGCTTGTCGACGACGGGGGACACCTCCTCGCTGCGGTTCGATTTCGCCAAGGAGCTGGCGGCCCGGTACGGGCATCACGCTTCCTTCGCCGGCTGGTATTTGCCGGTGGAAGCGGCGATTTTTACGCATTTTCCGGATCATTATATCGCCTATGCCAACGAAATGTCCGATTTCCTGCGCAGGCTCGGCCCGCAGAAGGTGATGATCGCGCCATACGGCACCCGCTCGGTGACGGGGGATGACCGGTTCGTCGGCCAGCTTCGCTCGCTTGAGGTCGATTACATCGCCTATCAGGACGAAATCGGCGTCGACCGGACGACGTTCGAGGCGGTGGACGCCACCTTTGCCAGGCTGCGGGAAGCCCACGACCGGGCGGGGAAGCCGCTCTGGTCCGATCTCGAGCTGTTCCGGTTTGCCGGTAAGGTGCTGCATCCCGGACCATTCGAACGGGTGCGGCGCCAACTGGAGATTTTATCGAAGTATTCGGACAAAGTGCTGTGCTATCAATATTTGGGCATGATGAACAAGCCGGGCAGCCCGGTTCACGCCGGTCACGAGACGTCGGTGCGGCTGTACGAAGACTACATGGCTTACCTGCGCGACAACGGATTATGGGACGCCGCGGGGCAAGCGGGGACGGAGCGGAATCGATGAAACGGAAAGTCGTATTCGGAATCGACATCGGGGGAACGAACATCAAGTCGGGCATCGTCGACGAGACGGGGGCCATTTTGCACGCCGACAATACGCCGACGGATGCGCAGGCCGGCCGGGACTCGCTGCTCGACAAGCTGTACGAGATCGCCCGCCGCTACAAGGAGCGGGCCGCGGGGGAAGGCTGGGAAGCATGCGGCATGGGCGTGGCGACGGCGGGATACGTCCATGCGAGAGAAGGCCGCATCGGCTATGCGACCTCCAATTTGCCGGGGTGGACCGGCGTGCCGCTGCGGGATAATATGTCGCGCGAGACCGGCCTCCCGGTAGCGCTCGTGAACGACGCCCACGCTTTCGCCGTCGGCGAGGCGTGGATCGGAGCGGGCAAGGAGCTCGAAGGCTTTCTGTGCGTGACGCTCGGCACGGGGGTCGGAGGAAGCTGGGTAACGAAGCAGGGCGGGACATATTTCGGCCGCGACGGCTACGCAGGAGGGTATGGCCATATTGTCATCCGGCACGGAGGACAGGCGTGCAACTGCGGATTAAGCGGCTGCTGGGAGCAGTACGCCTCGGTTCGGGCGCTAATGCGCCAAGCGGCGGAAGCCGGCCTCGACGATTCGACGACCGGCGGTTCGGCCAAACGGCTGTTCGAGCTTGCACGCGAAGGTCACAGAACGGCGCTCGACGTGATCGATCAATATGCGGAATACGTGGCGCTCGGCATGACCAATTTGATCCACATTTTGAATCCCGAATCGATTGTCGTCGGAGGCGCGATTACGGCGCAGGGCGGTTTTCTGTTCGATCGGATTCGCGCCCAGGCGGAGCGGCAAATGATGCCGGCATACGCGCCGGTGCGCATCGTACCGGCGGCGCTTGGCGAGCAGGCGGGGTTGGCCGGGGCGGCGAAGCTGGCGTGGTCGAGCACGAGTCCGCAAGGGGAGTGAATAATTGTTTTCGTCGACGGGATTGCGGCGGGTTTCTTCCGTTTTCCTCTGGAGTCAGGCGACGGCATCGGTCGATCGACTCGTTTTTTGTCGAGCGCCCGACGCCGCTGTCTGTCTTGCAGCGTCATGTCTTGTCATCGATATTGTCATGGGCGGAGCGGTTTCCCTTTGCCCGAGAGGCAAGGTGCGGCAAGGCCGCAATCGGCGTTCGGCCGACCGGAGTCTTTCGAACGGGTCGAAGCTATGATGACAAAACCGCTTTTTATTTGATACCGATTGCCTACGGCGATCGGTTTTTTCGCGTGGAAGCATTTGGGAGCGGGTTCTCATGACGCCCGGAAACGGCACATGCTACGATCTGTAATGTCAATTAGCAAACAAAGCTGCCGACAATTCGGTTCCGGGGGAGAAGGATTATGAACGATAGGTGGGTAATCAGCGTCGTCATTCCCGCACGCAACGAAGGGGAACGAGTCGCCGAGACGATCCGATCGGCGATGGGGGCCCGAACTAGCGGCTGCGGACTGGAGTTCGTCGTCGTGGACGACGCCTCCGACGAAGGGTGCGGCGTTCGCTTCGGTCCGGACTTGGACGGCGCGGACATTCGCGTCGTGAGGCTGCCTGAGCGAGCAGGTGTCGCGGGTGCGCGGAACCGCGGCGCGCGGGCGGCCAGCGGGGATATATTGTTTATTACCGATGCGCACGTGGGGTTCAGTCCGGGCTGGGACGACGAGGTGCTGCGGCGGATCGGCGACGGGCGCATGCTGGCCGCCACGATTTGCGATACCGTCTCCGCTTTTCGCGGCTATGGCTGCAGTTTGCTCGTGCCGTTTATGGGCACGGCCTGGAACCGGGAGCCGATGGCCGGAGAGCCGCCCTTCGTGCAAATCGCTTCGTCCGCCGGAACGGCGCTGACCAAGACGCTGTTCGAGAGGATCGGCGGCTACGACGAGGGGATGCGGCTGTACGGCGGCATCGAGCCGGAGTTCAGCGTCCGCGCTTGGCTGAGCGGGGCGGAAATCGTCTCCGTCCCTTCGCTGCGCATGCTGCACCGGTTCAAAACGAAGCCGGAAATCGAACGGTTCATCGGCGAATTGAAGCCTCACCTGCTGCACAATAACCTCCGCTTCGGGCTGCTGTACTTGGGAGAGTCCGCCAGCCTTCAAATGATCCGGCACTTCGCCATGATGTATCCGGATGAGATTGGGGAGGCGATTCGCCAAGTGGAAGCAAGCGATGTCGGAGAACGCCGGAAGTTTCTCGAAACGCGGCTGCGCCATGACTTCGCCTGGTTTGTCCGGAAGTTCGGCGTCAAGGACCAGGCCGGAGCGGAAGTATGGATATGAGGGCGGACATATTTGCGAAAAAGGGGGGAGATGCTCATGAGAGTATTTATCGCCGGTATCGACGGCTATTTGGGCTGGACGCTGGCGCAGGCGTTGACCGCGCGCGGGCATGAGGTAGGCGGGGCGGACGGCTATTTCCGCCGGAAATGGGTGGACGAAATGGGCTCGTGGAGCGCCATTCCGATCGTCTCGATGAAAGAGCGGCTTGAGGCGTTCCGCGAACGGTACGGGAAGCGGCTGCCTTTCTGGGAAGGCGATTTGCGCAGCTACCCGTTCGTGGAGCAGGCGCTCCGCGAATTTCGCCCCGATGCGGTCGTGCACCTGGGAGAATGCCCGTCGGCTCCCTATTCGGCCATCGATGTCGAACATGCGGTGTTCGTGCAGACGAACAATTTGACGACGACCTTTCATCTCTTGTTTGCGATGAAGGCGATCGCTCCGGAAGCTCATCTGGTGAAGCTTGGCACGATGGGGGAATACGGCACGCCGAATCTGGATATTCCCGAAGGCTTTTTCGAGGTGGAGTACCGGGGACGGAAAGACCGGCTGCCTTTTCCGCGTCAGGCGGGATCGTGGTACCACTGGAGCAAGGTGCACGGCTCCAACAATGTGATGTTCGCTTCCAAACTGTGGGATTTGGCCGCGACGGACATTATGCAGGGCATCGTCTTCGGCACGCATCCCGCGGAGATGGGCGACGATCCGCGGCTCGCGACCCGGCTAGATTTCGATCAGGCGTTCGGCACGATCGTCAACCGGTTCTGCTGCCAGGCCGTCATCGGACATCCGCTGACGCTGTATGGAAGCGGCACGCAGCAGCGCGGCTTTCTGCCCCTGCAGGATTCGATGCAATGTCTCGCGTTGGCCGTGGAAAATCCGCCGAAACGGGGGGAGTACCGGGTGCTCAACCAATTCCAGCAGGTGTACCGGCTCGACGATTGGGCAGGCAAAGTCGCGAAGGCCGCGGACGCGTTCGGACTGAAAACGGAAATCCGCCATCTGGACAACCCGCGGAAGGAGCAAGAGGAGCACCATTACCGACCCGATCATGACGAGTTGACCCGGCTTGGCTATCGTCCGTCCGGCGACATGGATGCCGAGCTGCGGACCATGCTCGCGAGACTGCTGCCGCACGCCGAGCGAATCCGGGGAAAAAGCGAGGCGCTCCTTCCCGATATTCGCTGGACCGGCGACAGAAGCAGGGTGAGCTACAGGTTGCCGACCTGAGGCAGACGCGGGCGGATCCGGGTTACGGCTGTATGCACATGAAAGGAGGTGAAAAAGATGACACAGGCTGTGGCAACTTTGTTGAATGAGCTGACTGTTCGGCCCTCGGCGCTTCGCTCGTTGATTGAACGTCCGGAGAGCTTCGGCGAGCAGCTCGGATTCAATTCCGCGCAACTTGGCGCGCTGAGAAGCGCTGACAAGCTGAAGCGCCCGATGTATCCGGTGACGTTCACGACCGGCACGACGATTTCGGTTTGATCGCGAAAGGGGCCGTTCTCCTGCCCGAACGCGAGGCATAGCGGCATGATGCGTTTACGAGTCAAGGAGTCGGCTTTGGCCGCTCGCTGCCGAAAGGGAGAGCAGATCTTGTCGAACCGGCGTAAGCGCCAAGGAGACCGTCGGAGTAATCCGGCGGTCTCCTGCATGTATTTCCGAACGTATACTCTATGCTATACCGGTTCCACGACCGGCCAATCCAATTCCACGCCGGCCCGGACCAAGCGGGCCTGGAAATCTCGCAATAACGTCTCGGTATTGCGGACTTGACGGGGCGTAACCCCTTGATCCAGACAGTAAGCGGCCAAATAACCTGCCGCTTCGCCGATATTCCACTCGACGGGATGGAGCCGGTAGCAGCCGTTGGTCAGATGCGTCGCGCCGATATTTTTACACGCCGGCAGTACATTGTCGACCCGTACCGGAATCAGGCTGCCGAGCGGGATTTGGAACGGGCTGACCGGAACGTAGCAGCCTTCCCGCCCGCCGGTAGTCGGATGAAGGTCGATGCGGTAACAGCCTACGCCGACCGAATCGGCGAACTTCTCGGCGTCGTTCCGTCCTCTCGCGGCAGGGCTCACGTGCTGCTCGGCTACGGTGAACTCGGCGCGGATGCGGCGCGATTCGCGGATATACGGCGCTTTGGCCATTCCGTCCTCGGTTCCCAGCACATCCTTGCGCAGCCTCAGACCCGGGTAGCCTTGTCCGCCGTCCGGCCGGGGAGCTTCCGTCTGCAGCCAGTAGAGCAGGCTCAGGCTCAAGTTTTTCGCCCGCTCGATGTGCAGCTCGCGCTCCTCCTCGGCGACGTCGATAAGATTGCCCAGCCAGTAGTCGTTCTGCGGCCAATTGACCAGCGTAATATCGCTATCGAACGTACCGGCGACAAAATTCGATTTGTCGATCGAGCGGCGGTAATCCCATAACGGGAACGTACCGGGCTCGGGCTGCCGGAACAGGTTGAACGATTTGTACGGGCTGAAGCTGGAAGTAGCCCAGCTCAGCATGCGGTCTTTCATGAATGGTGCCTGATATGCCTTCCAAAACTCGTAATCGCGCGGCTTCTCGATCGTATGATCTTCGCCATCGCGATAGTCCATGGCAAAGACGACCGTGAACGATTGGACGTCCCCCGGCTCGGCGTCTCCCTCCAGGGCGTTAGGCTCGCCGGTCTCGGCCCTCGATTCCGCGCCGGTGACGTATTCGACTCCGGCAAGCGGAAGCAAATCCCCGCATTCCGTCGCATCCAGCACATAAGGGGCATGCAAAGTCTGCTCCTCGCCGTCAAGCGTGCGGCGTACCGTGACGTTCGAGATGCGGTTGCCGTCGGACTCCGCCGCAACCGGCCTGCGGTTCAGCAAAATCGTGACGGCTCCGCTGTGTACATGCGGCGCCATCATTTCGTTCAGCACCGCCAGCGCGACGCGCGGCTCGACGCATAGGCGGCTGACGATCGCGTTGCCCGGATTGAGGCGGGGGTTAGCCGCGGCTTCCGGCGTCAGCGGGTAGTTGCGCTTGTAGTATTCCCGCACCTTATCGCGGAAAGTCCGGTACGTTCGCGTACAGCCGAACTGCTCGATCCAGCGGTGCTCGTCGGGTGGGACGGCCTGGCTCGTCACCTGGCCGCCGATCCAGTCGGTCTCCTCGGTCATGATGACGCGCTTGCCGGCTTTGGCCGCCGCCATAGCCGCCGAGCAGCCCCCGAACCCTCCGCCGATAATGAGTACGTCGGCGTTCATCGCCTGTAGCATCCGATCACTTCCTATTTGGACTGCTCCAGCCATTGGCCGAGCCGTTCCGCATATTTTTGGGTAATGAATTGGGGCCGCGTAATCGCTCCGCCGACGACCACATATTCGGCTCCGGCCTCCAGCGCTTCGACGGCCTCGACAGGACTCCATATCCGCCCTTCCGCGACAAGCGGTTTCTTCAGCAGCTCGGCCAGCTGCCGCACCAGCTCCAGGTCAGGGCCTTCCTGCTTCGGACTGTAAGGCGTGTAGCCCGACATCGTCGTGGAGATCAGATCCGCGCCCAACGACTCCGCGAGCAGTCCTTCTTCCACGGTCGAAATATCGGCCATCACCGCAACGCCCGCCTCATGGCAATGACGAATCAGCTCGACGACGCGCTCGGCGCGGTCTTCCCGATTTGTCATATCCATGGCGACGACATCGGCGCCGGCGTCAATGATCGCCTGAACGTCGACAAGCTCCGGCGTAATGTAAATGTCCGAGCCGGGAATGTCGCGTTTCAACAGCCCGATCACGGGCAGCTTTACGACGGCTTTAATGTCGCGAATATCGTCGGGTCCGTTGGCACGGATGCCAATCGCTCCGCCTTGCTCGGCCGCCAGCGCCATACGGGCCATCGTTCCTTGAAAGTAAAGCGGCTCGCCCGGCAGCGCCTGGCACGACACGATCAATCCTCTTTGGGCAAATATCGGTTTCATGCGATGAACACTCCTTGATATTCTGGATGAGTAAGTCCGTTACGCCTGCGGATGGTCCAGACCGATTGCGCACAGAAGCCCGGCAAACGTAGCTGCCTTGCGAAAGGTGGTCGTAACCGGAGACCGCTCGGGATCTTCATTTTTTACTTTCGGCCGGAAGTAGGCGATGCCGTCGCGGGACAAGCCCTCCTCGACTTCCTGCAGCCGCCGCGTCACATGGGAGCGGGCTTCGCCAAGATGCGGGACGCGCGACAGCGCGAGTGTGATTTCCGGAACATTTGGCCAATCCCGGCACCACCACGGCGCTTCATTGCTGTCGTTGGGCCCGTCGTTTAACGCCTGGAGCACGGTCTTGACCGCTTCTTCTTCTATGGTCTTCCATCTGGTCCGCAGAGGCTCGGATAGCAGCGGAAGCAGCGGAGAGGCGAATGCGATAATCGTAACCTGATATGCAACGCTGTTTCCCATCCCGACGGTGCCGTCCCAATTTTCCGTATAAGGCCACCAGCCGGGACTGTGACGTCCGAACCGGTCGGCCACGTGAGCGACGGTGCGTTCGATTTGACGGAGGTAGACCGGATTGCCGGACAGCTCGTAAGCTCTTCCGAGCGTGTGCGCGGCGTAAATGTCGCCGTTCAGCACGTCGTGCATACGGGCGTTCGGATTTTTATAGACAGCCCCCGGGTTTTCTTCCGCAACCAGGGTCAGCAAATAGTCGGCCGAGCGGATCAGGCTCGTTTTGGCGGACTCGTTGCCCGTTGCCTTATATACGTGATACAAACTGTTCGCGGAAGCGCCGATCTCGGCGATGTCCACGGTTCCGGCCTCGCCTTTCTTGACGTAATACGGCTGGCCGAAAGCGCCGGAGGGCAGCTGCCGCCGCAACACGTCGTCGATCAGCCGGGCGGCCGTGTCCGAGCCGGCCTCGCCGGACAGCTTGGCGTCGAGCGCGTACAAGCAGGCGGTTTGCGCCGTCGTGCAGCAGCTCGCCCGGTCGCCGAGCTCGTCGTCCAGCACGTAAGACTGCCCGGAGTCGTCGACCAGCAGCCGGTCCATATACAGTTTCAATTTCCCGGCAAGAGAAGGGATTTGCTCCATCGGAAGTGTTCTCCTTGCGTCTAAAATCATGAATGAACATAGAAGGAACTATCTTGAGTATACCACACTTTTGGAGAAAAGTTCCCTTTGCATTTTATATATTGAAGAAAAAATTCAATGAATGGGCGAACCCCGCCGAGCGGGGCGCCTTGAATTAAACGGGAAAAGAAACTACAATGAAATTACGGGAATTGGAGAAAAGCTTCCGATTGTATCTATAAATAGAAGAAAAATTTCACAGGAAGCATGTCCCGTTTCCTGCTTTTCCGGTTCCTTACATTTGACACGCGGCTGTGCCTATACTACAATTTCGACAAGAAACGACGCAGCTCCGCTCAAGTTACGAATGGGGACTGCTTCTTTTTTTGCAAACGTTTTATGACAAGGGGGGTGGGTGCGGTGTCCGGCAAGCTTGCGAGGCTGTTCAAACATACGACGTTCAAACGGAAGCTGTACCTGTACTCGCTCCTCTTGTGCATCGTTCCGGTGCTCGTTCTGGGGACGGTGTCTTCGACGATCGCTTCCCGGATGGTTCAGGAGGAGGTCGATCACAATCATCAGATCATTTTGCGGCAAATCCAGTTTCAAGTAGACCGATTTCTGTACACGCTGGAGAAGGCGTCGATCGATTTGGCGAACAATGCGGTAATCGAGAAATCCGTCCAGGCGGGGCCATCGATGCAGCATCTGGACATTTCCTTGGAAATGATCGACCTCGTGCAAAGGCAGCGCAATTTCTCGGAAATTCCTTACGATATATCGATTCTATACAGCCATTACGGCAAAGTGTATTCGAATCGGGAAGGCCTAATCGATCAAAACGACTTTGCATACCCGGAAATCGCCCGCCAGCTGAACGCCAATTACAACGGTCCCGTCGTCATCTCGCCGCGAACGTATCCGAATCAGGACGAGCTGCTGGTCATCCGGTCCGTACCGTTGTTTGTTACCGACAAGGCCGACGGATTTGTCATGCTTCATATTCAATCGAACAAGCTGAGCTCGTTCGTGCAAACGGTTCAACTGGGCGAACGAAGGCGGCTGTTAGTCCTGGATGACAAAGGGACGGTAGTGACGAGCCATGACCCGGCCGAAATCGGAACACGAATCAATTCGTCCGAGCTGTACAGGTATTGGAGCGATCCGGACGGCTCGTCCGGCCAAGTCGAGCTGGACGGGGTATCGTATCAAGTGTCGATGGAACGGTCCGCTTTTAACGACTGGACGTATTTGGCCCTGACGGAAAGCTCCCTGCTTACGGGCAAAGCGCAGCGCATTCAGTCGCTCACCTGGACGATCGTGGCCGTGCTTGTCGCGATCTGGGTCAGTATCGCGCTGCTCGGGACGAACCGTCTGTACAATCCGATCCAGAGATTGACCAACAAGTTCTCCGGCGATAGCCGCAGCAATCAGCCGCCCCGCGACGGACTGGAGGCGCTCGATTCGTTCATTCACCATGTCGTCATGACGAACGACCGGCTCCAGCACCGCCTGAACGAGCAGCTCCCCTATTTGAAGGAGACCGTCTTCCAGCAGCTGCTGCGCGGCGAGATGGACGATCGTGAAATTCGCGAGAAAACGGAGCAATACGGCTTTCCGTTGAAAGGAAACTGGTTTTACGTCTGCCTTGTCGACGTCGACGAGTTCGGCCGTTTCCGTGAAACGTACCGCGAGAAGGACCGGTCGCTCATGCTGTATGCGCTTCGCAAAATGTGCGAGGAGCTGTGCGAGCAGGAGTCCGATTTCTCCTGCATTACCGCGGCGCCTCTGCCCGGCCAAGTAGCGATCGTGATCGGGATGGACCGGATCGACGAAGAAACGGAGCGGAAAGCGAAGGAAACGGTCTCCCAAATCAACGGCAAAGTGCGTCATTATTTCCAGTTTACCGTAACGGTCGCCCTAAGCCGGCCGGGCAAAAATTACCGCAGCATCAGCGATTCGTATCAGCAGGCATTGGAGCTGCTCACCTACAGGCTGCTGCTCGGCCATAACCAGTTCATTACCGGAGACGGGCTCAAGCCGTCGGTTCAACAATCCCGAACGACGATCGTCAAGCGCCAGAAAAAAATCGTTTCCTGCATCGCACAAGGCGATCTGGAGGGCGCGGAAGCCGAGCTGGCGCATATGATGCGGGAAGTGCCCCAATATGTGCAAAATTCGGAGACGGTGCTCGGCCTGTTCGCTTATTTGATCGGAGAGCTCGATATGCTGCTGCAGGAGCTGGGGCTGGATCCGAAAGCTTTTTTCCCGGGAGACCCGTACAAGGAGCTGTACGCGAAAACGAGTCTGGACGAAGTGACGTCTTGGCTGACGGAGACGATTTTTCCTTCCGTCGTCCGGCATATGGGGAGTCTGCGGCTGTCGAAGCAGAAGACGGCGATCCAGCAGGTGCTCGCCTATATTCGGGAGCATTACGATACCGATTTATCGCTTCAGCATGTGGCCGACCGGTTCGCCATGTCCCCGTCGCAGCTGAGCCGGACGTTCAAGGAGGAAACGGATATCCATTTCGGCGATTATCTCATTCAGTACCGGATGGAGAAAGCGAAGGAATTTCTCGTCCATACCGATATGCCGATCAAAGACATATCCGAGAAGCTGTGCTACACTTCGGTCCAAAACTTTACGCGCATTTTCAAGCAAACCGCCCATGTTCCGCCGGGGCAATACCGGAAGCAGTACCGGGACGGGGAAGCCGATCCGGCGGGTGAAACGCAAGAAGGCCCCTGATCGGGGCTTCCATATAGAGGACGTTCGCAAGAGCAGCACTTAGGCTCGGCGGGCGTCCTCTTTTTCGCGTCAACGGGCTCGAAATCTTCACGAGATCTTTAACGATTCAGAATGTTCAAGTCCGCTAGAGCGACACAGCTCCAAAGCGATGCTTCGATAAAGCGGGCTGCGAAATTGTGAACCGAGAAAAGCAACCTCTAAAGCTCGGATGGACTCCATCGAAAAGGCTTCGATCAGAAGCTTTTCTTATCTTTCCATGCGCCGGTTGTATCTTTTGCGTTCCGGCAACTGATAATTGCCATTAAAAACGCGCTGCGGGTATGCTTGCGTCATAGCCAGCCGAAAGCGACTGTGAAGGGGGACGAGACAAACAGATGGAAACGCAGACAGCCGCGTCGCCGAGGGTCCGGTCGGATCGTTCGGCATGGGCGCGGATCAAGAACCGCATATGGAAAGACCGCTACTTGCTGCTGCTGGGCTTGCCGGGATTGGCCTATTTTCTGGTTTACAAATATGCTCCGATGTTCGGCCTGTACTTGGCATTTATCGATTTTAACCCGTTTCAGGGCATTTGGGGCAGCGATTGGGTCGGTATGACGCACTTCAAGCGCATCTTCGAGGATACGGAGGTGCTGCGGGTCATATGGAACACGCTGTACATGTCCTTTCTGCAAATCGTGTTCGCCTTTCCGATGCCGATCTTGCTGGCGCTTATGTTGAACGAGGCGCGCAACCAGGTGTACAAGCGTCTCGTGCAATCGATCATTTATTTGCCGCACTTCTTGTCTTGGGTCGTAGTCGTCGGCATCTGGATCATTTTCTTCCGCGGCGAAGGTCTGGTCAATGTGTTTTTGCGCGACGCGTTCGGATGGGATTCGATTCCGTTTTTGACGGACCCTTCGTTCTTCAAGCCGATGGTAGTCACGCAGGTGATATGGAAAGAAGCGGGCTGGGGAACGATCATATTCCTCGCGGCTCTCGCCGGCGTGAACCCGAGCCTGTACGAAGCCGCCGTCGTCGACGGGGCAAGCCGTATGCGCCAAATATGGCACATTACGCTGCCCGCCATCCGCTCGACGATCGTCATTATGCTCATTCTTCGCCTGGGAACGGTTATGGACAGCGGCTTCGAGCAAATATTCCTGATGCTCAATCCGTTCAACGAGCAGACGCAAAACGTGCTGGACACGTTCGTGTTCTACAAAGGCATTCAGCAGTCGGATTACAGCTTCGCAACGGCGGTAGGCATGTTTAAAGGGCTCGTCGGACTCGTGCTGGTCATGTCGGCGAACCGGATCGCCAAAAAATTCGGCGAAGACGGCGTATATTGACGCTTGAAGGAAAGGAGCCACATCCATGAAAGACAAGTCGATATCGAGCCGTGTCCTCGACGTGTTCAACTACACGCTGCTGGCGGTCATAGCGCTGCTCATGCTGTTTCCGTTCCTGTACGTGATCGCGGTTTCGTTCTCTTCCTACACCGATTACATGCAGAGCGACTTCATGCTGATCCCGAAGGAATGGGTGCTGGACGCGTACCGGTTCATTTTCGCTTCGAAATCGTTTCTGCGCTCGCTGTGGGTGACCGTGCTGATTACCGTAGCGGGTACGCTCGTAAATTTGGCCTTTACGGCATCGCTCGCCTACGTGCTGGCCCGGCCGGTGTTCGGACGCAAGCCCGTCACCTTTCTCGTGCTGTTCACGATGCTGTTTAATGCGGGCATGATTCCGACATACCTGGTCGTCAAAGGTACCGGGCTGCTGGACTCCGTATGGGCGCTTATTCTTCCTGTGGCCATCGCGCCGTTTTACTTGATCGTCATGCGCCAATTTTTCGAGAGCATCCCGAGCGAGCTTCATGAAGCGGCCACGATCGACGGAGCGAACGACCTCCAGTCGTTCTGGAGAATCATCCTGCCGTTGTCCAAGCCTTCGCTTGCGGCATTCGGGCTGTTCTACGCGGTCATGCACTGGAACAATTACTTCTCGGCGATTTTGTACATGAACGATCAGCGGTGGTGGCCGATCCAGGTCATCCTGCGGCAAATCGTCGTCGTAAACGAAGCCCAGAATACGCTGGCGGGAGGACAAATTTTGCTTGAAAACGCGCCGCCTGCGGAAACGATCCAAATGGCGGCCATTCTGGTGGCGACGGTTCCGATTCTGATCGTGTATCCGTTTCTGCAAAAGCATTTCGCCAAGGGGGTGATGCTCGGCTCGGTCAAAGGATAAGGTCGGCGCGGGCAAACATAAGGGAAGCAAAAGCTACGCAGGCTAAGGAAATGGTACGTTTTTATCGTCAGGCAACCGTTATGAAGGGGTAATTATTCGATGCGGAGGGGATCTTATCAAATGGCTATGAAAAAAGGGTTGGCAGCGGGACTGATCGTCGTATTGTCGGCTTCGGCCGTAGCATGCGGCACCGCCAAAGAAGCAGAGCAGCCGGGGGCTAACGGCGGCGCATCGGGCAGCCAAGGCGCGACCGCCAAAAAGCATACGATTTCGATGATCGACTACCGGTACGGCGCACTGCCGCCTGCCGACGGCAAAGGCATCCAGATGATCAACGAGAAGTTCAACGTGGATTTCAAGCCGCAGTACGTCGTCCGTTCCGATTATACGCAGAAGCTCAGCGCCGTAGTCGCATCGGGAGACATTCCGGACATTATCATTCTCGAGGCGCCTGACGCGAATTTCTACAAATGGGCGAAGCAAGGAGCGTTTCTGCCGCTGGACGACTATATGAGCAAGTACGATTCGTTCAAGCTGATCCCGGAAAACGTGCGCAAATCGGTAACGGTAAACAACAAAATGTACGCCATCCAAAAATATTTGACCGAAAACTACGACTTGACGCCGATGATCCGTACCGACTGGCTGGACAAGCTCGGCTTGAAAATGCCGACTACGTACGAGGAGTTGAAGCAGGTCGCGATCGCTTTCACGAAAAACGACCCGGACGGCAACGGCAAAGCCGACACGTACGGTATGGCCATGGCGGAAAATATAAACCCGCAATACGCGATGGGCACTTATTGGGATCTGAATGCATGGTATCATAAAAACGAGCAAGGACAGCTGATCCCCGGCTTTATATCCAATGCCCGCAAAGATCACGTCCAATGGCTCGCCGATCTGTACAAAGAAGGCGCCATCACGAAGGATTTCGCTCTGACGAACTGGAGCAACGTCAATACGAAGGAGTTTTACGCAGGCAAAGCCGGCATATTCATCGGAACGCCGCGCGGCATGAATCCGTCGTGGATGCAAGGCCTCGTAGACGTCAATCCGAACGCCAAGCTGGCTCCGATACCGGCCTTCAAAGCGCCGGACGGCTCCCAAGGCTTTACGTCCTCCACCGGATTTTACGGCATGGTCATGCTGAGCGCGAAGCTCAAGGACGATCCGGATAAAGTAAAACGGATTCTCGAAATGATCGACTATGGGCGCAAATTTTACCCGCTTGACCAGCGCAATGCGAAAAATGTGGATTTCGACTGGCTGAACGGCTTGGAAAATCAAGGGTATAAAATTGCAAACGGAGCCGTACAAAGAGAACTCGAAGAAAAAGGAACGGCCCCGATGAACTATTTGCCGGATAGCCGCATGTGGGCGCCGAGCGACGATGCGAACGGCTACTCGAAGGAATATACGGTTCCGCTTTTGCGCGACGTGGCCGCTCAATTCGAGACGATGCACAAAGGCTTGAAGCACTACGTGAACCCGGTCAATGCCGTATTCTCGGAGACGAGAGCGACGAAGGATACCGAGCTCAGCAAATACCTGTACACCGAGCAAACCAAAATGATTTTCGGCGAGAAGCCGGTATCGGATTGGGACAAAATGGTGAAGGAATGGATGGATAAAGGCGGCTCGCAAGTCGTGAAGGAAGTCAACGACGCCTTGAAGGAATCCGGCTTCAGCTCCGCGGAATGGAAGTAAGGATGTACGGACTCCCCTTGACTAAATTCGTATCTATCGGCTACAATAAACTCAATCGAATCAAAGGGGAGTAGCTAGCTACAGCAAAGTCGTCATTACGGGACTAACCACGTCCTCGGCTTTGTTGGCAACGTCACCGTTGTTAGCAAGACCTTTGCCGAACAGGTAAAGGTCTTTTCCGTCGTATTTTAAGCGGCCTTTACCGACCAGGGTAAGGGTCGTTTTTATTTTTCCGTACAAGACCGATGAACCTCGTCCTTTTTGTACAAAATATAAAAAACGGCGCTTGTCCGACAACCAAAAGGAGGGATCGGGATGGACTGGTTTACCGGAGAAATGCTGTCCGCACTTTTCATGATCATCGTTATCGACCTGGTGCTTGCGGGCGACAATGCGATCGTAATCGGGATGGCGGCGCGCAACTTGCCCAAGGAGCAGCAGAAAAAGGCCGTCATTTGGGGGACCGTCGGAGCTGTCGTTATCCGGGCAGTAGCGACGCTCGCCGTCGTATGGCTGCTGGCCATTCCGGGATTGCTGCTTGTCGGCGGATTGTTCCTGGTCTGGATCGCGCTCAAGCTGTTGACCGAAGAGAAAAACCATGACAACGTGAAGGCGGGGACAACGCTCTCGGCCGCGATCCGGACGATCGTTATCGCCGACGCGGTAATGGGCATCGACAACATTCTCGCCGTAGCGGGCGCCGCGCATGGCAGCTTCGCGCTCGTCGTGGTCGGACTGGCCATCAGCGTTCCGGTCATGGTGTGGGGCAGCACGCTCGTGCTGAAGCTGATCGAGAAGTATCCGGCCACGATGTACATCGGTGCCGCCGTGCTAGCCTTTACGGCCGGCAAGATGATCGTCGACGAGAAGTTCGTGAAGGCGTTCATCGGCGAAGGGTTTTTGAAATGGACGATTGTTACGCTTGTCGTAGTCGTCGTAATGGTCGCAGGATTGGCCATGAAGAAGGCACGGGCGAAAAAAGCCGCTTCCCTGGAGGCGGGCGGACGCGAGCCGTTCAAAGCGTCTTAAGCGACACGACCGTTAAATTTGAACTTTCGACATGCAGAAGCCTCCAAACCACAGTGAAGTGGGCTTGGAGGCTTTTTGTCGTTCGCTCCATATTATTTCTGGGGAATGGCCAGGCTGCCTTTTTCCTGCAAGGTAGACAAATCGTTCGCCCGGATCAGCCCTTTGGAGAGCGTATACAGCGTATCGCCGATATATAGGATCCGTTCCACGTTGCGGTCGCTGTTGTACCAGCTGCCGCCGGCCTTCTGGCGGTCTTCCGCGGTCATATGCGTCAAAGTCGCCTTCAACTGGAAGCCGTTCGTCAGATCGAGACCGTATACGTAAGCGCCTTGGAACGAGAATTGACCGTATGCAGTAGCGGAATTGGCGCTGCCTTTATTCGGAATTTCCATGACGGTGACCGGAAATGCCAGCAGGTTGCGTTCCTTGGAGAATAGCAGCGCCTTATGGTTGCGCAGCAGCTCGGACTCGGTGCCGCGGTCGCCGATCATTTCCTTGAACTTCTCTACAGGGTTCGCCACGTCCGTGACATCGAACAAAGAAATTTTCATCCCTTGATAATAAGCGATCGTACGCGTCGGGTCGGCCGTATCGCCCTTAACCGGAATTTCCACGGTTTCTTTGCCGAAGCCGATCAGATGGTTTTCGTCGTACGGGTGCAAATAGTCGCTGTAGCCCGGTATTTTCAGCGCTCCGAGCACGGTCGGGGCGGCGGGATTCGTCAAATCGATTGCGAACAGCGGGTCCGTATTTTTGAACGTCACCATATAGGCGCGGTTGCCCATAAAACGGACGGAATAGATGCGTTCGCCCGGGGCGATGCCTTCCAGCTTGCCGAGCGGCTTCAGCGCTTCGTCCATCGTGTACAGATTGTTTTTCGAAGTGTTCTCGTCGGTCCTCCACATATCTCCCTTCGTAGTGGCGATCCGGAACAGGCCGTTGTGCTCATCCATCGAGAATTGGTTGAGGATCGTGCCGGGCACGTCGCCCTGCGTGACGAATTTCGTCTTGCCTTGCTCCAGCCGGAATTTGTAGACGACCGTTTTCGTCTCGTAGCTCGGCGCCGCGATTTTGCTCTTCAGCGCATCCGCGCCCGGTGTCGCGGGAGCGCCCGTATCGGCTTGCGGTGCGGCAGCCGGTTCGGCGCGCACGGGCTCGTATTTGGTTACGGCGGCGTACAAGTTGCCTTCCGAAGCGAATATGTTCTGCCCGGAGCCCAAATAAGCGGAAACGTCCATCGGCTGATCGACCCGATCCAGATTGATTCCGCCTACAAGCATATAGCTCGTTTCGCGCGAATCCGGAAAATAGCGGATGTCCTTGTAGTCCAGCGGCAGCGATTCGCCCGATACGGCCGAATCCCGGTAAGCCGGGGCGTTCGACTTCGCTTCGTCCGCCGGGGTCCCGTCGCCCGATTTGGCCGCGTACGCGTAGCCCGCGTTTTTGTTCGCGATCAAATAGAGAGCGGCGCCGATTTTCCGCGAGGAAACGTAATCGCCGTCGAGCTCGACCTCGCGAAGCATCTTCGGCGCCGATTTGTCCGCGATGTCGTAAACGATCGCTTTGACCGTGGTGAGCATCGGACGGATCGGCACGATCATTTTCTTGGTCAAGCTGTCGCTTGCCTCCGACATCGGCATCGGCCCGGTGCCGTCCGCTCCGCGGCTCGTCGAGCCGATGACGACCAAATATTTGGCATCGACGTACAGTTCATTCGGCCGGAACGACTGGCCTTCGAAGCCGATGACGCTTGCGACCTTCATTTCCGTCGCAGGGACCGCTTGGGTAATGACGACCCGGTCTTTATTGACCTGGTACAAGTAAGCCCCATCCGTCTTGATGACGTCCGACTCGTCTACGCCTTCGACCTGCGTATTCGTTGCGGAATAGTCGGCTGCGGCTTCCCCCTTCATCTTCATCGTCGAAGAAGCGGGGGCTTGCGGACTCTCCGTCTTGGCATTGAAAGCCGCCGAACCGGCTTGGTCCTGAACCGTGACGCTCGTCATTCCTTCGGCGCCGGCAACCGCGCCCGCCCTGACCGCAACCCCGTACATCGGCTGTCTCGCGTTGTCCAGCAACGTCTTCAAGTTATCGTAGCTGCCGACTGCCGGCAAGCTTTGCAGACGGTCGATCGCGACCGTGCGGGTGCCCCCGTTCCAAGTAATGAGAGCGTCGAACGATTCGCCGATAAACCTCAGCGGCACCATCGTCACTCCGCCGATCAGGCGCGGAACCGCTTCCAGCCGCAGCGGCTCGCCGTTCTTCGCCGCATCTGCGGAGCCGACCGTAATGCGGATCTCCGATGCGCCCTTCTGCAGCTTGACCGATTTGGCCCCATCGTCCCAGCTTACTTCCGCTCCGAGCGCCTCGGCGATATCGCGCAGCGGAACAAGGGTAACCCCGTCCACGAGAAGGGGGCTCCTTTCGGCGGAAAAGGGCTCTCCGAATAGCGTAATCCGGATGTCTTCGCCGCTTTCGGCCCCCGTCGCATGTACCGGCGAAGGGGTCCCCCTTCCGGACGTGACGGTTGCGAGCATGACCAGCATAAGCATGGCGGTGAGCATCGCCTTTTTCAAGTTCCATTCCTCCTGCCCATTTATGTTTTGGTTTGTACGTTCTAAACGCGCCGCGCTGGAAAATTGTTGCACAGAATCGTTATCGCGGGCACAAAAAATAGGCGGAATCCTTGAGCGGCAACGGCAGGATGGGATAATTCGGCTCCGAGGCGATCGGGACAAGATGAAGAAAAGTATATGGAATATGAGGGATTCCTGTATGTATCCAACCAAAATTGCGTGATACGATGAAGAAGAAGACAAGGAACCGTACCAAGCGGGTTTGTCCGGCAAGAGGGGACGGCACCGGACCGCATCAAATCCTGTACGCTTGGCGATACTCGGAAGGACTGATGCGCATTTTCTGCGAGAATACCCGGCTGAAGTAGAATCCGTTGCTGTACCCGCACTGGACAGCGATTTCGTCCAAGGTAAGACGGTTTTCCAGCAGCAGGGCGCGCGCCTTGTCCAGGCGGAGCTCGCTGACGTACTCGCTCGGGTTGACGCCGTACATTTTGTGGAACCGGCGGCTGAACTGAACCGTGCTGAGTCCCATCGAGGCTGCCAGCTGGTTTAAGCTGATCGTTTCGAAAGCGCTTTCTTTCAGGGTGGCCCCGGCTTTTTGCATCAACGGATCATCCGGGATCGGCCGCGACTCGCGCCGGTGCGTCTCCCATTCCCAATCGAGCTGCTCCCACAGGTCGCGAAGCAGGAAATTTCTGCGGGCTGCCGCAGGCGCATCGTTGCGCCTTCCCAGCATGGCGATATACCCGTAGGTGGAGGCGAAGCGGTATTTGTCCCGGATCGAGCTTTTCCCGGCAGGGTTCGGAAGGAGCTGTTCCTCGGCGCGAATTTCGTCCGAGTCGGCCGTCCAGGTGAAATACAGCACGAGAAAGGATGCGGGGCGAAGCATTTCCCGCTTGAGAACGACATCCGGCGGACAGAGCACAAGGTCGCCCTTCTCGGCTATGCCTTCGCGCTTCCCGATCTCGAAGCGAAAGCTGCCGCTCCCGACGACGAACAGCACCCACAACGGGCTTTGATCCTCGGCTTTCTCGAACTGCGACTTATTGTTCCATACGGTAACCATATGAATGCTCGGAACGAGCTCTTTGGGACGATAGGCTTGCATGCTTTTTTCACCGCCTGTAGGGAATATGGCTTGTCTTAACGATAGCGGAATGCGAAGCGAAATAAAAGAGACGATTTTCGGATACGAAGGAGAGATTCGACATGAATGCCAACCGAAACAGGGACAGACAAACGATCCGGACGCAGCTGTTCGTCGCCGGAGGAGGCATGTCCGGAGTAGCCGCCGCGCTGGCCGCCGCCAGAAACGGGGTGCGGACGATACTGTGCCAGGACCGCCCGGTGCTCGGCGGCAATGCCTCCTCGGAAATCCGCATGAACGTAAGCGGTTCTTCCGTGCGGGGACGGGCGCTCGAGACGGAGTCGAGGGAGAGCGGCATCGTCGAGGAGATCATGCTGGAGTGTGCCGTGCGCAACCCGCAGCGCTGCGCCAATATGCTCGATCTGATCTTGTACGAGAAATGTCGGGAGGAGCCGAATTTGACGCTGATGCTCAATGCTTGCGTCGTCGGAGTCTTGATGGAAGGCGACCGGATCGCATCGGCGCTCGTGAACCGGGAGAGCACCGAGGATTTCTTCGAAATCGAGGCCGAGCTGTTCGCGGATTGCACGGGTGACGGGCGGCTCGGCTATGAGGCGGGAGCCGAATATACGACAGGCCGGGAAGCTTCCGCCGAATACGGGGAAACGGTCGCGTCGGACGATCGGGACGCTTATCGGCTCGGTTCCTCGCTGCTGTTCACGTCCAAGGATATGGGACGTCCGATGCCGTTCGTTCCGCCGAAATGGATCAGACGGTTCTCCGAGGAGGATTTGCGCTTCCGCTCGCACCCGACATGGGAGTATGGGTATTGGTGGGTGGAATACGGCGGGATGCGGGATACGATCAAGGATAACGAGTCGATCCGCGACGAGTTGCTCGCGATTATGCTCGGGGTGTGGGACCATATCAAGAACAGCGGGCACCATCCCGAATCGGAGAACTGGGCGCTGGACTGGTTCGGATTCGTACCCGGGAAGCGGGAGTCGCGCCGGTTTATCGGACAGCACGTGTTGAGACAGAGCGATTTGGAGCAGGCCGTCGATTTCCCCGACGTCATCGCCTACGGCGGATGGTCGATGGATATTCATCACCCCGGCGGAATCGAGGCGACGAACGAGAAGCCGAACATCCATCCTTATACGCCTTATTTGTACAGTATCCCGCTGCGCTCGCTCGTCAGCGCGAATATCGATAATCTGCTCTTTGCGGGACGCAACATATCGGCTACGCATGTAGCGTTTTCGAGCACGAGAGTGATGGCTACGTGCGCGTTGATGGGAGAGGGGCTGGGAACGTATGCCGCGATCGCGATGCAGGCCGGGAAGCCGTACGACGGCTGGCGGGATGCGGAGCTTGTGGAGAACGTGCAGCAGCAGCTGATCCGACAGGGTGCCTATTTGCCGGGCAAGCGGCTGAACGGCCGCAATAGGGCCGCAGAGGCGTCGATTGTCGCCTCGTCGGAACAAGAGAACGGGAGCGCGTCGCAAGTCGTCGACGGACATACCCGGTCCGTTCACGGTCCGAAGGGAGCAAGACCGGATTTGACCGCCCCGGGAACGCATCGCTGGATGTCCGACCCGGCGGACAAGACGCCTTGGCTGGAGCTTCGCTGGGACCGCCCGGTCGACCTGTCGCGCATCGTCGTCGTGCTCGATACCGGTCTGCATCGTCATCTGGCATTGACGCATTCGGACGGCCATCATTCGAGGATGGAATGGGGTCCCCAGCCGGAAACGTTGAAGGACTTCAACTTGCTGGCCCGTTCCTCCGGCCGCTTCGAGGAGGTGGCGAGCGTCCGGGACAATTACCGGCGCCAGCTGGAATTCGGGGTAGCCTTAAGCGGTATCGACTGTCTGCGATTGGAGGTGATCGCCACCAACGGGCTGGATCATGCGCGGATTATGGAAATCCGCTGCGAGTAAGGGAAGTTACGGTTTATCGGGCAAGCAAATGACAATCGGGGGGATTGGCATGAAACGGAAAAAAGGTTACGTCGGCGGAATGGCGCTGCTGCTCAGCTTCGCGCTGCTGGCCGCCGGATGCGGCAAATCGGGAGAATCGGCGGAGAAAGGAGCAACCGGGACGAAGGAAGGTGATGCCGCCGTCAAAGTAAGCGACGCGCCGGTCACGCTGACCGCCGCCATCGACTCCGTCATCATCGACAGCGCGTTGGAGACGCTGATCAAGGACAATCTGAAGAAGAAGCATCCGAACATTACGCTGAATATCATTCAACCGACCAAAGGTTCGACGCTGGACGAGTTGATCGCCACCGGAACGGTTCCCGACATCGTGTTTACCTACAGCGGCAAGCTGACGGCGTACCAGGAAAAGGGCATCCTGTACGATATGACCGAACTGCTCAAGACGCATAAATTCGACTTGAACCGCTTCGAGCCCCAGATGATAACCGACACCAAGGTCGGCTCGTCGAACGGCGAGCTGTACGGCATTCCATACAGCCGCAATTTCCACGCGTTCTACTACAACAAGGACATTTTCGACAAATTCGGGGTGCCGTATCCGCAGGACGGGATGAACTGGAATCAAATTCTCGAGCTGGCCAAAAAAGTGACGCGCAACGAAGGCGGCACCCAATACCGGGGCGTCGATCCGGGAAGCGGCCTGTCGTGGATTTATCAGCCGCTCGGCATCGAGGCGGACGATTTCAAGACGGGCAAGGCGACGCTGAACAACGACAAGTGGAAGCAAGTGTTCGAATTGGTCAAGACGATGTTCACGATTCCGGGCAACGAGCCGCAGGGGAACGCCATCGACAACTTCCTGAAAGAAAAACGATTGGCGATGATCATGTACACGAACATGTTCTCCCAGCTGGAAATCCCGACGAAGGAAGGATTCAACTGGGACGTCGCGCAATATCCGAGCTACCCGGAGCGTCCGAACATTTACGGCAACGCCAGCGTCAACATCATGACCATCACGCAGCAAAGCAAGCACAAGGAACAAGCGCTGCAAGTCATCGCCGCCGCAACTTCCGACGAGGTGCAGCTCGAAAGCTCGAGACAGGGCCGCATCTCGCCGCTGCTGAAGCCGGAGATTCAGGCGGAGTTCGGCAAAAACCTGGATATTTTGAAGGGCAAGAACATCCAAAGCATTTTCAAGAGCAAGCCGGTCCCGTACCCGAACTCGTCCCCGTACCGGTCGAAGTCCGAGGCGATCGCCAAGAAGTATTTCAACGATTACCTCGCCGGTACGATCGACATCAATACGGCGCTCACCAAAGGCGAAGAGGAAATCAACAAAATGCTGCAGGCCGAGAAGGCGAAGTAAGGGACGCGCAGCAGGAGCAGTCCCGAAAGTCATTGTATAATTGATTGCTCCTTGGCTTCGTTCAAGATTCCATGCATGGCAAGAGCCTCCCGTCCCACTTCACAAGTGGTTTTGGGAGGCTCTTTGCCGTGACTTTGGGATAGGCTCTAATTCGAAACTACGACCTTACTTCGCCATATCCGCCTCGATCGTCTTGTTCATCGATTCTTCCGCTTCGCGGAGCGTCGTGTTCGCATCCTGCTTGCCGGTCGTGACGTTGACGAGCGCGGTGAAGATTTTGGCGGCCGAGGTGCTCGTGTACGTGCTGACGAACGAAGGGGCGGCGAATTTGTCCGGCAGCATCGCCTTCGTATTTTTGCCTTTGTACATAGCCGACTCTTGGCCGAACGCTTTGCGGACGGCGTCGCTTTTCAGCAGGCTGAGGAACAGGCCCTGCTTCGATTTCTCCAGATGGAACGGCTCGGTGGACAAGTAGGACAGCACCTCGAACGCTTCGTCCGGCACTTTGCTCGTCGCGGTAACGAAGAAGTAGAACGGATACGCTTGCGGCCCGATCCCGGGAGCTTCGTTCAAGGTAGGGAAGGAGGCGAGGTCCCAGTTCATGCCCTGCAGCTCCGCTTCCGTATGCATCGTGCTCACCGGCATCCACATGGCTGCCCTTTTTTCCTTCGTGAACATGTCGCGCTGCTTGGCCACCTGCATGTCCGCATTGGTCCATTCGTATCCCGGCAGCGTGTAGAAGCGCGAAACGTTGGAGAGAAACCGGTTCCACGAATCGTTGTTAAGGGTAGCTTTGCCGGATTTCGGATCGATCAGGTTGAGCGACAGCTGGTTGCGCATCGCCAGATGGGAAGGGGACATGACGGTGCCGTAATACTGCACGCCGCCGTCCTGACGCGTCAGCTTGCGGGAGAGCTCGTACGTATCGTCCCAGTTCATGCCGTCCTTCGGATAAGGCACTCCGAATTTGTCGAACAGGTCCTTGTTGTAATAAATCGTAGACGGAAGCGTATACATCGGAACTCCGTAAATTTTGCCGTTCCCGATCTGCTTCAGCATATCGACGCTCGTCGTCTCGAACCGGTTCAGATCGAAGCCGTTTTTCTGGATGAGCGGCGTGATGTCCCGTTCCATCTTGGACTTCAGGAGGAAGTTGTACACCTGGCCGATGGACATGAACATGATGTCGACTTGCGTCCCGGTCGTCACCAACTCCGTGACTTGATCGGCTTTGCCGTTGTACTTGACGAACTTCGGCGTAATATGCGGATATTTTGCCTTGATCGGTTCCCCGAGCTCCTTCATGAAGCGGGCTTCGTCCCAGTCGGCGCTCGGCTGGTAGAAGACGAGGTCGATCGGCTTCGCCGGGGCGGCCGTCTTGGCATCGTCCTTCGCTTTCGCAGCGCCATCCGGTGCGGAGGATTGGCTTCCGCAAGCGCTTGCCAGCAGAAGCGCGGCTATCGTACAGGCGGACAGAATCGTCTTTTTACTTCGTTTCATTGCAGTGACCCCCTTATAATCATGGCTTTCATACAAAAGCATAGCATCGGGCGCCTGTGGGCGTCTTGCCACCAACGTGTCGACATGGCCGCGCCGTTTATCCGATATTGTTGTTCTTTGCGCGGGCCGCTTTCAGGTCTCGATCGCGCCGAACGCTTTCCACGTTCCGGGGGAGCCGGCAGCGACGCAAACCCATCCCACATGACCGGCAGCCGCAGGAGCTTCGTTATAGAGGACGTCCCCCATATTCCAAGTTCCGGAAGCGGGAGCCGCAGCGCCGTAACCCTCCTTTTTCCAGAAGCCGGACGAATTCGTCTTGAGCGCGACCCGGCCGCTGTCGGCGAACGATACTCTGGAGCCGAGGCTACCCGCAATGACGGGCAAACGGATCGCCTCAAGCGGGACCGATCCTTCAAACCACAGCTTTTGCGAGGCATTATATACCCCTACGTAATCGGTAATGCTGGTCGTATCGACCCCGGCCCTCAGCGCGAAAGTATTGTGGAGGCATATGTAGGAATAGCCGCTGCCGGCCCTGTCCCGGATATAGATGAAATCGGTAATGGTCGGCGCGGCGTCCGTCTGCATAATCGTATTGTGCTGGATCAAGCAGTCGCTTTCCAACGAAGTCGCCAGATAGACCGGCACCCTGTTGCTGAACTGTGCCGTGCTGCTGATTGTAGTCCCGCAGTCGATCAGCTCGTTGTTCGAGATCGTCAATCCTGTCGCTTTGCCCAGATCGAAGAAGATGCCCGAAGACGGACAGTTGACGATTTTATTGCCGACGATCGAGAAGTTGACGGCGAGATTCGACTGATTGCCGTTCTCGTAGCTGCTGATCGCACCGAACGATTTTAAAGTGAATTTGCTTATATAAGCGGTGCCGACCTCTCTTTCATAGCGGATAATATTGCCCGTGATCGCGAGATTTTCATAAGAAACCGAAGTGGCCCCGCCATAGATCGAGATTCCTCTGCAGCCCCCGACAATCGTACTGTAGTTATATTGATAAGGATTCAAGTTAACGGTATTCCCCGTGACGAGTAAATTTTTGAAGCCGACCGTTGCGTTGGCAGGACTAAGCGATTGGGACCAAATCAATATCCCGTCTCTGGATACATCGAACGTATTGTTGCCGCACACCTGATTCACGGTCGTACCGGATTGCGCGATACCGGTAAGATTCGCGCCGATCTGAAATTTGGAAATGGTGTTTCCCGTTAAGACACAGTTGGATGCATGGGTTTCTATGGCCGTTCGAGGAGCGAGAGCCCAGCTGGCGCCTTCGAAGGTGCAGCCGGATATATGCAAGGAATCGCACGTCGCGTTAATAAACGATTGGTCAAAGTCGCTACCGTTGCCATTGCCGCCGGAAAGCCAGGTGCAGTTCGTTATTTTCACGACCTTGCCTTCGTTCACCCCTTTCGGAAAATAGAAGCTTACGACGCCGTCGGCGTTGCGGATCAAGCAATCGGTGATGACGATCTGACCGTAGCTCGCCGTAGATCCGTAACTGCTGATCGTGCTTCTCAGCTTGGATTCATAATCCGTGACGGAGGCGAGCACGTTGTTCTGACGATTGTGGTCGAACGACAGCGAGTCGGCATGAAAGCTGGTCAGCTCGACGGTAGAATTGGCAAGGCCGACGATGCCTCTGTAATTCCCGACTCCGCCCTTCACCTTGATGACGGAGGAAGCGCCCTGACCGCATATGGAGAAGGAAGATTTGTTGGTTATGGACAGTATGTACGTGGAGCTGCTGCCGGGGGATACGAGATAAGTGCCTGCCGGAAAGAAAACGGCTCCCCCCGTGCCCGTCTGATTGAAGGCCAGCTGAATGGCCGCCGTATCGTCGGTCGTCCCGTCCCCGACGGCGCCGAAGTCCTTGACGCTGACCCATTCGGCCAATTTGTCGCTCGCGGTACGGATCGGGCCGGTGGAGTATTGGTAGGTTACGTCATCGGAGGAAGTAGTCGTCTCGTCGGCATTCACCTTCGTGAGATTGAACAGCCCTCCGGTTACGGCGGCTACTCCCGCGATTCCGACGGTAGCGAGCAGCTTTCTCCGGCCGATCAGCGTGCTGGTTCTCTCTTGCGGAACTAGTCCGGCTTCACCATTGTCCCCGTCTCCGATAAATTCCGTCGTTTGCCCCTTGCCGGGATGCCTGTTGTCCATGTCCATTAAGATCCCTCCGGTGAGATATAATTTTTAAAAGCGCTTTCATAAAAAATATAGCACGGGTGCCGATACGCGTCTTGCTTCCAGCGTGTCGACATCGCCGTGCCGTTTATCCGAAATTGCTATCTTTCGCATGCGTGAAGCCGGTCAGACGAATTTGCGGTATTGCTCGGGGGTCATACCGACCAGCCGCTTGAAATTGCGGGAGAAATGGGTGAGCTGCTTGAACCCGACCTGATAGCTTACCTCCGTCACGGTACGTTTCTTATCGAATAGAAAGAGCAGCTTCGCCTGACTGATTCTTCGCTTGTTGATATATTCGAATACGGTCATGCCGGTCAGTTCCTTGAAAATTTTCACCATGTAAAATTTGCTCAGGTGGACGTTGTCGGCTACCCGCTCCAGGCTCAGCTCCTCCATGTAATGCTGCTCGATGTAGGTGAGGATATTGCGTACGTTGGATTCTTTGATCAGAAGCGGCGTCTGTTCGGACAGATCCGCTTCGCTGCATTCCCAGATGAACAACAGCAGCTCGCAAAAGGCGTTGCGCAGCCGGTTGAAGCCGAGGGAGCCCGGCTGCGTCGTAAACCGGTTCAGCTTCATCAAAATGTGTTCCACCTCGGCTCTGCGGTCGCCCTCCAGCCGCCAGCGGCGATTGCGGATCGTGCGGAAGGGCAGCAGCAAATCGATGGACCCGGGCGACTGGACGAACGGCAGCGTACTCACCTCGTCGAACCGGATCATCGTGCGCTCGCACGATTCCATGCCGATCGGGCCGTGCTGGCTCATGCCGTTCATAATGAGGAGATCGCCGGGCGCCAGCTCGATGAAGGTTTCTCCGACCAAATACGTGCAGCCTCCGCCGTGCACGTAATAAATTTCATACTCGGGATGACTGTGAAACTTCGAAGCCATTTTGTAATCTTTGCGGTAGGCAAAAATATCGAGCAACGAATACTGGGGGTCCATCCGGTACGCTCCTCTCTCGCACGTCGGCGATTTGGGCATTAAGAGACCGCTTACAACCTTATTGTAAAATAACGCAAACCGACGTTCAACGACAAGCGTAAAAAGACGTCCGTCATGCTCCGGTACAATGCCTGACCCTAACGGTTAGCTTTGACAATGTACCGGGAACACGCGAACGTCCTAACCGACTCAAGAAACGGCATAAATCAAACCTCGATCCACTCCCGCCGCAGGGCGAACAAA
This sequence comes from Paenibacillus hemerocallicola, assembly GCF_006265175.1. Classification (GTDB taxonomy): domain Bacteria; phylum Bacillota; class Bacilli; order Paenibacillales; family NBRC-103111; genus Paenibacillus_AB; species Paenibacillus_AB hemerocallicola. The sequence continues at coordinate 47,040 of NZ_VDCQ01000052.1, read as the reverse complement.
TCCTTCAGCTGGTCGGTGGACATTTCCGTAATCCACTGCTCCCCGCTTCCGATAATTTGGCGGCTCAGCAGCTGCTTGCGCTCGATCATCTCATCGATTTTCTCCTCCAGCGTACCGAGCGTGACGAATTTGTGCACCTGCACCCGTTTCGTCTGGCCGATGCGGAAGGCGCGGTCGGTCGCCTGATTCTCGACGGCCGGATTCCACCAGCGGTCGAAATGGAATACGTGATTGGCCGCGGTCAAGTTCAGCCCGATCCCTCCGGCCTTCAGCGACAGCAGGAATATGCCGCAGTCGTCCTCCCCTTGGAACCGGGAGATCATCCGGTCGCGCTGATCCTTCGTCGTACCGCCGTGCAGGAAGAGCACCTCCTCGCCAAGCTCCTTCGCCAGGACTCGCTGCAGCAGGCGTCCCATTTCCACGAATTGGGTGAAGACGAGGCAGCGGTCGCCTTCCTGGCGCAGCTCCTTCACCATATCGAGCAGCCGCTCGAGCTTCTGCGAGCGGCTGCCCCGGTCGGCCGAAGCGGCGGTTTCCTTCGTATAGGTGGCCGGGTGATTGCATATTTGCTTCAGCTTCGTCAGAACGGCCAAAATGAGTCCGCGCCGCTCCATCGGAGGTAGCCGGTCCAGCCGGTCGAACAGGTCGGCAATGACGTTCTCGTACAACGTCGCCTGCTCTACCGTAAGCGACACATATGTCTTCGACTCCATCTTGTCAGGCAGATCGAGCTCGATCGCCGGATCGTTCTTGACCCGGCGAAGCAGGAACGGCTGTGCCAGCCGCTGCACCTGACCGATCAGCTCCTTGTCCTGCGTCTTCTCGATCCGGCTGGCGTAGCGCTGGTTGAATGCGCGCAAATTGCCCAGATAGCCGGGATTGATAAAGTCGAAGATGGACCAAAGCTCGGTAAGGCGGTTCTCGATCGGCGTCCCGGTCATGGCGATCCGGTGGTCCGCCTCCAGCTTGCGGATGGAAGTGGATTGCTTCGTATAGGCGTTCTTGATGTTCTGCGCCTCGTCCAAGCAGATCGAGCTCCAGCGTACCCGGCTCAGCTCGGCTTCGTCCAGATGCGCCAACGCATAGGAGGTGAGCACGAGATCGCAGCCCTTCAGCGTATCCGGGAAAGCGTCCCCTTTCACCCGATTCGGTCCGTAATGCAGCTTGATCGTCAAATCCGGCGCGAACCGCTCCAGCTCCTTCTGCCAATTGCCGAGCACGGACGTCGGGCAGATGAGCAAGGAAGGCGTACGCGGCGGCTCCTTCTCTTTGACGGCGAGCAAATAGGTGATCCACTGGATCGTTTTGCCGAGACCCATGTCGTCGGCGAGACAGCCGCCCAGTCCGAACCGGCGGAGAAACAGCAGCCAGGACGAGCCGAGCACCTGATAATGGCGCAGCGAGCCGCGAAATCCCGCGGGAGGCTCCAGCATGGGCACGGTTTGGGCGCTTTTCAACTGCCGGATGAAGCTGCGCAAATGCTCGTTCAACTCGACCTCGACCTGCAGCATTGCCGTATAGTCGCGGGATTCCGCATCCGCCCCAGTCTCGTCCTCTCCGTCGCGGGGACCGAGCAAATGCATCTCGAGAACGTCGCGGAAAGACAGCCCCTTCTTCTTGCGCACTTGCTTGATCCACTGCTGCACCTGTTGCAGCACTTCGGGGTCGAGCAGTACCCAGCGGCCGCGAATGCGCACCAACTGGCGGTTGTTCTCGACCAGGCTGCGGAATTCGGTCTCGGCGAGCTCGGCGTCTCCGATCGCCATCCGCCAGTCGAACTGGACGATACCGTTCAGCCCGAACAGCGACTCTCCCGACGAACCGAAGCCGGGACGTACTTTTGCCTTCAGGCGAGGCTTCGTTCGGCGCAATTGCTCCCACCAGGCCGGGAGCAGCACGGTTTGGCCGAATTCGGCCAGCATAATGCTTTTGTCCGTCAAGAAATCCCACGCCTGCGCATAATCGAGCTCCGTCCGGATGACCGGTTCCTCATCCGTTCCGCCGTCCCGCAGCCATGGGATAACGGCGACCCATCTGGCTATGGATTGCCGGATGCGGGATACGAACGGCAGCCATCCGGCGGGCGCGGTTTCATCCGGATAGCCGGACGAGTCGCACTCGACGATGAGGTTGGGGTCCTCCCGATCCTGCAGCACGATGGCGAGCGACCAAGTCTCGCCCTGATCGGGCTCGGACAGGCGCAGTGCCGGCCGAAACGGGGAATCGTCCGGACTCCAGCCGATGGCGACGAGCCAGTCGTCCTCATCGGTCCACAGCTCGTCGGACCATGACGGGATCCCGGCGGCCGGTTCCCCTTCGGATCCGGAGTCGAGCCTGTCTTGATCGGCCGTCAGCTCCGCTTGCTCCGGAGACAGGTCTGAGATCCCGCCTCCGTCAGAGAGCGATTCCCGGGTCCATTCGGCGCGACGCCTCCGTTCCTCGCCGCGAAGCACGATATCCTTGTCGGGATAACGCTCCTCCATGATGCGCTGGATCCAGTCGTCCCAGTAAGGCGGCAGCGGAACATCCGTTATTGCGGATGCTTCGTCCGCATGCTTCAGCCTCCATCCCCAGCTCCCGGCTTTCCATTTGGCGAAGTCGGGGATGAGCGTTCCATCCCGAAGCGCCTCCTCGATAACGCGCGCGAGGCCGGGGAGCGCTCTCGCTTCCTCGCCCCACTTAAGCGGCGCATGCCCGTTCCAGGACGGGGAGACGAAATAGTGTGGAGCTTCGGGAGCCGCGAGCAGAACGCCTTCTTGGCCGTCCAGCTCCAGACTGTCGATGAAAGTTCCGTAAAAGGACGGCTCGTGCCAGGCGAACAGCAAAGATTTAAGCGCGAACGCATCCAGCGTGCGGCCGCCTTGCTCGGCCCGCAGCCAAAAAGATCCGGACGCGATCCATTTGCAATGGACCGTGATTGGAGCCTTCGTCATCGTCATCGAAGCAACTTTCCTTTCGTCAGTTCCTCCCTGAAGGCGCGCAGCCGCGAGTACTGCTGCGACAGCTTTCGCAAAAACAGCTCGTAACGGTCCGGCTGACCGGCTTGGGCGTACAGCGCGGCCAGCTTTTTCATGAGCCGGATCGCTTCCTTGTAGGCGGTACGGTTTTTTTGCAAAATGCACCGTTCGATGCTTTGATGGTACAACGGGAACACGAGCGTCGGATCATGCGCCTCGGCGGCCCGCAGATCGGAAGGATACAATTCGAATACGGCGACGTTCTCGGCCAGATGGTAGTCGGCCCAGTCGCGGAACCGTCCCGATTTGATCAGAAATTCCGTGTATACGTAATAGCTTGCGGGAAGCATCGAGACGAGCGCGCGCGCCCATTCTTCTTCGCGCCCGAGCGGTTTGGACGCCTCCGCCGCATACGAGCACAGCTTCTGGAACAAATCCCGGTCGGCCTTCCTGCACTGCGGCAGCAGCCACTGAAGCCACAGCCATAACCGCTCCCACTGTTCCGTTCTGCGAAACTCGTTTGCATAGAACAGTCCTTCCGCCGGATGGAACGAAGCCGCCTGCCCGAGTCTGAGCCAAGCTTCCTTGTCGTGGCCGGACATCACGTCGAAATGGGCTCTGGCCTTCTGCCAGTCGTCCCTTTCCGATTCGGTCATATAAGCGGAGCCGGCAATCATTCCCTCGACACGGGCCGTTTCTTGCTCCATCCACGCTTCCTGGCGGAGCAGCCGGGTCCACAACAGCCGGTATACGTCCATCCAGCGGACGTACGGAACAGCCGGTTTGGCCGTTATCGCCTTGGATACGAATGTACCGAGGCTGCGCAGATGGTCCGGCCAGCGCCGCGCCGCTTCTTCGGCATCGATCTCGTCGGCCGTTTCCTCCAGCCGCCGCTCCAGCGTTTCGACCGTCTCTTTATAGTTAAGAAGGCGGGGAGAGGCTCCCTGTCCTCCGGCGTCGTAGTCTTGTTCGAGCTTCTGCAGCGCATACAAGAGGCCCAGAACCGTCAGCAGTTTTTTCGTTCCCGGCAGCCACCAGGTCGAAGGACGGATGGCCGTCTGCAAAGCCGCGCTGTAGTACTCCTCGATATCGTACTTCCATTGGTTATGCCGTTCGGAGAAGGCGGTGAATTCGTGCTGGATATGAGCAAGCCATTCTTCGGGCGTAGCGTTTTCCTTCAGGGAGACGGACGCGGGCTGCGCCGAAGGCAGCAGAGCGGTTTGCCGATGAAGCTTCGAGCTTTTCCCGGCTATGCGCGGCTCCTCCTGCCTCATCTTCCAATCTTTTACGAAAGCATCGGGTCTCGCATATACCGAAAAAGCGTAAAAAAACACGGCAGCCATATGCTCGCAGCAGCCTTCATAAGGACAGCTGCATTCGCTGAGTCCGAAGAAGTCGAGATCCAGCTTGACGTCGTATACCTCGCCGCCCTGAACCTTGGACACGATCGCCCGGCCGGGAAGCACCTCGGTATTGTACACGTATCCTTTTTGCTGAAATTCGAGCCCCCGTTCGACGGTGTGCAGCTCGAAATGTCGGCGGATTTCTTCGCCGAGCCGGTCGAGCTCTTCGCGGGTAATTTGCGTTTTCAGCATAAGCTTCCATCAACTCCGATTCGGCATTCCCTTATTGTCGTACGCTGTTCCGTTCCGATACGCCGACCGCGCCCTTTCATTTCGGCGCGTCTTCGAAAGGCTTAATGTAAGCTTCTATTATACCACAGTCGGACTCGTACCGCCTTCGTATACCATGCAGTGGAACTCGTCGGGTCCCGTAGGCGTATTTCGGACGTAGGTGTCGCGGATCGCGAAGCCGGCTTTCAAATAGGCGCGTTGCGCTCTGGAGTTCGAGGTCAGCACTTCAAGATCGATCCCGTCCTCCGGCCGGCGCTGCATGGCCCGGCCGACGATAGCGCTCGTGAAGGAGGGACCGAGCCCTTGTCCGCACAAATCGGGGCGAAGCCCGAGTCCGAGCCGGGTCCATCCGACCAGCGGGAAAAATTGCGCGAATCCGCACAATTGCCCGTCCCGGTCCAATACCCCCTCGAACTGCTCCTTGCGGATGGACGGATCGCCGAATTCCTCGGATCGCTCCTGGAGTTCGTCCCAAGGCGACCAATTGAAGACGGCATAAGGTTCGGGGTACCGCCACGAGCATATTAACCGGCCATGCTCCTCTTCCATCGGAACGAACAGCCACTGTGCTTCGGATTGTTCCATCCGTCAACCGCCTCCTTCTCATGTATTCCCATTGTACCGAAAAGTTTACGGAACATGGGAACCATTTTTCATTTGCGTGCGTATATATCGTTAGCTTGGGAAGGAACAGGAGGGCTAGGATGGCCAGACTCGAATATAGGCTGTTCGATGAGCAGCGCGGATTCCCGTTGTTGTACTACTACGATTTTATCGATAAGGATGAAGTGTCGCTCCGGTTCGCTTGCGATTATTTCGTAAAGGAGCGGGTCGTGTACGAGAAGACGTCATGCGCGATCGAGCCGAGGACGTACGTCATCTACGTGAAGGTGGCGGAGGACGAACAGGCGGCGACCGTCGGGACGGGGCTGTCGGGCTTCCGGGGAGGAATCCGTATCGAGCTCAGGGAATATAGGGAGGGCACTTCCGATTACCCGGTCGTTCACGTCTTCCAGTTTCAGGACGATGACGACGCGCTGCTGCACCTGCAAAGCGATTATTTGACCTGGAACGGCATCGAATGGGAGAAGACGTCGGCCGAGGTCGACGAGGACCGGAAAGTATATGTCTACTATGCGGAACCGGTGTCTTGATATTCATCACGAAGCGGCAAGGAGGAATGGCATTGGGCGGGGAAAGCGGTAAAACCCGCAAGCTCGTCAGTTTGTTCGTTGCAGCGGCATTGGTGGCCGCGCCCGGTTGCGGCAGCCGCCAGGTGTCCGCCGGAGAATGCTGGGACAAAAACAACGACGGGTATTGCGATGACGACGGCAGCTCGGTAGGCGGCAGCTATCATTACGTAAACGGCAGCAGGGTATATGCGAGAAGCGGCGTATCGAAGTCCGACGGGAGCTACAAAGCCTCATCGGGCGTATCGACCGGCGTATCCAAGGGCGGCATCGGCAGCTCGTCGGGCTCCAGCAGCAGCTGACGCCGGCGCGGAAAGGAAGGAAGCCTCTTGTGTTACGAAGCGTGGAGGGAGCGGTTGTACGCGCCGCTTCGAGAAGAAGGGCTGTTCACCTGGGATCGGATGTATGACGAGGAATACGCGCTTGCCACCATTTTGCCGATAGCCGAATCACGGCGCCGGGAAATCGCCGAGGCGACGGAACGGCTCGGCGCTATCATCGGGAAGACGGTCCAGATCGCGAGGCAAAGCGGGGAGGAGCTGTTCCGGGAGCTGGGACTGCCGGAGGCGACGTGGCGGGCGGTCCGTATCGCGGTGTCCGAGCGGCATCCGACCGTTGTCGGAAGATTCGATTTCGCCTGGACGGACGAAGGGTTGAAAATGCTCGAGTTCAATGCCGATACGCCCACGGGCATCGTCGAGGCGTTCCATGTCAACGGCCGCATATGCGCCGAATACGGCATGGCCGACCCGAATGAAGGGATGGCATCCCAGATCGGGGAAGCCTTTCGCGAAGCGGCGGAAGCTTACCGGCTTGACGGCTACCGGACCGATAGTATCGTTTTCAGCGCCCTGGATTGGCATGAGGAGGATGCGGGAACGACCCGCTACTTAATGCGGCAGTCGGGGCTTTCGGGAGCGAGGTTTGCCGCTCTCGCCGATTTGCGCGTATACGGGGACCGGCTCTGCTTGCTGCGCGACGGGGAGCACGAGCCGATCGATTTGCTGTATCGCCTCCATGCGCTGGAGAAGCTGGCCGAAGACCGGGATACGGACGGGTATCCGACCGGAGCCCGCGTATTGGATATGATCGCGGAACGCAGGCTGGCGGTATTGAACCCTCCGTCGGCGCTGATCGCCCAGACGAAGGCGCTGCAGGCGCTCATCTGGAATCTGTACGAGGCGGGGCAGTTTTACGCGGATGAGGAGCGGGAAGCGATTCGGTCTTACATGCTGCCCACCTATTTGGAGAATCGTTTCGAGGGCCGGTGCGCATATGTGTCGAAGCCGATTTTGGGGCGCGAGGGCGGCGGGGTTACGCTGTATGAAGCCGACGGAACGTTTCTGGAGTGTGACAGGGAGGCGTTGTACTGGGAACAGCCGATGATTTACCAGCAGCGCGTCGAGCTCCCGGTCGTTCCTGTCCGCCACGAGGGAGGTACGGCCGACGCAAGGCTGCTCTGGGGATCATTCCTGATCGGAGGCCGCGCTTCGGCAATCGTGGCGAGGGCCGGAGGGCGCATCACCGGGAATTTGGCCTATTACGTTCCTGTCGGCATGGAATGATCCTGATGCGGGAAAACAAGCAATGGAATGCAAGATCGGGGAGGATTTGCATGAATGATCAGCTTGCTAATATATTGAATTTTTTGACGTATTTGGGCGTGACGCTGCCGATTTTGCTGTTCGGCATATTGGCGTTTATGATGACGACGCCTTATAACGAATACAAGCTGATCCGGGAAGGGGCGGACAGCGACGATCCGCGGAAAATGAACGCCGCCAAAGCGGCCGCCCACGATTTGGGCGGCAAGGTGATCGGTCTCGCCATCGTATTGGCCTCGGCGGTGTTCCATTCGGTTTCTTTGCTCGATTTGGCGATGTGGGGCATTCTGGGCATCATTTTTCAAGTCGCCGTCTTTTATATATTCGAGCTCGTTACGCCGTTCCGCGTCGTATCGGAAATTCCGAAGGGCAACGTGAGCGTAGGTATTTTCGCTTCCCGCCTGAGCGTGGCGACCGGACTGCTGATGGCGGCTTTAATCAGCTATTGATCGGGAGAAAAGGGGCTTCCATTTCTTTCTTTTGATCCTTTTGGCCTATCCGAAAGCATAGAATTGCGCGGCAAAGCGTGGTATGATAAGGAAAATGCGTAATTCTCACGGAGGGATAGTCGGATGAGCTTCAACATCGCCGGAAACCGCGTGGAAGGGATTATTGTTCAGGCGATTTCGTCGGGGAAATCCACGGCCCAGCAAATCGTGCAGCAGTCGATCAACGAAGTCAAAAACGATCCGGCCAAAAATTTGCGGGAAATGCAACAGCCGTCCGGATTAAGCAGCTTTCTGGACATTAAAGTATAAACCGAGAACCGAAGACGCCGGGGCGCGAACCCCGGCGTCTTTAACGATTCCGGACAAAAGCGAGGAGCGATTGGAATGGGAACGATTGTAGATTTCGCTTGGCTGCGCGAGCATTTGAACGACCCGAGCGTCGTCATTGCCGACTGCCGGTTTATTCTGGGTCAGCCGGATGCCGGCAGGACGGCTTATGAGGCGGGACATATACCGGGCGCCGTTTATTTCGATCTCGAGCGCGATTTGTCGGGGCCGATCGGCCGGCATGGAGGACGTCATCCGCTGCCCGATATCGCTTCGTTTGCCAAAGCGCTCGGACAAGCCGGCATCGACTCGTCGAAGACGGTTGTCGTCTATGACGATCAAGGCGGCGCCATGGCATCTAGACTGTGGTGGATGCTGCGCTATACGGGCCATGACAACGTAAAGCTGTTGGATGGGGGCTACGGCTCGTGGCAAGCGGCCGGCCATCCGGTCTCGACGGAAGCGCCGCAGGTGCATCAGACCGTGTTCGAAGCGGCGCCGCAGCCGGACATGCTTCTGTCGACGGAGGACGTAAAGTCCAGACTCGGCAAAGCCGGCACGACGCTCATCGATTCGCGAGAGCCGAGGCGCTACCTCGGGCTGGAGGAGCCGATCGATCCGGTGGCCGGCCACATCCCGGGTGCGGTCAATTACTTCTGGAAGCAGTCGCTCGATGAATCGGGCAGCTGGAAGCGGGCGGAAGGCCAGCAGGAGCGCTTCGCCGGACTGAAGCGGGACGAAGAGGTCGTCGTCTACTGCGGCTCGGGCGTGACTGCCTGCCCGAACGTGCTGGCTTTGACGGAGGCGGGCTTTACCGACGTGAAGCTGTATGGCGGGAGCTGGAGCGATTGGATTAGTTATAACGAGAATCCGGTTGCGACAGGGGAAGAGTAAGAGCCACGAAGCCTTTTGTGACGCGGGTTTGGGGGCTGTGACAGGTTGCCGGTGGGCAGGCTGCCGCAGCCTTTTCTGTGCCTGCTTGCAAACAGCTTGCAAACAAGAAATCCTAGTAAGCTATAACGGTTTAATAGGTACGCATATTTCACAGAAATCATTGTTAAGCATTTCACCCGTGTATCTTTCTAAAATCGGTTTGTTGTCGATTTGATATCCGCTGCTTTGTAAGTATGGAAAAATTTCATGCCATGCTGTTTGAATGTCTTCCGCTGTATGCTTGATCTTGCAAATAACATACTTTCCACCAGAAAGTTCGCTTTCGCAAATTGAATCATCAACTCGAAAATCCTTTGAAATGACCATACATGCATCATATCTACAATGATCAGGAAGTGTTAATTCAGGGTTATCTTGTGGAATTCCGAGTATTATTGCCGATTCGGTAAGTAGATTGTTCCCCTTAGCCCATTTTTTTAACTTCTCCATGGCTTGAGTATTGGCAGGGCCGTATGGACCCACTTGTCGCACATATGCAATGCGATATTTTGGCAGAGTTTCGAATTTAATATTCATAGTTTTTTTCCTTTCTCCGATAGAATGAGTACATTCGGAATGCTATCATGATATAAAAATATATTCATTATGTTTTATTGAAAAATCGTCAAGGGTCTGATGCCGGATATTTTGAACAGGGAGAGGATGACTCCCCCAAATAGCCTCGGCCGATCACGCCGGAGGAGCACGAACAGTACCGGGAGCCCTTTCGAAATTCCGAGGATCGCAAGCCGATGTGAGTGTTTCCGAACTAGATTCCGATCGAGGGACAGCCGTCCGAGGTCGTGGTAGCGCCTTTGATGCGCCTGTTTGATGGGTTTGGGTGTTGATGAGGATATTAAAAAGGAAAAACTTGCTCACCTCGCAATGGGGGTAAGCAAGTTTTTCTGCGATCCTACTACCGTACTTTGGCTACTCATTTCCGGTTCGTTCCTGTTGATCGGAGCGATGAGCACGGCCATTCCGAGCCTGCCGTAAAAAGTCATCTCAACATGACGACGCGGTCTTCTGGGCTGGTTTGTTAAACGGCAGCTTAAGTCTGATTGAAATTTTCTTCCTCCAGCGGCTTGGCGATGCGCCAATCGACATTTTGGAATACGCTGCGCATGGCGTGAACGAGCGGCTGCTCATTAAAGGTGTGGGCGGCAAACCGCTGATTGCAAAATACGAGCATCGATCCGAGCATCGGTCCAACTACCCGGGTCAGCTTCCCATGCTCTCCGTGACACTGATATTGAAAAGGAACCTTTAACGTTCGCTTCAGCGCAACGATCGATTTGAACGCTTCGATTAACTGGTCCTCATTCATACAGACGCTGACGATCTTTACCATATCGGCTCCGCGGGATTGCATTTCCAACGCATGCGAGACAACCTGCTCGCTACTCATGACGACCCTCGTATGGGAGGACAGCAGCACTTCAGCGCCCATGGAATGGACCGTTTCAATCAGCTTCATCTGCTTTTCGATGACAGCCGGGTCCATCGACAACTCTTTCGGGTTATAGCTGTTGGCATTCGGCTCGGCAGAGCCTTCAGGCGCACTTCCGTAGCTCGTATAATTCGGATCGAATGTGTCGGCCGGAATATCGATTGCCGCCGCGCCCGCTTCAATCGCCAAAATCTGCCGCTTGATCCGTTCCTCATCGGACATGTCGTTTGTGTACCTGTAGTTCAGGATCAGCTGCGGATTTGCCGTCGAGGCGATAATTCGCCTCAGGTCTTTGTAATTATGAAATGGCTGACCAAGGCTTGTCAAGTGCAGGTCGTGTGCTATCGCTCCGTCGTATTCCGCGTTTTTAATCGACGCAATAGCGCTTTCCGGATCTTTTTCCCGTATAACGTTAACGATGAATGGCTGAGGCAGTTTGGCAAACGATGGTCTCAATCGTATCTCTCCCTTTGTGTTGGACATGGTCTTGTCAATACCGCCCGCCGCTATTGCAGCGCTCCCCAGCATCGACCGCCATCTATAATATAGTTTTGTCCGGTGATGAAGCTGGCTTCGTCGGAGCACAAGTAGAGCGCCAAGCTGGCCACTTCGTCAGCCTCGCCGGTGCGGCCCAAATACGTTTTGATGTTCGCTAATCTGGGCACCGTTACGATCGCCCCGGGAGATATACTGTTCACATTGACGCCGAACGTGCCTACCTCCATTGCCAACGATTTCGTAAATGCAATAATACCTGCCTTGGATGCAGCATACTCGGAGCCGTTTTGCGCTCCTACAACACCGGCAATCGAAGCCATGTTAATGATTTTGCCGCTGCCGCGTTCCAACATGTGGTTAATGACGGCACGCGAGCTAAAGAGAACTCCTTTCAAGTTCACATCGATAATCCAATCGAATATTTCCTCCTTTTGTTTGTGAAACGGAGCTCCTCGCTCGCGGGCGGCGCCGCCAGCATTGTTGACGAGAATATCGATTTTGCCGAACGTATGCAGTGCAGCCGCTACCATGCTTGCGATTTCCACAGTGCTGCGCACATCGGCTTGTACGGCTATAGCTTCTCCTCCGGCGGCCTTGATTTCGTCAGCGACGACCTGCGCCAGCTCGATGTTTACATCGTTTACGACGACGCCGGCTCCTTCCTTCGCGAAGCGGAGCGCGATTGCGCGTCCAATACCGTGTCCGGCTCCGGTTATTATGGCTACTTTTTGTTGGAGTTTCATCTTATTACCTCGATTTCGGCTTATTTTTTACCTTCGGCCGCCATTTTTTCCGCTATGATTTGATTCGATTTTTCTTCGGCTTCTCGAAGTGCGGTGTTCGTATCTTTCGTTCCGTTCATGACGCTGTTAAAGGCGTCCATCAATTCTTTCGTCACATCGGCTGTGTAAGGTGTAAAGGTTGCCGCCGGCGCCATGTTGGCGGGCTGCATAGCCGCTGTGTTTTTCCCCTTTAATGCGGGAATGCCCGAGCCGATCGATTGGCGAATTTCCGGATCGGTTAAAACGGAAGAAGCTGCGACATTTTTGGCCCGATCGAGCTGAACCGACTTAGACAGCATTTCCACTGCTACGAGAAACGCTTCTTCCCGGAAAGGGCTGTTTGCATGAATCATCAGTACGCTCGGAGTAGGCTGAAAGCCGAGCCCCGGTTTATCTTTCATACTTGGAGCGCTCACCATATCCCAGTCCATCGTGTCAGGGATGCTCGCGTAAAAGTTCGGATACGCCAAAATTGTTGCCAATGATTGCTCTTTCAAAAAAGCGTTCGTTGCGTTGGGTGTATTGCCGGGAATTTGGAATATGTTCTTAAAGTCATCGAACAGCTGTTTCCAGCGCGGATCGCTGAACGTAACCTTATTCGTCTTCAGATCGATATGTTCCAAGGAAAGCTGGTTGTTGCGGAGCGGTACCGACCATACCTGTTGGCTCGTAAACCCGGAATACTGCACGCCCCCGTCAAGCCTCGTTACTTTGCGCGTCAGTTCGGCCATATCTTGCCAAGTCATGCCTTCCTTCGGATAAGGTACGCCGAACTTGTCGAATATTCCTTTGTTGTAAAATAAGATGAGGGAGAGCGTCTGATACGGGATTCCGATCAGTTTGCCGCCTGCGGCGCCTTTGAACTGTTCCAGCAAGATAGGATTGACGCCGCTTAGGTCAACATTATGCTTTTTGATTAAATCGGAAATGTCCGAAACGATTGATAAATCGACATATTTATGCGATATCGCAATCGAGCCTTTATGAAGGTCAAATCTCATGCCTGCTGCAATATTGTCATCAATCGTTTTTTTCTGCTGAGCAGAGTAAATATTGTTATTGAACGTAACGTTCGGATACTTCTTTTGGATATATTGGCCGAATTCGATCATGAACTCGGCGTCGTTACCGGGCGTAGCCACATAGTTATCGGAGTAGTACACCAATTCGAGCGGCTTCGTCATATCGATCCTCTTCGCCTGATCGTTGCCGCCCTCCGAGTTAATCGCTTTCCCGCTGTCGCCTCCGCTGCAGGCCGTTGAAGCCAGTACCAGAGTTGCAAGCGCCGCTATATACACCGGTTTTTTTTTATTCAACATGCTTTTTCCCCCATTAATGGAAATTGGAACGACGTATAAGCACCTATTTTAAAGCGTTTACAAGTAACAGTCGTTGTAGTAATATTGCCTTGAATTCACGTATTCACTCGGCCGAGTTAACTTATTTATAGCATTAGGCGACTGCAGCTGAGAATGTGGATTTCAGAACTGTTGTATAATTACGAACTTGTTTTCATTTTCCGTTTAAAGGGTGTTTACGATGCGGCTATTTCATGGAGACACTGATATTGCGTCGCTTCAAGGCGCTTTTACGAGTGTGACTAGACCTTACGATGCATTCGATCGTCCATTTCACGGGTTTGTTTATAAAATAGAAGGGTCGTCGCAATATGTATTCAATAATAAAGTTGTGGAGCTTCACAAAAACGAGCTGATGTATTTGCCTGAGCATAGCTATTATGCGATTCGTGCGGAGAACGGGGGCAAATATATTATAATTAACTTTGCGCTCCACTCTCCCGCGCCGGCAGACGAGCCTACTAAAATATCATTTAGAGACCATTCAAAAGTATACAAGCTGGTCCACCAAATCCAGCACCTGTGGGTGATGAAGAACGATGTGGACGTGCTTATGGCCAAGTCGCTGCTATATCAGATCATGGCAGAAATAGCGAGACAGCAGGAGAGTGTCTACATTTCACCTGAAGCGCGAGAGAAAATTTCGACCGCTATTCAATATTTGCGTCAGCATTTGTACGACTCTGGGCTCCGGGTAAGAGATTTGCACACGTTGCTTGGGATGAGTGATACGTACTTCAGAAAGCTGTTCACGCAAGTTTACGGTTTATCGCCTGTTCAATATATCAATCGGGAAAGAATCGAGCAGGCGAAATCGTTATTAGTAAGCGGGGATTTCGGCACGATTGAACAAGTAGCGCAGGCGGCTGGTTTTTCCGATGTGTACTACTTCAGCAAAGTATTCAAAAGCCAGACCGGTCAGCCCCCTACGGAGTGGAGGCGCTATACCCCACGGATTAAAGTAGAAGGGGCGGGATGTTAACCTTTTCTTCGAAGCTGCACTTTATGGAGGGAGAGGGGCTGCATGGAACGGGAACGGCAAATAAGGAGGAAGTTTTAGTTGCCTGTTGCTACCTGGTCTGCAACGGAACGGGACTTCCTCCTGTGCTTTTATTACCGGCCTGAATAAAGTCAGATGACCTTGTTCGTCAAGCTGCCGATGCCTTCAATCTGCACTTCCACGGTGTCGCCGCTGCGAAGCGGTGCTACGCCGGATGGCGTGCCGGTTATGATGACATCGCCCGGTTCCAGCGTCATCACATGGGAGACGAAGGAAATGATTTCGGCGGTATTGAAAATCATGTCGCTCGTATTTGAATCTTGTCGGATCTCGCCGTTTACAAGTACGCGAATTGGCGCATGATCCGGATCGATATCCGTAACGATCGCGGGGCCAAACGGCTTATACGTGGCAAACGACTTCGCTCGAGTAAATTGCCCGTCCTTCTTCTGCAGCACGCGATCGGAAATATCATTGCAGCATGTGTAGCCGAGCACATATTGCAGCGCATCTTCAACGGATACGCAATCCCCCCGCGTTCCGATCACGATCGCCAGCTCGCCTTCATGTTCCGTACAGTTTTCCGAGTTTTTCAGCCGAATCGCTTCACCCGGTCCAACGACGGCCGTAGGCGAGACGAGGAACATTAGCGGCTCGTCGGGCAGCGGCTTGTTCACTTCTTCCGCATGCTTCTTGTAATTCAAGCCGATTGCGATTAGTTTGCCCGGGGTAACAGGAGCGAGCAGTTGAACTTGGGCGAGTGGGCGCCGTTCATCCGTAACTACGTGCTCCCCAAAGATCGAACCCTCGATCCGTAGTATTTCATTTCCTTCAATCGTCCCGTACGAGACAATCTTATCTTCGCGGTATCTAACGATTTTCATCCGTATATCCTTTCTGCTTCACTATATTCACTTCGTGGATCATCCATCTCCAAGCACTTCTTCGATTTTCTCGGCAAGATGCATCGACATCTTAATCCGGGATTCCTCGGTAAAGTAGGAGCAGTGCGGCGATAAGATAATGTTATCTAGCTGGAACAGAGGATTGCTGATGTCTGGCGGCTCATGCTCGAAAACGTCGAGTGCTGCTCCGACCACGTTTCCAGCAGTCAAAGCCTGATAAAGCGCCTGTTCATTGATGATTCCGCCTCTGGCGAAATTGATGATGAACGAGCCGGGTTTCATGATTTGAAAGCGCCGTTCATCGATGAGGTCTTTCGTCTCCGCAGTCAGCGGCACATGGACCGATACGACATCGGCGAGCCTCATCAGCTCGTCGAGCTCGTCAAGCTTCTCGTAGCCGTGACTTTCAACAGCTTGAGCGGAAGCGAACGGATCGTAGATCAACACCCGCATGTTAAATCCGTACTTGGCCATTCGAGCGAGATGGGAACCTACATTGCCAAGACCCACAATACCGATGCATTTACCCGTTATTTCAGTTGCGCCTGCTTTGTCGCGGGACGCCCAGTTGCCTTTGCGCATCTCCCGATCCAGCAGCGGAATTTTTTTGAACAACGAGCCGATCGCGAAGATGACGTGCTCGGCAACCGAGAGCGAATTGGCGTTGCCTGTCGTAATAACGGCAACTTGTTTGCTTGCGGCGTAGTCCACATCGATATTATCGACGCCGATGCCGTGCCGGGCGATTGCCTTGAGCTTGGTCCCTTTTGCAATCAACGTTTGATCGATCGGGGTCAGACGGGTCACGATCGCGTCGGCGTCGGCGATAAGCCGTTCGATCGTTTCCCGGGAGGTGTCCGGGGCCACGATCACTTCGTATTTGCTGGCCAGCCTGTTCATGCCGCCTTCGTGAACGGGCTGGATATAGACGATCTTTTTCATAAGCTCTCCTTCTGCGATGAAATATTTTACGTTTTAGGTCCCAACCATCGGCCGCCGTCGATAATATAGTTTTGCCCGGTTATATAGTCGGCTTCAGCGGAAGCGAGAAAGGCGACCAGATTAGCGACCTCCTCGGGATTTCCAAGAGGGACAGCTTGCCGATCAAGCTAGCGCTGCCGCCAGCGCAATTGACCAAAATATCGATACTACCAAATGTTTTCATTGCATGCTCAGTCATCCGGTTGACGTCTTGGCTGACCCGTACATCGGTTTGCATGACGAGTGCTTCTGCACCGAGCGCCCAGACCGCTTCGGCCGTCACATTCGCCTTCTCGATATTTAGATCGGTTATGACGACAGAAGCTCCCTCCTTGGCCAGACGAAGCGCGGTTTGCCTGCCGGTACCGCCCCCTGCGCCGGTTACGATTGCTGCCTTGCCTGTAAGTTTCATTGGTTTCCTCCCAAGCCGTCGAATATGTTCGCAATCGGGTACCCTATTAATAGCATGGAATATCGGAAGCGAGAATGTGATTTTGGTAACGGTTTGTACATTTCATAACATAATATGTTCACAGCATTAAGACCGGTTCGACGCTTGTTCGTCCAGCGGTATGGGAGACCTTCCATTCGCACCACCGGCTAACATCGGGGTGTGCAGCTGTCGGCCACCTTCGACCATGAAACCGGACAGTTGATCTGGACGGAGGAAGAACAGTACAACACCGAGGCTTTTTTAGCGTTTCTTCAACATTTTTTTCGGACGTATCCTACCGGCAGAGTTGTTCTCGTTCTGGATAACGCTCGTATTCACCATGCCCGTCTATTTCAGCCCTTTCCGGACGCGAATCGGGAGCGGTTGGAGCTCGTGTTTTGCGCCGCCGTACAGCCCCCAACTCAATCTGCTCGAAGGATGGATATTAAAAACTCACATTCCGCACCCCCGGCACGTGGTAACGAGTGGGATTTTTGAGGGTACACCAGTCCTGAAATGGATGTAGCGATGGTTCAAGGAGCAAAACCACCGCTGGACAAGTTGATTCAGTTAGCCGAGGTATATCGATTCATTCAAGCCAAGACTGTCCAACACGCGCTTCTCCTCTTTGTCCAAGGGGCGGGTGAATTGTCGGGTTCGGGTACCATCCGGCTTCTTGAGGTGAATTTCGTCGGTGTATACCGGATCTTTCAAAAAGGAGAAGTTCATTTCGATATGAATTTGTTCCTTATACAGACCGAGAATCGCTGTCCCATCCATCGTTTCGCCCCGCCATTCCGACGGCAAGGTGATTGCCAGCACAAAACGGGATGCCCGTCGACGCGCTTCCTGAAACCGCACTTCATCCGGGGTGATCGTGGCCTGCAGCACGTAAACGGTATCGACTTGCGGGGTTTCGTCTTGCTTCGGACGTCCGCGTTTTTTGCGAACGATTTCCTGTGATCCAATGGTAACAGCGACCTGATGAAACCGGGAGGGCGGCGCATCCTGAAAGGTTTTGGCGGCTTGTTCCGCATCGGCCCGACAGTGAAACGGCGTTTTGGGACATGGACTCTGGTCGATCGTGACGAAATCGGGTACACTATCCAGGTAACCCTTTCTAGCGATCTGATCTCCTTTCTGGTGTGAGAACCTCAAAATATCACGAGTCCGCATGATTGGGTTATTTTACTATGTGACGATTTGTTGACGAGAACTTTTCACTGTCCAGTCAATATCCATTCCGACAATTTCGCCGTTCTGCTTCGCGTCTACGCTTTCGTAGGGCGGATAGTCGGGCGCTGTCCCCGTCGCGAGCATCTTGGCCGCATAAACGGCACCGGTTTGACCCATGTCGGAGGAGACCCGAAGGACAATAGAAGGAGCGCGCAGACAATGAGCGGGACGTACAGCATGTTTGATATGTTCCTGATCCTGATGTCTCTTTCTCATTGTTGAGTTTTATAAAATAGCATAACCAACAGAATAAGCCTTTCATTATGGGGTGAACAAGTGAAGTCGCGCCAGCTCCGCTCCAAATGTTTTTCTCGAGGTACGAACGATAGGGCCGAGAAACAAAGAAACAAGTTTCTGGTAGAGATGGGATTTGGGTTTGTGACGGTTTGACGGTGGGCCGTCAGCAGGGGACACGATGGAGGTATGGGAATGGATATTGTAATCAGGGAGATCACGGCCGGGGAGCGGGATATCCGGGCTGAAATCGACGACAGCTTCACCGTGGATTCCACCCTTGTCCTGTCCTTAACCGACGGGAAAATCGGATATACGGTAAAGAAGATTCCCGGTTATGAGAAAAGCTACTCGGACGAGCAGTTCGCGGAAGCGGCGGGCGAAGACCACTTGGGGAACGACGATAACCCGAATCAAGTCATGTACTTGGCCTTCGCCGAGGAGCAAGTGGCGGGACGCATCATACTGAGAAGAAATTGGAACCGATATGCTTACGTTGAAGACATAGCGGTACACAAACCATTTAGAGGGCTCGGGATAGGCCGACAGTTGATCGAGAGGGCCCGGCTATGGGCACAGGCCGGTGGAATGCCCGGAATCATGCTGGAGACGCAAAGCAATAACGTTCTGGCGTGCAAATTTTACGAACGCTGCGGCTTTATCATCGGCGGTTTCGACTCGCAGCTCTACCGGGGTATTCATAAACATAACGATGAAATTGCGATATTCTGGTATTTGTTGTTTGAGTAGACAGCACCGTTTCTCTGCTCCAATCCGCCGCCACGCCGAAATCGTCTTCGTAGAAAACGCCGGTTTGCAAATCCGGCCCCAAGAGCTTCTATTCCATAGCTTGCAGATCGGCCAGAACGTAAGGCAGCGCATAATCGGCAAATTGCTCGGCGGATTCAGTTCGGCTGCGGTTCCACTGCAAAACAATGCCATGGACGGATCAACTGATCATCGTTGCGATAATTTCCATCTTGCGCTCTTCGTTGATCGATTGGAAATCCCCTTTTTTAAATATGAAAAAATGATGGCCGCGAGGTAAGGCGATGGGAGGAGAGCTGCGATCAGGGTTGGGGGCGGGTTGGGTACGTTGCCACAAGGACTCGGGATTGGAGTCGTTTCGCAACCAATACTTGACAGCCGGCGGATATCGAGTACAATACAGTTAGAATTCTAATTATAGAGAGGTTAAGCGAATATGGAGACAGAGAGCTTAAACTGGCAGTGGGATAAAGGGCCGATCGGACGTTTGGTCAAAACAGGCTACATTACGCTGCGTCGTGAAGTGGAGGAACTTTTAAAGCCGACGGGACTAACCCATACGCAATGGAGCGCGCTAGGAGTCGTCCGCCATTATCCCGGCATCACTTCATCCCAGCTGGAGCATATTCTGATGATCGAACGGCCGAGCGTGACGAGCCTGATGAACGGATTGGCCAACAAAGGATTGATTGTCCGCAAAGATCATCCGGACGATGGGCGGTACAAACGAATTTATCTTACGGAAGCCGGAGAGAAGTTGGCGGAAGAAACGCGGCAATTTGCCCAAGTCGTGGAGAATCGCGTTAAAGAGCGGATGACGGAGGCGGAATTCGAGTCGCTCAAGATGCTGCTGGTCAAGATGGTCGGTATTTTTGATAAGGAGTGAGAGGAGCGCTCTTTTTTTGACTTGCCGAGAATTTCTTTAACCCCAATGGTTAGAATTCTAATTATATGAGAAGACAAGGGGAATGATGCATGAACAAATGGGTGCGCTTGACGGGATGGATTTTCGTGTGGGCTGTTTGTTTATTTTTCGTTCAGAGCGGGATTCGCAAGCTGGCGGGATTGGAGCAAATGATCGTCATGTTCCATGATTTGGGATATCCGGATTGGTTCAGAATCGCGGTCGGACTGCTGGAGATTGCGGGAGCAGTCTTGCTGGCGTTACCCCGTTCGACCGTCTATGCGGCAGGGGGGCTCGGTGTTCTTATGATCGGTGCGGTTATATCCGAAGCGGCAGCGGGCCGTGTCTTCGAGTCGCTTCTGCCCGGACAATGGTTGATCGTATTGGCGCTGATTGCGTTCCAGCGTATTCGTGCTCGAACGAAGAAGAACTCGTAGAACGGCGGTGGACAGGCGAACGGCACATAAGACTTGAGCGGCTTTAAGGGATTCCCGCGATAACACAAACGGCCGGTCCGGCGCTTAAGTTTTCATTGAGTATCTGATTGATGATAAAGCCTTCGGCCGTAAGGTTTTGGGTCGTCCTATCGGCAATATGCACGATTTTCCCGGCAGTGGGCGGCTGGTTGAATAGATAGACAGAGCCTCCGGGCAGCAGAAGCGTTCTAATGATGCTCAGCTCCTTTGCGGGCTTCATCCAGAACAGGTTGACGTTGACGGCAAATATTTTGTTGAACCGTTCGGGCCCCCAGTTGGCCTTGTCCAATTCCGCGGTATGAAATCTTGCTTTCCCCGCCGAAGCATGTCCGAGGTTGCGGCTTGCTGCCGCACGAATCATCGTTTCCGATCGATCCAGGGCAGTAATGGTTCCATCCGTTAATTGTCCGCAAATCAAGGAGACGGCAGCGCCATGCCCGCAGCCAATTTCGAGCAAGCGGTCGGATGGTTCTATTGCGAGCGTGTTTACTGCCCATACGAGCCTTTCGGCTATTTCATGCGCCACAGAATCGGCCTCCATTCGAGTAGACGGCTTTAATATCGCTTTCCTCATTAAGGATATATATTCGACAATTCTTAGCCGGCACCTTTGTCGGCGGAAAATCTGCTTCGGGCGGGTGCTGGCGCGTCTTCGTACCGGATGTTCTTTGGAGCTTTAGAAATAGCGGAACGTACGTACGCTATTTCTCCGAATTCCGCTGTCGATGACAAGATAACGGAAAAGATGTCCGCTATTCCGCGGGTTCAGACCCTCTTCTTCACCGACAAGCGGAAATAACGGAACGCGGTTCCGCTATTTCCGGAAATGTCGCGGAAATCGGGACTATAACGGCAAATCATTCCGTTATGTAATCGAGACTTTGGATGATGAGGTCGCCCCCAAAAAAGAACCTTCGCGCCACGAACTTCGTGGAGAGAAAGGTTCTATTTGGGAGTGCTACGCGCATTACCGTTGGTCGGATA
Source organism: Paenibacillus hemerocallicola (assembly GCF_006265175.1). GTDB lineage: Bacteria > Bacillota > Bacilli > Paenibacillales > NBRC-103111 > Paenibacillus_AB > Paenibacillus_AB hemerocallicola. Next base: position 25,937 of record NZ_VDCQ01000052.1, on the reverse strand, counting down.
TACTTGCTCCGTTGTTGTAGAGAGTTAGCGAGCTTGTCGGATTGTACGGGGCTCCATTGATCGTTCCAACCAATAGGACGATATCGAATTCGTTAATCGGCAAGCCCCATGAGTTATCGGATAGGATCACTACGGCCCGGTCGACTAGAAAGCCGCCTTTTGTAAAGTAAACGACATTATTGACGATGTTGCCGGTTGTGTTCGGATTCAGGTACATGCCGGAGCGCAACGAATAGAAGATGTTTCCGCGAACCAGCAAATTGGTAGTGTTTATTTGCGAGACGACAGCCCGATTCACCACCCAATCGGTCATCGGAAGCGGTTGGCTCGGACCGAATATGACGTTGTTGAGAATCCGGTTGTTGCTGCCGCCGACCTGAATGAATTCCACGGCAAACGCCGCACTGCTCGTGATGGTCAGCCCTTGGATCGTAATATCGCTGCCTGTGACCATGAGAGGAATAACGGCCGCTTGCAGAACGAGCTGGCTTCCGGGTTCGCCCTGCAGTGTGACACCCTGTTTGTTCACGACAATTTGGGCGGTAATATTGTACGTGCCCGCCAAAATGTGAACCGTGCCGTTAGGCGCTACAGCGGTAACCCCTTGCTGAATCGTTCCGAACGGACTCGTAATGGTCCCGTCGCCCCCGACGGCCCCAGCACTAACATAGACATCGAACGGAGGTCCGAACGTTCCGGTTGCTCCGGTCGAACCGGTTGGCCCGGTCGCGCCGGTAGCTCCAGTAGCTCCCGTAGCCCCGGTAGCCCCAGTTGCGCCGGTAGCTCCGGTCGGTCCTGTGTCACCAGTGGCGCCAGTTGGTCCCGTATCGCCGGTCGCACCTGTCGGCCCCGGAGGACCGCCCGAAGGCCCCGTTGCCCCTGTGGCCCCGGTATCGCCAGTTGGGCCCGTAGCCCCTGTAGCTCCCGTAGCCCCTGTCGGTCCCGTATCGCCGGTGGCTCCAGTAGCGCCTGTCGATCCTTGTGGTCCGCCAGAAGGTCCGGTAGCCCCAGTCGCGCCTGTTGGTCCCGTTTCACCAGTGGCTCCTGTATCACCAGTATCGCCCGTGTCGCCCGTAGCACCTGTGTCGCCAGTAGCGCCAGTAGCTCCCGTTTCACCAGTGGCTCCTGTATCACCAGTAGCCCCAGTAGCGCCCGTAGCACCCGTAGCACCTGTGTCGCCCGTAGCGCCAGTAGCTCCAGTAGCGCCGGTAGCGCCCGTATCGCCAGTGGCTCCCGTAGCGCCAGTAGCCCCAGTAGCGCCAGTGGCTCCTGTATCACCGGTAGCCCCAGTATCGCCCGTAGCGCCCGTAGCGCCCGTAGCGCCCGTAGCGCCAGTAGCCCCCGTAGTTCCATTATCGCCGGTAGCCCCAGTCGCTCCCGTTGGCCCCAGAGCGCCAGTGGCCTCCAGAAGTTCTACGTCATCTACCAGGACATCGGAGGAACCGGCCATCGGCATCTTGTTAATGAATAATAGAGCCTGAGTGGCGGTGGCCGGCGCTGCGGTGACCAAGCTATACAAGGTCAGCCAATCGGCGGTTGCAACGTTGGGCAGCCGGCTTCCGTATATAGTCTCGGTCAGACCGTACCCGAGAAAGTTGTTGCCCGCATCGTAATAGGATACCGAAATCGAGACGAGAGGATTCGGCGTTCCTCCCGAGCCGGCAAGCGATACCGATAGCCGGTAGTCCGAACCTGGGGAAACCGCTACGTATTGCAGAATATAGGCGTTGACGTTCCCGCCGAGCAAGTTGGCGCTGAAAAGGCCACTGTGGCTTGCCGCGCTTGAAATACTTGCATTTAGCGATAACCACGGGCTCAACAAACCGGACTCAAAGCCGCCATTGACCACGTGATCGGTGAACGACATGTGAATCACCTTCCATTCTATGAGATTTGCTTTTCCTTCCCCGATAGAATAGATGATAGAGAAAGAGAAGGACTGAGCATGTACCAATATATGCAGGGGGCTGCCGGATTGCAGCGGCATTTCCAAAGGGACATTAGCCCGTTTTCCGATTCTATGAATGTTGTTACATAGAATCGTGCGGCCACTCCTTGGATTCTTGCTCTTGCAGCACATTGCGGTATATGTTAAAAAAGTGGTATTCCATACCTTGAAGAAACAGAGGAGGCTAAACTATGGAGTGGAATTATTATGACACGTTCATTACGGTCTCGGCGGATTGTCCTGCGGTTAACGGCACGGTGCCGCCCGACAAGAAGGATGGGAAGACGAAGGCCGGAATCGAATATGAATTGATCTCGGAGCACCCCTACGGGTATACCCAGGAGGAGCTTTTATACGAGGTGCATATCCGGCACAAAGGGATTTCTCAGGAGGAGTTGGCGGAGAAGGGGACGCAGCTGAGAGACGAATTTTTCCAGAAGCCGATGCCCTGCTTGAGAGCCTCGATGCTGCCCAAGAAATTCGGGTGGGGGATTCATTTCAACAAGGAAGGGAAGATGGCTCTCGTTCCGGTGGAGTCCGGCCTATACCGGGATTTTGCGGAAGGCGGTCCAGGGGAGTTGAAGGTGCTGGCCGCGATGCGGAACAACCGGGGGAAATAGAGCAGTTGCCGTTCTGCATGAAAAGCCGGCAAAGCCCGCCTTTGAATATAGTTAGCGGCGGGCTTTTGCCATCGTACTTATTAGATTAAGAGTACCATGTGACAAACCATCGCATGACGGATTGCGACAAGGCGAGATAGGCTAGGGCGCCTGACAGAACGACTAGAAGCGTTCTCCATAACGGGATGGCCGGCTGGAACATCCGGCGAATGCGCGCCCAACCAAACAACCAGATGCCGGCAATAGATAGGGCGGCGGCGAGGAGAGCTTTTATGTGCAAGCCGCCTCGGACATAAAAAAGCAGCATTTCGTCCGTCCAGCCGGAGGCGACCCATAAGTTGCTTATTTCGGATAGGAGGATCAGCATGTAAGTGAGAGTGGCGACAACCCATCCCCATCTTCGAAGCTTCCATAGCCCGATCCCCGAGGCGATATGAAGTACCGCGGACAACAAGGTCGTCCAGAGGGCGATCGTTGTGCCCACGGTAGGAAGACGAAGGCCGAATAGGGCAGGCAGCCCCAATTGCAGCATAGCGATGCCGCTAACGCTCCCGCATACGAGATGGACCGCGGAAATGCCTTTGATCAGTATGCGCAAACGAGCTCCCGTACTGGCCTCTTCCGGCTTTGGCGCAAACGAGTCGCCATATATGTTCTCGATCTCTCCCAGCAAAGTCTCATTATCCCCGAATCGCTCGATCGCCAGCCTCACGCTGCCTTCACGGCCGATTCCTTGCCGTTGAAGCTCCAAAGCCGCTTTTTCCACTAATGATTTGATTTCAAGCTTGAGCCTTTTCGGATCCGCCGATTTGGTTTCCAATATGTCTTTCGCCAAACCGTTTACGAAAGTATCAATCCGGTCCATGCGTTCCCTCCCTTTCGCGGCACTTTGCAAAGCGATAACCGTAATGTGCCGAGGTGGAAATCCAGCCCCTTTACTGGATATATTTTCATATTACCATGCAGGATATGATTTGTCGCGATTTTTACCGCAAAGCCATGATGAACCTCGCCAGGAGTCTGCTTTTATTCTCCCCGGAAACAAGAAAGAGCCGGGCATCCGCCCGGCTCCAAACAAAGTCATCATAATCACATCAGCTGTATGATACTTCCGATCGCCTCGTTCAGCTTCGTTCTGACCGATTCGGGAATAAACGGACGCAGCGCCGGATTGTTCAAATGGTCGAGAAAACGCTGCAGGTGGTCCATCGTTTTGGTCAACGAGCCTTTGCTCCATTGGTGCAGCGCTTGTCGCAAGGCGTTTAATAACGGCTCAACCATCGGTCCTTCCAAGCCTTCGGACGCGATCATCGACTCGAGCCGATCCACCAAGGAGACCAGACGAATGTCATGACGTCCGGCCGCAAGAGTCAGCTCGACGGCGCCCGTTACCGGATCGGTTACATAGCTGCCCGGATCGAGCAGCTGGCCATCCACGATCACGAAAGCGTCCAACGGCGCGCGGATGCGGATGTTTTGCGCGACCGGCGTTTCCACGACGCCGTACGTTTCCATCGTCACGGAATGGGTGTCGAAGGAAGCGCTGAACGGCGTGCCGCCTGCAAGCAGCTGCAGTCCGCCATACTGGAGCGAGGCGCCCCGTGTCATCTTGAAGCCGGCAACCTCGCTCGTTCCGGTCAAGCTCACGACCGACTGCTCGGCATCGGATACCAGCTGGCCGACGGTGGACGTTCCGGTCCCGGTGCGGAAAGCCGCCAAATCGCGAATATCGCTGCCGTCGTTTCTCTCGACAAACGCGCCGATCCCGTTCGTGCCGGACACCAGCTCGGCGTCTACGGACAGCTTGTCGAGTCCTGCCGCTCCGGATGGGAGAAGCTGTACGGCATCAAGTCCGATGAAGTAATTTCCGGACAGGGCGTTTTTGCCGGTCACCTCATAGCGGATCGTATGGGTTCCGGCCGTCAGCTGGAACGTGCCGTGGTCGAAGGCCGCGGAGGCCGTTACTTCGGGAGCGTATCCGTCATACGCGCCGCCTGCCGGCTGGCCGTCCACATAAACCTGTACCGTACCGTAAAGAGGCGATTTCAGAAGATGGCTCTTCAGGCTGTAGGTACCGGTTTCCGGTACGTCTACGGTTACTGTCATATAGTCACCCGCTTGAACGGAACGGTAAAAAATGAGTGTGCTGCCAGCAGCTTGAATCAATCTGGCCTCCTGCCCGGAGCTGGCGGTCAGAGGCATCAATTCGGACTCCTCCAGCAGTCCGGCAGGCTTGTACGGACGCGTCTTCATGACGGTCAAGAACCGATGATCGGTCTGTGCTCCGCCGCTTCCGACCTTCGAATAATAGCCGTACGATTCGGCTCCGGGATATTGGGCGACCGTTATCGGCAGTTGCGAATCGTCAAGGAATTTGGCTGACAGTTCCGCACCGCCGCCGAGCAAGTACAAGTCGTTGCCGGCAGTCGTCACGCCGGCCTGAGCCGGTTGTCCGTCGATTTCGAATTGCTTGAGCGCTCCGCTGTATAGGATCCAATCGTAGACGCGAGGCGCGTCAGCCTGAAGATCGTCCAGCATAATGAACGTATCCGGCTTCAAGTACACGACATGGCGATCGAACTTGGTCAGCTTCGGATTGCCGTAGGCACCGGCCGCCGATCCTTTCACATAGTCGTACGTAGGGGCGAGCAGTCCTTCGGTGAGCGTGCCTTGGCCCAGCACGCTTTGTCCTTGGCCGTCGACTTGGATCGTGCTGTGGCCCATACGAACGGTGAACGCGTTCACCGGCCCCGCGACGTAGTCCTGGTAGCCCGGGTCCGTAGCGATCCAAGAGCGGTTGGTCGCGATCTGGAAGCTGTTCTGGTCATAGTGGTTATGCCCCAGATTCGAGGAGTTGCTGACCATCGAGAACAGGACGTCGTCGTTTTCCCAACCGCTTCTGAGTATGGCCCAGCCGTTCTCATCCAATACGGCGGAGGCCGGCCAAGCGTCCGGGGCGGTTATGGTCGCATTCGGTCGGAAATACAGGAAGCCGTTGACGCCACCGGCGGCCGACTTCGTTTCTTTCAAATACCAGCCGGCCTGTCCGTTGTTCAGCCAAGCGTTGATGACGTTCATCGTAAGACCGAAATAGTTGACGGTGCCGGAATCCGAGAAGTTGGCCAGTCCGGACGCTCCCGGGGCCAGAGCGTATACGATCCAGCGGACGAGAAAATCGTTCAGGAACGGATGGTCCGCCAGCTCGCTAACGCCGGTTACGCGATTGATGTGATCGAACGCCTTGATCATGTTGTCCATCGCGTAGCTCGTATAAAGGAAGCCTTCCTGTTTGCCGGACGTCATGCGTTCATCCAAATACCACTTGTAGTAATTCATCGCCCGGGTCAAATAGGCGTTTGCGTTCGGACTGTGGCCGAGCAGAACCGCCGCGCCGCTGCCGAGCGCGGCTGCGCGCAGCGACTGGATATTGTGATCGACCTTGCTCTTCGAATCTTTGTATAGAGGGATAAGTCCTTTGTTCTCCAAAGCCGTCATGACGAGCGTCCGTTCTTGCGCGGACAGCCGGTCGTACAAAATATCGAACGCCATGCTGACTCCGAACGTCAGGTGGGACGTATCGAGGCACGTATAGCCGCCGCACGGGTAAGTCGGATCGGTCCAGGCGTTCCAGCCGGACACGGACAGCATATACTGCTTCGCCTTGTCCGCATAGGCGGTATTCCCGGTTACGGCATAAGCCAGACTAAGCGTTTCCAAACGGTCCTGCACCGCTCTCGTCATCATGGTCCAATAGGGATAGGCGGACGTAAATCCGGGAGGGTTCGGGATCGGTCCCGGCTGCACGGGCGGCAGCGGGAAGGTGACGACTTTGCCTCCATAGTAGGTGATCGAGAAGTCGGTTTCGGTCAAATAGCCGTTGGCGGCGTTTTGAATCGGGTCCCACAGCTGCTTGCCGGTCGAGCCGAATGGAGCGTTGACCGTATCCGTGGCGCGCGACTGCAGAGCGGGCAAGTCCGCAGCCGTGTAATAAAGCCGCGGATGGCTCGCCGTCAGGAGCGGGAATTCCCGGACCGGCTCCGGCGGCATTAGCCGAAATGAAGCCTCGTCGAAATACGCGATCCCGATATTCGCTTTGTGCTGGTACAGCAGAAGCGTGGCATATGCGGCACCCGCCGGAGCATAGCTCTCTATGGAGATCGGGTTCCACACGCCGATGGCGGCATTTGTGCCGATTTTCGTCTCGATCCTGACATTGGAGCTGTTCCAGAACTCCATATACAGCTGGGATGTGCCGGATTCGTTATAAGACATCACGGATGCCTCATACAATTGGTCGGGCACGACGGGAACTTGTCCGCTGCGCAAGCCCGGTCCCCCATTGGCGCTGGGATCCTCCATCCTCACGCTGTACGAGCCGGAGTAAACCGTGGAGGTAACCGAGGCGATCACGTCTGCGGCCCCGAGGCTGCTCCAACCGACAGGCTTGCCGCCTGTCACCTCTTCGAGGTTGCCGTTATACGGATAGGTCGCCGGAATTTCCGTAAGAGCGGCATCGTCGAAGTAGGCTACGCCCACATTCGTCTGGTGCTGATACAATAGCAGCGTGGCATAGGCCGCACCCGCGGGCGCTTCCCCGATTACGTTCAAAGCTTGCCATTGCTGCCCGGACGGTATCGTCCCGATCTTTACGTCGATGCGCGTATTGGCGGCATTCCAAAATTCAAGATACAGTTGCGAAGTGCCGGATTCGTTTCTCCCATATACGGATACTTTGTACATATGTCCCGGCACGACCGGAACGTTGCCGCTGCGCAAGCCGTTTCCTGCCTGAGAGCTGTTGTCGGTCAGCTTCACGCTGAACCCGCCGCCATGGACGGGCTGGTAAACCGATTCATAGACGGCGTTCGCGCCTAATCCGGTCCAGCCTGTCGGTTTGCCGTTCGCGACCTGCTCGAACCCTCCGTTGACGATCGTTTCGCTTTCGAGCGTCACTCCGCCTTGCGGGTCGGCCAAAGCGGCCAAAGGCAGCAGGGTCGCCGACAAGCAAAGGGCGACAAGAAGGCCGAGCATTCTGTTGCGCATTCGTAAATTCATTAATACGCTCCTTTCCAATGGTTGGATTCGGACAGACCGGGAGGGGAGCACGGCAGTTTCATATACAAGAAGTATACCTGTATGTCCTTTGACTACTATAGCAACTGCAAGAAAGCGTTTCCATGGTTCCGTGGTACTATTTTCCAATCATGGTACAACGCTAGTTTCGTCGAAGGAACGGGAAGCGTGTGGGATTTTGTAATTCGCTCCATCCGGCTGTATATGAATGAAAGAACCAACTAAGAGAAGCCTGAGTTCAACCTTGCCGTAGGCTTATATACAATCAAGGAGAAACTCAAAACAACCTGTCTGAAGCTGCAAGATAATCCCTTCTGGAATGGAATGAAGGTTACATCCTTTAGTTCAACTCTTATAGCTCCGAGCATGCCGGGGAAACAAATGCGGGGAAACATAACAAAAAGAAGCCCTCTCAGTAAACTGGCCCCTTTCTTTAACACTATGACAAACATAAAACGCATACGGTAAGAAACATAAGGGAAGCTGGAAAACCCGATGCCGAAGCCGGTTGACGGCGTGTTCTTCGTGCGGGGGGGTTAAGAATAGCGGATAAGGGAACTCCCCGCTGGAAACTATCGTTCGATAAGGCCGTGCTTTTATCAAATCCTGTAAATAGCGGAACGTACGTACGCTATTTCTTCGAATACCGCTTTCGACGGTACAATAAAGGAAAAAGGTTCCGCTATTCCGCTGGTTCAGATACTGTTTTTCCCGACAATCGGATATAACGGAGCGCTGTTCCGCTATTTTCGGAAATGTCGCGGAAATCGGGACAATACCGGAAAATCGTTCCGTTATACGTGTAGACGTGTAGACGTGTTATTAAAAGTAAAAGCGAGCAGAAGCGCTTTTTTGCATTATTCTTGTTCGCGGATTGTACAGTCGTACTTAAAAAACATAGATGTCTAAGCAAGCAGTAAATGAAAAAGAGTCCCGAAAATTTCCGAGACCTCATTCAACATCATAGCAGAACGGAAATTATCAGTCTATACATTTCCGGTATTATCTGTAAAATAGTTCCCGTCAGGTCAACTCATACGTACGGGAGTGAAGGCGCGAATGATACCGGAACGCTTTATGTCCTATCGCGGGCTTATACCGATTGTGGAGGAAGTCGCGGAATGGTCGCTTTTGAGAAAATGGTCGTTGTCCGAAGTATACAGAATCAAGCTGAAGACGGGGGAATCCCGCATCCTGAAATGGGGCGGGGAAGAGATGTCCCGCGAGGCCGATATTTACCGTACATTGCTGCAGCCTTTGCAAATCAGGGCGCCGATCGTTTACGGCTTCTATGAAAAGGATAGAAGCGGGATCATTCTCATGGAGGACGCCGGGATGCATAACTTGGAGCAGCGGCCCGAGCCGGCGCATTTCCTGGAAGCGGCCAGAGAACTGGCCAGATTCAGGGCGACGGCGTCGATGAACCTCGATAGGCTATCAAAACCGACGATTGCGGCGCATACGCTAAATTCCGATCGCTTTCTGAAGCTGGCGGACGATCTATTGCGCGCACCGAAGCTTGCCGACCAAGCGGTTGTATGGAAAATCAAAGAAATGCTTTCCCGCCAGCTGGATAAAGCAATCCGGAAGGTGCCGCCTACTCTCGTCCACCATGACTATCACGCCAAAAATTTATTGATTCAAGGAAACCGCATTTTGCCGATCGATTGGTCCATCGCTTATATAAATGCCCACTTGGGCGATTTGTACTGCTTGATAATGGAGGCGGCCTCTTGGAGCCGATTGCCCGGCGAAGATGTCATGCAGGCGTATCGGGAGGAGGTCGGCAATGGATTGTCCATGGAGGAGCTTTCCTGGCAAATCCGGATAGGCGGGTTATGCTGGCTCGTGAAATCGCTGCGATGGCTCGTATACGGAGGAACGGAGGCGATTCCGGGCTCCGATAAATGGATACCGGACTTGCTGGAAGACGCGGGGAAACTTTTGCAAAATTGACTGACCGATGCTGTCAGGGGAGGCGAATACAATGAAGCTATACAAGAATGAAGGAGTGGAAATCATTTGATGAGCAAAGGGCAAAACAAAACCGGGGTGATCGTGGCGGGGCTGCTGCTCGCGATCCTGATGGCCTCGATGGACAACACGATCGTGGCGACCGCCATGGGAACGATCGTCGGCGAGCTGGGCGGACTCGACAAATTCGTCTGGGTTACTTCCGCCTACATGGTCGCGGAAATGGCGGGGATGCCGATATTCGGCAAGCTGTCCGATATGTATGGGCGAAAACGGTTTTTCGTTTTCGGAATTGTCGTATTTATTATCGGATCGATTCTATGCGGAACCGCGAACTCGATCGTGGAGCTGAGCATTTACCGCGCGATTCAAGGGATCGGCGGAGGAGCCTTGATTCCGGTCGCATTCACGATTATGTTCGATGCCGTCTCGCCGGAAAATCGGGGCAAGCTTGGCGGATTGTTCGGCGCGGTGTTCGGCATGTCGAGCATTTTCGGTCCGCTGCTGGGGGCTTACATTACCGATTATATTCGTTGGGAATGGATCTTTTATATCAATTTGCCGCTCGGATTACTGTCGTTCGTCCTGATTGCCTTCAATTACAAGGAGTCGCACGAGCATTCCAAGCAGCGGATCGACTGGTGGGGAGCCGTCACGCTGGTCGGCGCGATCGTCTGTCTCATGTTCGCGATGGAGCTCGGCGGCAAGCAATATGAGTGGGGCTCCGTACAAATCGTGGGCTTGTTCGCGGGATTCGCCGTTCTGGCCGTCATCTTCCTGTTCGCCGAATCGCGCGCCGAGGAGCCGATTATTTCGTTCAACATGTTCCGAAGCCGGCTATATGCGTCGAGCAATGCGATCGCGATGCTGAGCGGAGCGGCCTTTATTATCGCCTCGGTATACATTCCGATCTTTATTCAAGGCGTTCTCGGCGGGTCGGCCACGAATTCCGGTCTCGTGCTGCTGCCGATGATGCTGGGCTCGGTCGTGACCGCGACGGGAGGCGGCTTCCTGATCACCAGATTCTCGTACCGTTCGATCATGATTCCGACGTTGCTGCTGCTGGTAGCGGGAATCGCGCTTCTGACCACCTTGTCGACGGATTCGTCCCGTCTGCAGGTTACTCTGTACATGATTATGGTAGGCTTGGGAATAGGCGCTTCCTTCTCCGTGCTGAGCAATGCGGCGATTCATTCTTTCCCGGCCAGACAGCGGGGCGCGGCGAGCTCTACGCTCAATTTTCTGCGATCGCTCGGCATGACGCTGGGCATAACCGTCTGCGGGATCATCCAAAGCCATGCGCTGACGCGCAAGCTTACGGACGCTTTCGCCGGGAGCGGGCAGCAGGCCGGGGGGCAGAGCATCAGCTTCAGCGATCCTCATGCGCTGCTCGATCCCGCCACCCGTGCCCAAATCCCCGCGCCGGTATTGGACAAAATAACGGAGGGACTCTCGTCCTCCATCGCCGTAACGTTTGCGTGCGGCCTTATCCCTGCCGTACTGGCGGTAATTGCCGCCATCGCCATGAGCAAAGAAAAGCTGGATCCGGCAACGGCCCCGGCTGCCGAAGAAGCGGAAGGCTACCCGGCGCATTCGCACTGATTCATGCTCAAAAACCCGTGCATCGGTCAGAAGCGCGGGTTTTTGGCCTGATTGAATTCAAGAGCGGTAAGCCGCCGACGTTCCGCCCTTGACCGTCTTCACCTCGTACATGGTAACGTTCGAGCTGATGACGAATTCCGGCTTCGGCTGGCCGCGGCTCTCGCGGTGGCCTTGAATGTGGGCATCGCTTTTCTCCCAATTTTTCCAGGCATCCACCGATTCCCAGCGGATCATCGCGACAACCTCTTCGGTATCTTCCTTCTTCGCTTTGTTGACCATGACGGTAATGTCGAGCAGTCCCGGCATGCCGTCAATCGGACCTTCCTTGCTGAAGCGCTCGACGACTTTATCGGCGTTGCCCTTCTTCACTAGGATCGTTCTCGTTTGAACCAACAATGTGAAACCCTCCTTCCATCCAACGTTTTCTCCATTTTAATTGATAAAGATTATCATTGTCAACGGTTGAGACGTTAGATTGACTGATTGCCGCCGATATAAGCTTCGATCTGCTTCCTATGATGCCGGTCATGGTCAATGATATATTTTTGCAGGAAGTCGTCCATGCCGAGCCGCTTTTCGCCGACATAGAAGCGCGTTTCTATGTCGTAAGCGGCCAAGCTAGGCCTGAACCAGCTCTTCGCGGGTTTTCGTTACGTTCCGGATCATGTCGGCTTTCCCGATTGTGCGGGCGAACCATTCGGCATTGCCGTTGATGGACGCATGATTGGCGAAGCGGAGCTCGGCATCCTCCTTTATGAAAGGGATCATGAATTCGAGATTATACGTATCCCACAGCCAAATGTGGCCGAGTATTTCATGAACCGACCATTTGCCGGGCCGAATCGGACGATGCCATGGATCAAACTCCACGTTTCCGAGCGAGCGGACAAATAAGGCAAGTTCTCGCAGCCGGGCTGCCGTCTGTTCCACTAGTTTACACCTCGATTTGCATGTTGCCCCGCACGCTTACGGGAGAGCGGCGAGAATGTCGTCTTTATGGTCTTATTTGACGGTTATACACGATATTCGCGAAACGTGGCCCGCTTTCCTTCAGCCAGAAGTTTGTCGGATTCGTTTTAGGTCGAACGATCCATTTTCTGTAAGATGCGGCGTATTCGGCAACCCTATCGGTTGATGGCACGTCTATTGGGTTATACAAAGTAAGAGCACCCTAGAACAATGAAGGAGTGACTGACTAGTATGACGCAATCGCGAATATTCAAATTTTTCATAGTGCCGCTTTTGTTTTTGACCCTGCTGGCGGGATGCAAGCAGCAGGCGGGACAGCCGAATCAATCGGCGGGAACCGGAGAAAGCGCTCCGCCAGCTTCAACGGGAGGGAGTTCGTCGTCGGATCCGCAAGCTCCGGCGACATCGGACCCTGGCGCCTCCGGGCCGTCGACGACTCCGCCCAAATCGGATAACGGATCCGGCTCGATTGCAAAACCGCCCGCTGAAGTTCGCATGGACAAAATAACGGCCGTCCGGCTGGCCGACCCGAAATCCGGCTGGCTCGGCGGGAAGGGCTGGATCGCCCGTACCGAGGACGGCGGCAAAACGTGGAGCCCGCAGTACAGTGCCGCGGGCACGGTCGAGCAGCTGTTCGCGCTGAACGGACAGGAAGCTTGGGCGGTTGTCGGCGATGCCGGGAACAAGACCAAGCCGCGCCAACTGATCGGCACGAAGGACGGAGGAAAAACGTGGGCGGCGGTCGGGACGATGCCGAACAACGGTTTCCTCCATTTCGTATCGTCGGACGAAGCTTATAGCGGCAACTCGAAGACGACGGATGGAGGCAAGACGTGGACGGCTTTGCCGATTCCGGAGCAGACGGTGGGAGATGCGTACTTCCATGATCGGCAGAACGGCTGGGCGGTAACGCAGGACAAGGACATGCTGCATGTGAAACGGACGACGGACGGCGGCGGAGCGTGGCAAAACGTTATGTCGCGCAAGACGGTCGCCCAGCTGACCGGAGCGATTATCCGTTCCGCCGGGGCGGATGACGCTTGGGTGGAATGGATCGGGGAATCCGGCATGACCCAGACGTCATATGCGCTGTTCCATACGGCGGACGGAGGAAAAACGTGGCAGACGGTAGTCGCCAATTCGACGGCCGGCGGCGGCCCGGCCCCGGGGTTTCCGATCGACCATTCGGACGGGCCGAAAAATAGCGGCAATAAGCCGGGAGCCTTGTACGTGGTCGACCCGAACGTCGCTTTCATGGGCGGTCAGTGCATGGCGTGCGACAAACCGAACACGATCGGCTGGACAACCGACGGCGGCAAAACTTGGGTGAACGGGGAAGCGGAATTCGCCGGATACGGGGAGCAATTGCTGGCGATTGCCGATGCCAAGCACGGCTGGTGGATCGTCACGGACAATACGGAGCCTGCTGTCATGTACACGACGTCCGATGGCGGAAAAAGCTGGCAGAAGGCGCATACGTTCGAGAAGCTGCAGCCGGGTTCATGACTTGGGAAGGAATAACGTTGGCGGCACGAAAAGATAAGGGGGCGCGGATGCGCCCCCTATTCGAGTCGGATGATTCTGCCGCACAATCGTTCCAACAGCCTGCGTTCATGGCTGACGACGAGCATGCCGAGCCGCCGCTCGCGGACGACGTCCAGCACGGCATGCCAGATTTGCGCCTGCGTGACGGCATCGAGCATCGTCGTCATTTCATCGGCGATCAAGTAGCGGGTTTGAGGTCCCAATGCTCGCGCTACGCAAAATCGCTGCAGTTCGCCGCCGGACAATTCGCCGGGATACCGGCCGAGCCATTCGTCGGCAATGCCGAACGAGGCACGGAACGCCGCATCGGGCTGCCAGCCCTCGTTCAATATGCGCTGCATGCGCAGGCGCGGATTGACGGCTTTCTCCGGATGCTGGAACACGTGCTGGACCGGATGATAGCCGCTGCGGGGGAGGGGGCGGCCGTCCAAGAGAACGGCGCCCTCGTGCGGGATGTCGTACCCGGACAGCAGACGTCCGATCGTCGTTTTGCCGCATCCGCTCGGTCCGGACAGTCCGACGATTTCTCCCTCGCCGATTTCGATGCTGAAGCCGCGGAACACCCAAGGATCTTTGCCGTAGCGGAATGCGAGACTGCGGCCTTCAAGTGGCATGTATGCACCTTGCCTTTCCTCCGCGCAGCTCCCGCATGGCCGGTCTTTCCGCACTGCATTGTGCGGTAGCCGCTTCGCAGCGCGGGGCGAACAGGCAGCCCGTGGGAAGCTCACCCGGATGGGGCTGCCGACCGGGGATCGGTACGAAGTCGTTTTGCGGCAGAGCTCTCCACAAAGCCCGGCTGTACGGATGCCGAAGCTTGCTGCCGTCCTGGACGAAGTCGCAGGCGGGTGCAAGCTCTACCGATGTCCCCGCATAGAAGACGGCGACCCGGTCGGCCACATGCAGCGCCGATTCCAGGTCGTGGGAGATGAGCAGCACCCCCGCGCCTTGGTCGGCCAGCTCCCGCATTTGCAGCACCGTCTCGCGCACGATGGCGGGATCGAGTCCCGGCGTAGGCTCGTCCGCGATAAGCAGCTTCGCCCCGCTTACGGTTGCCGCGGAGACGAGCACCCGTCTGGCCATGCCGCCGGACAGCTGGTGGGGATAGCGGTTGGCCGCATCGGGGCCGAGCCTGTATCGATCGAACGCTTTTCGCTGCTCGGTCGCCGGATCTCCGGTTCGAACCGCGCTCCTTACTTGAGCGCCTACCCGCATAAGCGGATCCAAATAGTTGACCGACTGGGGCACAAGCGCGATCTCTTTTCCCCGCAGCGCTTCCTGTCTGCGAGGAGTAAGCGTCTCCCCGTCAAAACGGATGGTGCCCTCCACCGCTGCATTTCCGGGCAGAATGCCCAATATCGCATGGGCGAGCAGGCTTTTGCCGGAGCCGCTCGAGCCGATGACGGCGACGATTTCCCCCGCGTTCACGTCGAGACTCATCCCTTGCAGTACCCGCAGCGTCGTTTGGCGGAACCGCCCGGTATATTGGGTGAAAGAAACGGACAAGTCGTCCACTTCCAGAATAGGCATTCGGTTCGTCCTCCTTGCGTCCTTGCGGATGCTTATTCGTGCGTTTGCCGGGGATCCAGCAGCACGCGCAGTTGTTCTCCCGCCACATCGAAGGCGCGCACTACGAGAAGCAGGCACAGCCCCGGAAAGAAGGCCAGCCACCACAAACCGGTGGACAAGTAGCGCATCGATTCGGACAATATGATGCCGATGGCGGGCTGATGCGGCGATAAGCCCAACCCGATAAACGTAATCGACGCTTCGTGCAGGATGGCGTGAGGGAATAAGAGCAGCAAGCCGACGAGCAGATGCGGCAGCAAATGCGGCAGCATGTGGCGGGTAGTCGTCCACCAGCGGGACTTGCCCAGCCGACGGGAAATTTGCACATATTCCGCCGTTTTCAGCTGCATGACCTCGGCTCGGATTACACGGGCCAAGCTAGGCCAATGCGTGAAAGCGACTCCGACGATAATTCCTTTCATGCCTCCTCCGAATACGAAGGCAATCAGGATAAGCGTAACGAGATGGGGAACGCTCAGAAACAAGTCGATCAGCCAGCTGACGATCCGGTCGGCCGTTCGCCCCATCGCCGCGGCTACGCCCATCAGAGAGGCGACTACGACGCTGGAAGCCGCCGCGGCCATGCCGACACTGATGCTTAAGGCGAGCCCTTTGACCGTTCGCGTGAACATATCGCGTCCGAGCCAATCGGTGCCGAACGGATGGGCTGCGGAAGGAGCCATGTTGCGCAATTCCAGCCGGGTCGACAACGGTCCGGAGCTCAGCAGCAGCCCCGCCGCCCATACGGAAACGACCAGTAATACCGCCAGAGAGGCGGCAATAAGAGCCAACTGCTTCCGGTTGAAACGAAATCGAAATATCGACAGGCCCGCCGAGACGCCTGCGGCTTCCGTTTTTCTCATCCTCATTGCAGCCGCCTTTCCCTAAGCCGCGGGTCTACGAGCCGATACAGAACGTCCGCGATCAGATTGCCCATGAATACGAATAATGCGCTGAACAGCACGATGCCGAGCAGCAGAGGGACGTCTCCCCGCAGGCCCGCTTCCACCGTCGCTTGGCCGAGTCCGGGATAGGAGAATACTTGCTCCGCCAACACCGCTCCCCCGAATAATTCGCTGAACGAAGCGAAATGAAGCGTAACGGCCGGCAACGCGATATTGCGCAGACCATGCCTGCGGAACAACAGGAAGCCGCGCTCGCCTCTGGCTCTGGCATATAGAACGTAGTCGCTCGACAGCACGTCGATCAGCTTCTGTCTCGTATGCAGGGCGATCGGTGCGATGCCGACGATGCTTAAGGTAAGGGAAGGCAAAACCAAGTGCCCGATCTTATCCGCCAAAGTAACCTGCTCGTCCAGAACGCCGGCGGGCGTACCCAATCCGACCGGGAACCACCCGAGCCATACGGCGAAAATCATAAGAAGAAGCAGCCCCATCCAAAATGTCGGGGTGGAGGCAAGCGTGTAGCAGTACCATTTGATGAGCCGGTCCATCCATTTGCCTTTGTTCATGGCGGCCACGACGCCGGCCGTGAAGCCGAGCAAGCCGGACAGCAGCCATGACAAGCTCATCAGGGCCAACGAGCTCGCGAATCGTTCCCGGATCACGTCGGCCACCGGAATCCGGTACATCATCGAGGTTCCCAGATTGCCCTGAAGCAGAGCTGTTCCCCATTGGAAGAAGCGTTGCAGCGGAGACTGATCAAGTCCCCAATATTCGGTAATGAGCTGTCGCTGCTCTGGTCCGACCCGCATCATGTCCGCCCCCACATAAGCCTGAATCGGATCGATGGGGGAAGCGTTGACGAGTGCGAACGAAATGACGCTTATCGCCAGCAGCAGCGCGGCGAGCCGAATCAGCTTCAGCCCGACAAGCGCGAAGGCTCGTTGAATCATGGCAAGTAAACTCCTTTGGCGGCTTGCGGCCGCAGCGTTCGCGCACCGGACGGAAGCCCGTGCCGCAGCACGGGCTTTCCGAAGGTGGCGGTTATTGCTTCCATGTCCATTCTTCGATATTATCGGTCACGGGCCAGCCGTGGCCGTGCGGATGTATGCGCTGCTTGCCGATATCGAGGCTGTCCTTGACCAGATACAGATGATCGATATTGACGAGCCACGCCCACGGGGCGTCTCCTTGGGCGCTTACGCCGGTTTTGCCGTCCCACTGGGCTTTTTTCCAATACTCCAGGGCGTCTTCGTCGCGTGTCGCTTTAAGCGCCTTATTCATCCAATCGTCCACCGTCGGATTGCTGTAGAACCCGGTATTGTAATACTCGACACCGCCATACTTGCTGCTGTAGACGTTGTACATTTCCAAGGGATCGTTGCTGCCCCAGCCCATGAGGACGGCGTTGGCGTGCATCAGCTTCCCGATGTCGTCCCAGCTCTTGCCTTGTACGTCGATTTGGATACCGATCGGCTTGATCATATCGGCGGTTGCCAAAGCGAGAGACTGCCTTGTTACGTCGCCGGAAGGGTAGATGAGCGCAAACTGCGCCTTTAATGTCCCTTTTTCCAGTACGCCGTCGCCGTTGCCGTCCTTCCAACCGGCTTCCTCCAACAGCTTTTTGGCGCCTGCGGCATTGGCGTCGGCAATGGCCGAGCTCGGATTATACCATGGCAGGCCGTCATTTACCGTGTAAGCGGGCGTTCCGTAGCCTTCCAGCACGCCTTGTACGAGCGCTTTCCGATCGATCGCCGTATTGATCGCTTTGCGAATGGCGGTGTCGGCGGTAACGTCGTTGCCGATCGGGTAACCGTCCTTCGTTTTCGCCCCGGACTTCACGAAAGGGAACGAAATGCCCCGGTTGTCGACCGTGCGAACGGCTTCCAGCCGCATTCCGTCTATTTTCTGTTTGCTGAACGCCGCCGGGATGTAAGAGACATCGACCTTTTTCGCTTTGGCGGCGGCATAGGCGGCATCTTCACCGAGGAACAGGAACGTAAGCTTCTTGAAGAAGGGCTTCTTGCCGTAATAGTCGGGGTTGGCCTCGACGATAACCTGCTGGCCTTTATTCCATTGAACGAGCTTATACGGGCCCGATCCGACAGGTCGTTCGGCGTAGTCTTTGCCATATGCGTGCTTCGGGACGATCCCGGTCGTGATGAGCTGGGTTACGAACGTAGACTGGGCTTCCTTTAATGTAAATTTGACCGTGTACTCGTCGGCCGCTTCCACGCTTTTCATGTTCGTGAGATCGATAACCGAACCGTTGCCTGCGGCGGTCTCGAACGTAAATTTGACGTCGGCGGCGGTAACCGGCTTGCCGTCGGAAAACTTCGCGTCCTTGCGCAGCTTGACGGTCCATACCGTTCCATCGGCGGTTACTTCGTACCCGGACGCGGCCAGGTCATTGACGATCTTCATCTGGGAGTCGCGCTTCAGCAGCGTGCTCTGGAACAGCGGCGAGCCATAGCGTCCCCAGCCTGTCGTCGGATCGAATCCGGCTTCGGGCTCGGCGCCGACGGCGAGCACGAGCTCGTCCGCCTTGCGTTCGCCGCCCGTACTTTTGGCGGAGCAGCTCGCGAGGACGCAGCATACGAGCAGCGACACGAGCAGCACATGTAATCGAGTTCTTTTTCCCAACACGTTAACCCATCCTTTTCTTTGTGACACGTTTTGTTTGTATTGTAGCACGATTGTATCCGGATGGTAAGACATTTTAGGGAAAAAAATTCAATCCATTCCGGGTTGTATCCTTATTCAGCGCAACGTAAAGAAGAGACTCCGCCCGGCATCGGCCGAAGTGGGTCTCCTTCTAGAGGCGATATAGGTACGCCGGGGGAGCGATAGCAATGTCATTCGTGCGAGTGACGATGAGGGTGCGCGTGACCGTGACCATGTCCATGATCATGCCCGTGATCGTGATGATGATCGCCATGGCCACCTTCGTCCACATAGGTGACCGACAGCTCGCAATAAAGCACTCCGCGATGCACTTGAATTTGCTCCTGAAGCTCCCTCAGCTTGTCCATGCGGCCGCGGACCGCGATGATTTCCAGACATTGCTCGTGATTCAGATGCACATGCATGTTCGAAATAATGTGACTGTGGTATTGGTGCTGCAGCTCCATCAGTACTAATGGAAGCTCGCTCACATGGTGATCGTACACCATGACGATCGTTCCGGCCACCAGCTGTTCGGGGGGGATGCGGCCCGGCTGAAGCATCGCCTTGCGGACCAAGTCCCGAATCGCCTCGGAACGATTCGTATAGCCTTGCACGTTAATGTATTGATCGAACTGCTGGATCAGATCTGACGGCATCGAGACGCCGAATCGGACCAATTCGTCTTTGCCGGACATAAGCTCCTCCGCGATACGGTTTTCCAAAATTGTAGCACAACCGGGACGGTTTAACGAGTTTGCTTGGAGGAGAAGGGACGGAGCTCCCCTTTCGCACGTCTTGTCTCGTTAAAAAGTTAAGAAGCGTCAAACAAATCCTTTTGCTTTTTCCAGTATTCCTTGCTGGGCACATCCTTGCTTCGCTCGTAGCAGACAATAAGCTTGTCGACCAGCGTTTCGTTTTTCGGCAGTATGCGGAGCATATGCTTCAGATGAACCGAGGCCTCCTGCGGGTTGCCTTGCTGGATAAAATAATCGGCCATCCAGACCGCGAGGCTTTCCAGATTATGCTCCCATTCCTCGCGCATCATGAGGAACCAGTCGTCGTACAGGCTCTGAAAGAACGTGACCGGCAAGGTTTGAAATATTTTGCGGCATTGCGCCAGCTTCTTCCGGTCATCCTCCTCTTGGGAGGCTATCGTTATATCCTGCACGAAATCGAGCGCGTCGCAAACTATTCTTCCATATAAGCTGACATCCTCGCGTTCCATGATAAGAAAAGCGGGCGCGCGGTTCGACGGCTCCAGCAGTTTTTTGAGATGGGATAAATATACTCTCAAGTAGCTGCGGGCTTTGCCGAGCGGAAGATTCGGCCATAACGTCTCGCACAGCTGATCGCGGCTTACGGATCGGTGGAGGAGCAAGTATAGAAAAATATTTTTGGCAAACCGCTGGTTCCAGCCGCCCTTGATCTCCATTCCGTTTGCATACACGTGAAAGCCTTCCAATAGCTCTACTCGCAGTTCGTCACCGGAAGCGACAGCCGCTTCCCCAATCTTTATCAATTGCTTCATATATTGCTGCATATCGCGGGACTTCGGCTTGGCTTCTTCTGCGATCGGCTTCCGACCGAGCTTGCCAATAAAGTTCGCAATCCAGGTTGCCGTAAGAGCGGGCTGGTCCAGCAAGACCATATAAGCGGAATCCGGCACCGTATAGAGCTTGTACTCGGATAAGTAGAAGGCTGCCATCAAGGACAAGTAGACGGGGGACGAATTTTCCTCTTCCCCGCATAATAGCAGCGTCGGGACGGACAAGCGCTCCAAATCGTCTATAGGTTGATACCGCATGCTTAATTCGGTAATCCAATGGCAAGTGGAGGGGAGTGCGGCGAAATCGATTTTCCCGTGTATCGGGTGGTCCGACGGAAGACTGGCCATCAAATCGGCGAGCCTATCGACCGAACCTGCAGTTCCTTTGGATGATGGCGTTTCCAAGCAATCGGGATTGTTGACCGCCGAAGGATCTGGACTGAACGGAAGAGAGATGAGCACCATGCTTTTGACCGACTCGGGATACAGCACGGCGAACCGGGCGGCAACAATCGCTCCGAAGCCGTATCCGATTAGATGAAACGGACGTATCCCCAAGGTCCGGACCAGATGCAGCAGATCGTCGCAATACGCTTCCAAGCTGAGCGGCGCATCGCCCAGATCGCTCCGGCCGAATCCCCGGAGGTCGTAGCGGATAAGCGGAAATCGGTCGTTCAAGAAAGGGACGAGCAAGTCGAAACAAGTATGGGTCGTCCTATTTCCATGCACAAAGACAAGCTGCTCCGCATCCGGCTCCGCATCGCCCGGTTCAAGCTTGTAAAAAATTGTACTGCTTCCTCTATGTAAGACCGTCATGGGTTCTCGTCCTTCCGAGAAGTTCTGGGTAACGCATTTTTATTTTTATAAAAATTTGAAATCGACTATAAACTTTTGGATATGGACCGCCGATATTGGTAGTAGGCACGAAAATTTGGGCATATAGTCCCGTAAATCGAATAATTACGACAAGTCAAGGATGGCTTAGTAAGGTTCGTCTCTTCTCCGCAGGACGCGGAAGGGAGACGGTCTTATTAGCCATCCTTATTTTGTTTCCGGCGGCTGCGCGGCAGGACGCAGCACATAGAGGAGGATCTCAGATGTTGGTATTGGGCCGAAAACCCGGAGAATATGTAATGATTGGACATGACGTCAAGGTTCAAGTCGTTCGAACCAAGGATGGGGATCTCCGTCTCGCCATCGATGCGCCGAAAGAAATTCCGATACTCCGCGGTGAAGTATACGAAGCCGACTATGCCTCCCGGTAATCACTGATTATTAATTTTACAGCAACTATATTTAGGTCTCAAGGACGAGTTTTGTCGAAGTCTGACGAATGGCAGGATGCCAAGAGTGCAGACGGGATAAACTCGTCCTTTTTGTCGTTTTTTGGGTAATAAACGCTCTTTCCGGGGCGGTTTATTATATAGCTTCATCGTTCCAAAGGTGAAAAAGGATGTTCACCTAAACATTCCAAGGAGGAATCCAGCAATGAGAATTAATCACAACATCGCAGCACTGAACACGTACCGTCAAATGAGCACGAACTCGACGGCAAGCGGCAAATCGATCGAGAAGCTGTCCTCGGGTCTCCGCATCAACCGCGCGGGCGACGACGCGGCAGGTCTCGCGATCTCCGAGAAAATGCGCGCGCAAATCCGCGGTCTGGACCAAGCGCAACGCAACTCGCAAGACGGCATCTCGATGATCCAAACGACGGAAGGCGCGCTCAACGAGACGCACTCCATCCTGCAGCGTATGCGCGAGCTGGCGGCCCAAGCGGCGAACGACACGAACGTATCCGTCGACCGCGAGGAAATCCAGAAGGAAATCAACCAGCTGACGTCCGAGATCAACCGGATCGGCAATACGACCGAGTTCAACACGCAGTCGTTATTGAAAGGTAAAAATGCGGCGGTTGTGGAATCGGCCGCGGCTGTCAACACCGTAACGGACGGTGTCAAAGGCGTAGCACAAGGTACGGTAACCGCGCTGAAAACGGTAGCGAGCAGCGTGAAAGTGGAATCCTCCTCGACTTCGGTCCAAGGCTCCACGAGCAAAGCAACCGGCAGCGTATCGGAAATTACCGAGAACACGCAAAGCATCAAAGGCGAGAAAGCATTGATCAACCTGACGGTCGGCATCGGCGTCCAAGCGTCCGAGAACGGCACGGACCTGAACGGAAAAACGATTACCGTGCGTCAAGGAACGACGAAGAGCGAAGGGTCCCGTCTGGAAATCGACGGACAAGGCAACTACATCTTCACGATCGGACAAACCTCTACCGGCGATTCGCTCGCGAAAAACCTGGGTCAGTTGTACAACGAGATGAACTCGTCGATCAAAAACTACGATTCGTCGACGGGCTTCACTTCGACGAACCGCATCTCCGTCGTCGAGCCGGCTTCGCAAATTACGGGACAAGCGGTTACGGTACCGGTCGCAGGCGATACGGGTACTTTGGCTGGCGGCGTGACGGAGCAAAATGGCGAATACGAGTTCCAATTGAAGGAAGCGTTCAAAGAAGCGGGCGATTCGGTCACGATCGGCGGCCAGAAATTTACGGCTGTTTTGTCCGGCGCCGATGCCTCCAAGGGCGAATTCAATGTAGGGAATATTGAAGCTACGTTGACGGCGGGAGAAGCGGCTAAAGGAACCTATGACCTCGGTACGAATATCGCGGGAACAGACGAAACTGTTAGAATTAACGTTAACGGAAATAACTATATCATCAATAATACCGCGTTAAATGCCATTAATGGCGCAGGTGGAACAAATGCTCTGAAAAATGCGATATTGGCCGCGGATACTGCCGGAGACGGAAGCGGGACTGCCCTCAGCACGGTAGCGAACGTAACGGTATCGTCCGATGGCAAAATCACGATTACGGCGAAGGATCCCCAAACCCAACCGATTACATGGACGGCTACCGGCGACGAAGCCGCCAAAGTAAATGATACGTTCGGAATGAACACTGTAGCGGAGATCAAGGGTGGCGCCGTAGTTGGTCTGGGCGATGATCTCAACGGTCGGGCGGCAGTATGGGATACCGGCGCGCTCAGTGTTGCATTGACAAGCGGTCAGTCGTTCGATATCACTTTTGGCGATGTCACAATCGCTATTGGAGGTACCGATGGAGCGACTACCGGGGTTGCAGGAGCATCCAAAACAGGTGCAACCGTAACGTTCGATACTACTGCTGGCGGCACTCACGATTCGGTTTCAGAACAAATCGATGTGATTAAACAAGCATTCGATCAGATTAAGACGGCGGGCGGACTCGCGGATTATAACATTGCCAAGAACGGCGGCGGCACCGGATTTATTATCACTGCCAAAAATGCAGGCGTCTCGACCGCTGCGGCAGCAACTGGCAACAAAACAGGTTACGCTGGAAACTTTGCTAACGTGGGTTCAGGCCCACAGCAGGGCGCTGCCGGCGGTGCAGTTGGAGCAGATGCAATTCATGCGGATTCCAGCATTTCGATCACGGTTGACGGCAAAGATTTCAAAATCAGCAACAGCGCGCTCAAAACTCTTGACACCGGCTATACGAGAGCGAATGTTGAAGCTCTGGTTGAAAATGCGGTCGATGAAAACGGCTATAAGCTATCCGATTACGCAAATGTAAGCTTGAACGCGGCCAATGAGTTGGTCATACAGTCACAAGGCGGCCAACCGACTTCAAGTGTGCAGTTTGTAATCAATGCCGGACAGCCAGCCGATCTTAACCGTCTGCAAACAGCGTTCGGGGTTGCGAACTTCAGCAGCGACAAAGGAGCCGATGCGGTTTCCAGCAGCCGTTCTATCGAGGATCAGGCGAAAAGTCTCGCGGCGGCCATCGAAGCGAATTCGGCATTGGGCTCGAGATTCGAATACGCAAGCGTTGCCTCCAACGGAACCATAACTTTGACGGAAACGAACAACAAAGCGACCGGTCAAGTTCTGGAAGATTTGTCCGTATCCGGATCGGGCTCGGACGACAAGCTGCTGATTACAAATAAGGGCGGACAAAACCTCAATACGGTTACCATCGTTAGGGCGCTTGATCAAGCGGCATCCGCTGCAAGTTCCCAGGTTCAATCGAACAGCCAGACCCTCACGATTTCTTCGGGAACGGCGGACAATCAGTCGCCGAGAGCCAACGGCGTCAAGATCGAATTGAAAGCGAACGGAACCGACGAATTGAACGTGACTTATAAGGATGGCACGCTGACTCTGAATATGGCTAGTGCAACGGCGTCCAAAAATACCGCTGCCAATGTCGAAGCGGCCATTAGAAATCTTGGAACGATTGACGGCATCGATTTCTCGGGGTGGACCGCATCTGCCGGAGCAGGAACTTGGGATACCGCAAACCTGGCTTCCGATATCGAAGTCGGAGCTGCCACCATGTCCGGCGGTAAAGCTGCAGTTGTTGAAAATCAACTGAACGTAACCGTCGATAAAGGCAACTTGACGATCCACCTTTCCGCAGAAAACGCACGAGAAAACACGGCCGAGAAAATCCAAAAAGCGGTTCAAGAGCTTGGAGAATTCAAGTTCTTCAACGAGGACGGCGAATGGGATTCCATCGACTTCAGCCAATACGAGTTCAAAGCTCAAGGCGACTGGGATACGAAGACGCTGGGCAACTCGATTGCTACTGCGTCCAACACGCTTGTCGGCGGTACAGAGGCTGTTCAGGGCACCTACTCCTTCAGTGTCGACAAGGCTTTTGCAGCCGGCGACAAAGTGGAGATCAACGGCTCCGTATTCACGGCGGTTGACGGCGTAGCGTCCGGCGCGAAAGGTCAGTTTTCGGTAAGCGGCGGCAACCTGAACAATCAAGCGGCAAGCTTGATGGCGGCTATCAACCTGTCTTCGCTGAAAGACAACTACAGCGCTTCGATCAGCGGCAACGAAATTACGATCACGGAGAAAGTTGCTTCCGGCACCGATCTGAAAGCAACCGACCTCGATGTTCGTGCAACGGGAACGAAGGGCGAGTATACGATCGCTCAGAAAGACCTGCTCGTTAACGGCTCGAAGTTTATCGTAGACGGTCAAGAAATCTCGATCAGCAACAAAAATCAACATGTCGGCTACGACAACGGGACGGCTATCAAAGAAGCGGCAACAATTGCCGATCAATCCAAAGCTTTGGCTGATGCCATCAACAGCAACGCCAAGCTGAAGGACAAATATACCGCTTCCGTGGAAGCGGACGGTTCGTTGAAGCTGACGCAAACGGAAGACTTCGCTTCCGACAAAGCGCCCGAAGTGTCGACGAAAAACTCGCCGCTTGGCGACTTCCAAGCTACGTTCCAAATCGGCGCTAATAGCGGTCAAAGCATGACGATCACTGTAGGCGACATGCGCTCGTCCGCACTGGGCGTAAGCGGCGATGGCTCGGTCGGTACGGTTAAAGCGAACAACGGCTCCGTTGCTTCCTACACGGCTATTGCCAATGTAAACAGCGGCTCCGACAACAAAAATGTCGAGTATGCGCTGGACGTTACGACGAGCGAGAAAGCTTCGGCTGCTCT
>NZ_VDCQ01000051.1:57417-76067 GCF_006265175.1 Paenibacillus hemerocallicola | reverse complement strand
GCTCGAATTTGTACGAGTTCCAAGTCCCCGCTTGGTACGTAAACGAATCGCTCCGGTAATCTTCCTTTAACTGCAGAGACAACCGTCCGTGATCCATCGCATAGACAGCCGTTCCATCCGTACCGTTCACCTCGAGTGTATATAACGGCGTATGCTCGTTCAGATAAGAGCAGTACGTCGTTTCCAGCACCGCAGTCACTCCGCCGGACAAACCGTACACGGCCGTCGTCACGTCATCGCCCTTCATCGGCGCATGCAACGTGGCCGAGTACGCCTGAGCCCACTCGATTTCGCTATAAATCCAGGAAAATAAATCGATCAGATGTACACCCAACAGATCGAGCGCTCCCGAAGCGCCCTCCATGCGCCATTGTCCGGGCTGAAGCTGTAATCCCTTGTCGGAGATCATCTTGCCCCGCAGCGAGATCAGCTTGCCGAACCGGCCTTGCCGAACCAAGTCGCGGATAAGGCGAACCGCAGGGTCTCCGCGGAAGCACATATAAATGCCCAGCTGCCGACCGTACCGCTCCGCCGCTGCCGTCATTCGTTCCGTCGCCTCTACGGTCGGCGCCATCGGCTTCTGGCATAGAACATGCTTGCCTGCCTCCAGACACCGGATCGTTACCGCTTCATGATGCTCGTTGGGAACGGCCACATCCACCCAGTCGACGGACGAATCGTTCAGCACGTCCTCCAGCCGGACCGTCCAGAGGGGAACGCCGAATTCTTCCGCCGCCGAACGGGCCGATTGCGCGCTAGTGTTACATACCCATTTTAGGAGGGAGTCGGTCAAGCGCCGGTGCGCCGGCAAATGCAGCGAGCGAGCGATAGCTCCCGTACCGATCAAAGCCGATGTCAGTTCCTTCAACTGCGATCCCTCCCCCGTCTGCGGCATCGGTATGCAACCGGCATGCGGTACAATTCGTTCAGAATACTTCTCAAGCGGGCGACGCCTTTTTCCGTTTTGGTCATATAGGGCTGAATGTGGGTCTCTACGGTAAGGCGCTCCACAGTCTGGTCGCGGTCGGGTGCTCCTGATCTCAACCTCTCCCTTGTCCCGTTCCATATCCACAATACTTTTTACGTGGTGGTCGCTCATGACAATCCTCCTAATGGATAAGA
Organism: Paenibacillus hemerocallicola; assembly: GCF_006265175.1. Taxonomy (GTDB): domain Bacteria; phylum Bacillota; class Bacilli; order Paenibacillales; family NBRC-103111; genus Paenibacillus_AB; species Paenibacillus_AB hemerocallicola. Next base: position 74,945 of record NZ_VDCQ01000051.1, on the reverse strand, counting down.
TAGATCTACTTTAACAAAACCCGGGTGAAAATTGTCACATCGACTTGCGAATAAATACCACAATGTTGCGCTGATTTCATATATAATCATATACGGAGGGACGCCGATGAAACTTATTGGATTCACAGACATGAACCGCAGACCGTTCCTTTATAAGCTGCGAAAAATTGCCGAAACCCAGCAAGCCTATGATGAAACATTCCATGCGCATCAGGGGATGGAGATTCAATATATCCACGCAGGAGAAGGCCAATTGATCCTCGATCAGCGAACTTACCGAATCGAGCCGGGCATGCTGTGCCTGTTTCAGCCGTTTCAGCTTCATCGGCTGCGGATGGACATCCGCCCGCATTCTCCTTATAAGCGCAGCTTTGTGGTATTTGAACCCGCCGTTTTTGAACCGTATTTCCAGAGCTTACCCAACCTGCAGGCATTCTTTCGTACGTTGTGTCAGGATCATCTGCCGAAGCCGGTCATTTATCGGTTGCCGGAAGAGCATGAAATCATCCGGACCATAACCGGTTTGTACGACCATATACGTCCGGAAGACCCTGATGAGCTGCGGCAAGAGAAGGTCGCCCATTTTCTAATTACTTTGATTCGCCAACTGCTTCCTGTATTGTCCGACTCTAGGAACAAGGCGGATCCGATGCCGAGACCCGCTCACCGTGTGGAACAAATCATGCAGTGGATCGAGCGCTCCTATACGAAGCAATTTCGGCTGGAAGCCCTCGCGCAAGAACTGCACTTGTCTTCGTATCATGTCTCGCATCTGTTCAAAGAAACGACCGGCACCAGTCTCTCGGAATACGTAAAAGCCCGCCGTTTGCGGCAGGCTTGTATGCTTTTAACGATGAGCGAGCTATCCGTCGCTGAAATCGGCGATTCGATAGGTCTCGAGAACACCTCTTACTTTTGCAAAATTTTCAAGGAGAACAAGGGGATTACGCCCCATCAATATCGATTGCAGTGGCAACGACCTAAATGAACGAAGCGGAAAAGCGCGTGTGGTGATCAAGTGAAAGCCTCCGAATCGAAGGTCCCATACGATACGAGCGGCATACACGCTGTTGTCGGCACCCATAACGCGATCAGTCCGCTCATATGCGGAGCCGATTCGAAAGGGGCCAGTTCCTCGGCGTATGCGTCAGAAGCAGCCGCCGGCGCATCTCCTTGCCGGACGCGCCGCCGTTCTGCATCCACTCGGCCACAGTCACCCATGTATCCCGTTCGTTCACATTCACGACCTCGAAGTTGCACAGTCTCGCCCCCCGTTCCGGGACCAATATGCGTTCGGATGCGCGGATCAATATATCATACATTGAAAGCGGTTTCGCTCTGTGCAAGAGCTCTTCTTTTTTTGCCATTTGTGCCATTTGTCAAGCAAAGCTTGAGGAACCATTATGCCATTTGTTATGATGATCTCGGGAATCTTATCACGATTGCGGGTTAAGGGGGGCAGCGACAGTGACAATCGAAGTCGCTTTGAGGCGAACGATGAACACCATTCAAGTATATAACAGCAAGTTCGGAAGCAGGGCGCCGGGATGGTCTTACGAGAAGCATTACCACCCGTATTGCGAACTGCTCCACTGCCGGGAAGGCGAGATTCGGCTCGAACTGGAGGGACGCTTGCTTGTGATGTGTCCGGGAGATTGGTTGATCATCAAATCGCGTGTGAAGCACCGACTTTGGAACGAGGTCGCACAGCCCTACCTTTTTTTTCACGCTCACTTCGATATAGACGATCACGATCTTCGCCAGCTGCTGCATGCAGAGCCCTACAGGCATGTGTCCGTTCACTCAGCGTCGGCCGGCTTTCCTTCCTTCTTGGGCGATATCGGCCAAAGTCTGGAGAAGCTGATGCTCCGCCACGTACCCGAATCCGTCAAACACTTATCCCTGAAAAACTTCTGGATCAAACATCTGTCGCTTCAGGGCAGACTCATGCTGCAGGCCTATGTGACGCTGGCGATCGCGGAGATCGTGGCGCTGCAGCCGAACGACTCCGCACCGTCCGGTGACGAACCTGCCTCGGCGCAGTACAGTTCTCCTATGGAAATCGATACGGCCCACAAGATCGAGCGCATGCTGGAGGAGAACGCCCACACCAACGTTACGATCACGGATTTGGCAGGCCGGCTCGGTCTGAGCCGCACGCAATTCACGAAAGTTTTTACGAAGGTGTACGGAATTTCTCCCCGGCAGTTCGTCAGCCGCCATAAATTAAATATGGCCAAAACGCTGATCATGAACACCGATGAACCGATCGGTGAAATCGCCAACCAACTCGGTTTTTCGAACATCGGCCATTTTTCCCGCCAGTTTCGCCGCTGGGTCGGCAAGCCGCCCAGCCACTACCGTCCCAAATACAAGCTGGACGAGCCAATTCCGTAAGCCGCTCCCATCCGCAACGATAACTCCGGAAACAGACGAGGTATGAAGATTACTTGGGTGCCAATTAATATGAGACGAGGCAGCAAGAGTTGATCGTCTAACAATCTGTACGAATGCTTGAGAACCTTGGCTTAACCGTCATAATTTCCAACCTCACTGCTTCATAACATAGATAACCCTCAATAGCACACTGATGTGCAGCTTTTAAAAAACTATAGGCCGCCGCGCCTAGTTTCATATTGCCGCTTTTAGCCATTCAGTATTATTGATTTTCAGGGAGTTCAACAGACTGCCGCGAAGCGCGGGCCTCCCCTTATACTTCTTCATTTATTTAAAATTCAGTCAAGGACAAGTACATATATTCTTTTAAAAAAACGCGATTTACACAGACTCTTAATTGGCGCCCGGATGCCTGGGCTTTAGACGTAAAAGCCTCGATCAATGTCAACAACATTTTTTACTCACCATGCCCAGCTTGACATGGGGGCTACCGTTATTCTGACCACATTGACCTTCGTGCACCATGGAAATAATTTGTTGAAATACATAGCTGACTATACGACTTCTCGCAAAAGTTTACAAACTTATGTTATAAGCGCTGAAAAGTTTCCAACGACAGCATAATCGATCATTGAAGTATTGAAGTCAGAAATTTCTGTATATTCATCACAGCCCATCTGCCCCGAAAAAATAACCATATTTTACATTTCGTTGTCACTTGACACTAGGGTAGAATTTTTTTTGCAACACTGTGACGTTGCCTGTATATAGCGGCACCGGATTCCGCTATTGTCTCGAATTTCGTTTCATTCTTGAATATAGCGGCATATGCTTCCGTTATATCGATCTCTCGGGATGAAAATGGGTAGTGAACAGCGTAATAGAGGAATGGTTTTCCGTTATTTTTCTGTCGACACTGCTATTCGGGTTAATAACATACGCCAGTTCCGCTATTTTATGGAATCGCGCTCTCGAGAGCGCAGACTTAGGCAGGAAGGCTTTACCGATCATGCGACGCATGCACTTCTGTATGCGAATTATGCTGTCGTAGAAAAAAAGCCTTTGCCCCTGCAATCGGGACGAAGGCTTTATGCGCATTAACCGTTAGCGTAAATTTGCGGGTTTTGACGGCGGCATTCTTCCATGACCGCCATTTGCTGGCGAACTTGTTGAGGAGTGATCTCCAGCGGTGCTCCCGTCGTAATCGTGTTGTGCAGCATGTTGTATACCGATGCCGTGTTTTGGTCGAACATCGAAAGTCCGTTCGATGCCTCGAACTGCCACGAATCTTCGTACCAAGTCAGCTTCTCGCTGCAGTAAGCGGGCTCGCCGTTGGCGTTGAACAGCGGCGCACGGGTCAGCTCTTGCTCAGGCGCTTCTTCCGGCTTGAAATATTTCCATTGCAGCTTTTGCGTGTTGCCCGTCAAGCCGCCGTTCGTTCCTTGCACCGTGAATTGCGGTCTGGGATATGTGGAGCACGACGAAATTTCCAAATCGATCGTCGGACGGCCTTGTCCGCGCATAATGATTTTGACATAGTCCTCGGCGTCGCCGAACGTGTTGGCGCGGTCCATAATACACGTGATTTGCGGCATAATGTCCGTTCCGAACAATTGCAGCGCTTGGTCGACCGGATGCGGGCCCGTGTTCAGCAGGTTGCCGCCGTTATTCGCTTGCAGCGTCTGCCAGTCCCAGCGGCGGGCAAAGCCGTTGTTCGTGAAATCGACTTGCACGACGCGGCCGAGTACGCCGGACTCGATAATTTCGCGAATTTTTACGAAAGCCGGCATATAGCGGGATTGTTGGAACACGGCAAGTATTTTGCCGTTTTTCTCCGCGGCGGCGATCAGCTGATCGACCTCTGCCGGAGACTTGGCCAAAGGCTTCTCGCACAGCACGTTGACGCCTTTATTCAACAGGTCCAGCGAAATCGGGAAGTGCAAATCGCTCGGGGACGCGTTTACGACAAGATCCAGATCTTCGTTTGCAACCATTTCTTCGTACGTTCCGTAAGCTTTGCAGCCGAACTCCTGCTCCGCGCGTACGCGGCGCTCTTCCAAGCCGTCGGCAATAGCGACGATTTTGTATTTGTCCGCCAGCTTCACCAACAGATTGCCGTGAATGTTCCGGCCGCTGCGGCCTTGTCCGATAATACCCACCTTTAAAACGCTCATTGGTTTCGACTCCTTTAGTATCCTGGTTAGGAAGCTTTAGATGATTCCTGACTTTCGGAAAACGTGAACAAACCGCTACACACGTCTAAATATACCGTGTAACGGTTGTTGTCGCTTGCACTATTTTTATAATCCCGTTGCTTTATTTTTAGTTATTGAGCGTCGATTTTTTGTAATCCGTCGGCGTCATGCCCGTCCGCTTCTTGAACGTACGGATAAAATGGCTCAAATGGCGGAAGCCGACCTGAAAGCAAATTTGCGTCATCGTATGGGCGCCGATCCGGATCAGCTCCTTGGCCCGTTCGATGCGAACCTCATGGAGATACTCGACGAAGGTTTGCCCTGTAGCCTTCTTGAACAGATGACTGAAATACGCCGGCGTCATATTGGCGATGACCGCTCCTTGCTCGAGCGGAATGTCCTGCCCGTAGTTTTCGTGAATATATCGGACGACGTCCTGGAACTGGTGATGCTGGGAACGCTGCTCGGCCACGTTCTGACGCTGACGCTCCGTCTTGCGGAACTCCCTGTCGATCAGAATGAGCAGCTTGACCACGTTAATCTGCACCGAGAATTCGTAGCCTTCTTCCCTTACCTCGACTTCCTCCTGAATATCCTGCAGCAGCTGCTCGACTAGAAGCTGCTTGTCTTGGGAAATGTGCAGCCAAGGCTGGAGCCATTCGGAGGCGGTGCCCGATTTCCCGTATTGCACGACGTGCTGAAACAGCGATCTTGAAAACGGCTTCAAATGATCCCCGAGAAATGCGGGCATGAAATCGAGCAGCACGAACTCGAATTCCTTGTCTTCGATCGTATTGAGGCAATGCGCCCGCCAAGGCGGGATGATGAACAAATCACCTTTGCCGACGGTAAGCGTTTTATCGCAAAAATGATGAATGCCGACACCCCTGACGACATAAGCCATCTGAATATAGTCGTGCATGTGGAGCCGTTGCATCATTTTGCTGCTCTTATGCCGAATGAATTTGAACTGGAAATCGTCGGTCAGCTGATCCTTGAAATGCAGCACCTGGGCGCTCATGACGTTCCTCCATTGATACGGCAGTTAGTAAGCAAAAATAGCATGCCGCACCTCATCTATAGTCTATTACAAATCGGAGAGGCAGACAACAGAAGGGGCGGGCGGAACGTGTCCATAATTAGTCTGTAAATCGGCATCGGCATCCCAAATGCTCGAGCACTTTGGCCAGCAGCACCGGATAGATTGTCGGATAAGTCAGGCTGGACGGAACATTATCCACCAAGTCGATTTCGGCAATCTCGAACGGCGGAAGCGGGCCGATCTCCTCGATTTGCGCATAGTACAGCATGCCGAAAGATTCCGCGCTGTCGTCGCGCGCTACGGAGTATACCGATACGGGCGCAAGCTTGCAATGCAGCGTCCCGGTCTCCTCGTACAGCTCCCGGAGCGCCGCTTCCTCGGCCGTCTCGCCCGGTTCGATATGTCCTCCGGCAAATTCCCACGTATCCCGTGCGGCATGGCGCGATACGAGCCACTTTCCGTTCATCCTGGGGATAATCGCGACATACTCGAGCTCGTATTCGAAACCGGGTTCCGAATCGTACAGGTTCACTTTCATTTACTGCTTCTTTCTCCTTTCCTTAAACGGCCCCGCACAAGTCGGCCGGCTTCGTTTTCTCTTCCTGCAGCCGTTCCATCAAACTCGCCGCGGCCACGGCTTCGATCGGATTCAATCAGCATAGCAGAGCCATACTGCCGTTTGAGTCCGATCGGCAAACCGTGCATCCACGCTCCCGCCCGCTATGCGCTTACTTTAAAAATCTGCGCATGAAGCGATAGCCTGCTTTGGAGGACGGATAACGAAACGGTATATCGAAAGCGGTCGTCTGCTTCAGCACGCTCTTGTAATGCGAAAAAGCGCGGAAGCCGTATTCGCCGTGATAGCTCCCCGTCCCGCTTTCGCCGACGCCTCCGAACGGCATATACGGATTAGCCAGATGGAGCAGCGTATCGTTGATGCAGCCGCCTCCGAACGATACCCGCGTCAAGACGCGCTGCTGAACCGAATCGTCCTTGGCGAACACATACAGCGCAAGCGGCTTCGGCTTCTCCAGCACGAACCGGATCGCCTCGTCGATATCTTCGTATTCCAGTACCGGAAGAATCGGTCCGAATATTTCCTCCTTCATCACATTGGCGTCCGGAGACACATTTTCGATTACAGTAGGCGCTATTCTCATGAGCAGCGGGTCCGTCTCGCCCCCGATCGCGACGGTGCCTTCGTGCAAATACCCTTTCAACCGGTCGAAATGCCGTTCGTTGACGATTTTCGTCATATTCGGGTTGCGGATTGGCGTTTTGCCGTAAAAGCGTTCGATCTCGCCTCGCAGCCGGTCGAGCAGCTCCTGCTTCGCTTCCCGGTGAACGAGCAAATAATCGGGAGCGACGCAAGTTTGACCGCCGTTCGTAAATTTGCCGTAAGCGATTCTTCTGGCCGCCAGCTTCAGATCGGCGTCCCGATGTACGAGGCAAGGGCTTTTCCCACCGAGCTCCAGCGTCACCGGAATAAGCTTTTTGGCTGCGGCTTCTGCGACAATTTTGCCGACACGGGAGCTACCGGTGAAGAAGATGGAATCGAAAGGCTGCTCCAGAAGCTCCGCGCTATCCTCCGGACCTCCCTCCACGACCGCAATGTACCGCTGATCGAAATTGTCCCTTACCAAAGCGGCGATTAGCGCGGAAACGGAAGGCGTAAGCTCCGAAGGCTTCAAAACCGCCGTATTGCCTGCCGCGATCGCCGCGATCAGCGGAGCGAACGTGAGATTGACCGGATAGTTCCACGGCGATATGATCAGCGCGGTGCCGTATGGCTCGGGCGTAACATAGCTCTTTCCCCCTACCGCGAACCCCGATCTCACCTTCCGGGGCTTTACCCAGCGCTTCAGATGCTTCATGGCGAAGCGGAGTTCGTGAAGCACGATGCCGATCTCCGTCCCGTACGCCTCCGCCTTCGGCTTGTTCAGATCGCGGTGCAGCGCGTCGAATATCCGCTCCTCCGCTCCAACGATCGTTTGCCGCAGCTTTTGCAGCATATCGAGCCGGAACCGCACGTCTCTCGTAATGCCGCTGTCATAATATTGCTTCTGGCGTTCGACGAGCTCGCCGATGGGAACGTCCATGCCGATTGCTCCTCGCTCAGTTTATTTGTAATCCTACCCATTATTGTAGGATAGTATCGGCATAAAATCCATCCGCTCCCAACAACGTTCAAAAAACTCCGATCCGCGCAGGCGGAACGAAGTTTTTTGGCAAACCGTTCATTGTCTCCCGGCCGCCGAAGAGTTAGGTCTGGATCATGCCGAAATCGCGCATAGCCTGCTTCAGCCTGTTCATCTCGTCCTCGAGCTCGGTAAGCGTGGAGCCGGACGTATCCGCAAGCGCCGGCAGCGATCCCGTATGACCGATCGCATAATAGGCGGGCGGCGAGAAGGAGACGGCGCTCGGCACGGTTACGGCGGCGGATAAAGGGGCGTTGACGCGCAGCTCGGTACCGGCGATTCGATTGATACGCCTCACCTGATTGCCGGTCGCGATGCGTATCCATTGCCCCACCTTCAGCGCGGATGCGTCGTTGACCGACACTTTATACGAACCGACTGCGCCGGTAGCCGTTACTCCCGCCAATACGCCGAACGTGCCTCCGCCAACGATCCGGTATCCGGCAGGCGATTTACCCGGATCGACTGTGTTTCCGACCGCAAGTACGACCGTGCCGGCCTGATAAGTCGTTCCGGACTCCAGGAGCGGATCGTCAAAATTCACCGGCGTGTACTTCAAATATTTGTCGGCAGCATCGGTCTTCACCGAGCCGTGCAGGTCGAGCCAAAGTCCGCCCTGCTTGGATGTAATTCTGTTGTCCGACACTTCCACGTTCGTGAACGTTCCGTCGGCGGCGTTCAGCCGAATCGAATACAGCCCTTGGGACGTCTCGTAGGTCTCCCGGATCGAATTGCCGCTCACTACCGCCCCTTCGACCGTGGAGCGAAGCAGAATGGCCGCCTTGTACGCTTCGTTTCCGGCCGGATAATGGCCTGCGTTAATGATCACATTGTCCGTAATTTGCAGATTGGCCATCGTACCGATTTTGTTCGTGTTGCCGATATGAATGCCGGTTATGGGAGCGTTTTTGATGATGTTGTCGCTGATGACGATGTTGCGAACGTCGGTTTCCCGGACAAATCCGATGCCGTAACAGAACGCTTCCAGCAAATTGCCGCGCTTCGTCCACTCTTCCTCGCACGTAATCGTGTTGCCGACAATTGCAATATTTTCGAAGGAGCCCGTATGGTCCGGCGGCAAATAGCCCGGAAATGCGCCGATCCCGACCATCATCGTGCGTGCTTTGGCGGCGTTCGCCAAACTGATCGTATTGCCGCTCACCGTCACGTTTTTCAAAGGATACTGCTTGTATGGCCAAAATTGAATCGCATGGACGGCATTCGTAAACGTGTTGCCGGTTACGGTAATATCCGCATGCTCGCCGCTTTGCTCGCTGGACTGGATATGTACGCCAGTCACATAGCCGTCGGACACGTTGCCGGAAACGACGCTTTGTCCCGTATGCGTCTCGATCGCCCCCATCGCTTTCTCGCCGGGAGCGGCGTAAAATCTGCAGTTCGTCACGGTATGCCGCTTCCCGTTCATGTAAACGGCGGAGTTGTCGTATCCGTCATAACCGCGCGCATGCACGAAATGGAACGTGCAGTTGTTGACTGAGGCGCCGACTGACGCGGGATTGTTCAGAACGACCGTGTTCCAACCGCATATCGGGTCGAACAAGCAATCCTCGACGACGATATTCTCGTAATCGAACAGGCTGATGCAGTATTGGGTCCAATAGTAGTCGGTCCGGCGATGGTCGATATTGCAGGTCGTATTGCCCGTCGGATTCTGGTCGAAGCGCAGCCCGCGGATCGAAACATTGCTCACCTTCGGCCATGTTTGAAAATTGCCGATGATCGTCCAGTAGTCTCCGGCATCGTCCTTTACTTTAATAACCGAATTCGGACCTTCGCCGAGCAGGTTGACGTTGCTTTTCGGCACGATTCTCCGGGTCTGCATGTACGGGGCAACGATGTAAGTGCCTTTTGGAAAAAACACCGTTCCGCCGCCCAACGCAAAAACCTCGTCAATCGCCTTTTGGATGACATCCAGGTCGTCGGTCGATCCGTCTCCCTTCGCGCCGAACCATTTTACGCTGTAAAGGCTATTTTCGACGATTCGTTTGAAGCGCGCTCCGGTGGAGGACACGAGCACGAGGCCGGTGTTGTCCGACGTTGACGAATCTGCGGAATCATACCTGAAAAATCCTTCCTGACCGGGATCCGTCACATAATACAATACCCCGTCCTCCGGACTGGAATTGGAGCGCAATGACGCGATTGACGATTTCACAAAATCTCCGCAGCACGCTGCTTCACCTCCGGCATAAGTCGTCGACGTAACGGAACCCGGACTTCCGCCGCCGGCGTTGACGATACTGAGCGTCGTTCCGTACGCGACCGCGGCGGCACCGGCCGCGCCGAGTGCAGCGAGCAGCTTTCGGCGGCTCATCGTACGCTCCGCCGCCTCCGCCCCGGCAGTTGCCTTGTCGCTTTGGCGCAGCGGCACCGTGCCCTCCCACTTTCCTTCCGAATCGTTGCCATCCGCCATCATCATCCTATCTCCTCCCGACATCTAGTATCAGCAGCTCCAGATTTGGCACCGGCAGGCGACAGCTCTGCTCAACCGGACCGATCCGAAAGGCTCGCACCGATCGAGTGAAGGAATCTCCTGAAAGGAAGCGCTTTCAAAAGCTGTTGACACTATCATATCGCGTACAATGATAAATGGCTTTGCCTCATCAACCGTTTTTTTTGCAGTCCCGTTTGCAAATTGGTACGAAATTTTTGCACGATTGTTGCTCACGCTTCCATAATTCACTACAATGGGTAGTGACAAACTAAAGAAGGACGGTCGTATGGTAACGATTTACGATATCGCGAAGCGGGCGAACGTATCCGCGATGACGGTGTCCCGGGTGATTAACAACTCCGGACGGATCAGCGCGGGAACCCGGGAAAAAGTGAAGCGGATTATGGAAGAACTGAACTATATCCCGAATTCGACGGCTCGCAGCTTGGTGAAGCAGGAGACGAAGATGCTGTCCCTCCTCATTACCGACATTACGAACCCGTTTTTCACCACGCTTGCCAGAGGCGCCGAGGATGCCGCGCACCAGCTCGGGTACAAGCTGCTGTTCGGCAACAGCGACGAAAAGTTGTCCAAGGAAAAAGAATACGTCGACATGGTGCTGTCCACCCGCGTCGACGGCTTGCTGTTCGCTCCGGCTTCCGATGCTTCGGCGGACCATTTGGCGATGCTGAACGTCCATCGGATTCCTTTCGTCCTCGTAGACCGGGAAGTTCCGGGCGTAGAGGCGGACATGGTACTCGGAGAAAACCGCACGGGAGCGTTCCAGCTTATGGAGCATCTGGTTTCCCTCGGTCATAGAAGAGTGGCGCTGATCAACGGCTTCGGCACCGTTTCTACGGCGAGGGAACGATATGCGGGCTACCGCGAAGCGTTGGAGCGTCATCGTTTGCCGTATGACGACTCGATCGTATTGGAGTATGGCTACAATCGTTTTGACGATCCGGCCAAGCTCGAACGCATACTTCGCATGCCGGATCCTCCTACCGCGATTTTCGCGGCGAATAACATGCTTGCCGTCAGCATTATCGGCTATTTGCGGGATAGAGGCGTGAGCGTTCCCGAGCAAATATCCGTCGTTTGTTTCGAGGACGTGGGCATGGCTTCGGAGTTGGACCCGTTTTTGACGGTAGCCGTGCAGCCGGCGTACGAGTTCGGATACCGGGGCATTGAGCTGCTCATGGAACGGATACGCCGCAAAGAAGAGATGGAGCGGCAGACGATCCGGCTTCCTTCGGAATTGATCGTCCGGAAATCGGCCGGAGCGCCGCCGCATCGATTATAGATCATAAACAACGGAAAGGATGTCAAACAGTGGGTACCGTTAATATTTCCGGACTTGAACCCGGCTTTTTCATTACCGTCGCCGTATTTATTCTTTTTATTTTATCCATGCTCGGGATGGGAGTACTCAGCCTGTTCCAGCAAAAAGCCCGCACCGGCATTCTATATTTCGTCGCCGGCGTCATCGGAATCGTAGCCTTCGCCGTCATCCTGAACGTCTGGTACGTGTGACGCAGTCGTCACACGCTCCTCAAGCTGCTCGGCCACAAAACGAACGAGTCGCGGTCGGACTCCGCACCGATGCGCCTGAACATGTCGGCCGCCTCGGTTTGCGGCGCGGCTGCGCCGTTCCAGCTGGCCACCACGATTTTCCGCAAGCCGGATTGCCGGAGCATGACGCGGACCGCCTCAAGCACAACTTCGGCTTCCTCCTCTTCCTTCAACCACCCGGGATCCATCGTGACAAACCGTTTCCCGTTGTTCTCGATCCACAACACCCACCGGCCCCGCAGAAACACGAGAAAATTGCCTGGCTTGCGCGCGAACGACCCCGTCGTTTGCTCCGGCCACTTGAGCATGGCTCCGTACGGGTTCGCGGGATCGACCGAGGATAGGACAATCGTCTCTGAGGCGCTTGCGGCCGACGGCTGTCTAAGCCGCTCCACCGTCTCCGGAGTCGATACTTGCATGTGCGTAATTCCATGGATCCAAAATCCTCTCGCCAGCATCCCCCAATCCTCCAGCTTGCGCATCGTATCCTGCAGTCTGTCGGCTTCGGAAGGAATATAGCGGGTCAGTACATCGCGCGTAATGACGCCGTAGCCGTTCAATAAATGATGGATCCATGATACGACCGTCTTCTCCCGCGAGCTTTCCGAAGCGGAATCGGTCGCGTTAGGTCCGATCCCCGAACCGGCCGGATTTTCCGATGCGGACACCGCATACCATCTGCCCAAGCCCGATTGAAATCCTTTCCTGGATGCCGAACGCGCAGACCCCTGCCCGTGCATGCGAATCGGAGCGAACTGGTCGTTGGCGACACGCCCTTCCCAGACGAGACGCAGCAGCTTCTCCATCAGCTCGGACGGCGGCAGGCCCGTTTCCCGGCTGAGGCCGGTCAGGAAGCTCGCTCCTTTGCCGCGAAGCAGGGCCAGAAGCTCCGGCTCGGACGAATGCCCATCCGTGTTAATGCAAGGCGCATACAGCTCTTTCGATTCGGCCAGGAAAAAGGCGATGCGCCCTTCCTTCTCGCCTTCGTCCTTCCGCCCGAGCCATACCGCCTCGCCTCCGGCACACAGCAGATCGAGCATGTCCTTCTTGTAATCGGCAACTCGGACCGGGAATAGAAACGACTCCCAGTGCGACAGTGGCAAAAAGTGCCCCTGCAAGCCGGCTATCGCTTGGCGAAGCCCGTCGATCCCGCTTAGACGGGTATCCGGCGAAACGTGCTGGAGACCGAGCAGCAGCGTGCAATACCGGTTTTGCTCCACCGGCTCGGCGCGCTTGCGCATTTGTCCGATCGAGAACCGCAAAAGTCTGGATGCGGCGTTTTTGCTCGTCCAAAGCGGATCCTCGTGAGACTCGGCAAACGGCGAACGTTCGATCGTCCCGTCATCGGCCCACTTTCCGATCCATTCGTCCGCCAGTCCCTTTCCAATGCCGTATCGCTCTGCGAGCTGCTCCGCCGTAAAGGCGATTTGCCGCTCGGCGTACCTGCGCATAATGAAGGCGGCCGATACCGGATCATCCGGGAAACCCGCGTACGTCTCGGTCTCATCCGCGCATATCCACCGGCGTTCGCCTCCAATCGCAGCTTCCCGAACGCGTCTGCTTCCCCGCAGCTCCTCCAGAGCTTCCTCGGCAGGCTCTTCCGAGCCTAGCCGGTTGCGAATTTCGGCAAAGGTCAGATCCCCTTGCCTTTTCAAAATCCGGTACAGCCGCTCGGACGGGCTTGCCGGGCGCACGATCACGCTTCGTTCGCCGCGATTTTCCGACGCCTCGTCACCTTCCTCCTCCGGCGGATTAGAGGAGGCATTGAAATCGGCCCCCCCGTCGATCCAAGCTTGCGCCTCCGCCGAATCCATCAGCTGCTGGAAAGCCGCCGGCTCGAAAAACTGCCCCGCCAGCTGCTTGCTGACCGTAAGCAGCCGGTATTGGATATCCTGCGATACGGCATCCGACTCGTACATGACCGTATTGACGAATTCCCATACGAACTGGGAAGCGAACGGCGACGGATAGCCGGACCGCTTCGTGACGAGCTTGATACCGCCATCATGAATGGCTCTGAGCAGCTCCTTCACCTGATGGGGATCGAGCGAGTCGTACATGCAGATCCGCATCGTTTCCCTTATAAACGGGAACCGGTCCGCATAGGGCAGCGACTCCTCCAGCAGCCGCTCGCTCCTCATCCGCTGCTTCCACAGCGGAATCCGGGAGAAGCCTCGCGCCAGGAGCAGCGACGTCTGCGCGAGATGGCGGAACGTAATGCCGAAGAGCGGGGACGAAGGAATCGCTTCGGCCAACAGCTCCTCCAAATTATGCTCCGTCACGCCCAGCCACAAGTCGGCGTAAGCCGGCTTCCACTCCGAGAAAATAAACTCGATTCCGTTATCCCGCACGTACGTATAAATCTTCGATTCCGCATTCGCCTCGTACAACCGCTGCAGAGCAAGCATCCACGTACGGTTCGTTCTGCGTCCGAACATAGTATGAAGAACGAGATGGTGCCGCTTTGCATCGTCTTCATAATACTCTGTGACGATTTTGCGATGGTGCGGCACGCTGCTGGCGGAGTTTTGGGCCGATACGAGCCCGGCGAGCGACGCGGCGGCGTGCTCGTCCATCCGGTACTCGGACATCAGCCATGCGACCGTAGTCGCTTCGGCCTCGGTGTCGGCTCTTTGATCCAATTGCTCCAGCAGCTCGCCGACCAGGCAGGACAGCTTGTAAGACCTGCCGACGCCATCTCCGCGCCAAAACGGGATTTCGCTGAAGGCGTTCGCGGCGACCTCGGAAGCGTAAATCCGGTCGCCTTTAATGGAAGCGATCCGATACGAGGACGTCCCCAGTTGAAACACGTCGCCGACCCGGCTCTCATGAACGTATTCCTCGTCCAATTCGCCCAAATGCACTCGCGCCTCCGCATGGTATACCGGATAAGCGGAGCTTTGGGGAATCGTCCCCGCGCCGGTAAGCACCGCCGCCGACGTTTGGCGAACTCCGCGCAGCATTCCGCTCTCGCGATCCCATTCCAGCAGCGGACGGCAATGAGGATAATAACCCGCGAGCACCCGCAGCGCTTCGCTCAGACGTTCGTGCGATACGTTCCGGAAGCTGTCGCTGCGGCCGATCAGCGCCAGCAGGTCCGCGATCGGCCATTCGTTTACCGCCACCATCGCGGCGGCCTGCTGGCAGAACACGTCGATGCTCCCTTCGGGAATGCGAATTTCCTCGATTCGCCTTGCCGCGATTTCTTTGGCGAGAACGGCGCACTCCGCCAATTGTCCGCGATGCCGTGCGATAATAATTCCCCGGCTGACATCGCCGACGGAATGACCCGCCCGGCCGATTCGTTGAATGCCCGATGCGGCGGATTGCGGCGAATCGATCTGGATCACGAGATCGACGTGCCCGACGTCGATGCCGAGCTCCAGCGACGATGTCGCGACGAGACAGCGCAGCGAGCCGTCCTTCAAGGCTTTCTCCGTTTCCAGCCTGCGCTCCCGCGACACGCTGCCGTGGTGGGAACGCGCCATCTCGCTTCCCGCATAATCGTTAAGATGAAGCGTTACCCGCTCGCACAGCCTCCGGTTGTTTACGAAGACGAGCACCGACCGGCTGCCTTCCATCAGCTCCAGCAAGCGACTGGCGATCACGGTCCAGACTTCGGACCGCTTTCCTCTCGCAGACTGCATCTCCGGCATCGTCACGGTGACGTCGAACGTTTTCGCCATAGCGCTCGCCACGATGGCGACAGGACGCTGCCGGAGCTCCTGCCGGTCGGCACTCTGTCCGTTATCCGGAGATTCGGTCGTCCAGCCGCCGAGATAGCGAGCGACCCGCTCCATCGGATTAATCGTCGCGGAGATGCCGATCCGCTGCATGGGCCGGCCGCACAAATGCTCCAATCGCTCCAGCGTGACGGACAGATGCATGCCGCGCTTGTCTTCCGCCAGGTCGTGAATTTCGTCGACGATCACTTGCTCGATCGTGCGGAGCGTTTGCCTCGCCTTCTCGGAGGCCAGCAAAATATAGAGCGACTCCGGTGTCGTGACGAGCACGTCCGGCGGATTGCGCAGCATCGACGCTCTCGTGCTTTGGGTCGTATCGCCGGTACGGACGCCCGCGCTAATGCGGGTCCACGGCGAGCCGGTTCGTTCCGCGTACTCCCGACCGTATGGCTCCAGCTCGCCGACGAAACCGAGAAGATGGTCGTGAATATCGTTGTTCAGCGCCTTTAACGGGGTCACGTATAGCAATCGGACGCCCGATTCGACGGAGCCGCTCTTTCCTCGCGCGATCCTGTTCATGCATGGAAGCAGCGCGGCCAGCGTCTTGCCGGACCCGGTAGGCGCGGCCAGCAGCACATTTTCGCCGGTCGATACGGGCTCCCACGTCCTTTGCTGAATGTCGGTCGGTTTTCCGAATTTGTCCCGGAACCATGCGGCGATTGCCGGATGACAATCGCGTCCCGGTCCTTCCTCTCTCTCCGGTCGAACGGTGTCGCTCATTCATTAGTCCGCCTTTCCGCCTCGGGCCGAATATATGTTCCGATTATACACGAATTTCCTGAAATTGAAAAAGCGGGAGCCTCTCTTCGCTTCCGGCGTGAACTTAGGTGCTCCACCAAAAGTAATCGAAATACGCTCCGAAGCACAGCTTCACTTTTCGAGGTAACTTTAGCATGCCAATTTCCCGAATAATGGGATAAAGAATTCGTCTTGCCGCCCGGTTATGATCCGTCCCATCCGACATCGGGCGGAACGGGAACTTCAAGAGGCCGGGTGCGGAATACCGCGAATTATGCCAGCTACGACGACAAAATACCGGACGGCGATCGTGTATGGACCTACCCTGTCGACGAGACCGGTCAAGCTGTTCGATGTATTGCATTCCTGGAGCAACAAGGAATTCGCCTTAAACGTGAAACCGACCGGTACGAGCCTCGCGTCCCAATGGCTGTCCGAGCACGTCAATGTGCCGACCGTATTCGCGGTCTCCCAGCGCTGCTATTTCGACGATGCGGAAGTAACCGACTGGACGCCGAACCCGGCCATACGCCCGGTCAAATCGGTAAGGATCGTCCAGCAAATGTTAGGCAAGCATCCGAACGACCCGGCGAATCCGCTCGCCGAAATCGATTGCGTTCATACCTTCAGTGCAAACGGCGTGTCGGTCAAAGCAAAGGTCGAATGGTTGAGAGCGGTTACCGTGTCGGCCGGCTACGGCATGATGCTTCCGGTCGTCGGACCGTTTGCCGCGAAGCTGGCGGCAAGCTTAGGCAATCGTTACGACGCAACCGCGACGAACGGAAGCACGACCAATTTGACCGAAAACGATCAAGCCTCGAGGTACGCCTTCGTTCATGGCTCTTCTGGAACGAACGGAGAATCGGATACCGTAGTCGCGATGACCGTTCACGACATCGCCAAAACGTTCCGCTACGGACAACCGGTGCGCCGCAGCTCTGGCTCGATCGTATGGCTGCAGCACCGCGACGACACGATGCAGAAGCTGTATCCGCAAGCGTTCGAGCAGCACATTGCCGCCGCGGGGGAAACGTATGAATGCGGCGGAACCTATTTTATCGGAGAGTTGCCGCTTGCCAGCCGGTTTTACGGCTGACTCGTATTCCAGTTCGCAAGCACATTCCAGTTCGCAAGCACATTCCGGTACGCAAGCACATTCCGGTACGCAAGCACATTCCGGTACGCAAG
>NZ_VDCQ01000051.1:0-57407 GCF_006265175.1 Paenibacillus hemerocallicola | reverse complement strand
CGCAAGTACATTCCGGTACGCAAGCACATTCCGGTACGCAAGCACATTCCGGTACGCAAGCACATTCCAGTACGCAAGTATATTCTGGTACGTAAGCATATTCCGGTACGCAAGCATATTCTGGTACGTAAGCACATTCCGGTACATGATGGCGTATGCTCCTTGATCCAGACAAGAAGTGACAGTAACGAACAGAATTTTTGGAAGCGGTTACCACAATACTCTCGGCTGCTGGTCTCGTCCATATTTCCCGCGCTTCCTTTCCCCCAGCGTAACGGATCTAATGGTTGGAGCATCCGTCCGACAGACGAATAGATGGAGACGAATAGATGGGGAGAATAGATGGAAAACATGCATCTAAAATTGTCTTCGATCGTCGAAAACAAACTTGAACTGGAAAAAGTACAGTTATTTCGCCGGTATGATGGGGTGATGCGCCATATCGGGATAAATAAATGTACTTTTTCCATTTATCCGATGTGAACGGCTCTGTATCCGAAAAATAACTGTACGTTTTCCATTTGCGGCCGGAAGAGGATGGAAGTTACCTCTCCTTCCAACTACTTCTCCTTCCAACTACCTCTCCTTCCAACTACCTCTCATATACTTTATATGGAAACTTGTTCCGAAAGAGGTTATGATAGACGCAAAGGAGTGATGTTAACGTGAACAATTCGACTTCGCCATTAATTGGCCAAACGATCGCCTCCACCTCTATCGAATCCGGCGGACCGGAGCAAACGGATTTCGTCCAACTGCTCAAGGAGCATAATGACACTCCCGATACACTATACGCGAAGGTGACGGGGGACCGTATCGCCGAAGTGCTCGTTCCATTCAAAGGGAGCCGCTGCGCGCATTACGGCTTCGGCAAAAATCGCAACGACGATTTCATCTTGTTCCGGAACGGGGCCGTCTCCGATTTGGAGCCGGTCGCTCTTACCACCGGCGGACAAGGCTTTGCCGCCGTCAAACGGTTCGACATACTGCAGCCATGGAGCAACAAGGAATACGCCATCTGCGTCTCGCCTGCGGATTCCGGCTGCAAGCATCAATGGCTGCCCGAGCATAACCAAGTCGGAACGGTTTTCGCGATATCGCAGCGCATCTTTTTCGACGACGACGAGAATGCCGACTGGACGAAAGACGAAGCTTTCCGTCCCGTGCAATCCGTCCGGATCGAGCAGCGCATGATCGGCGTCCATCCAGACGAGCCTTCCGCTCCGCTCGCAGAAATCGATTGCACGCATACCGTCGATCGCAACGGGGTGTCTGTCCATTCCGTCATCAGATGGCTGCGTCCCGTGTCCATAGCGGCCGGCTACGGCATGATGTTTCCCGCAGTCGGCACGTTTATCGACAAGCTGGCTACCGGTCTCGGTCATGTTTACGAGGCTACGGCGACGGACCGGAGCAAAACGAACTTGATCGAGGACGATCGTTCGTTGAGCTACGCGGTCGTACATACGCCGGACGGACCCGATGGCGAGCACGACACGATCGCGGCGATGACGGTCCGCGATATCGCCGCCACATTCCGGTACGGCCAAGCCGGACGTCGCAGGAGCGGCTCCGTCGTATGGCTGGAGCACCGGAACGAATCGATCCAGAAGCTGTATCCGCAAGTGTACGACAACCACACGGTCCAACCGGGCGAAACGTACGAAGCGTCCGGGACTTACTTCATCGGAGAACTGCCTGCGGCGAAACGATAGTGGCGCCAGTAGAAGCAAATGGGAGTGTTTCTCGCCAGAAACACTCCCAACGAAGCTATCCCCCTTCCTCAATTCGGGCCGGGGGCTTCTTCACTTTAAATGCCGCGATTGCATTCCAAATGGATATGCCGCAACAGCTCCACCAGCTCCCGCAGCCTATCCCGCTGCGACGCGTAGTGGCGATCCGGCTCTCCGCGCTTGACGGCCATCGCTTCCCGGATCAAAGGATGCCAGTGCTCCGGCATCACTCTTAGACCGAATTCGCCGGCGCCCAGCTTGCTCGTAACGTCACGTTCCCGAATCGTATACAACTGCCGGAGCATCCCTAGCGAGCACCATTCGACCGCCTTGTCGACCCTGTCGGCGGTAATGTCCCGCTCCGATGAGTCCGTCGACTCGATTCGGGCGGCCAACCGGTTCACCCACCCCAGCCAGTAGCTGTTCATATTGAGGATCACATAATCGATGAGCGGCTCCGTCGGAGTCTCGAAGGCAAATGAGATTTCCCTGCCATAGACGCATATGCCGTTCCGTTTGAGAATCCACCAAGTGACCGGATTCAAGTCCGTCCCTTTTCCGTCGATATGCAGCTTTTTCTCGAAATAGGCCGGTACGGCGCCGATTTCGGCCGCCGGTTGGCCCAACTGCTCGCGGGTCAAGTACGCCCCCATAATATCCGAGCCGGGCATCGCCCGCTCCAGCTCCTCGTGCGCTTCTTCCACCATCCGGATGTGCCCGGAGTCCGGTCGGCCGCGAACGATCGCGATAAAATCGATATCGCTCGAATGCTCGACGTATGCGCCAAGCGCCACGGAGCCATAGACGTACACCGATTCGATCCATCCGGGCATTCTCGCCTCGAGTGCATCGCCAAGCAGGCTCATCGTTTTTTCCACAGTATTCGGCACCATCGGTGTGCAGTCTCCTTTCATTTGATCGTCGGTATAGGCTCATTTTATATCATGCTTCGGGGTAGATGTAATGAGGAGATCCTAATAATTTCATCATCGTTCCATGATACAGTGAACCTTACTTGCTATTTATGAACCGTATTTCATTACCCGAACGGCGTTACGGCTAATGGATGAAGGGCGCAGCGGCACTTTATCCCGACGGAACGTTCCCCTGCTGCACCCGACACGACAAAGACCCGCAGTCGCCCGCGGGTCCGTCACCTTATTCCTGCAAATACGTATTGATTTTGTTCTGTACCGACTTGGCCGCATCCTCTGCCGACTTTTGTCCGGTGAAATACGAAGCCGTTTCCTGCTCGATAATGGCAATTACCTTCGGGTCGGTTTCCGCATAAAGCCGGACGTTGTTCAACGCTTTTTCGATCCGGTCGATTTCATGCTGCTCGGGGGTTCTAAGCTTTAACTCCGTACCGTCCTTGTTCATCAGTTTCATCTGCATCTTGCCGTTGCCCGCTCCGATTTCCTTCAACTGCTCCTGGCGGGCCAGGCTCGCTTTCTTGTTGACCGCGAAGCCGCCCAGGTCGCGCGTTTGCTGCATCTCCTCGGACAGCATGAATTTGATGAATTCCCACGCTTCCTTCTTATGGCTCGACTTCGCGTTCACGGAGAGGAGCGCATCGGATGTAAACGAAAGGCCGCGCGTGTCGTTAAAGCCCGGTACATTGTACAATGCGCCTTTTCCGTCAAACTGCGCTTGCAAGATGAGAACCATGTCCTCGTATTGCTTCGGCGAGAAGCTGTTGAACAGCACGGTCGAACGGTCCATTCCCTCCTTCGTCACGAGCTTGGCGTCGGCCATGGACTTGCTGAGCTTCAGCATGTCCGTGAACGACTGGGTGTCGAATTTTTTCCCGGACCAATCGATAAGCTGGCCAAAGCCCGAATTGACCATACAGGAGAACAGCGCCGCCGCATCCGTATTGACGAGAGCATAGGCGTCCTGCACCCCGTCCTTGTTGGCGTCATGGGTGAGCGGCTCGACGATGGATTTGAAATCTTTCCAGGTCCATTTCGCATCGTCGATGGCGGCTCCGCCGAGAGCTGGCTTGTTGCCTATGAGCCAATTAAGCGATAGCTTGGCCGGCAGCGCATAGATCGCGTTTTTGTAAACCATCGCGTCGAAAATGTTGGTGTAATAGTCGTCCCGTTTGAAAGTCGAGTCTTGTTTCATCAAATCGCCGATATTTTCCAAAAGCTTCTTGTCGGCATATTTTTTGTACGGAAAGCTCCCGTCGGTCACGATGATGTCCGACGCTTTCCCGCTCATCAGCTCCGTATTGACCGTCGTGACGAATTTCTCCAAATTTTTCGGATCGGGCTTCTC
The DNA here is from genome assembly GCF_006265175.1 of Paenibacillus hemerocallicola. Classification (GTDB taxonomy): domain Bacteria; phylum Bacillota; class Bacilli; order Paenibacillales; family NBRC-103111; genus Paenibacillus_AB; species Paenibacillus_AB hemerocallicola. The sequence continues at coordinate 53,394 of NZ_VDCQ01000051.1, read as the reverse complement.
TCCGGCCTTGACCGTCATCATTTTGCCGTCGGACGGCGGGGCGGCGACCGTTTCCTTGATCTCGATTTTGATGTCCGGATGGCTTTCCTCGAATTTCTGCTTGGCCAATTCCAGAAAACGGTTGGACGTCATAACCGACAGCGTAACGGTCGTCGGACCGCCCGCCGCGGGCTTGCCGCTATCCGCCGCAGCCGCTCCTTCGGCTCCTTCCGGCTTCGTGCCGCCGCTGCTTCCGCAAGCAGACAGCGCGGCCATCGACAAAATGGCTCCACTCGCAATCACGGTTTTAAACGTTTTGTTCCACATCGTTGCCTTCACCCTTTCGAATGGTAGTTGGGCTTCCTGCCGGCGGTACCGCCAGTGCGGCCAAGCCGAACAAACTTCCGAGCACGACAAGCTCCCGCCAGCGCACTTCGTAATCGGTACCTGCCCATCGTGCGGCAGCGGCGGCAATAAATAGAGCGACGACGAAATAAAGCGATAAACGGACGATACGCCGATCCGCCGCGAGCCGGAGCATCGACCATTCTCGCGTGCCGATCCATAGCAGCGGCAATCCCAGCAAAATGCCGACGGCCGTAAGACGGGACACGAGCATATTCACGCGTTCGTACATAAGCTCGCCCGGGGAAGCGACATAACCCATTGCATTTACTTGCTCCCGCCACCACTCCAGCCATATGTCGCGGTAAAACGTCCAATCGATGAGCACGTCGGGGACGAGCTCGGCCGGAATATAAAACTTGTAACGGATCGCGAGCCACACGCCGGTTGCGCAAATGGCCAGTGAAACGATAGCGAACGTATCGAAGGCAAGCTCCTTCCGGTACCGCCGAACCGCATCCGGCCAATCATCTGCGGCGGTTCCCCGACGCATAAGTCCGGCCGACCGCTTGATCCGGCCGAAGACGAGCCGCGCGCACAGCACCAAAGCCGCGACTCCTGCGGCGGCGAGCAGCAGCTTCGGCTTCTGGCCGACCCAATTCCGCTCCGCGACATAATTGACGATTTTGTATCGGGAGGGCTGCTTGCCGATCCCCGTCAAAGCTTTCTGGACATCGGAGGTCCCGGTCAAGGCCGTAGTTGCGCCCGCTTCCAGCTCGATCGCGGCCACCTTGACCGCTCCGTCCAGTTCGACCATCGTAGTAATCGGAATAAGCATGTCCGGCTTGCCGTTATCCGTCATCCAATCCAGAATCGTTCCTTGCTGTTCGTATACGCCGACGATCGTAAAGGTCGATCCCATCAGCCGCAAGCTCATTCCGACAACATCGCGGCCGGCAAACAGCCGCTCCGCCAGCCCGGCGCTTACGAGGGCGACGCGGGAATGCTCCGCGATCGAATTTTCGGTAATGAGGCCGCCGCGGTACAGCCAAATATTCGAGAAGCTCGCATAAGCCCCTCCGACACCGATCACATCCGCGGAGACGCTTTTCTCCCCTGCGGCAACCGTCGACAGCTTCCGAGCGGAATAGGCGACTGCCCCTTCCCACTTGCCCGCAAGCTTGTCGGCTTCCGCGATCGTCAAGCCCGCCGAGCCGGTCGGGTCTGCGGCCAGATCGACGCCGACTGCGAGCTTGCCGAGTCCTTTCTCGCCGCTCTCCTGCCGCCACTCCGCCAGCAGCGATTCGGATAATCCGCTGCAGGCGACCAGCAGCAGCACCCCGGCGAAAACGATCCATGACGTCAGACGCGTCCGCTTCATGCCGACTTCCTCCTTACTGCGCCATCATGACGCGATCTCCTTCGCCGATCGGCTTGCTGCTCGACACGATCAGCTGATCGTGCATGGTGACTCCGCTCTCGATCGACGCTTTACCGTCGTCCGAATCCCCGATTGTGACGGCAGCCCGCTGAGCGTAAAATTCGTTGCCGAGCGGTCCTTTTTTCTCCTTCAGCAAGAGCACGTATTTGCCGCTATCGTCTTCGCGTACGGCCGCGTTCGATACGAGCTGCCTGGACTGCGGCATCCGTTTGGCCGCGAACAGCTCGCCCGACTCTCCGCCCTTCAGCCGGGTATCCGACAATTCGACTACGAGCTCCTTGCGCTCCGATGCGGAACCGGAACCGGTCGACTGGCCGCCCGTGCCGGACACGGGATCGTTCACCTCGCTCAGCCTGCCCTTCACTCTCGCGTTGCCGAGCGAAGCGACGATAACGTCCACCTCGTCTCCCACGTTTACATACTTCGCCTTGGTAGCATCGATCGTCGTTTTGAAGCTGTACCCTTTCGATTGATCCGTCACGCGTGCGATCGCGCGGCCCGTTTGCGGGACCAGCCCCTCCGTCGCGTTCAATTCGACGACCTTCCCGTCAACAGTCGATACGAGCTTCGCCCCTTCCGCGAGCTTCGCCCGGAGCTGCCTGATTTTCCGTTCCTGAATTTGCAATTCCAGCCCGGCGCTGGTCAAATCGCGTTCGATGGACCGGCTTTGCAGCTCGTTGCCGGCTTTCTTCGCTTCGATCAAATTGTCCTGCAGCTTGCCGATCGAAAGCTTTTTTTGCTCGTAGCGGGCTTCTTCGTCCAGCAAGGAGTCGCGGGTTTCCTCCGTTCTGAACGTGACGAGCGTCTGCCCCGCGGTTACATAGTCCCCGACCTTGACAAACACTTGATCGACGGTCAGCCGGGTATCGAGATTCAGCTCCGCGACTTCGGCATTTTCAACCGTTCCCGTGCCCGTCACCTCGTGAGACAAGAAGCCGGGAGCCGGTTTCTCGACGGTCACCTGCGGCAGCGAGAAATTGAGCAGCGTATTGGAAAACAGCGTGAGCGTAACCATCAAGAGAGCGAACGCGGCGATGACGTTGCCGACGGTCCGTTTTCTCCGGGACGAGCCTGTTGACTGGGGCATACTATCCACCGTCTCCATTACCGATCGTTCTCCTCCGTTTCTGTATATCGTTCTGATCTTCTAGCCTTTGATGCCGGACAGCTGGATGCCTTCGATCAAGTATTGCTCGGCGTACAGCATGATGAGCAGCATAGGCGCCATATATATGGCGCACGCCGCGAACGCGATGCCCCGCTCGCCTTCTCCGATAACCGATAAATAGACCGACAGCGGCTGCTTCATCGGATCTTGCAGAAAGATGAGCGGCTGCTCCACCATATTCCAGTTGTCCACGAACGCGAGTATCGCCAGCGCGGCCATTCCCGGCTTGCACATCGGAAGCACGATCGTGGTGAAAATGCGGATATGCCCGGCCCCGTCCACGCGGGCCGCCTCGATGTAGCTGTACGGCACGACGAGCATGAACTGCCGCATCAGAAATACCCCGAACGCTCCGAATATGCCCGGGAGCACGATCGCCATATACGAATTCAGCAGTCCGAGCTTATCCGCGACGATGAAATTCGGGACGAGCGTGACCTGGAACGGCATGAGCATCGTCACGATATATGCGAAGAACATGGGCTCCCTCAGCCGGAACCGGAGCTGGGAGAACGCGTATCCCGCCAATGCCGCTACCGCCAGCTGTCCGATAATAATCGGGACGACGATGCGGACCGAATTCCAGAACATGATCAGAAACTGCTGCTTTTTGACGAGTACGTCATAATATTGCGCGAGCGTCACCTTGTCGGGAATCCATTTCAGGTTGACGTATGTACCCGCGACGCGCGGGTCGTCGGCGTTTTCTTTATTGTTCGATATCGCATAGAAGTTGACGGAAATTTCGCTCTCGGCCATCAGCGAATTCGTGAGCGTCAGGACGATCGGAAATATGAACAATGCGGACAATCCGAGCAATATGGCCGTAAGCATGACTTTCTGCACCCCGGCTCCGATCCTCCGCCTCGATTTCCGGCCTTGTCCGAACCGTTTAACCCCGTATGCGCCCGCGGAAGTCGATTCCATATCCGGCTGCAAGGTCCCCCTCCTTCCCCGATCTTTATCCGAGCGATTTGGCGAAACGCCTCTCCACCCTGAATAGGACGAACACGAGCGCCACGATGACGACCGCCATCAGAAATGCGGCGCTGGTCAGCTTCTGGTAGTCCAGCGATTTGAACATGTTGTTCATGTAGTGCTGCAGCATGTAAATCCGCTCCTGCGGGTATTCCCCGGCGATCATGTACGTTTCGCGAAACACCTTGAACGAATTGATGATCGACATGATGAAGACGAAGAACGAGGTCGGCGTCAAGCAGACGATCGTAATGGAACGCCACTTTCGAAACCGGCCCGCCCCGTCGATCGAAGCGGCTTCGTAATAGTCGGCCGGAATGTTTTGCAGCCCGGCCAAAAACAGCACCATGTTGTAGCCGACGTTTTTCCACAAATAAACGACGACGACGACCCAGAAAGCCATGCCGCTCTCCATCCAGTCTTTCGGCTCGTAACCTAGCGCCCCCAGCCATCCGTTCAGACTGCCGTTCAAGTCGAACAGCACTTGCCAGACGAGCACGACGGAGGCGACCGGAATGACGAGCGGAGCGAGAAAGCCGATCCGGAACCAGTTCCGCATATAAATGCCGCGGTTCAGCATCATCGCGAGAAGCAGCGACAGAAGCATATTCAGCGGCACGCTGACCGAAGTAAACAGCAGCGTATTGAGCGCGGCCCGGCGAAATACTTCGTTTCCGAGCAGCTCGGTATAGTTGCTCAGTCCGACGAACGAGCCGTCTATCGGCGCATCCTTTAGCGAATACGTAAACCCGATGCCGAACGGAATGAGGAAAAAGACGGAGAAGCCGAGCAGGCTCGGGGCCAAAAACAGGCCGGCCGTCCATCCGTCGCCGAACCGGAGCCGGAATCCGCTCCGGCTAGCGGGTTTGTTCGGCTTTATACCGAGCGGCTGTTCCGGTGCTTCCGTATGCGCGGGACGGACAAGCCGGACTCGCGTTAGCAGCCGTCTCCAATGGTTGTTCATGTCGTTTTTATACCCCCGCCTTTCTTTGCCGGATGTGCAAAAGGTTGCGATCCTATCGTAATCCGTCAATGTGACAACCGTGTGAACGGATGCTACAATGGGGGCGGGAGCGTGGATGCAGGATGGGGAAAACGATTATGATCGTCGAAGACGAGCTCAAAATGCGCAGGCTGCTCGTCGATTATTTGAGCCATGAAGGCTATGAAACCGTGGAAGCCGCCAATGGCCTGGAAGCGATGCAGCGGTTCGAGCCCGGGCGGATCGACATGATCCTATTGGATATCATGATGCCTTATATGGACGGATTCGCCGTATGCAAAGCGATGCGCGAGAAATCCGACGTCCGGATCGTACTCTTGACCGCCAAGGCGGAAGAGTACGACAAGCTGCAGGGCTACGGCCTCGGCGCGGACGATTATGTGACGAAGCCGTTCAGTCCGAAGGTGCTTCTCGCGAAAATCAAGGCGCTGTTCAAACGGATGGACACGGAGGCGGCGGCGGATTCGGAAGCCACGATACGGTACGAAGGGCTGGAGATGGATCCGGATGCTCACGAAATTCGCCTTGACGGACGGCCGATTCCGTTTGCCCGCAAAGAATACGAGCTGCTGCAATACTTGCTCCGCAACCGGAACATCACGCTGTCCCGAGAACAAATACTGGAACAAGTATGGGGCTTCGACTATGAAGGCGACATCCGTACCGTAGATACCCATATCAAGCGCGTCAGGCAGAAGCTGGAGCACAAATCCGGACTGATCGCCACCGTCAAAGGATACGGGTACAAATTCGAGGTGAGACGATGATCAAACGGTTCCGTAAAATTTCCACCAAGCTGTTCGTGCTCACGTCGTTATTCCTCACCGTCTTTCTGACGCTGCTCATGATTGTGCAGTCGAGCTTTTTCGAATCGTATTATGAACGCAAAAAAATAAACGAGCTCAAAAACGGGCTCGAGACTTTCAAGGAAACCTATTACAAAGGTCCGGAGGACGTGGACCGGTTGACCGAGCGGTTCTCGGAGTTCGAGAAGCGCAACTCGGCCACGGTCGCGATCTCGCAAGTAAGGGACGGCTTACTCCTGCTGAACACCCAATCCCGTATGACCATCATCCAGATGGTCGACAAGAACGGCGAAGCCATTCAACGCGAGACTCGGCAGCAAATTGTAACCCCCGGACCGGACAACGGTCTGAAAACGGTGATGGCCGCGAGAAGCAAGTGGCAGAACGATTCGGGTCTTGTCCGGCGGGTGCTCGATCTGGGCGAGACGGTTACGTTCGTGGACAGGAACAGCGGCGGAAGCTCCAACACGATCGCAGCCGTAACCGCCCTCGGAAGCGATAGGGCGAGCGAATACGCGCTGATCGCCGTTTCATCGCTTCAGCCGGTAGGCGAGGCGGCGGGAATCGTTAAAGACTTTTACGTTTATTTCCTGTTGCTGGCGATCGCGCTCCTCGTATTGCTTACTTTTGCGTTCTCCCGCATCATTTCTCGCCCCCTCGTCAAGCTGAACGAGGCAGCCGAACGGATGTCGAAGCTGGATTTTACGGCGAAATGCGACGACGAATCGCGGGATGAGATCGGCAGCCTCGGAGGAACGCTGAACTTCCTGTCGCAAAACTTGAACGATACGCTCGGCCAGCTGAATTCGGCTAACGAGAAGCTGAAGGCCGACATCGAGAACGAGAAACGGCTGGAACGGCTGCGCCGGGAATTCGTCGCCAGCGTCTCGCACGAGCTGAAAACGCCGATCAGCCTGATCGGCGGCTACGCGGAAGGACTTCGGGACGATATCGTGCAAGGGGAACGGCGTCACGAATATTTGGACGTCATCGTCGAAGAGACGGAACGGATGGCCAGTATCGTCAAAGATATGCTCGACTTGTCGCAGCTCGAGGCCGGCAAATACATTCTTCGCAAGGAGCCGTTCCGGATCGGCGCGCTGGCCGGGTCGCTCGCGGACAAAATGTTCGTGGAGCCGAAAAAGCGGATCGTATGCGAGGTCGAGCTGGAGGACGCGGGAGCCGTCGTATTCGGCGACGAGTTCCGCATCGGGCAAGTATTGACCAATTTGATCGGCAATGCGATCAAGCATGTGCCGGAAGACGGCAAAATCCGCATCGGCACCGAGGAAGGACCGGGCAGCGGAGTGCCCGGCTCGCACGGCACCGTGCGGATCGAGGTTTACAACGACGGCGCCCCGATACCGGATGCGGACCTGCCGTATATATGGGATACGTTCTATACCGTAGACAAATCGGGAAGCCGGGAGCTCGGCAGCGGGTCCGGAATCGGACTCGCCATCGTCAAGCAGATTTTGACGCTGCACGGCAGCGAGTTCGGCGTCCGCAACGAGGAGGGCGGCGTGCTGTTTTACTTTATGCTGCCGCTCGCCGAAGAGTAGTCGCCGCCCTCAGGCAATGGAGGTCGGCGAGCCGAACGGACTGGCGTAATCGGGAATGGCCGCCAGCAGAGCTTGCGCTTCCGCGTCGTCCATCTTGCCGAATCGTTCTACGGCCTCGACGATACCCGGGAACAAGCCGACATCGCCGGCGCTCGCAAAAGCGTTGATCCCTTCATGCGACAGCGCGTAATGAACGCATGCGTCGATCGTCCGCCGATCGCCGAACGGCTCGTACCACGTAGCGCGATCGCGCGTCTGGCCGGCCGCCCACGGCCCTTTGGCCACAGCCTTGATGACCCGCAGCGGAATACCCTTGCTTGACGTCTCGGCGACCAGCGAATCGAACGATTGGCGGTATTCCGGCAGCGAATACAAGTAATAATTGAACGGTGTGAGCACGGTCTCGAAATCGAAGCGGCGAAGAGCCTCGAGATGTACCGCCGGAGCGAAATGACCGTGACCGGTAATGCCGATATGGGTCACCAGCCCTTCCTCCTTCGCTTCGAGCGCCGCTTCGAGTGCTCCGCCGGACGACACGCACTTGTCCAGCTCCTCGATCGTGCCGACCGAGTGAAGCTGCAGCAGGTCGAGACGGTCGGTGCGCAGCCGCTCGAGCGAGCGCAGGATGTCCTCCTTCGCTTCCTTCCTGCCGCGCTGCGTCGTCTTCGTGGCCAGAAACACTCGGTTGCGGATTTCCGGAATCCATTTGCCGAGCCGCAATTCGGAATCTCCGTAGCTGGCTGCCGTATCGATATGGTTCACGCCGTGCTCGAGCGCGTATGCGATCGAACGATCGGCCTCCTCCTGGGTGACGCTGCCCAGCTTCGCCCCGCCGAACAGCAGCACCGAGCTTTCGAAGCCGATCCGGCCCATTTTTCGTTTCAACATGTCCCACGCCTCCTTTGATCCTTACTATACGCTTCGCCTCACGGAAATAAAAGTCCGGTTTGCCATTACGCAGTTTCCCTCCCCCGCTCCATGGAACTTGCCGCAAAAACATGTATAATGAGTACATGTACCGATCCTTTACCCATATCCAAATACCGGAAGGAGCTTCATTCCAACAGTATGCGCAGAGCGAGCGATTTTCTTTATGTCCGATTATATAAAACGTTGAAGGAACAAATATTGACCGGCCTGATCAAGCCCGGAGAGTACCTGCTGCCGGAAAACGATTTGTGCAAATTTTACGGATTGAGCCGCAATTCGGTGCGCAAAGCATTGGAGGAGCTGCATAAGGAAGGGCTTGTCGTCAAAAAGGTCGGTCTCGGCACGATGGTGCCCGCCGATGTGTCCATTCCAAGCGACGACCGGAAAATATTGCGGATCGCGGCCCCTTTTCCGGCCTATTTCGTCGATAACGGGCTGCATGTCATCTGCGACGCGTTCCGGCAAAAATATCCGCATGTGGACCTCCACGTCCTCAGCTTGCCGTCGGATACGTTTAACGAATCGCTAAGGCAAACCGACCGGATGGGGTTTTGCCCGGATGTCGTGCTGATCGGGGAAAGCCAGCTGTCGAACATGGAGAAGCGGGACGCCTTCATCGATCTGGCGCCTGTCGTCGGCGACATGCTCGATGCCGTCTACCCGAAGCTGCGCGATACGTTTTGTCCGGAACACCCGATAACCGCGATGCCGATCACCTTCTCTCCGGTAAGTCTCGTCTACAACCCGGATTTGTTCCGGGCAGCAGGAATCCCCTATCCGGGTCCCCGTTGGAATGTCGACGATTTCACGGACGCCGCCGAGCGGGTCACTTCGATCTCCGACGGCCGGATCGACCGGTTCGGCTTCAGCCTGTACCCGTCTCTCAATCGTTGGCTCGTCTTCGCCCTGCAAAACGGGATGCGCCCCGACGACAAAGACCACCGGCCGAAAATCGCCGAGGCGCTCGACAGGCTGCAAGACTGGCTGCACCGCAAACGGATCGCCACCGTATACACGGACAGCAAAAACTTGATCAATCCGTTCATCTATGGGAAATCGGCTATGACGCTGACTACGCTGTTCGAGATGTCTACCTGGGCCGAGCGCGGAATCGACTTCACGCCGGAAATCGCCCCGCTGCCGTTCGGCGATACGAAATCGACGCTCATGCAGGCGAATTTGCTGATGGTGCCCGCCGCATGCGCCGATCCGCATCTGTCCTCGGAATTCGTCAGAATGGCGCTGCAAGCCGACGTGCAGCGGACGTTGTGCGAGAATACGCCTTTTCTGTCCGTCATGGGGACCGTAAACGATGCCGCCAGGACGCCCGCCTATATGCATGCCATCAATATCGGGGGCGGGTTGATCGACCGGAACTACTTTTTGCACGAGCTGCTCGGCCACCAGGTCGACCATACCGATCTGATGGCCGAGATGAGCCTGTTCTGGCTTGGCCTGGAGGATGCCCGCACGATCGCCGAACATTTCTAATCGCCGAATAAGGCTCGCCTCGTCCTGCTTCTCCGATTTCTTGGCGGAGATAGCGGTTACTTCGGCATTTGTGCGAGAATTCGCGAAGTAATTTTGGTCTCAAGAGGCTCTTATCTTCGTTAATGGCAGTCCGTTCGGGATAATTGCAGACGTTTGCGACTCTTATTTTCGGGCAAACACCCCGAATCCCAGCTGCTGCACCATGGCGATCACACCAAAATCAAGCTGCAATACCCGTTCATTCGCACGCAAAACGCATAACGCAAAAGCCCCTAACCGCTCGCGGTCGGGGGCTTTGCTTGCGAAGCTACACTTAATCGATTCCGAGCAAACTGGCGGCATTGCCCCGGCATAAGGCCGCGCGCTTGTCCGCCCCGATGTCGGCTGCGGCAAGCTGCAGCACGGTCGCCTCCGGCACTTGAATCGGAGCGCAGGAGCCGTACCCGAGCCGATTGCCCAAGCTGCCGCGGCCAAGCGAAGCAACGGCCCCTATGGGTCCGTTGGTGAACCACAAATCGAGCAGTATGCGATCCGTGTTATGGCCCGCGTTCAAATGCTCGCTGACGCTATTCCATTCGTGAGCGCGCAATCCGCTCAACACGACGGGCGTATCGCCGGTCAGGCGGAGAAGCTCTGCGAGCTCGTGAAACGATACCGGCTTGACGGGAAATCTCGGGTGAACGAGCCTATCGTCCTCCAGCCGTACGCATATGTGCAGCGGAAGCTTATGCCGCGCGACCCGGTCCGCAAGCTCCGCGGCCTGCGGCGACGTCAAGGCGTATCCGTGGTAGCCGGGCACGAGCCTGATGCCTCGCGCGCCTTCCCTGACCGCCCAATCGAGCTCGAGCTCCCATCCCGGTTCCGCCGGATTCAGAATGGCGAACGGCCACAGCCGCTCATCCGAGGCGGCCTCCCGGAACAGCTCCTCATTGCCGGACCGCGTATCGAAGCCGAATATCGAAGCGATATGGCTGACGCACATGACGCTTATTCCGAAACGGTCGGCCATACTGGTCAGATCTTCGGTTGACGCGCGTATTTGCAGCCGTGTCGGCCATTGGCCCATAAATACCGTCAAGTCGATCGCCCGCTCCCGTTCGAACGGCTCGAGCAGCCGCATTGCCGGATGAACGGATCGGCTGCCGTTCGACCCGTGATCTTGCGCGAATGTTGGTTTCTCGCTTATTGCCATCGTCTGTACCTCCGCTTGAAGTTATAGGTTGCATAGGCTCTGTGAACCGCCGGGAGGAACGATCAATCGGAAGTCGATTCCAAATATTCGTCGCATGCCCGTTCCAGCCGTGCAAGCGCTTCGGCAATATCCTCGTCCCGGTGGCTGAAATTGACATAGGAAACATTGTATAGCGACACTCCGTGCTTGTAGGCGAGCCGGAAGAAGAGCGGCAGTACGTCCCCGCCCGCCTTGCCTTCCGTTGCGGCGAACGCCGGGCACGGCCAGAATCCGCGAATCGTGGCGGGAATGCCTTTACTCTCGAACAACCGCTTCAATCCGCCCCACATCGCTTCCCCCTGCCTCCACAAAAAGCCGGGAACGTCGTGATTGCGGTATATATCGATGCACGCCTTCGCGGCGGCGAGCGACAACGTTTCTCCTCCGAACGTGGAGGAAATGACTACATTGCCGGGAGCGCAGCAGGACATGACTTCTTTGCGGCCGGCATATACGGACAGCGGCATGCCGTTGGCAATCCCTTTGCTGAATACGGCCAGATCGGGGGTTACGCCGAAATATTGCTGGACCCCGCCGATAGCGATTCGGAAGCCCGTCACGATTTCATCAAAGACGAGCAGAGAGCCGTGCTTGTCGGCCAGCGCCCGCACGGCGGGATAAAACGCGCCTCCCGCCTCCATCGTTCCGTACTCGGCGGCGATGACGACCGCCGCGATTTGGCCGTCGAATTCCTCGAACAAACGCTCCAACGCCGGGATATCGTTCCAGCGGCAAGCATGATGGAGGCTGCTTACCGCCAGAGGCACGCCCGGCAGCACTTGCGCCGTCCGTCCGGGCATCGCCGCTCCTCCGACCGCATTGCTGTTCAGCCATCCGTTGTAGCCGATCTGAACGATATGATCGCGGCCGGTATAGGCTCGCGCCAATTTGACAGCGGCGGCTATCGCTTCTCCTCCCGTCTTCAGAAAACGGGCCTGCTCGGCGCAAGGGATCAGCTCGCAAACCAGCTCGGCCACCTCGCCCTCGAGCGGGTGGGGATGACCGTAAATGATCCCGTTATCCAGCTGGCGCCGGATCGCCTCATCGACGGCCGGATATCCGTAACCGAGCGTTACGGGGCCGAGCCCGTTGCGGAAGTCGATAAATTCCCTGCCGTCGGCATCCCATACCCGGCAGCCTTTCCCCTTCACGATAACCCCCGGCTCTTCGGGAGCGTACAAAGGTGCTTTCGAACCAGTGCTCGACCCGCACGGGATCGTTCTGTTCATTCTTGCCGTCCATTGTTGCGATTGCGTTATTATTTTGTCGGGCATTTGCTTTTCCTCTCCTATTGCGTCTCTTTCGGACGCGTCAGCATTCCGTATGCTTCAGGCTTGCGATGATCGAACATCGCTTGCTTGTAATCGACGATATCGTTATAGCAGAAGCTGTGCGCCCTTCGTTTGTCGTTCAGATCGACGACCGCCGTCGCGATTCCTTCCTCGCGGCCCGCATCGGCGAGAATAATTCCATCGTCATTCACGATACCGGAACGACCCAAAAACATGCCGGGCGCCCAATGGTTTTTATCCGATTTGCAGCTGTAGGAGGACGAGACGAAGACGCACCCGTTGTCGATCGCCCGGGATTTCAGCTGCACCTCCCACATCACCTCTCCCCATCCGCTCTGGAAATGCGGCCAAAAGATCAGCTCGGCCCCCATCAATGCCGTGCATCGCGCACTTTCCACAAAGCTGTTGTCATGGCATACGATAGCCCCGATTTTTCCGAAATCGAGGTCGAATACCATGAACTGCCGTCCCGGCTTTACGCCTATACTTATTTCCGGAACGGTAGGATGCACCTTGTGGTAGACGCCCCGCACGGCTCCTTTGCGGTCAAGAATGACGCAGCTGTTGTATATATGGCCCTGATCCTGCAAAAAGACAGGGACAACAGCATTCATGCCGTACCGCGCGCACATCTGTGATAAGTCACGGAAGAGCGGACTGTCCAACCGTTCCGCATGATCCGTCATGATGTCCGCCCGCAGCGGAATTCCCGCATGCGTGAACGTCTCCGGAAGCAGCACGATATCGCATCCGCGACCGCCCGCTTTATGCATAAGATCGGACATGCGCTCGATATTGGCCAGTCTTCCTTCCTTGGCCTCGGCAGCCTTGTATACGGTCAGCTTAGGTTGAACGGTGCCGATCAGCACTTCTCTCTTCATGGAAGCTCCTCCCCGCTTCGGCTACTTGCTGAGCGCCGCGGCGATTTCCTTGTCGTGGGCTTCGGCGGCATCCCGAAGCGCGGTGTTGATATCTTTCTTTCCGGTTACGATATCGGCGAACAGCAGTTGCTCGTACTTCGTATCGATCGACATATACTTGGTCACTCCGGTGCTCGGGGCGAGCTTCGACCACAATATTTCTTTGTTTTTGCCGGTGAAGTCGGGCAAATCCGCGCTGTATTGCTTCATAAGCTCCGCGCTGTTTTTGGTAATCGGAAGATAGCCCTGCTTCACGTAATAAGCCTGGAACTCGTCGGAGGCAAGCGATGCCGCGACCTGGAAGGCGACATCCGGATTTTTGCTCGTATTCGTGACGTACATGTAGTTCGGATACGTCTGCGGTCCGGTTCCCGGGGCTTCCTTCCGCTGCGGCAGCCTGATCATATCCCAGTTCAATTCTTTCGGAAATTTGTACAGCTGCCACGTATTGTCGAGTCCCACATACATGGCCGACGTGCCTTTCACGAACGCGTCCACCATTTGCGCCACGCTCGGATTTTGGTTCCAATCGTTACCCGGCAAGCGGAAGAAACCCGTCATGAATTCCATTTCTTTCTTGTAGGCGTCGCCCGTATAAAGCGCCTTGAATGTTTTGGCGTCCTGGCCCGGGACCGACGTTTGGTTAAGCAGGAACAAATGCCAGTAGGCGGCGGTCAGTCCGCGGTAATTCACCCCGGCTTCGGTTCTCGACAGCTTTTTGACGGATTCGTATATTTCATCCCAGGTGGAATTGTTCGTAGGGAAGGATACCCCGAATTTGCTGAACAAGTCTTTATTGTAGAACAAGGTTAGCGTATTGGTCGTAAAAGGGATGCCGTATATGCCGCCGTTCGCAAACTGCTTCTGAATCTCTACCGTCGACGGCTCAAGACGATTCAGGTCGAAGCCGAATTTCTTGATTTGCGGCGTCAAATCGAGCTGCAGCTCGTTGTCCAGAAGCGCCCCCGGCGTCGAGCCGCTCGGCGTAATCAGGATGTCGAACTTTTCACCGGAGGCCAAATAATCTTTCGTGGCTCTGGCGGCTCCCGCTGTTACGATGGTTGGCATATATTTCAGCTTTACGTTCGGAAATTTTTTCTCCACGAATGATCCGATATGGGTTTTCATGAACTCTTCCGTAAATCCGCTCATCGTCGCGTGAATGGCCAGCTCCACGGGCTCGCTGGGCGCCGACGCAGGCTTGGCGTTATCCGTTCCGGCTGCTTTCCCGTCTACGCTGCCGCCCTTATCCCCCGAACAGGCAGCCAATAACACCGCCGCAGCCGCCAATACGGCGCATACTTGTTTGCTTTTTTTCATTAGGACATCCCCCCGGGAACGATTGGATTAAGCAGACACGCCTTGCAATAGCGACTCCATATTTTGGGCCATAACGAGATCAAGCTGTTCCGTCGTCAAGCCCGCTCCCAACACCTTGCCGATATTGCTGGCCAAGCATGCGCCGTACAAATCCGAACCGAAGATGACCCGTTTCGCTCCGAGTCTGCTTACCGCTATGCTCACTTCCGCACCGCCGATCGGCGATCCGGATGTGTCCGTGTACACGTTCGGATAAGGCTCCACCAAATTTACGGCGCTTTCGACTTGTCCGGCCATATGGGCCATAATGATTCGCGCCTCGGGATATCTCCGTGCCAGGTTCGCCACATGCGCGGCCGTTGACTCGTACGGCAGCTGGCCTACCGTCTTGCGCCAAGCATGGATGAGTATGGGCGCGCGGTAGGCGATGGCCTGCTCGATGAACGGGTAGACGAGAGGATCGTCGCACAGCGTCGCGACCCACAGCTTCAGGCCGATCATCCGCTGGTCCTCGATGCGACGGCGGAAATCTTCCAGCGCCGCTTCGCCGTGCCGGGGATTGACGTAGCAATAGCCCGCAACCCGATCCGGATGGCGCCGCATGACCGCATACAGGTCGTCGTTCGATTGGCTCACCTTGTCGAATGACGGATAATACCCCATGCCGACGACCGTGGAGCACACAAATAACTTCACGCCGAGCCGGTCGCCCTCCTCCAGCGTGCCGGGAGCCAGATCCGGCCCCCGCAAATGCACATGCGCATCAATCATGTTCAAGCTTTACTCCCCCTCTGATCAACATTAGTGTCAATACTAAGAACGTTGGTATAAGAACCGTACATGTTCCGCCTATAAGCTATATGATTCCATTTAGTGTACAGCTGCTGAGTATCGAATAGTATATGTACCGTTCCTATACCATTACTTACGATTAGTATATCCGCTACCGCAAGCGTTTTCAATATAAAGTTTCGCTTTTCCGATAAATAGACGCCGGCAGACTGTTTTCCATCGTTAAATGGCTACGGCCGCATATACTGTCATATGCCCTATCATCCCGCCCCTGAAGGGAGGCTCCGCCATGTACAGGCAATTCCCGCAACCGCAGCCCCCGCTGCACCAAAAAGCGAGAAGCTTGCTGGGCCGGCCGGTCGGCCTATCGCTCAAATCCGGCCAAGGCGTCGCAGGCGTGCTATGCCAAGTGCAGGCCAACGAGGTTTTCATCCTGCAATATTTGTATCAGGCGCAATTCGCCACGTTCCACTACGCCTTTACCGACATTCAGGACATTTACGCCTTTCCGAGATGCACGCAAGGCCCCTACTGACTAGCCGGGAACGGTGCGACGCGAAAAACTAGACGGCAAACGATGACAGCAAAAATTCGTTAACCTTTGCACCGCGCCTCTCTACGGCTAAATTAGGCAAGATGCTGGTGCAACAATCAGAGCACGATTAATCTCCCATGAGTGCTTCCCGTAAGGAAGCGACAATCTGTGATGCTCCGTGATCGTTGGAGTCAGACTAACGGTTGGGCTCAAAGGCACCATAGCTAATCGACCTCCCGGCGTGGAGGCGGCCAAAGCGCTTGGCGCGCCGGACTATGTGCATATGGTCGTCCGCGTGGTTCGCGGCATGACGGCCGTCGGTCGATCGGAATGCATCTATTGTATGCTCGGGAAGGCTAACCGCCATATTCGGAACTTGCGAGATCGCCAATCCACAAAATAGCGGAACAGGAGTTTGTTATTGACCCCAATACCGGAGTCGATGGCGAAATAACGGATTACCGTTCCTCTAATCCGCGGTTTACGTTCATTTTCACCTCGAAAGATCGAGTTAACGGAAGCTTGTTCCGTTATCTTCAGAAGTGTAATGGAATTCGGTCCAACAACGGAATACGGTTCCTTTATTTACGACAAAGTGATGCACCGGCTCCCTTTATTTACGACAAAGTGATGCACCAGCCCCCTCAAATGGCATCCGGTCAGTAGGCGGATTACGTAAAGTAGAAAAAAAACGGGCCGACCGGAGTACAATGCCGGTAGACCCGCTTCGTTATCCATAAAGGCGGGCCTTCTGCCCATCCTCACATGACTCTGGAGAGCAGCTTCCGGCTCTGCGGATCAAGCGCCTCCGTATCGTAAATTTCGCACCGGTTGCCGTCCATGTCGGACAATAGCAGCCGGCTTTCGCCGACCATCTGGATATGCTCGTGCAGGTTGCGCATCGACAATTTGATCGGACCGAGCGTCGTCTGCAGCTCCCACACCCACATGCCGGGATATTGCTTGATTTTGTCGATGCGGTCGACCCGCGGCACGAGATAGCGCAGGCGAAGCTCCATTCTCGCCTCCCCCAGGCTGTCCGGATCCAGGTCGGTTAGCCGTTCGATAATGCCGATCTCCTCGCCCTTCCCGTCCCGCACCGAAATGTACTCCTCCTGACGGGATAACGGATACGTCCGGTACAGCAGCACTTCCGGACTGCGCTCCCCTCCGTAGTCCATCTCCAGCACGCCGCCCGTCCCCCGGAAGAAGCGCACGCGATCCGGATCCAGCAGCCGGATTTCGTATTTCACGTCCGTAACCTGTTCCATATTCAGCTTTGCACTCCTTTTATTTTGGAGATTTCCTTCTGAGCTTCGACGAGCTTGAAGTAAGCGCCCTTCTTCTCCAGCAGCTCCTCATGCGTGCCGGTTTCGGCGATGCCGCCTTTGTCCAGCACGACAAGCCGATCCGCTTCGCGAAGCGTGGACAGCCGATGCGCGATCGCGAACGTCGTCCGTCCTTTGACCAGACGAGCGATCGCTTCCTGGATTTGCCGCTCCGTTTCGGTGTCGACCGAAGCCGTCGCTTCGTCGAGAATAAGTATCCTCGGATCGTGCACGATTGCGCGGGCTATGGCGATCCGCTGCTTCTCGCCTCCTGACAACCGATGCCCGCGTTCGCCTACCTTCGTGTCGTATCCATCCGGCATCCGCACGATAAAATCGTGAGCGTTGGCGATTTTCGCGGCGCGCATAATATCGAGCGGCGAAGCATCCGGCTTCGAATAGGCGATGTTTTCCGCGACGGTGCCGTCGAATAGAAACGTCTCCTGCAGCACGACGCCGATCTGCCTGCGCAGATCCTCCTGGTCGATTTTCCGCAGATCGATGCCGTCCACCGTTATCGAGCCTTGATCCGGATCGTAGAAACGGCATATCATATTGATCATCGTCGACTTGCCGGCG
Organism: Paenibacillus hemerocallicola; assembly: GCF_006265175.1. Lineage (GTDB taxonomy): Bacteria > Bacillota > Bacilli > Paenibacillales > NBRC-103111 > Paenibacillus_AB > Paenibacillus_AB hemerocallicola. The sequence continues at coordinate 35,694 of NZ_VDCQ01000051.1, read as the reverse complement.
CCGGAATGGCCGACGAGACCGATCATTTCGCCCGGCTCCACCTTCAGGCTGACGTTTTTCAAGACGGGGTGGTGCTTCTCGTAGCCGTACGTAACATTGCTGAGCTCTACCCTCCCGACCACCCGCGGAATCGAGACGGCATCCTTGGACGTCGGCACCTCGGATTGCGTGTCCATAATCTCGAACACGCGGTCCGATGCCGCAAGCGCCCGGCTGGTCCAGTTCAACGCCTGGCTGAACCATTGCAGCGGCCCGAAGAACATGCCCAAGTAGGCGATAAATGCCATAAGCGTGCCGAGGGAAACTTCGTCGCGAATAACGTCCCAGCCGCCAAAATACCAGACGAGCAGCGCGCCGGACGTCGTAATCAGCGAGAACAGCGGGAATATGCCTTGCCATACGCCCTCCATGCGGATCGTCTGACTAACGAGCGTCGTATTGGCGTCGCCGTACCGATCCTTCTCCGCATACTCCTGACCGAACGCCTTGACGACCCGGATGCCCTGCAGCGCATCCCCGACCAGCATGTTGATCCGGTTGACCGCACGCCATTGCCTATACCACAAATGGCGCATCGTCGGCCATATCGTCAGCGAAGCGATCAAAATCAGCGGCGTCGGCAGCAGCGCGAGCAGCGTCAGCTTCCAGCTCAGGCTCGCCATCGTCGTAATGATCGCGACCAGCATGAGCACCTGCCCGGATATCCATATAACCCCGTCGGTCAAAAATTGCCGCATCGCTTCCGAATCGCTGTTCACCCGTCCGATAAATTGGGACGTCTGTCTTCTGTCGAAAAAGCTTAGCGACAAGTTCATAAGCGATTGGTAAATGTCGCGCCGTATGTCCCCCATCAGCTTGCTGCCGACCCATACGCCTATGTAGCCCCGCAGCGTCTGCATGAGAGACAGCATCACGCGGGCGGCCGCGAGTCCAATGACGAGCAGGAGCAGCGCGGAGCCGACCGATTTAGGCTGGATGACGTCATCGACGATGATCTTCGTCAAATAAGGCGGCACCAGCTCCATCAAGGTGGCCACCATCAACAGCAGCGCCGCCGTAATCATGCTGCCCTTGTACGGCTTGGCATAAGCGAGCAGGCGCATGATGACTTTGCCCTTGTCCATACAGGTCGGACAAACGTTCGTTCCTTCCGGCAGACGGCTTTGGCAGGAGGGGCAAATTTTCGGCTCGTCTTTCTCGGAAGGAACGGGAAGCTCCTCCTTTTTGACGATCGCCTGAATCGTCTTGGCGGCGAAGCCCATCCTGCCGTTCAACACCGACGTGTAGCGGGCAAGCGCGACAGGCCCTTCCTCCGTATCGGCGATCAATACACCTCCGCCTACGGACGAGACGATCCGGGCTTCCTTGACTTCGGCGATATCGACTGCTTTCGCCGCGTGTCCGCCTTCGGACACCTCGATCCGATCCATGTAAACGCTTAAGTTCCCTTCAACCGGACTCCCGTTCTTGCCGATGTCGTATCGGACGGACAAAACCGGCCCATCGGGCCGACCCGCACTCTCCTTGTGCAGCTCCCGTTCGATTACACTCATGGCGCCACTCCTCTCTCTTCTCCCGAATTGATCATAGAACATTTGTTCGCCTTTCACATCCACCATTATAATGGATATTTACAATTTCAGGTAGTATAAATTTTTGGATCGGAACGAAGCCCGGAAAAATGGGCAAAGGCGGCCAAGCGGCCGCCCCGTCCGATCCTATGAATCTATATGTCCCAGTCGCTTGTCCGATGCCGTCACTTCGCGCCGGTCGTGGCGATTTGCTCCTCGATTCGCTTGTTCGAAGTCGCCTCGGCTTCGCGCAATGCCGTATTGACGTCCTTTTTGCCCGCGACGACCTCCGCGAATACGGCCTGGATGCTCGTATCGGCGATAGCATAATAGGGCGAGAACGGGGGAGCCGCGGCGAACTTCTCCGGGAAAAACGCGTTGATGTTTTTGCCCTTGTAGTTTTTGTTGTTCAGACCGAAAGCCGCCTTTACTTCCGGCGTGTTGATCGCCGGCGTAAAGCCTTCCTTCGCCAATTCGACCTGAACCTCCGTCGAGGTCAAAAAGGCGGCGACCTCGAAGGCGGCTTGCTTATGCTTGCTGTTGGACATGACATACATGTAGTACGGATCGACCGAAGGCGCTACCCCGGCCGCTTCCTTGTAGTGAGGCATGGACACGACGTCCCAGTTCAATACTTCCGTATCGGGCAGTCTCCGGGCGACGTTCGTATAGTGCGGATACATGGCCAGCGTCTGCTCCTTGAAAAACATGTTTTCCAAATCGGAGCCCTTCGCCATTCTATCCGTCGCTTCGAATCCGGGAATTTTGAAAAACCGCAGCCAGTTTTCAAATATGACCTTGACCTTGTCATCAAAGGCAGACTTGTTCGTCGCCGGATCGACGAGCGCTACCGGCAGCTGACTTGTCCGGTATTGCCACAATATATTCGTGCCGAGTCCGTAATATTTCACGCCGCCTTCGATCCGGCTCAATTTGACCGCAGTCTCGTACAGCTCATCGTAGGTCATGCCGGATTTCGGATAGGCTACTCCGAATTTGTCGAAAATCGTGCGGTTGTAGAACAGCACCTGAAACTGGGTAAAGGCCGGAAGACCGTAAAGACCGCCTTTGGCAATATCGCGCTGCGTATCGATAATCGTTTTGTCGAACCGGTTCAAATCGAATTTGTTTGCTTGAATCATTTGCGACAAATCCGTATGCAGATTGTAATCCATTACCATCCGACGCGTACCGGACGGGGTTACGAGCATCAGGTCGAACGGAGTTCCCGTCGTGATCAACTGTTCCAGCGGCGTATTGCTGTTCGGAATCAGCTTCGGGGTAATATGCGGGAACTTCTTCTTGATGGCGTTCCCGTAAAGAGCGTCGAACATTTCCTCGGTCCAGTTCGATTGCCCGCCGTACAATACGATCTCGATCGGTTCCTGCGGCTTCGCTTCCGCCTGCTTGCCGGTCGAATCCGCGCCAGCCCCTTGCTGCGGATTGTTGTCCGTATTGCCGCTGCAGCCTGCTGCCCATACAGCCAGCATGGCCGCGCATGCAACGCTTGCACCTGCGCGATATTTCCTCATACCGATACCCTCCGTTTTTTAAAAATTATCGGATAAAGCGCTTTACTTATCATGAACTATCCGCCCCCGGCACAATGCGGTTCGCCTTATGCGGACCGATGCTCTTGAACCGCCGCATACAGCTGCGCAAGCAGCCCCATTCCCATCTGCGACAACACGCGATAGCCGCAGGTCTGCAGCTCGATCCCGCCCGCATTATGCTGAGTGACGCCCGATAGAATGCCGTCCGGAGTCAAATGCGGCCGAATCGCTTCCAGCGTTTTTGCCGCCGCATCGTAATGATGCTGCCCGAGCAGGCCGTAATTGGCTCCCAATGCAAGTGCCGCGGCGATCCCGACCGAGCCCGAGGTTTCCGGAGCGGTTTCCGGCTCGGACAGGAATGCTGTCCATAGTCCTTCCGGCCGTACCCAATGCATGGCGACATCCGCTATTCTTTTCAATTCTTGTTCCATCTCCCCGACGCCCGGCAACCGGCCGAACTCGGAATGTTTAAGCTCGTGCCAGGTTCGCGTCATACCGAGCATGTACCAGGCATAGGCCCGCGACCAGCTGCGGAAATAATGCGTATCCGACATCCGATTGTATCGCAAGAACAGATGATTGCCTCTGGCCAGCGTGTCTCGGCGAAGCAGCGCTTGGCCTATAGCCTGCTCGGCCAAATCCGCCCGCCCCAGTTTTGCGGCAATGACCGCCTGCGGGTATGCAACCGTATACATCCCTTCCGCCGTAATCGAGTTGCCGTCGACAATCGCTCCGCCGCTTGCCTCCGATCGCGACTCCCAGAACGAGATTGCCCGTTTTACGACCGGATGGTCGGGTCGGAACTTGGCAATGATCGCCAGCGGAAGCGTCGCTTCGATGGTCGTCAGCGCATCGTCCGCGGCTTGGCCGTGAAGGTCTTCGTACAGAAGCTGCCCATCCGCGCTCAAATATTGTCCGAGATGCGCTTCTATTACCGGATCGATGCGACTTGCCCCGACGATCGGACGCAGCGCGTACAAGCCGTCCAACACGCAGCCCTCCAGCCATCCGAATGGCTGCAGCGAGGATAGCGAAGCGATGCTGTTCAGGAACTGCTCCATCCGCCGTTCCCCGCCTCCGATAAGCAAGTGGGGTACGAAAAGCTTGCGCGATTCGTTGCCCTGCAGCTCGTCGAATATCCATAACGGTTGCCCGTCTCCTTCCATCCGCAGCGTCACGCCTTCGCGAATCGCGGCCCGGGTCTGTTCGTCGTCGAGAATGATCTCGAACGGCTGATACGTATAAGCGTAACGGATATCGAAGCTTCCGATCCGCTCCTCCGACCGCCCCAAATACGCCTCCACCCTTTGCGCCTCCCTGTAGTCGAGCGCTACCGCAATCCGCAGTCTGCTCCCGCCTGCACCCCGCGAATCGATCGAAGGCACGCCATCCTTCCACTCCAGATAAAGCCCGTCCTTCCGATCGAGCTGAACGGCCGTCCAACCGCGCGGCAGCCTTCTGCCCCCGGGAATCGTCCCGACGGCGTTGTTTGCGGCGATATACGCCGGATAATAAGCAGGCACATCGTTATTCGACACCGTTTGTCCCCCAATAAACTTAACAATTTTTAAGTATTTTTTAACTAATTCCATCCAATCGCAAAACTCCGTTCGACTTCGCTCAGCTCCCTTCATCACAACAACTATGGAATATGCAAGGTATAACAAGGCATTTCCCCCGATAGGGTTAAATCCTATTTTAGACTTTTTCATCCGGAACGCCATTAGGAATATCCCAAAAACTTAACGATTTCACTATTAAAAACTTGTAAATAAGATTGCTTTTTTTCCTGTCCGCATGTAAGCTCGACCTTAAAGAATTCCGAGGATGGCAAACATGGAGGGATACGTATGCTTCGATTGGAAAATGTAATTTATGACGACAATATTCCGAACTGGCGAAGATCCCGCATCAAATCGATGAGGTATGTCATTATTTTTGTCGTGCAGGGTACGTTTCAGTTTCAATTGGACGACTTCGAGACCGAATTGACCAAAGGCGATATTTTGTATGTGCGCCCGGGGCCGTACCGATCCGGAACGAACGGTCCGCATCCCCCGCATCAAAAGTACGTCGCCCATTTCCAGCTCGACCCGTCTTCCCGGCTGCTCGCCTCTCCCCACGCCGACGAGAAAGGGTACGAGCTGTTCAAAACGAATAGGGCGGAATATTTCAGACAACGATTTCATGTGCTGCACCAGGCGTGGATCGACAAAAGCGCATACCACGAATTTGTATGCCACGGCCTGATATCGGAAATTTACGGTTCGCTGCTGCAGGAGCTGGAGCGGAAAAACATTTCCTCGTACAAGCTGAAAATCGCCCGCCAAATCGAGAGGTACATCCAGGAGCACTATAAAGAGGACATCAAGCTCGGCCAGCTGTGCGAGCTTGTCCAGCTCTCGCCCAACTACGTCATCCATATTTTCAAAGAAGTGTTCAACCAAACTCCACTTGGGTATATTCACCAATTGCGTATCTCCGTCGCCCACGATCTGCTGCTCCAATCGGACATGGCGATTCACGAAATTTCGAGCTATCTCGGTTTTTGCGATCCAACCTACTTTAATCGGGTGTTCAGAAAAATAACCGGCAAGCCGCCGTCTTTGCTTCGCAAGGAAAAAAAGGCCGAAGCCGCAAATAGCAGCCGGGACGGCTAGCGGCTTTGGCTAAAACTGGTCGGCGGCGGCGATGCCGGAAAACGGTACCATCACTCGCATGCGCTTTCCCAAGTCAATCTTCTGCAAACGACAAAAAGACCCGTACATTCCATGTACGGGTTCGTTGAGTTCAATATTCAGACATAAGTAAACACAAGTAGGGTATCCTTGACATCCATATTATTAGTATAAACGGGCGGCAAATATAAGTCTATACTTTTCCCGATTTTTCCATTATTTTTTTGAAGTAATCCATTTCATCACTTACAGGAGGAACCGATGGATCTATATTCAACCCGGAGTCGTACCTTTTTCGTGCTGCGCCGCTTGTCCCCGCATAAAGCAAAAGTCGCCGTCCTATTCTCCTTGATCCTGGTCGGCATCGGTTTGCAAGTTTACAGTCCGCGGTATGTCCAGCTTTTCATCGATCAGGCGAAAGAAGGCAAAGGCTCCTCCGTGCTGATGATGTCGGCGTTCCTGTTCTTTGGGCTGACGGCCTTGCGGCAGATCGCGTCGGTTGCGGTTCAAGTTCTCGCAGGCGACATCACATGGACGGTCACGAACCGGCTTCGGCTCGAATTGACCCGGCTTTGTCTGGAGCGAGATTGGCAATTTCACGAGAAGCACGCTCCCGGCGAGCTGGTCGAACGGATCGACGGGGACGTCGGGAAGCTGAACAACTTTTTGTCGGCGTTTATTTTGAAAGTGATAGGCAATCATTTGCTGATCATCGCCATTGCCGCGGCCATTCTGCTCATCCATCCCGTTATTGGCGCGGTTGTAATCGTCCTTTCCGTCATTGCCCTTTACGTGCTGCACCGAATGGGCAATTATGGCACAGCGGCCGTACGCGGCTATTTGGCCGAATCGGCCGAAATGCTCGGGTATTTGGACGAGAGGATAACGGGGAGGGAAGACATACGGGCCTTGGACGCCAATTCATTTGCGCTGGCTTCGTACTATAGGGGGCTTAGACGTTTATACCGTACGCGAAAGCAAACGGGCTCCATTCTTGCCACCTCGTTGAATACGGCCGACGTGACGCTTGCCGCCATCCTGTCCGGCTCCATTCTGTGCATCGGCTTGTTGACGCTGCGGAATGCGGATTTGAGCCTCGGGACGGTGTTCCTCGTCTACTACTATATAACGCTCCTGCTTGTCCCTCTTCGCAATATCGTATACGAAATATCGGACCTGCAGCAGGCGGGTGCGGCCTTGCAGCGAATCGGCGAGCTGCTCGACGAAGAAGACCGCAGCAGCCCGACCGGCGTGCGAATCGGGGAATTCGAAGGTTTGTCCGTCCGATTCGACAATGTAACGTTCGGCTATGAGGAGACGAAGCCGGTCATCCGGAACTTCAATCTGGATCTGCCGCCCAACCGGACAATCGGAATTATCGGAAGATCCGGCAGCGGCAAGTCGACGATAGCCAAGCTTTTATTCCGATCGTGCGAGGCTCAGCAGGGTATGGTCTCGATAAACGGAACCGACATTCGGCGCATCGATGCGGACAGCCTGCTGACGCTTATTGCCTACGTCCCCCAATCCGTAGAGCTGTTCGAGGGGACACTGCGGGATAACGTAACGATGTTCGACGCAACCGTCGGCGACGAGTTGATATGGGAAACGTTCCGCATGCTGCGCATGGACGAATGGGCGAGGCGGTTTGCCGATGGACTGGATACGACCATCGACCGGGACGGAATGAACGTCTCTGCGGGCGAAGCCCAATTGATCGCCTCCGCGAGAGCTTTTCTCAAACGGCCGAAGCTGGTCATTCTGGATGAAGCGACGTCCCGAATCGACCCCGACACCGAATCCGCGACCCGGCAAGCGATTGAAGAGCTGATGCGGGATCGGACGGTCGTCATCATTGCCCATAAGCTTTCTACCGTTGCAAACACGGACTTCTTGCTCGTCATGCGTGACGGAAAGGCCGTCGAATTCGGCGAGACGCGACTGCTGGCCGACGATCCGTCGAGCGAGTATGCCCGCATGCGGAAAAAAGCGGGAGGTGGCGGATGAAGGACGTTTGGAAAGTGTTGAGCCGCATATTCGGGTACTACCCGGTCAATTACAGCGTCATTACGCTCATCCGTATTTTCGGCTACGCGGGATTGGGCCTTCTGTCCGGGTTAGCGATCAAACGATTTTTCGACTATGCCGCCGCATCGGCGCTTACGCCCGGAATCGTGTACGAAATTGCGGCTCTGCTCATTGTCATACCGCTTATCCAAGCACTGACTTATTCGATCGATCTGGCTTTAAGCTACGGCTGGACGGAAATCATCCGGTCGTATTTCCGGCGAAACCTGTTCCGTTTCGTTCTGGAGAAGCCGGGTGCGACACCGCTGCCCGTCAGCCACGGCAAGCTAACGAATATACTCCGCAGCGACGTAGGCGTGCCGGAATCGCTGATGTGGGACATCCCTTATTTTCTCGCCTACGCCGTATTTTCGATATGCGGCCTTGTTATGCTGGCTGCTATCGATTGGACGGCCACGGCGGCCTTGTTCTCCCCTCTTCTGCTCACCGTCGCTGCCATGCGATGGCTGAAGCGCCGAATCGCATTCCATTACGACCGACAGCAGCTGACATCCGATCGGTTCCTCGGCATGCTGTCCGATATGTTCCGTCATCATGAAGCGATCCGCATCAACAATGCCGTGAATGCATTCATGGAAAGGCTGGGCGCCGTCGGAGAAGAGCGGGCCGAAGCGGGCAAACGAAACGCCGTATTCAATACCGTCCTCGCCTCCGTGTACGATAATATCGTGAATGTCGGCACCGCCCTGCTGCTGCTGACGATCGGCACCAAAATGCGGACCGGAGATTTCTCGGTCGGAAGCTTTACTTTGTTTCTTTATTTCCTCGGATACGTGTCAGGCACGATCCGTCTGCTCGGTACGACGGCGGCCGGGTTCCGCAAAACGGAATCGGCGCTGGCCAGAATCCGTGAACTGCTGGGCGACGATCACGTACGAAAGCTGACGGCCGGCGATTCCCTCTATTTGAAGGGAGAGCTTCCCGCTTGCGACGAAGTTCCGCTACGGCAGGATGTTTTGCAGCGAATCGAAGTACGCCGCTTCACCTGTACATACGCCGGAACGGCTTCCGGTATACGCGACATTTCGTTTTCGATGCCGCGGGCATCGTTCACCGTCGTCACCGGTCCGGTCGGGTCCGGCAAGACGACCTTGCTGCGCGCCGTGCTCGGCCTGCTTCCGGCAAGCTCTGGAGAGCTTCTATGGAATGGACGGGCCGTCGACAGTCCGGCACGGTTTTTCGTCCCTCCCGTTGCGAGCTATGTGCCGCAAGTGCCGGCTTTGTTCGGGGGAACCTTTAGAGACAATGTACTGCTCGGGTACCCCGACGAAGGAAGATTGGACGACGCTTTGCAGGTGTCGGTGCTGGAAGACGATGTACGGCGTTTTCCCGACGGCGCCGACACGCTGCTCGGACCGAATGGAGCGGCATTGTCCGGAGGTCAACGCCAGCGTGTCGCCGTAGCTCGCATGGCCGCCCGCCAAGCACAGCTGTGGGTGCTCGACGACAGCTCGAGCGCATTGGACGCGGAAACCGAAATCCGCATGTGGGAGCGAATCGACGCGCTCCGCCGATCTGCGGGCATCACCTGTCTCGTGGTCAGCGCCAAGCCGTTCGTGCTGCAGTACGCCGATCAAGTGATCGCGCTGCGGAACGGCCGGATCGACCCGGCATCCTCGCGGTTGCTGGCCTGAATCCGCTTCTCGCTCGGCAGGGACAGCTTTGCAAACCGACGACTTCATGAAAATAAATATCAATAATATTCCAATAGATGAAAATGTGGGGCACATTACCTTACATGTAAACAATTTGCCAATGAAATCCCTTTCTAGTGAAGCTACAATAAATACGGGAGGGATGACATGAAAAAAAAGATTGTGAGCATTGTTTCTATCGCCGCCTTGTCGCTGACCATTTCCACGAGCGCCTTCGCTTCGCCGGGAACGGTAGAACGGAGTGTCAACTTCCGTTCGGCGCCATCTACCAACAGCTCGGTCTATCAATTGATCAAATCCGGTCAATCGATTGAGATTTTGAGTAAAGTCAACTCATATTGGTACAAAGTATCATATAACGGCAAAACCGGCTATGTCTCCACCGATTACGTAAGATCGGGCGGTTCATCCGGCGGTTCATCCGGCGGAGGCGGCTCCTCGAACGCATCGGCCAAGGCGGACCGAATTATCGCTCACGCCAGGGCGCTCAAAGGCGTCGTCAGCTACGATTTCGGCGTCAACAGACCGACATCGGTCATGGATTGCTCGGCATTCACGAAATACGTATTCGGGCTCGAGGGCGTGTCGCTCAAATGGGGAACCCGATACCAGAAAGACGCCGGCAGCGCCGTATCGAAGAGCAATTTGCAAAAAGGCGATCTCGTCTTCTTCTGGACGAACACCTCGGGAACGATCAGTCACGTAGGCATATACATAGGAAACGGGCAGTTCATACATAACAGTCCATCCTTCGACGGAGTAGGCACATCGTCGCTCACGTCGGGGTATTGGTCCAATCATTACGTATCTGCCCGCAGAGTACTATAACATTTCAACCGTGGAATACATCGGGAAGCTTGCCAACGATGCCACCGCACGTCCGCTGCGCCTAACCGCGCAGCCGGGCGTTTTTGTTTTTGCCGGATGCCTGGCGCTTTCCCTTCTTCCTGCCGTCTGTGCTACAATAATACCGACTAGCCGGATGGAGGAACGAAGGATGGAAGTTACGCGCATCGCGACAAGGAAAATATATGAGCAAATCGCCGAACAGATCAAGGAGCAAATCGTCAACGGCAAGCTTTCGCCCGGGCACAAGCTTCCCTCTACGCGGGAGCTGACCGAGCTGTATCAGGTCGGCCGATCGACAATGCGTGAAGCGTTAAGCATGCTGAAGGCAATGGGCTTGATCGAAATCCGCCAAGGCGAAGGCTGCTTCGTCCGCAGCGTAGACGCACTGGAAATGGACGTTCCCCGGTTCGAGCATTTATTCACCAGTCTGGAATCGGTCGTCGAGCTGCTGGAGGCGCGTTATTCGCTCGAGGTGGCGAATGCGGGATTGGCCGCCGCCAAGCGTACGGATGAGGACATCGAGGCACTGGAAAGCGTTTTGTCCGACATGGACAGCGAGCTCGATACGGAATCGGTCGGCGAGGAGCAAGATATGCGATTCCATTTGACGCTCGCGCAGGCGACGCACAATTCAATCATGGTGAAGCTGCTCGAGACGATATCGGCCCAAGTGGCGCTTACGATCCGGGAAACGCGGCGTGTCCGTTTATATGCGAACAAGGAGATTGCCCGGCAGCTGTGGCAGGAGCACAAGGCGATCGCGGACGCCGTTGCGGCTCGTGACCCGGAACGGGCCCAAGCGGCAATGGCCTACCACCTGAAAATTGTCGAGAATGAGATTATGACCGCGTTGAAACGGAACGGGTAGATCCGCTGCCTGTTCCGGGCCAGCCGGGAGCAACGGCCCGGAGCGGACCGTCACGAGAACACCTCCGTCCCCATCCTCCGCCCACCATGCTTGGTCATACTCTACCATAAGGCGAACCCGAAAAAAATCCTTTTCATCGAACCAGTTATCTGATAACCTGATCATAGGATATAACAACCAAAAAGGGTGAGCAACCGACTATGAAAGTATCGCTCTTCATTACATGCTTGGCCGACATGATGTACCCCGACGTAGGCGAGAGCGTCGTCCGCCTGCTGCACCGGTACGGGTGCGAGGTCGATTTCCCGGAGCTGCAGACGTGCTGCGGCCAGCCGGCGTTCAACAGCGGCTATCAGGAAGAGGCGCGCGTCGTGGCGCGCCAGTGGATCCGCGCGTTCGAGCACAGCGATTACATCGTCTCCCCTTCCGGCTCCTGCACCGGCATGATTCACCACTACTATCCCGAGCTGTTCCGGGATGAGCCGGAATGGCGGGCCAAGGCGGAAGCCCTGATCGCGAAAACGTACGAGTTCTCGCAATTTCTAGTACAGGTACTCGGGGTAACCGATGTCGGCGCTTCCTTCAACGGCAAGGCGACCTACCATCCGTCCTGTCACGCCATGCGGCTTCTCGGGGTGCGAAGCGAGCCGGGGGAGCTGATGAGTCACGTCCGCGGCATGGAGCTGATCGATCTCCCGTATCGGGAAGACTGCTGCGGCTTCGGCGGTACATTCGCGGTGAAGATGGCCGATATGTCCGAGGCGATGGTATGCGAGAAGGCGAAGCACGTGCTGGAGACGGGCGCGGAGGTGCTTGTCGGAACCGACATGGGCTGCCTGATGAATATCGAGGGACGGCTGAATAAAGAAGGCAAGCCTGTGCGCGTAATGCATCTGGCCCAATTGCTGGAGCAAGGAGGGACGACCCGATGAGCGGAACGACGCATCACGATACGGATAGTCACTCGGAACAGCTGGCGAAAATCGGCACCGGCTTAAAGAAGCGGACTGAAATCGCTCTCGGCGACGAATTTTTGCGCAAGGCGGTCGCCTTCACGACGGATAAGCTGAAGACGGGCAAGCTGAAGGCGATGGACGATTTCGGCAACTGGGAAATGTGGCGGGAACGCGGCCGCGTCATCCGCGAGCATGTCGTCTCCCATCTCGATTACTACTTGACGCAATTTACCGACAATGTGGCGAAGGCGGGCGGACACGTCCACTTTTGCCAAACCGCGGACGATGCCGTCAAAGCGTTTCTCGATATAACGCAGAAGGCGGAGGCCAAGCTTGTGGCCAAAGGCAAATCGATGGTATCCGAGGAAATCCATTTGAACCATCGGCTGGAGGAAATCGGGGTCGAAGCGGTCGAAACCGACCTCGGCGAATATATTTTGCAGCTCGCGAAGGAAACGCCGTCTCATCTGATCATACCGGCCATACACAAAAACAAGCAGCAAATCGCCGACCTGTTCTCGGACCATTCGGGCGAAAGGTTTCCGCCGGAGACGCGGCCGCTCGCCGACTATGCGAGACAACGGCTGCGCAACGTATTCCTCGAGGCGGACATCGGTTTGACCGGCTGCAATTTCGGCATCGCCGAATCCGGGACCGTTACGCTCGTCTCCAACGAGGGCAACGGCAGGATGGTTACGACGATTCCGAAAATTCACGTCGTCGTCATGGGCATGGAGCGACTCGTCCCGACGTTCGCCGATGTCGAAGTCATGCTCAATTTGCTGGCCAGAAGCGCGACCGGACAAAAGCTTACGACCTATACGTCGTTTCTGACCGGCCCGCGCCGCGAAGGAGATTTGGACGGACCGGAGGAGCTGCACGTGCTCGTGCTGGACAACGGCCGTTCCTCCCAGCTCGGCGACCCGCAGTTCCAGGAGGTGCTGCACTGTATCCGTTGCGCGGCTTGTCTGAACGTATGCCCGGTATACAGGCACGTCGGCGGCCACACGTACGGCTCCGTATACAGCGGTCCGATCGGGGCCGTCCTGACCCCGCTGCTGCAGCAGGATTACAAGGAAGCCGGCCAGCTCGCCTACGCCTCCAGCTTGTGCGGCGCTTGTTATGAAGCGTGTCCGGTGAAAATACCGCTGCACGACATGCTCGTCCAATTGCGGCACCGCAAAGTGAAGCTGAAGATGACGCCGGCCGCGGAGCGGATCGCGTTCAAATCGTTCGCCACCGCATTCGGCAACGTTACGTTATATAAAATGGCGAGCAAAGCCGCCTATTACATGCAGCAGCCGCTGCTGCGGGGCGGAGCGATCCGCCGGGCTCCTGCGCCGCTCTCCGGCTGGACGCAATCGCGCTTCCTTCCGATGAAGCCGAAGCAGTCGTTCCGCGATCGCTGGGAGAACCTGCAGCGTGAACTGGCCGATAAACCGAACGAAAAGGAGCCACGATCATGAGCGCGACACCCGATACCGCAAGCTCCAAGCTTATGTCCCAAGGCACGATCGAAGGCCGCGACGATTTCATGCGCCGCATCGCGAACCGGCTCGGTCGGCCGGCGCCGATGACCGCCCCGCCGGCACGAACGGCGGTCGGCGTGCCGGAGCCGTACGCCGCCGTGCGGACGACGGTGCAGGAGCGCATCGACCAGTTCGGCGCGAACTGGACGGCGCTGACCGGCACCGTCTGGACCGTCCGCGCGGCCGACGCCGCCGAGGCCGTGCCCCAGCTTGCGCGGCGCATCTGCGAGGAGCGCGGCATCGATCGGGTGACCCGTTGGGATCACCCCGATCTCGCCGCACTGCCGCTGGATGCCGCGCTAGCCGCGGACGGCGTCGCCGTCGTGCCGTGGCGCGCGGACGGCGCCAGCGCCGTCGCGGATGCTCCGGCGGGCGACGGCGACACCACGGCTTGGAGCCGCCGCAGCCCGCTGCTGCGTGCGACCGAGCGCTGCCGGCTCGGCATCGTCTGGGCGGACTACGCGATCGCCAACACCGGCACGCTCGTCCTGCTCGCCCAGGGCGGACACGGCCGCTCGGTCAGCCTCATGCCCGACACGCTGTTCGCCGTCATCCGCGCCGACAAGCTCGTCACGCGGATGGGCGAGGCGTTCGAGTCGATCCGCCGCGACTACCCGGAGGCCGCGTCCATGCCATCCTCGATCAACCTGATTACCGGACCGAGCCGCAGCGCCGATATCGAGAACGACTTGACGATCGGCATACACGGTCCGGGCAAAGTGTATGCCGTAATCCTCGAATCTTGACCGCAAAAAGAAAAAAGGAACGGACACATCAGTCCGTTCCTTCCTGTCGTTGAGAAAGTGATCAAAAAAGACTCCTTGCCTTCTCCAGCTTCAGGCTTTCGCCGGCTTCCCCCTCTTCGTGCCGGCCTTCCATTTATATAGTCCGGCAAGTGCGAGCGGCAGGAGCAAGCCGACCACGACGTCCGCATCGGCCCAATATTCGAATAAGAAGTCTTTGTAATACACGACGTTCGGCCAAATGATGAACGCCAGACCGAACACGATCATTCCCGTCGGAAACGCGAGCGGACGATAATCGCCCAGCTTGAACAGCTGAGCCGTCCCCAGCACAAAGGCGTAGAAGTACATAACGGTTTTCATGAAGGTCAACAAAATCAAATTGACGGCAAGAATCGCCTCCAATCGTTCCACAAAATGGCCGATGCTGATCTTCCCAGATAAAATATAGGCCGGATAATTATAGTGTGCCGTCATAGTGCCTCCAAGCACCAGAATCGACAAGAGGACGATTGCGAAGCTGCACAAGCCACCGATGGCGACGGCGATGCCGTAGTCCCGCGCCATATGCTTGCGCTTCGTCACCGAAGGCATAATCATCAGAATGACGCATAATTCGCAGAACGGATAGATCGCGGCCATCATCGTTCCACGCAGAAGCTCGGGATAGCTTGCCGCCATGATCGGATGCAGCCTCTCGCTTTGGACCTGCGGAAGGAGCAGCAGAACGAGCGCCATATACAAAAATCCGAATATCGGCAAAAACACTTCTCCGGTCCGCGCAATCGACTGGATACCAGCCTTGACCCCAAAGACCAGAACGATGACCGCCAAACCGTGAATCGCCCGCAGCGGCGTCTCCGGAAATAGCACGGTAGTCAAAAAATCGGCCGTTTCCCGGACCATCACCGCGCTATTGAGCAAAAAATAAAGCAAGTACAGCACGGAAACGATACCGCCCGCCAAGCTGCCCAGCATCATTCTGTTTTGTTCGATCAGCCCTTTGTCGCCCAGCATTTTTCCGAAAAGGAACAGGATCGAGGCGATTGCAAGGCCTACGATAAGTCCGAGCAAGCTGGCGATCCAGGCATCCTGCTTCGTCGCGCCCGCAATGACCGGAGGAAGCACGAGCAGCATGTCGCCGATAGTCGCGTAAATGAGAAGTGTAGCCAACTGCCTCGTGCTGATTCGTTCCTCTGCGGCCATACGACACGTCCTTTATCCGAATACTTTGCCGAGCCAAACGTTTACCGGTTTGAATACGTACGCCAAAACGTTCAACGGACTGGGCAAGTCCGCCATTTGAATCGCGGCGGCACTCAGCACCGCGCCTATGGAAAGCATGATTCCATAGACGGCCGCTTCCTTCGCCGAACGCCTGACCAATGACGGCATTTCGATTACGCCGGCA
Organism: Paenibacillus hemerocallicola; assembly: GCF_006265175.1. Classification (GTDB taxonomy): domain Bacteria; phylum Bacillota; class Bacilli; order Paenibacillales; family NBRC-103111; genus Paenibacillus_AB; species Paenibacillus_AB hemerocallicola. Next base: position 19,793 of record NZ_VDCQ01000051.1, on the reverse strand, counting down.
ATAGCGGCGATTGCGAGGACGGCCCATATTTTCCACATGCGCGATCTACTCCTTCAATTCGTTTTGCAGCGGCGTTTCGGTCATTCCGATTTTGCGGATATGCACTTGAACGTCGTATTCGATTTTCATCCGGACGAAATGCTCCACCCAGTTTGCTTTCAATTTGCTCCAAGCTTTCGGATCCGCCCTGTATATCGCTTGTCCGAATCCGAAGATGTCGGTTTTGTATTTGCTTTTGACGACATTAACGGCGTTCTCCATCAACTCGATTTTTTTACGCTTCTGCTCTGCTTCGATCATCCGGATCGTTTCCGGATTGCTCAGATCGATTTTGCAAGCGGCCTCCGCGATGTTCGATTCGTCCACAAGCTTGATTTGGACGACCGGCTCCCCGTTTTCGATTTTGCCCTTCATTTCCGTATGCGAATGTATCGTCTCCAGAGTCAGCAATTCTCCGCTCGGGCAAGTCACGAATCCGGCAGTGCTTGTTACCTGGTCCGTAATATAGTTGTAGCCCTTGCTTTCCTGTTCATTCAACCACCCGATGAGCCGGTCCTTCTCCAACACGGCAAGCCCCGTAAAAAGCAGCTTGGCCTCCGAATCGATCTCTTCGACATTCGATTTCTTTTCCCCATTCTGTATCTCGCCGATAACCCGTATTCCGGTCAGGACGGGGTTAACGCCTTCCGTCAGCATTTTCTCGATCAATTGATCCAGCGTAACCGTCGTCGTCGGTGCCCACGCTTTGGCCGAGGTGTCCAACGAATGAAACAGCTTGTTCGCCGGTATTTGTTCCAGCGAAGTCATTACTTTGAGCACCCTTTCAGCCGGGACGCCTTTGGCGATCATGGCATAGAAATCCGACCGGATCTCATGGTCCCGAAGCAGCAGATCCAACGCTCCGGCAATGCCTTCCTTGGCTACCGATTCGCCCAGCACGAGCACCCGGATATGGGCGCCGTAAATTTTCCGCGGACTCGTCTCCGTCAGCTTGCGAAAAGCGGCAAATAGCGACGGTGCCGATGCCTTAAACATCGTGACCGGGGATGCGACTCGGTTGTTCCGGTTCGCTACCTCGCCGGGAACGACTACTTGAACCGCTACTTGGTATTGGTCGCCGATTTTGTCGATCGCCGCGCCCAACTGAATGCCCAAATCGTTCAGTTCCTTCCGGTTCCAGCAGCCCGTGAGCAGCGACACCAGCATCATGGCCATCAACATGCGCAAGCCAAATCTTCTCACGGCTGTTCCTCCACGTTAACGTTTGGATTTCAGATTGCGGCGACGGCGGTATAATTGCTCGGGCTTGTTGGACCGCGGTCGCGTCAGCATTTTGGGCCAGGCGATGCGGAACAAAGTATCTTTCTGGTCCTGCGGCTCAAACGGCCCCAATGGGCTCATGTATGGCACGCCGAACGAGGTGAGGCTGGTCAAATGCAGCACGAGAATGATAAGCCCGACCAATATTCCGTAAAAGCCGAACGAGGCGGCAAGTCCCATCAGCACGAATCGGATCATGCGGACGGAAATGGACATGCCGGACGATGGAATGACATAGCTCGATATCGCCGTAATGGAGACGATGATAACCATCACCGCCGAAACGATTCCCGCTTCGACCGCCGCTTGCCCGATTACGAGCGTTCCAACGATGGAGACCGCTTGTCCTACCGTTCTCGGCATCCGTACCCCGGCTTCCCGCAATATCTCGTACGTGACCTCCATCATGAGCGCTTCGATAAATGCCGGAAAAGGGACGCCCTCCCGCTGCGCAGCCAAGCTGATCAGCAGACTGGTCGGCAGCATTTCCTGATGATAGGTCGTGATCGCGATATAGAAGGACGGCGCCAGCAGCGCGAGAAAAAACGATAAGACCCGAATAACCCTGAGCAGCGTGCTAATATCCGCGCGCTGGTAATAATCCTCGGCAGCTTGGAAATAGTGGATGAACAGCGCCGGCACCAACAGGACGAATGGAGTTCCGTCGACCAATATCGCGACTCGGCCTTCAAGCAAACCCGCCGCGATCGAATCCGGTCTTTCGCTGTTGTACACGGTCTGAAACGGCGTAAGCGTCTTGTCCTGAATAAACTCCTCGATATAACCGCCCTCGAGTATACCGTCGATATCGATCCGATCCAGCCTGCGGCGAAGTTCGCGGACGACGTTCTCGTCGACCAGATGCTTCAAGTACATGATGGAAACATCCGTGCGGGTCACCGTCCCGATCTGACGCGTTTCCAACCATAGACGCGGATCTTTGATCCTTCTGCGGATAAGCGCCGTATTTTTGCGGATATTTTCGGTGAATGCCTCCATCGGTCCGCGAACGACAGCCTGGGAGGTCGGCTCCCCGACGGGTCTGTCCTCCCAGCCCGCAGCCGCGATTCGTAACGATTCGTTGCAATCGTCCGACAGCAGGATAGCGTCGCCGGAAAGCATCCGGACCAGCAGCGTATCCATATCGGCGCATAGGCTTACATCGCCCGCCGTCAGCTCGTTTATCAAACCATGCAGCCGGTCGACATTGTCGGCGTACTTTGATCGTGCATCCGACTGAGCATGCTGCAGGAGCGGGATGAGAATGGAGTCGTGGATGAACGCTTTGTCCGCCAGCCCTTCCACGTACAGCAAAGCCATCCGGCAACCGTCCAGACACGTGAATGCTTTGATGATCAGATCCTGACTGTCGCCCATCGCGCTTCTGACCGCTTCCACATTCGCATCCAACCGGCAATCCAACGGCTGCTTTTTACCTTGCGTTTGTTGTGACTGACTCATAGGAGGAACCTCGGCATAACGAAAGTTTTGTATTTCCTATCATATCCAGCTGACGATTATCTTATGTAGGCGCCTACATCAATGGCTTGGTACGTGAAATGGAAATGTCGCACGAACAAAAAAGAGTGCCCTATATCCCGGCACTCTTCCGATTCCTTTGCATTCAGTTTCTCCGAAGTTTGGAAAGCAGTCGCAATATTTCAATATACAGCCAGACCAGCGTGACCATAAGACCGAGAGCCGCGTACCATTCCATATGTTTAGGCGCTCCTAGGTTGACGCCCGACTCGATAAAGTCAAAATCCAGTACAAGATTCAGTGCCGCAACGATGACTATAAACAGGCTTATGCCAATTCCGAGCCATCCCGTTTCATAAATGAACGGTACCGACATGCCGAACGCTACAGAGCCGAAGCCGCCCCGATCGTCTTCAGCCAAGCTTTTGCTATAAGAGCGTGTCCGGCCGGAGACGGATGAACGCCGTCCGGTGCCCAATAGGCGGGCGGCGCCAGCATGGACGCCTGCGCGAACAGCCCGTCGAGCGGAACGAGAAGCGCTCCGAATTCTCTCGCGAGCTCCCGGACGACCGTAATTTTCGGGTCCAAATCTTCCCGCCACGTTTTCCGGTCCTCCGGTACGGGCAGCACGAACGGCTCGATCATAATGAGGCCAGCTCCCGTCTGCTCCTTCGTCCGGACGAGCAGCTCGCGGTACTGCTTCTCGAACTGCTCCGCCGATGTCGGATCGTTCCGGTCATACTTTCTCCACGTATCGTTGATTCCGATGTAGATCGATACCCAGTTCGGACGAAGCTCGATGCAGTCCGCTTCCCAACGATTCAGCAGATCCTTCGCCCGGTTGCCGCTTATTCCCCGGTTCAGGAACTTCACCTGCAGCTCCGGATAAGCCGAGGAAAACAATGCCGTCGTCAAGAGCGCGTAACCTTTGCCCAAATCGTTCGGCAGCTCCTTGTTTCTTCCCGCGTCCGTAATACTGTCGCCCTGAAACAGCACGACATCTCCTTGCTTGATGCGCAGACTCACCTGCAAACCCCTCCGATACCCCTATTTCCGCACCCTGCGGGTACGTTTCGTTTTCGCATGTTCCAAACCCCATTTTATTCCATCGGTCTTGACATGTAAACGGTTTTACGCAAATGATATCAGGCGTTTTTGCCGAAAACGACGCCGCCGTCGATATACAGCGGGGAGCCCATCATGAATTTCGATTCGTCCGACGCGAGGAACAGCGCCGCGTTGGCGACGTCGTCCGGTCTGCCGAGATCGCCGCTGAGCTGCCTTTTTTTGAGCGACTGCACGGCCGCTTCCGGGTCGTCGTACGAATTTTTCAAATAATTTTCGACGAACGGCGTCATGATCGTTCCCGGCAGCAAAGCGTTGACCCTTATGCCGTAAGGCGCATAATCGACCTGCATCGATTTGGTCAAAGCGAGGACGGCGCCTTTCGTGGCGGCATAGGAAGCCCGAAGGGCGAGTCCGATCTCGGCGATGCACGAGGACATGTTGATGATCGAACCGGCTTTGCGCTCCATCATATGCGGCAGCGCATACTTGGAAGGCAAATACACGCCTCTGATGTTGACGTTCATGACCCGGTCCCAAGCGTCCGGCTCGATTTCATGCAGCATGCCTACTCCGCTTATCCCCGCATTGTTGAACAGCACGTCGATTTTTCCATACAGCCGGATCGTTTCGTCGATGAGCGCCTTCGCCGACTCCGGGCTTGTCACATCCGCATGGATATATACCGCTCTGCCGCCTGCGGACACGATCTGACGAGCCGTCTCCTCTCCGTTCTCGCGATCGATATCTCCCACGACGACGATCGCTTGCTCGCGGCCGAACAGCAGAGCCGAGCTCTGACCGATCCCGGACCCCGCTCCCGTAATGATACAAACCTTATCTTGCAATCTCATATCGCTTCTCCTCCCGAATGACGGAATTGGCTTGCTGCTCCGAATTATCCGGATACTATAATTATATTCGCGTATGGCGCGCTATCTCCTGTCCGGATCACCGCCCGGGATTCGGGACATATTTCCTTGAAGCGGACATGGGATAGCGACGTAAACGCAATATGCGGGTACGTTGTCTGCAGCAGCTCATAACGTTCCGGGCTCGCTTCCTTCATCTCGTCGGTCACGATGATCCGATCGATGACGAACTCTTTGTCGATTGCGGACAATACGTCAAGCACCGTCGGCAAATCGTCGACGAGCGCCAAATCGAGCCGTTCCGGACCGTTCGGAACGGGAAAGCCTCTGTCGCATACGGTCAGCATATCCGTATGTCCCGTTTCCGCCAAAATGCGGTTCAGTGCCGGATGCAATATGCCGGTCTTTTTCATCCTTCCGTTCCTCCCCCGGGGCCGGCCAAAACCTGCTTTCGCTGATCGAGCGTAATTTGCTCGCGCAAGGAAGGGAGCGGACGTTTCAGGTAGAAACGCTCGATCCCCTCCACGACCGTCACCCCGACGAGCTCCCAGCCTTCGGAGCCCAGCGCGTTAAGCTGCTCGGCTCTTTCGGCGGTTGTATATTCCCATCTGGCCGTTGCCGACAAGTTTATCCCTCCGTACGGAACGCAACGACGCGCGCCGGCGCGCCGCTGCTGTCCCTTATTTTGACCGGCATCGCCATAATGTGCCAGTTCCCTTCGTTTAGATCGGGATCGTCCAACTGCAGCCCTTCCGCGACCCACACATGCGCGCCAAGCAATATACGGTGCGTTTCCTCGTTTTCTTCGCCGGTGCCTCCGATGCTGAAATGGTCGATGCCCACGCCCCGGACGCCGCTCGCTACGAGCAGCCGCGCCGCTTCGTTGGACAAGTACGGGGAGCCGTACACCCATTCCTTCGTCCAGCCGCGCTTCTCTCCCCAGCCGGTATACAGCAGCACGACCGTCACGTCATCCATCCGGTCCGCGTATGGCTTCAACTCGTCGGCCGTAATAGGCTCGCCCGGTCCTTTGTGCGACAACGGCACATAAAGCGATTTGCCTTGGAAGCGTTCCACCGGAATCCGGTCCAGCGTCAACGCGAAATCGCCGAGATGAGCGGGCGCATCCATATGCGTGCCTGTGTGAAGGTTCATCGTGATCCGCTCCAGCGTCCAGCCGTCCCGCGCTCCGACAAGCAAATAGTCCATCTTCGGAGGCTCGAACTCCGGCAGTACCGGGCAATTATGATACAACTCCTGCGACAAATCCACCATCCGTACGATCCGCATCGTCGTTCGTGTCCTCCTTAGCGCTCCATATGATCGTCCGGCTGGGCCGCTTTCACCGTCAATCCGCCGTCCACCATCAGCAGATGTCCGTTTACTTGCATCGCTTCATCCGAGGCGAGAAAGACGACGGCATCCCCGATTTGGCGGGCCGTGCCGAGCCGTTTCATCGGATTCGCCTCCACTTCTTTGCGGCGAAGCTCGGGATCGGCCAAAAAATCGGTGCACATGTCGGTGTCTACCGTGCTCGGGCCGACGGCGTTTACATTAATGTTGTACTTGCCCAGCTCGATCGCCATCCCTTTGGTCAGCATATGCGCAGCCGCCTTAGAAGATTGGTAATGCGGGATGACCGGGCTCGTCACCATGAGACTCGCCGTCGACAGCACGTTGACGATTTTGCCGTAACGCCGCTCGGTCATGCCAGCGGCAGCCCGCTGCGAGCATAAAAATATCGACTTGACGTTCGTGTTGTACGTACGGTCCCATGTTTCTTCCTTTATTTTCAGAAACGGCTCGAACGGGGCTATGCCCGCGTTGTTCACCAAAATGTCCACCGGTCCCAGCTCCCGCTCGATTTGCTCGAACATCGCTTCGACCTGTTTCTTGCTGCCGACGTCCGCACGGACGACGATCGCCTTCACGCCAAGCGCTTCCGCCTGCTCCTTCACTTTATCAGCCAGCTCGCGGGAACGCTCCGACGTGTAATTGATCGCTACGTTCGCGCCTTCCTCCGCGAGACGGATGACGACCGCTTCCCCGATCCCCCGGCTTCCTCCCGTTACGAGCGCTACCCGGTTAGACAACCTTGCCATATCGCTTCTTCCTCCCCGTGTTCTCTATATCGCCTGCGTGTTTACAGGCTAGGTCCGATCCGGTTGATGCTGAATTCGTTATGCCCCAATACTTCCGCCTTCGTCAGCTTGCCGTCGCTCACCTCGCGGATTTCCCGCCAAATGATTTCGCCCGCGTCTTCCAGCGATAACGTGCCCGCCAGCATGTCGCTCACGTCGACATCCATATTGTCCGTCATCCGTTCGAACATTTTTTTGTTTCCCGTTATCTTGATAACCGGAATGACCGCCGAGCCGGTCGGCGTCCCTCTTCCGGTCGTGAAACAGACAAGGTGAGCGCCGCCCGCAGCCATGCCGGATACGCATTCGATATCGTTGCCGGGCGAATCCATGAAGTACAGTCCGTTGGATGGAATCGTCTCGGCGTATTCGATGATACCTTCGATCGGGGCGGTGCCGCACTTGGATATGCAGCCGAGCGATTTTTCCTCGATCGTGGACAAGCCGCCGGCGATGTTGCCCGGACTCGGATTGCCTCCGCGCATATCCGCGCCCATACGCTCCACTTCCTTCTCGAAGCGGTCGACGATATGGTACAGCTGATCGGAAATGTCCGGTGTCCGGCACCGGCCGGCCAACACGTGCTCGGCTCCGATGATCTCCGTCGTCTCGCCTATGACGACCGTTCCCCCGGCTTGAATCAGACTGTCCGCAGCCACGCCGAGCGCCGGATTGGAGGCCAGACCCGAGGTCGCGTCCGACCCTCCGCATTTCACGCCGATTTTCAGCTCGCTGAATGGAATGGCCGATTGCTCCATTTCGTCCAGCCGCGCTCTCATGCGTCTGGCCAGCTCCGCACCGTGCTGGATCGCCTTCACGGAGCCCCCGACCGACTGGATATCGAACACTTCTACCGGTTTACCGGTAACTCTAATCTCCTCCGCAAGCGCTTCCGGGTCGATCACCTCGCAGCCGAGGCTTATGACGATCACGCCACCGACGTTCGGATTTTTGCCGGTGCCGGCCAATACGTCGAACGTTCGTTGCTTGTCCGCGCCGATCTGGCTGCACCCGTGCTGATGCGGGATCGCTACCGTATCCGGAACGAGCTGGTTAATCCGGGTGCACACCTGGTTCGCGCATATGACGGTCGGAATGATCAACAGATTATTGCGTATGCCGACGTCCCCATTCGTTCGGCGGTATCCGAGAAACGTTCCGCTCATGACGCATTCGCTCCCTTCGCTTTGTCTCCGCGTCCGCGGATGCCTTCGATATTATGCACGTGCACATGAAAGCCTTCGGCGATGGCGATCGTCGCCTGTCCGATGACTTCCCCGTATTTTCGTACTTTCTCCCCTGCGGGAATATCGACGATCGAGATTTTATGCCCGAACGGAATGGGTTCCGAGACGGATACCGTTTCCCGCTTCCCTTGAACGACATAGTGAACCGCTTCCCCGGCGGCGATATCCCGTATCGCTGTAGCTACATGATCCGCGGGATCCATGACCAGCACGTCCGCTCCGGCTTCGATGTTACCTGCCATGATTTCACTCCTTTTTCTGGTGACGCTTTATTAAGTTTACCGATAACCCTAACATAACAAGCTTTAGGGTTGCTGTCAATCGTTTTGTTCCTGTACAATAGGCTATACGGCGATATTCCCGATAATCCAGCCCGTGCGGCGAAACGCCCGACGTATTCTGGTGAATTTGCATGAGACGCAAGGCCTCCTCACTTGAATTGTCGGTAACTCCACTTGATCGGAATTACATTTTAGAAAGAAGGCCAGCCTTGGTTACCATTTACGATATAGCGAAGCAGGCGAACGTTTCCGCCATGACTGTCTCGAAGGTTATCAACAATACGGGAAAAATTAGCGAAAAGACGCGGGTTCGCATCAAAAAGATTATGGAAGAAATGAACTATGTGCCGAATTCGATGGCGCGAAGCCTCGTCCTGCAGGAAACGAAAATGTTGTCGCTGCTCATTCCCGACATTACGAACCCGTTCTTTACGACGGTCGCCCGCGGAGCGGAGGACGCAGCCATGCGCCTCGGCTACAAGCTGCTGTTCGGCAATAGCGACGAAAGCTTGTCTAAGGAAAAAGAATACGTCGACATGGTTTTGTCGACGCGCGTGGATGGGGTATTGTTTTCCGCCGCATCCGATTTGTCGGGCCCTCATCTGGAGACGCTGCGCAGACATAAAATTCCTTTCGTGCTGCTGGACCGCTATGTACCGGGCATCGACTGCGATATGGTGAGCGGCGACAGCAAAGAGGGCGCGAGGAAGCTCGTGGAGCATCTCATCGCCCAGGGTCACCGGCGTATCGCGGTCATAAACGGCTCTCTGACCGTATCGACCGCCAGAGAGAGGCTTGCCGGATACCGGGAGGCGTTAAAGCTGAACGACATTCCGGCGGATGACGAGCTTATTCTGGAAATGAACTACAAGCAATTTGCCGACGAAGCTGCGCTCCGCCGCCTGCTCGAGCTGCCCGAGCCGCCTACCGCGGTATTCGCGGGCAACAATTTTATCGCCGTCGGCCTCATCCGCAAGCTGCTCGAGCTGGGGATCCGCGTCCCGGATCAAATGTCCGTCGTCTGCTTCGACGATCTCGGCGCGTCGGTCATCGATCCGTTCTTTACCGTCGTCTCCCAGCCCGCCTACCAGTTCGGCGCGATGGGCATCCAATTGCTGATCGACCGGATCAAAGGAGCGACGACACCCGAATGGAAGCGGGTCGTGCTTCCTTCCGAGCTGATTATTCGGGGGTCTTCCTCAGCGCCTGAGTCAAAGAGAGCGTAAGCCGGCGGCCTCGGCAGGGGCTTGCAAGACCGCAATCGATCAAATAGCGGAACTGGCGTATGTTATAGACACGTATACCCGTGTCGATCACAAAATAACGGAAAACCGCTCCGCTATACCGCTGTTCACTCCCCTTTTTCTCCCGAAAGATCGAGATAACAGAAGCCTGTTCCGTTATCCTCAAGAGTATGGCGGAATTCGGGACAATAGCGGAATACAGTTCCTCTATATACGGCATACGACATACGGCATACGACATACGACATACGGCATACGGCATACGACATACGACATACGACATACGGCATACGGCATACGGCATACGGCAACACGTTGCACCCGCTTCATCTAGAAGCCTCCAGGTAGAATGCGGATTATGCCGGCATATCCCTCAATCATCCATTTTGCCCCCTCGATCTGCGAGGCGTCTTCCCTGCCGTTAATCCTGCAAATGCTTCGTGCAGTTGTATAAATCGCACTCCCATCGTCCGTCCTCGGTACGCCGCACAAGAGACAACGACGTATTACGTAGAAATGCGGACGTGTCGACGTGCGGGATAAGCCGCTTTATCGAAAGTCCGAGCAATCCGCCATGGCTGACGATCAGGACGCGTTTGCCCGGATGGCGATCGGCAATCTCGTTAATTGCCTGAATCCCCCGTTCCGCCACGGCTTCCCGTGATTCCTCTCCCAGATCGAGCTCTCGCCAGTTGTCGCCCCATTTGCTTATTCGTTCCTCTTCCGTAGAGCCTTCGATTTCACCGAGATACACTTCGCGCAGCCGGACTTCCAACGTCACTTCCAATCCGTGGCGCTCCACCGCCTTGCGAGCCGTTTCGACCGCCCGGCCCAAGTCGCTGCTGTATACGCAGTCCCATGTCTCGCCGCTCATCCTAATTCCAAGCCGTTCCGCCTGCCGTCTTCCTTCCTCGTTCAAAGGAATATCCGTATGGCCTTGCGCCCTCATCTGCGCATTCCAGTCCGTTATGCCATGTCTAACCAATCCGATTACGGTCAACGATCGCCCCTCCTTGTCAAATGTATTTGGCCATAATCAGCGGGACGGCGATCAGCGCCACGGCAAGCAGCAGCAAACCCGCATAGGCAATCCGCTTTCCATTGATTCCGCTCTTGAGCTTGCGCCACAGCTTCTGACGAATATCCGTCCCCCATCCTTCGTATTTGCCCGAGAACGTATTGGTGAGATCGTACAGCTCCTTGACCGACTCGTTCATGACCTCGACGCCGAGCGACTGATTTTTGCTTATTATCAAAGTATGCTGATAAGTCGGTTTATCCGCATCCATATCGGAATTGACGACGCTATATCCGAGACGCTTGGCGGAGTCGGCCGCACTGCGCAAATTTTCGCTGCTGCCGAACCGGAGCCAATGGAACACGTCGCGCGCAATGTCCAGCCGATCGCCCTTCTGCGATAAAGATTGCAGCAAGATGTTGTTTTTCGCGTACAGCTTCTCGATATCATTCGGTCTCAAGTACGTGTAAAACGTCCATTCGGCATCGTCGCGTTCCGACGCCACCCAGCGGTATTTCGGATAATCGGCCATGACCGTCTCCGCCAGCTTCCGGTGCGGCTCTCCGCCGGGCTCGGCGTAATAATAAAACTCCAGTCGCGTCTCCGTATTGATTCGGCCGATATATAAAGCTTGAATATGTTCGGAAAATAATGCCTCCAGCCGTCTTTCCAATATGCCGAGCTTCGCCTGGGCAATATCGCGCTCTTCCTTGTCCGTGGCGATCGCGTACAAGTTGACGACGACGGAAAGAAGTCGCGTGAAGCCCGGGAGCGGCGCCGTGCCGGAATAGGAGGCGTCGACGAGCACGCTCATGTGCTCCCGCTGTTCGGTTATGCGATGAAAGTAGTCCCACTGCTTCCCCATTCGTTCATCCCCTGCTGCATCCGGTAACCGAAAGCGTCTCTTCGTTCGGAAAATCGCTTATTGCATAACCGCTTAATCAAAAAGCTTTTTGCCGAATCAATAAAATAATTCTACTTCGAGGCGCTCTTTCCTGTAAATAGTCAAAAAAATGCAGTTGCCGGGAATACCCACGCCTTTGTAAATTAGGTATGGAATCGGGCTCCGCAGTTGAATAGACTCACGGAAGTTAAACGGAGGAGTCGCGACAAGGCGACTTACTCGGAATGGACGCAAAAAAAGCCCTGAACCGGCTAATCAGCCGGCTCCGGACATCCGCGATCGTTTTGTAAATGTCTACTCTACGCGTACTGCATCGCGCTGCGCGATCAAGCAAAGCTCCGCCGCTTTGAAGGCATGCGCTTGCGTCATGGCGATTTCGGTACGGTTCAGGCAATCTAGGATCAGTTCGCCGAAGAACGGATAGCCGATCTGCCCGTGCACGGCGAAATGTTTCTCGCCCTCGTGGTTGACGAGAAACAGATGGTCGCCTTCCTTCGTTCTGGCGATGTCGATATATTTGCGCAGCTCGATGTAGCCGTCCGTGCCGAGAATGATCGTTCGGCCGTCGCCCCATGTACCCAAGCCGTCGGGCGTCAACCAGTCTACGCGGAAATAGTTCGTCGCCCCGTTGTCGCCGATCAGAGTCGCATCGCCGAAGTCCTCGAGCTCGGGAAACTGCTTGTTTTTATAATTGGCGATTTTGCTTTGCGCCACCTTGGCGTCCTTGCAGCCGGAGAAAAACAAAAACTGCTCGATCTGATGACTGCCGATGTCGCACAAAATGCCTCCGTAGTTCTCCTTGCGGAAAAACCAATCCGGCCGAGTCGGCGCGTTCAACCGGTGCGGACCGGTGCCGATCACCTGAACGACTCGTCCGATCGCGCCTTCCTTGATCAATCGGCCGGCGTAGACAGCGCTTTCCACATGCAGCCTCTCGCTGTAATAAACCATATATTTAAGTCCGGTACGGCTCGTCATTTCCCGCGCCGCTGCCAATTGCTCCAAGCTGGTGAACGGAGTTTTGTCGGTGAAATAATCTTTGCCGTGCTCCATCGCCCTCAAGCCGAGCGCACATCGCTCGGACGGAACGGCCGCGGCCGCAATCAAACGCACCTCCGGATCCTCCAGAACCTGGCTTTCCGACTCCGCCGCCCGTACCTGCGGAAATTTGGCAAGAAACGCCGCCACCTTCGCCGGATCCGGGTCGTATACCCATTTCAGCGTCGCTCCGGCTCTCGTCAAGCCGTTGCACATTCCATAAATATGACCGTGATCGAGCGCGATGGCCGCGAACGTAAATTGGCCCGGCTTGCATACCGGCTGCGGCTTTCCTTCCGGCGCGTAGTTCATGCCGTCGCTTTTTTGCATGCGGCTCTCCTCCTAATGGCTTTCGATGCGAAAGCTCTTTGCATTTTACATGTCATGTTCCATGCTACCATGATTCGGCAGCAATGTCTTTATCGTGATTGAACAAACTGTCCGACGCAATTGACTGTGATTGGTGTAGGTGCTCATCGATCGCGTACTCGGGTTCGAAATCGTTTCAGCCGCTTCGTTATGGTACAATAATAAAAACCAACTACACCCATTTGACGGGAGGCCCTACACTATGGAACAGGTCATCATCGTCGGCGCAGGCCCCTGCGGCTTGTCCGCCGCTCTCGAGCTGCAAAATGCCGGCATCGATCCGCTCGTCATCGAGAAGCAATCGGTTGTGCATTCGATTTACTTATACCCTACATACATACAATTTTTCAGCACGCCGGAGCTGCTTGAAATCGGCGGCTTCCCTTTCAATACGCCGAATGAAAAGCCCACCCGCGCGGAGGCGCTCCACTATTACCGGACGGTGGCCATGCGGCGCGGCGTCCGGATTCGCCCGTATGAACAGGTGACCGCTATATCCAAGCTTGACGAACGTTTCCGGCTGTCCAGTCTGGACCGCGCGGGACGGTCCGGCAGCTACGAATCGCGGCACGTCATTCTGGCGACGGGATATTTCGATCATCCGAACATGATCGGCATACCGGGAGAGCAGCTGTCCAAGGTGAGCCACTTTTTCCGCGAAGCCCACCCGTACACCGGTATGAAGGTTGCCATTATCGGCGGCAACAACTCGGCCGTCGACGCGGCCATGGAGCTGGTCCGCGTCGGTGCGGAGGTAACGGTCGTATATCGCGGGGAAGCGATGTCGCCCAGCGTGAAGCCCTGGGTGCGTCCCCTGTTCGACAGTCTCGTGAATAAAGGGCGCATCCGGATGCTGTTCCGCTCCCGGGTCGTCCGGATCGACGAAACGTTTATTACGATCCAACGCGAGGAAGGGACGGAAACGGCTGACAACGACTTCGTGCTCGCCTTGACCGGCTTTCGCCCGGACCGCGAGTTTCTGAAATCGACGGGAATCCGGATGGAAGGCGAAGCGGAAAAGCCGTTCTTCGATCCGGCCACGATGGAGACGAACGTGAAAGGACTCTATTTGGCCGGCGTAATCGCAGCAGGCTCCGAAGCGAACGAAATTTTCATCGAGACGGGACGACACCACGGTACGATGATCGCTAACCATATCGTAGGCGGAGAAGGCCGCGTTTAAGTAAACCATCACCTATTGAAGGAGCGTAAGCGGCAATGAAAAGAGTAGACGTGGCAAGCACGCTTATATTCGACTCGGCCAGGCAAAACATTGTGATGGTCCATAACCGGAAAGGGGAATCCGCCTATTGGTCGCTTCCCGGCGGTGCGGTGGAGCCTGGCGAAACGCTTGAGCAGGCGGCGATCCGCGAAACGAAGGAAGAGTCCGGCTTGGACGTGGAAATAGCCGGACTCCATTCGGTCCGGGAAGTGTATTTTGCGGGAAGCAGACAGCATGCCCTGCTCTTTACGTTCTATGCTCGCGTTATCGGCGGGCAATTGGAGGTTTGCGACCCGGACGGCGACATCGTGGATGTACGATGGCTGACCGTTCAGGAGGCCAACGAGTTGACCCCCTACTTGCCGGAACGCCTTTCTCCGCATGATACGAGGGTTGCTCCCTATTTCTTTCAAGGCACCCGGTAGCCCGATCGGCTCAGCCGAAATCGTGCCGCACCCGTCCCGCACTTGCCGATAACGCCCTGCGCTTCGGCAAGTGTTTTTTACGTACAAATTTTCATGCAGAAGTAAATACCTCGCATGATCGTTGAACGCTCGCCGCTTTGCCGTCGTCCGCGAGATCCGCGTATCGATAAAATAGCGGAACAGGCATATGCTATTCCCCCGAGAAGCAGTGCCGACAGCAATATAACGAAAGGCTATTCCTCTATTCCGTTTTTTCCTACCCATTTTCAACCCATGAGATCGAAATAAAGGAAGCCTGTGCCGCTATATTCAGGAGCATAACGAAATTCGATACGATAACGGAATCCAATGCCGTTATACATAGGCAACGTCTTGTACGCCCAACATCGCGGGAAAAGATCAAGTACATAGGATTGCCCTGCAAAGAGAACGAGGAGATGCCGCTAAATTTAGTGCGTTCCCGGTGATTTTCCCCGAGCATTGTTACGCGACCTTCTTTACAAACGTAACAATGTTATGTTACACTCCATTTCGTCAGGAGGTGTTGAAGTGGAGCAAGAGCTTATATCCAAAAAAGAATTGCTCGAGCTGACAGGAATCTCTTACGGTCAATTATACCGATGGAAGCGGAAAAACCTCATTCCCGAGGAATGGTTCGTCCGCAAATCGACGTATACGGGGCAAGAAACGTTTTTTCCAAGGCAGAGCATATTGGCGCGCATCGATAAAATTAAAAATATGAAGGACGATCTGTCTCTAGACGAGCTGGCCGACGTATTTTCCCCAGTTGCCGACGGACTGTCGATGACGAAACAGGAGCTAATGCAACGCAACATTGTTTCGTCCACGTCGATCGAGCTGTACGGGAAAACGTTCCAGGACGGCCCGCTCCTCCCGTTCAACCGGATCTTGCATGTTTATTTGCTCGACAAGCTGCTGCAATCGGGCGAAATCAATCTGGATGAAGGCAACATGATGCTGCGGACGATCCAAGAGAACGAAGCGAAATTCGAGAACAAAAACTGGAGTCTCGTGTTCATCCGCAAAATGGGAGTATCGTCGGTTCTGATGATCGCCGCCACCGCCGAGTACGCCTTCGACTCGGGGACGAAAATCGTGGCGCGAATAAGCATCGCGTCAGCCAGCGAGGAATTGAAGCTGAGAATAAATTAAGGAAGGAGTCGAGCAACGGATGGAAGCACGCCAAAATTTGTCCCTCATGGGGTCCGGAGGGTCCGGCGGAGGGCTGTACAAGGACGTGAAGGTGAACGGAGAAGCCGAATTTAGCGGGGATATCGATTGTTTGGCGTTCCGCTGCAACGGTACGGCCAAAGTGTACGGCTCCCTCAAGGGTACATCGTGCACGATTAACGGAACGCTGGACGTCAGCGGCGATCTCGATACGGGCATGACGAAAGTCCACGGCAAAATGGATGTCGAGGGCAACATGAAAGCCCGCGAGATCAAATCGTTCGGCGAAACGAACGTACGCGGCAATGTCGCCGGCGAAGATGTCGCGCTGGAAGGCTTTTTCAACATCAAAGGCCATTGCGAGGCGGAGCAGCTGCGGATCAAGGGCATTTTTCGCATCGCCGGCCTGGTCAATGCGGGATGGGTCGATCTCGCGATACACAGCCGCTGCGAGGTGAAGGAAATCGGCGGCGAGCGAATCCGAATTCGCCGGGCCGAAGGCAATGTGCTGAAAAAGCTGCTCGGCACATTTTTCCTCCCCTCCGATTTTTACGAAGGCGTGCTGTCCGCAGATACGATTGAAGGCGACGATATCTATGTCGAGCATACTGCCGCCAACGTAATCCGCGGCGCCAGCGTCATCGTGGGACCGGGCTGCCGGATCGGGCGCATCGAATTTTCGGATCGTTTCGAGAACAATGCCGGTTCGGCCGTTGAACACTATGAACGAGTATAACCTGATACGGGAGAGATCGGCCATGAGTATGAATATACGCAGAGACTTGAACATATCCGGGGTATTGGGCGGATGCTCCGGCGGAACATTCAACAAAGTCACGATCAACGGGCATGGAACCGTAAACGGAGATCTGGATTGTATCGGCTTCACCTGCAACGGAAAAACGTCCGTACGCGGAAAAGTTACGGCCGAGATCATCGAAGTGAACGGTTCCGCGTCATTTGGCGGCGAGATACGGACCGGCAAGCTGAGAATCAACGGCAAATCCGAAATGGAAGGAGCCGTGAGCGCGCGGAATTTCCGCAGCGACGGCCATACGAAGGTCGGCGGCGATATGACGGGAGAAGAAGTCGAAATCAACGGCTCGTTTAAGGTAAATGGAAACTGCGATGCGGAACGATTCCGCGCGCGTGGCACCTTCCGCATCGACGGCCTGCTCAATGCCGAAACGATCGACATCGATTTATACGCGGAATGCCGTGCGAGAGAAATCGGCGGCGAATCGATATCGGTTCGTAAAACCGGGATCGACAGCCCGTTCGGCAAGCTGATGAAGGCTCTTATTTTCCCCAAGGATGCCCTGATCGCCGATACGATCGAAGGCGACGAGGTACGATTGGAATATACGACGGCCGGTGTCGTTCGGGGAACGAACGTAACGATCGGTCCGGGCTGCCATATCGGACTGGTCGAATACAAGGACGGGTACAGACGGGACATAGACGCGGTCGTAATCGAGAGCAGACAAATGTAGGACTAAATCGGCGATTGTCTATACCTATCGGCCGCGCAAGTTTCCAAGGGAGGAACAACGCATGTCCACAACGAGCGTCAATACCAAAAGCAAGTTGGCCATAGTCGTGGCCGGGCTGTTGATCGGCATACTCGTCTCGGCCATGGACAATACGATCGTGGCGACCGCAATGGGCTCGATCGTCGGCGAGCTGGGCGGACTGGACAAATTTATTTGGGTCACATCGGCCTATATGGTCGCGGAAATGGCCGGCATGCCGATATTCGGAAAGCTGTCCGATATGTACGGACGGAAACGTTTCTTCATCTTCGGCCTGATCGTGTTTTTGCTTGGCTCCGTCCTGTGCGGTACGGCGCAAAATATCGTGCAGCTGAGCCTATACCGGGCCATTCAAGGCATCGGCGGCGGCGCGCTGGTGCCGATCGCCTTCACGATCATGTTCGACGTCATCTCCCCGGAACACCGCGGGCGCATGGGCGGACTGTTCGGGGCCGTCTTCGGATTGTCGAGCATATTCGGACCTCTGCTCGGCGCTTATGTGACGGATTACATCGATTGGCGCTGGGTCTTTTACATCAATTTGCCGTTGGGCATCCTGTCGTTTGTTTTTGTGGCGTTTTTCTATAAGGAATCGATCCGGCATGCCGAGCAAAAGGTCGATTGGTCCGGAGCGGCCGCGCTCGTCGGCGCCATCATCTGCCTCATGTTCGCCCTCGAGCTGGGAGGCCAGAAGTTCGAATGGGACTCGTTCGTCATCCTGAGCTTGTTCGCGGGATTCGCCATCCTGCTCCTCTCTTTCCTGCTTATAGAGAAACGGGCATCCGAGCCGATTGTTTCTTTCGATATGTTTAGACTAAGGCTGTACGCGTCCAGCTGTGTTATCGGTATGTTTTCCGGAGCTTCGTTTATCGTCGCGACCGTGTATATCCCTATTTACATTCAAGGGGTACAGGGCGGCACGGCGACCAATTCCGGCCTGCTGCTGCTCCCCATGATGCTCGGTACCGTGGTCGCCAGCCAGATCGGCGCGATGTCCTCTATGAAACTGGGCTATCGCAATGTCATGTTCTTCTCCGGCCTCATCCTCGTCACCGGTATCGGACTGCTGACTACGCTCACGATGGATACGCCCCGATTCGCCGTCACGGTATTCATGATCGTAGTCGGATTGGGAATAGGCGCCTCCTTCTCCGTGCTGGGCATGGCCGCCATCCACCATTTCGACGAGACGAAGCGCGGCGCCGCCAACTCGACGATCGCTTTCCTCCGCTCGCTCGGCATGACCGTCGGCATCACGATATTCGGCATCATCCAACGAAACAAGTTTGCCGATTCGCTCGCTTCCTTGTTCGGCAATAACGGCGGCGCTGCGGAGTCGTCTTCGCATATGCCCTCGGCCGAAATGCTGAAAGACCCGCGGGCGATCTTGTCTCCGGAAGCTCGCTCCGCTATTCCGGCCGAACTTTTGCACCAAATAACCGACTCGTTGTCCTCCTCCATCGCCAAAACGTTCGGCTGGACGCTCATTCCGGCAGCGCTGTCGCTTCTGTTCGTCTTTCTCATGTCAAGGGAACGGCCGATCGTTACCACACGGGAGCAGAAGCCGGTGCAATCCGAAGCTTAAGGCATACAGCACACCTTCAATCAGACCGGGCCTTGATGGTCCGGTCGTTTCGCTTGCCACGGAAATCCGTCGATTTGGCGGCAAATCTCGTGCTGCCAATCCGTATCGCGAGTCATCGACGCGAGCAGCGAGGCATTTTCGAGACAGGCCATTTCCCAGCACAGCTTGGCGTTGACCTGCAAGCATTGATCGAGCTCCGTCTGCTCCTCCTGCGTCAATTTGCGTTTCCGGTTTATCGTCCACAGCTCGGCCATGCGCCGGTGCGCGGGATGTATCGTCATCGTCATGTTGCTCCCCCTTTTCCTACTAGGCAGTGTAACCAAAAAGGGGAACGTTCAAAGCCCTCGAGCACAAAAAATCCCCGCCATGACGGCGAGGAAGCGATTCGTTCATTCGGTTGGAATATTGCCGCCCCGTTGTTGGACTACGTGAGTAAGCTCATGACCGAGAAGCTCCTGGCCTTGACGGCTTCCGGGGTTATACTGCCCTTGACGGAAAAAAATATCGCTGCCGGTCGTAAAAGCCGACGCTCCGATCGATTGGGCCATTTGATCGGCCTTGCCGTCCGTATGGATATTGACGTCCTCGAAGCCGGTATCGAATGCCGACTCCATTTTCGCCTGCACGTGCGTATCCATCTGCGAGCCGTTGCCGCGGCTTTGTTCGATTTCTTGCTCCAGCGCGACGTCCGCGTCGAAGCCTTCGCCGGATCGTTTCATCTGGAGCTCCTCCGACTCTTCTTCGATTCCCTCGCGTTGGATGCCTTCGGGGGCACGCTTCATCTGGAGCTCCTCCGACTCCTCTTCGATTCCCTCGCGCTGGATGCCTTCGGGGGCGCGCTTCATCTGGAGCTCCTCCGA
>NZ_VDCQ01000050.1 GCF_006265175.1 Paenibacillus hemerocallicola | reverse complement strand
ACTGGAGCAACAGGAGCAACTGGAGCACCAGGGGCAACGGGTGCCACGGGAGAGACAGGGGCAACGGGAGCAACAGGAGCAACGGGAGCAAGCGGTGCAACGGGAGTCACGGGTGCCACGGGAGCAACTGGTGCGACAGGGGCAACGGGAGCAAGCGGAGCAACGGGATCGACAGGAGCAAGCGGGGCCACGGGAGTGACTGGATCAACAGGTGCCACGGGAGTGACGGGAGCAAACGGAGTCACGGGAGAGACAGGAGCAACAGGGGCCACGGGAGAGGCAGGGGCGAGCGGAGCTACGGGTACAACTGGAACAACAGGGGCACCGGGAGTAACGGGAGCCACTGGAGTAACGGGGGCGCCGGGAGCAACAGGAGCAACAGGAGCAACAGGCACGGTTGCCGGCGTCACTATCGTTCCGACCGTCCAACGATTTTTTTCCGTTGCCGCATCGGATGTAACAACGCCCGTAACGTTTCCGGCCAGCCAGTTTACGGACGATAGCGGCGCGGCCGTCAGCGCTTTCCCCGCCATCGGAATGAACGGATACAGCAATCTTTTTATTAACGGGATGCTTCAAGAGGCCAGCTTGTATACGTTAAACACAACG
This sequence comes from Paenibacillus hemerocallicola, assembly GCF_006265175.1. GTDB lineage: Bacteria > Bacillota > Bacilli > Paenibacillales > NBRC-103111 > Paenibacillus_AB > Paenibacillus_AB hemerocallicola. The sequence continues at coordinate 75,667 of NZ_VDCQ01000050.1, read as the reverse complement.
GGACTTGCGATCGAATCGACGGGAGATACGATTTTAGAGCGCACGCCGCTTGCCGTCGAGATCGTGCAATTAACGGCTCAAATCGTTCCTTGAGCGGAAACCGGCAAACGATTCAGGAGCTCGGGCGCATGAGTATTCATCCGTCCGAGCTCCTGTTTGTGCAATGCCTCATCAGTATCTGGACTGAACCAACAAAACTGCCGAGATCGTTAGCTTCTTTTTCTATGCACGCATAATCCGCATACAACCTGGTGGCCCCTTGATGAAGCGGGTGCAGCGTGTTGCCTGTAAATAGAGGAACTATTTTCCGCTATGGTCCCGATTTCCGTTACACGTTTGAAAATAGCGGAACAGACATCCGTTATCTCGAACTGTGGGGTTGAAAATGACCGTATACAGCGGAATAGCGGAACGGTTTTCCGTTATGTTGCCATCAACACGAGTACTCGGGTCAATAGCATACTCCAGTTCCGCTATTTGTTGGATTCGCGGTCCCTCAAGGCGCCGGCAAAGGAAGGCAGCCTGCTTTCCCCGATCATGCGATGCATGCAGTTCTGTACGCTAATTATGCTGTCTTAGTTTTCCTAACGCCTCAGCGAATAACGGCGTTCCCGGCTTCGAGCTCGCGCTGCAGCTCCCGGATATCGACGTCCGCCGGCCGGACGCCGTGCTTGACCGCGAGCCCCGCCGCCGTACCGGCCGCTTGTCCGGTCGCCATGCAGCTGGGCGTCAGACGAGTTGTCGCCAATGCTTCGTGCGTCGTCGAGATGCACCGGCCGGCGGCCAGCAAATTGTCGACCGTTTTCGGAAGCAGGCAGCGGTACGGAATGTCGTACGCTCCGTCTCCTTGTACCCATGCGGCCGTGACTCCTTTGCCCGACGGATCGTGGATGTCGATCGGATATCCGCTGCGCGCGATCGCGTCGTCGAAACGCAGCCCTTGCACGACATCGTCCACCTTCAGCGCGTACAAGCCGTCGATGCGGCGTGTTTCGCGGATGCCGATCTGCGCGCCAACGTCGGAGATCGAAGCTTTCTCGAAGCCGGGCAGACGCTGGGTCATAAACTCCGCCACCAGCAGCACCTGCTTGCGGCCGAGCTGCTCCGCCTCGGTCAAGTCCTCCACCTTCGTGCCGTCCAGTCCTTGCACCCGGGTCGTGTTGACGAGCACCTCGTCATCGTTGGGCCCGGTGAACATGAGCACGCCATCGCGATTGATCGGCAAATCCGCTTCCTTCCAATGCTTATAAAATCCCATAATACCCGACAACGGAAGCTGCTCCAGCTCATCGAACGGCGTTTTGGCGTAAAATTCGTCCGGATGGTCCAGCATATACCGCTTGACCTTGGCCAAATCGACCCCGCGCATCCGGAACTTCATCGTCATCGGCTGCGTCCGCTTGTCGCCTTCACGCCCTTGCAGGCAAGGCGCGCCGGACAGGAAGGCGACGTCGGCATCGCCGGTCGTATCGACGAATACGTTGCCGCGAACGTCGATCTGCCCGGATTTGCTGGACAGCCGGACCGACTCGATCGATTGGCCGGCCATGCGCACGCTGTCGACGAAGCAGTGGAGCAGCAGCTTGACTCCCGCTTCCTTCAGCATGTCCACCGCAACTACTTTGTAATATTCCGGATGATAAGGCGTAATCGTGTGCACGAAGCCGACCGTATCCCGAACGTGCCCGGGAGACGCGTTCCGTTCCGCCAGCCGGTCGATAATTTCTTGGGCGATTCCTTGAATGACCTGCCGCCCGTCCATCGTATGAAACGTCATCCACGGATATACGAGTGCCGCCGTCGACATCCCTCCGATAAATCCGTACTTCTCGACCAATACCGTCCTAAACCCGCTGCGTCCCGCCGCGATTGCGGCTGCGACTCCCGCAGGCCCTCCTCCGCAAACGACGATGTCCGCTTCTATCGTTTGAACCATGATCCTCTCTCCTTCGGCTTCGAATAAACTTATCGTAACAGCGGGGAGCCGTTTTCGTTAGTTTAAATTTAGTTTAAAATGAAACCAGAGCTTATACCGACCAACAACCGGAAGGGGAGAGAGCCGTGTCCCGTAAAGAAATAACGCTCCGGCATCTTGCCGACGAGCTTGGCTTAACGATACAGACGGTGTCCAAGGCGCTTCGCGGACGTCCGGGCATGTCCGAAGAAACCCGCAGCAAAGTCATCCGGCTCGCCCGCAAGCTCGGCTATATTACGAAGGAGCAGGTCGATTCGCTGATCGTCGACCGAATCGCTCCCTATCCGTACGTCCAGCGGCGGTTCGTGCTTATCCAGAACGACGGGTCGCAGAACCATAATCGGCTATTGCTGAAAGGGCTGCACGAGAGGTTTTGGGAGATCGGCCACACGGTGGAGCCGGTGCTGCTGCCGGGAGAGTTGAAGGCGGGCGACTTCGGGGATTGGGCGGAGTCGAAAGGCTTGTCATATGCGGAAGGCATTTTTATCGCGCCCCGACTTAGCGTCCATTCGCTGGAGGAGAAGCTGCTGAGGCTGCCCGTCCCCCGTATCCTGTTGAATTATCCGTCGCCGGAATCGAAGGTGGACTGCGTCATCTGGGACGTCTATGAGGCGATATACCAGTCGGTCAGGCACTTGAGCCGCATGGGTCACAGCCGCGTGATGTATGTGGGCGACATCGAGAGCCAGCGCGGATTTATACTGCGATGGCAGGCGTTTGCCGAAGCGATGAGGGAAGCGGGCAACGAAGTAAGGCCGGAAGAGCATGCGATCGTCCGGCAGCCTGCGGACGACTGGCTGCGCCGGTTCGAAGCGGCATACCGCCGCTACCGGCCGACGGCGATCCTGTGCGGCATCGACGAGGAGACCGCACCCGTATACTATTCGTTATTGAAAATGGGCGTCCGTATCCCCCAAGACTGCTCCCTCATTGCACTATTGAACGAGCAAACCGAGCATTTGCCGCTCCTCACGCGGCCGCTGCTTCTCATTCGGGAGGCCGGTTACCGTGCGGCGGACCGGATGCTGTGGCGAATCGCCAACCCTCATTTGCCCTATGAGGAAATCCGGCTGCGCGGGGACTTTTACGCGGGCAGCACCGTTCTGAAGCGGCTTGAATAGTCCGAACGAAACACCCCCTGCTCTCTGCCCGAGAATCAGGGGGGCGTCAACCGCCGGCCCCCGCTTGAACGCGACGCAGAGCGGGTGAGCCCGCAATGGCGTCGATTTCGTCGCACAGCGTCCGTTCGTCTATGAGGTCGGTCCAATATTGTTTGAGCGTTTCGTGCAGCCCGCGAATGGCGCCATACGGCAGCTTCAAATCGTCGAGTCTGCGAAAATTGGGGATGATGTCCCGGTACAGGTTATATCGGGAAGGGCGGTTCATGGAATGGTTCCCGCTAAGGGGAGCTTCCGCCGCCGGCTTCAATCCGGGAATACTGAGCGCATGCTCGCGGATCAGCTGCTGGGCGCGGGGCGACCACAGGTAGTCGGCCAGGCATTGGGCTTCCGCTTTATGCTTCGACTGCTTGTTGACCGCGACGGCCGTAACGGCCAACAGCGTCCGCGGAACATCGATGCAGGGCAAGGAAGAGATGTCATATTCGAGATCGGAGGCGGCGAACCGGTTGAGCGCTTCATAGCCGGTAACGATCATCGAGGTTCTCCCCTGGATAAACAAAGTTCCGACATCGCCGTCGGAGCTGTACAGCGGATCGGGAAAAATGGCGTGATTCCGGATGATGCTCTTGCTCAGACGGATGCCTTCCAGCCATTTCGCTCCGGTCCCCCGGCCGCCCTTCGGCTTGCCGGAGCTTTGTCCGATCCCGCTCTGAAGAAGGAATAGCGGCCAACGTTCATCCATGTTCACGTTGAAATGCAGCCCGTGGCGCCGACCGGGCACCGACAAGCGGGCTGCCTCGTTTATGGCGTCCGCCCATGTCCAGCCGGCGTCGGGCTCCATGACCCCGGCCTCGCGGAAATGCCGCAAATTATAAGCCAGAATCAGCGGTGAAAAGACAAGCGGTCTGGCATACAGCACGTTTTGCTCGGTAAAGGCTTCGCTCAGGAAGGAGTACAGCTGTCCGTTCTCCGGTTGCGGCTCCAAGGCAAACGTATATCCCTCTTCGACGATTTCCCGAAAATGCCGGTCCTTCACCGTAAATAAATCAATAAGTCCGTTATCCAAGCCGGGCTGCAGCGTATGAAGGAAACGGTTGTCGGAATGGAAGGCGACGACCTCCACGCGAATGTGCGGAAATTGCTCCTGAAAATCATGCAGCAGACGGGAAAGCAGCAAATCCCTTTCGTTGATCGAATAACAGCCGAGCATCAGCGTAACGGCGGCGCGCGCGGCGGATCGGGAGCCGGACTCCGTCTCCGGGCCGGATGACGTTACGATGCTCCCCACTCTCGGGATTTTCTCGATATATCCTTCCGTTATGAGCTGCTCCAGTCCTTTGCGCACCGTTTTGTTGCTGAGCTTGAATTGTTGGGCCAGCGTTTTTTCCGGCGGCAGATAAGTGCCTTTTTTGTACTTGCCGCTTCTAATCCCTTCGCGCAGCTGATCGACCATTTCGTTCAGACGGGAGCGAAACGTTCTTCTGCCGGACTCCGATGAGCTCATCCATCATTCCAACTTTCGCTAGTTGTTGTGAAAAATAGCCATAATACCGTTATCATAGCGAAAAAAGAGCGGATTGTACAGCACGTTGATTCCCAATCGAAGACGCATTTCGGAGCAGTTTCGCCTTGGCGCAGCAATATGCCTGTAAGGCGGCCATGCGGAGCATTGCCGATCGAGGCAAGGGAATTCGCTCTTTAACAGGTGCGATTAGGCGATAACTGGAAATTTTAATCGGGAAAAATTGAGATTGACATGATTTGACGATCCGTTTTATGATAATTGTACATCAAAGGGAATCAACAAGAGGAAGCGGGAGTTAGAAATAATTATACGATGAGGAGGTTGTACCAGCAGGAGTTTTCAATCTTTTAGGAATCAAGGGGAATTAATTGTCGAATGATGAACACGTATGATCGGACAGAAGGGGAGAGATGAATATGCAGCTAAAATTTCGCATGCCGTTGCTGGCGGGCGGAATGTTGATCGCATTGGTTGTAAGCGCTTGCGGAGGGGATTCCGGAAACGGGAAAGGAGAGCAGTCCAAAGCGGATGGACAGGAAACCGCTTACCCTCCCGCCAAGCTGGTTGTCTACTCGACGAGCGGCTGGACCGAGGAGGCGTTCAACGAAAGATTCGGCGACGCCATCCGCAAAAAATTTCCGCAGCACGAGTTCTCCTACATCCAAAGCAAGGCAGGCTCGACTTATCCGGACTTGATCTCGACCCAGCAGCCGATCGACATCGTATGGGAATCGATCGCGCTGTTTCCGCGGGGGCCGCTGATGTATGACATGCAATACGACATGACCGAACTGATGAAGCTGCATAAGGTCGATACGAGCCGGATCGAGCCGACGATGATCGATTTGATGAGAGAGATGTCGGGCGGCAAAATGTACGCGCTGCCTGTCGTGAACAATACGGTCGTGATGTACTACAACAAGGACATCTTCGACAAGTTCGGCGTCGCTTATCCGAAGGACGGCATGACTTGGGACGAGGCGCTGGAGCTGAACCGGAGACTTTCCAGGGTAGACGGCTCCGTCGAATACGCGGGTCTCGGTCTCGGGCACTTTTTCGCCACCAACGGACTGTCGCTCGGCTTTGTGGACCCGAAATCGGAGAAGCCGTCGATCACGGACGACAAATGGAAAACGCTTTACCAGACGTATATGCGTCTTGCCGAGCCTCAAGTGTACAAGGACAAGGTGCGCAAGCTTAACAAAATACCGGACGTCAATTCTTTCGTCAAGGATCGCGATGTGGCGATGCTGGCGGCGCTGGCCAATACGCATATGACCCAGGATATGGCGACGATGAACTGGGATGTCGTCAAAGTGCCGACTTTCAAGGAGGCTCCGCAGACCGGTCCGCAGTCGTATCCGACCTATTTCGGCGTGTCCGGCATCAGCAAGCATAAGGATCAAGTGATGGAGGTCATCAAATATCTCGTATCCGACGAGTATCAGCTGGAGGTGTCCAAGAAAGGTACGCTGCCTGTTGTGAAAAGCGCCGAAGTGAAGGAGGCGTTTGCCAAAGAGACGTCATTCGGCGGCAAAAACGTGAAGGCGGCCCTTTACGACCGTTTCGCCCCGATCGCCCAGAAGACGATGTACGATTCGGCGGTAGAAAAGGCGTACAACAAAAACCTGATCAAGCTCGCGCTGGGTGAAATCGACCTGAATACGCTGCTGCGCACGGCCGAGGAGGAAGCGGTCAAAGCGATCGCGGAGCTTAAAAAATAAAGACGGCGTCGAAGACGGAATACGATAGCCGAATCGATGGAACGGGGTGCGGAGAGTGACCGGAGCTGGAACGAACGACTACTTGATGCTGTTGGAGAAATGGATAAAGGGAGCGGAGCCGTACTTGTACGAATGCCCGGACCGGCCGGAGCTGACGTGTTACGGCACGGGGGAAAACACGTGGGGCGTGCAGACGAACCAGAAAGCGTTCGCCGCATATGCGATGCTTGCCGCTGATTCCCGATTCGACGAAAGGCGCGCCGGACGCAGCCGGGAGAGCGTGCTGGACACCGCTCTCCGATTGCTGCGGTATTGTCTCCATACGCATAAGGAGGGTACTTACACATGCACGGACGGCACTTCATGGGGACATACGTGGATCAGCGTTCTCGGAACGGAGCGGATGATGCATGCGGTTGAAGCAATCGAGGCGTTTTTGTCGGAGGAGGACCGTTCGCTGCTGCGGCGGGTAATGCTGTCCGAGAGCGATTGGCTGCTCGATCATTATACGATCGTGGCGGGCTTGTACAACAAGGACGGGAACAATAAGCCGGAGAGCAATTTATGGAACGGGGCATTCCTGCACAGGACCGCGACTATGTATCCGGATGCTCCGAGGGCCGATGCTTACAGGGAGAAGGGCAGCGACTTTCTCATCAATTCGGTGTCCGTTCCCGCGGATGCGCTGTCCGATTCGACGATCGACGGCAAGAAAGTGTCGGAGCGGCATGTAGGAGCGAATTTTTTCACTTCGTACGGCTTGAATCACCACGGCTATTTGAATGTCGGGTACATGGTCATCTGCTTATCGAATATGGCGATGCTGCATTTTGCCTTCCGGCGCAGAGGAATCGCGCCTCCCGAGTCTTTGTACCATCACTGCCGGGAGCTATGGGATGTCGTCAAGCAGTGCACGTTTCCGGACGGGAGGCTGCTGCGGATCGGCGGAGATACCCGCGTGCGCTATACGTATTGTCAGGATTACGTCATCCCGGTATGGCTGATGATGGCCGATTTGTACGGCGATTCGGACTGCCTTCGGTTCGAGGAGGGGTGGCTGCGGCAAATCAAGTCGGAGATGGAAGCGAGCGGGGACGGCACGTTTTTGTCATACCGGTGCAAAGCGCTGCAGCAGGCTTCTCCGCTGTACTTCTCCCGGCTGGAGTCGGATCGCGCCGCGGCGCTGTCGATGGGGCTGGCTTGGCGCGAGCTGGCTATCCGCGACGGCAGGTCGAAGGAGCAGGTACCGCCGATGACGATACACGGTACGGAATCGACGTCGGCAAAGGCTGGCTTGCAGTCCGAAGCGCAAACCGCAACCCTGCTCGCGGCCGCTTCCGAGCCTGCAAGCGTCCCGGATTCAACGCCGGACGCATGGCATGACGAATATCATGGCGCCTACTTGCAGCGCGGCGAACGGAGAGTCGCCTCCTGGGTATGGGATTCGGCGGAGAAGCCGCAGGGGCTGTGCCTGCCGCCGGATGCCAGCGATATGGCGGAATGGCGGGAAAACTTGGCCGGCCAGCTGAAGGGGCTCGGTCAACTGACCAACCAATCGCTCGAGACGCATGCGGGCTTTACGTTTCCGGGAGGGTTTCTGACGTGGGGCAGTACGATCGTCCATACCCGGTTGCTGCTGGCGGAAGGGCAGCAGGACGAGCAGATGGCCCGAAGCCGGTTCGTATGCGCGGCTCTTCCCGACGATTCGCACATGATCGTGCTGCACCGTGCCGTCGCTTTGCGGCAAAGGACGGTTTTCAAAGCGATTAAAGGCTTGAACCTGCTCGTGCCGAACGATGTGTTCAATGACAATCACCGGACGTATTATCACGAGAACGGCAAGCTGCTTGTCCATGGATACGGGAGCGCGGAGGAGGTCGTGCGCACCGGCTCGCGGTGGTTGAATATCGACGACCGGTTGGGCGCGATCGCCGTATACGGAGCGGAAGAGATGGCGATTTGCCGGCCCGGCCGCAGACAGATCGGCATAAGCGACAGCGCAAAGACGGCCGGCATGGAGAGGACGCTGTACGCCGACCAGCTGTGCGGCCCATGCGTGACCGACATCAAGTCGGTTGCCGGAGGCGACGTCGTTATGGATACCGGCTATGTGCTGCAAGCCGGGCACGGGCACGAGCATACCGCCCGCTATGCCAACTCCGATCGTCATCTCACCGTGCTCGGGTTCTCTTCCGTCCATCTGCGCGGCATCTATGTGCGGGGCGCAGACGGACGCGAGTACGTGCTTGCCGCCAATTTCGGCGAGACTGCGGAAGCGATGCCGATTTCTTATGCGGGCGAATGGAAGGATGTGGCCACTGGAGAGAGCCTCCTGCGTCCCGGCCCGTCCGGAGGGGCGTTGCTGGAGCTTGCTCCCGGGGACGCGCGGCTGATTCGAATGGGTTAGCGGCAGTATCTTATTCAATCGGAAATTCGGATCATCGGGGTCACGCGTTTGCGTGGTCCCGTTGTTTCGTTATGGGGTATAACGCCGACCTGTAGGCTTCGGAGGAGAGGGGGCGGGGAGGTTGTACAATAATGGCATGTAAAATCCGGTTCACTAATGAAACTCGGTCTCGGTGAGTGTGCGACCAAGTCGAAAGCGCGGACATATGGCCCGCGTTTTTTGGCGCTGCGCCATTTTCTGCTGGTCAACTACGCGAAGCAGGAGTTATAATGGAAATGCATACAGGTTGATTACACATATGATACATGTATGTTACACATGCGGACTAAGCTTTTTTCCGTCAAAGGGGGTGGAACAAATTTCACTGTAAGCGTTGTCATGAAGTTGAAGCATGGACACCGAGATTCGGCCTCATGATCCGTTCGAACCGACATAACGGGAGGGAAACTTTATGCACTTATCGTACCGACGTCCATTATATGCTCTGCTTTGTTTTCTGTTGCTGCTCTCCATGGCGCCGACCTTATCGCCCGGCATCGCATCGGCCGCGATTCCCGGCAGCGACTATACGATGCCGGACACGTCCGTATACTACTTCGGGAACGTCCCGCCGGGAAAGCCGGCAGTAACGCTCGTAGGCGATCCGAACGCGGCCCCGAAGGTGACGACCGCTACATACGGAGTCAAAATCCAGTCGACGCTGACGGCTGCTTCGCGCACGTTCGAATTTGTCGTACCCCAGGCCGGAACCTACATGCTCAGGCTGGGCGGCATGACCGCTACGGACGGTGGAACGGCCGACGTCGGCATCGACGGGGCGAAGCTCGCCCGTTACGGGTTCTACAGCGTGACGGGGCAATATCCGCGACCCGATCAATATATCGGGCAATTGTCGCTCGCGGCGGGCGTGCATACGATTACGTTGAGCGTCACCCATAAAGGCAATGTCATCGGAAACGGGACGGGAACGTCCATGTATCCGGCCCGCCTCGTATTGACCGATCTTGGCGCCGTGACGAACAGCAAGACCCGCCGGACTTACTATACCGACGAGAAGCTGGCCGCCGCCCGTGAAAATGTACAGCTGTACGATTGGGCCGCCGCCTTGCGGAACGGCGTGCTGGCGAAAGCGGACGCTTTCGTGGCGCTCGGCTACGACAATTTATGGAAGCTTGTCCCGACGCAAGCGATTCCGCGCAGCTACAATACGAACCAATTGACCGGCAACTTCAGTCCGGTATCCGGCGATTTGAAAAGCTACGGCAACTACCCGTGGAAGGCCGACCCGCTGAACGAGCCTTGGAAAATCGTCGATCCCGCGAGCGGCTACAAGTTTCCGACGAACGACTTCGGCGCCTATTATGCCAGCGGGCTCGACGCCCGCGGCAATTTCGATCCGACCTTGGCGGATCGCAGCCTGCTCGTCAACACGCTGTATCCGGACAAGGGTCCGACATGGGGCGTTGACGACGGCTACGGCTGGGTCGATCCGGCCACGAACAATCGGTATACGTTCATCGCCTACTACGCCCACTGGTTCGCTTGGTACAGCGGTACCGCCAATATCAATTCGGCCCTGAGCAACCTGCAGAGCGCATACATTTACACCGGTGACGAGAAGTATGCCAAGGCGGGGGCCGTCTTGCTGGACCGTATCGCAGACGTATATCCTTCCATGGACGTAGCCGAATTCAGCAATGCCGTATACGTCAATTCCCACGGGGGAACAGGCGACGGCAAAGTAGTCGGATCCATCTGGGAAACGTCGCTCGTCAAAGTATTCACCGGCGCCTACGACGCTTTCTTCACCGCCTTCGACGCGCCTGACGTCGTCTCGTTTCTGCAGGCCAAAGGCCAACAGTACGATTTGCCGTTGAAGCAGAACGGCTCGCAAATCCGCCGCAACATCGAGGACGGCATCCTGCGGCAAGTCGCGCCCGGCATGTACTGGGACCAAATTCGCGGCAATAACGGGTTTCACCAAAGCGCGGCAGCATTGGCCGCTGTCGTCCATGACACGCTGCCGGAGACACAGCAGTGGCTCGATTTCGTGTTCCAGCCGGGCGCGTTCGTCAATTCGATTCCGCGCCGCGTAACCGGGGGGAACGTCTTGTTCAGCATGGTGAACGACGTCGACCGCGACGGTCACGGCAACGAAGCGGGTCCGGGCTACAACCGGCTCTGGATCGGCAACTATTTGACTGTGGCCGACGCTCTCGACGGTTATGATAAATATCCGTCCGCCGACCTGTACGAGAACGTGAAGTTCCGCAAAATGTTCCAGGCGATGTATCCGCTTATTATGCTCGGCAAATATACGCCGTCGATCGGGGACAGCGGCACGACGGGCCAGCCGGGCGTGTTGGTGGATAAAGCCCAATCGATCGAGGCGTTCGAGCAGTTCGGCGATCCCGTCTATGCTCAGCTTGCCTATATGCTGAACGGCAATAAAACGGACGGCATCCATTCGGACGTATACACGTCCGACCCGAACAAGGTCGCCCGCGACATCGAAGCGGTTATCCAGCAATACGGTCCGCTCGATCTCGACAGCACGAACTTGACGGGATACGGACTGGCCGGACTTCGGGACGGCGAGATCGATGCCGGAACCGACACGCGGCGAGCCTTATGGATGTATTACGGCCGTACGAGCGGCCACGGCCACAGGGATGCGCTGAATCTGGGCCTATACGGCTTCGGACTCGATTTGATGCCCGACTTGGGCTACCCGGAGCAAGCGAACGCCACGGACGTCAACCGGTTCGAGTGGGTGCAGAATACGATCAGCCATAATACGGTCATGGTCGACAAGCAGAAGCAAGCGGCGTTCTGGGACGGCACCCCGGTGCATTACGACGATAGCCCCATGGTAAAGCTGATCGATGTCGAATCGCCGAAAGCGTATGCCCAGACCGAACGGTATAGACGGACGACGGCACTCGTCAAGGTCGACGGGGCAAATTCGTACGCGGTCGATTTTTTCCGCGTCAAAGGCGGCAATGAGCATCATTTCAGCTTCCATGCGGCCGAAGGCGCCGTAACGACCGAAGGGCTCGATTTGATCGCGCAGCCGACGGGCACCTATGCCGGGGCCGGCGTTCCGTTCGGGCAGCGTCCGGCGGGCGACAGCGTCACCGGCAGCGGGTACGCGGGACCGGGCTTCCATTGGCTGAAAAACGTTCAACGGGACAACGATCCGTCAGGCAAGTTCAGCGTTGACTACGATGTCGTGGATACGTGGAACGCGACCCCGCAGGACGACGACGTCCACGTCCGCCTTACGATGCTCGGGGAAGCGGACGATGTCGCGCTCGCCGACGGAGTGCCTCCGCAAAACAAGCCGGGCAACCCGGACAGCGTCAAATATGTGATCGCACATCGCAGCGGAACGAATTTGGACAGCACCTTTACGTCGGTGATAGAGCCTTACAAAGACGCGCGTTTCATTAGCGATATCCAAGAAGCGACGGTTGCGGCGGAACCGGGCTCCGTCGTATCCGACGTGTACGGCACGCGTGCGGTCAAGGTACAGCTGACTAACGGCCGCACCGACTATATCGTCAGCTCGATAAATCCGGAGGGGACTTTCCTTATCGACGGCAAGGTCCGTTTCCAAGGTTCGTTCGGCATTTACTCCGAGAAGGATGACCTGCCCGTGTTCACCTACGTGAACGACGGCGCTTATATCGGCAAAATCGGCACTTCCTACGCAAGCGCGGGCGTAAGCCGCCTGCAGGGAACGATCGTCGACTTCACGCGAGAGCTGTCGATCGCAAACAAGCTCAAGGTGCAGCTCGATTTGCAGGGGCAAGCTCCGAACGATCTTGTAGGGAAATCCGTGTTCGTGCAAAATGACGGAAAGCGCAATGCGGTCTATTTGATCCGGGGCGTCCAATCGCTCGGCGGGAATGCGTACGAATTCGACCTTGGCGATATTACGCTCGTGAGAGCATATGCCAGCGCGACGGATTTGAATCAGGGCTTCGTCTACGACGTTGCCCCGGGGAATGCGTTCGTCATTCCGCTTCCGAGGCAGCAGCTGTATTTATCCGACGTGACGATCGTATCTTCCAAGACGGAGCTGGTCAAAAACGAAACCGTCAACCTGCAGGTCAAGGGAACGTATGCGGACGGTTCCGCTGCCGACTTGACGGGCTACAACTTCAATTGGGAGAGCGAGCACCCGAATATCGCCAACGTAAACGGACAGGATCGGCTGAAGGCCCATAACATAGGTACGACCGAGATTTCGACTACGGTAAATGTAGGCGGAATTCAGCGAAAAGGAAATTTGCAAATTACGGTAAAGTAAGGCTGTTGCGCAGAAGGAAAGAGGCTTGCCGCTCGCGGTCCGCTCCGCGGGAGGGCGAGCCTCTTTTTTCCGCTTTTGCATACAGGCTCTCGATGAACAGTCACTAATACGCATAACCACAATATTCCAACGCAGACAAAACGCCATTGAACGGTGAAGTTCTCGCCATTCTGATCGAGCGGTCGCTCGCGCTGCGAACGGTCTCATCGTTCAACTCCGAATGCCGCTTCTTCGGAGAGGCCGCGATCGGCGGTTTTTCGCAGCCAAGCCCGATAAAAACTTATTGACGATACCGGATTTAACTTGTATCCTAAAATTAAGAAATCGGTGTTATGGTATGACCACTATATTCGAATGCCTTTCGGAATTCGAAATAAATTATTTTTAGCATAATGTTGGTCTGACCATAATACATTATTGTTTTGGGAGGTGATCCGATCCGTTAGGATGAAGGCAGCCGGCAGGAGACAGTCCCCGGATGGAACAGGTTGATATCAGAGAAAAGGGTTTGGACCAGGAGCAGGAAAAGGGGAACCTTTCATAAGAAAACGAGGAGATGAGTGTAATGCTCTCGAGAAAAAAGTTGCTTATGATCGCCATTTGCTTTGCGGTTACCGCTTGCGGAGACAAGCAAAATACGGATTCCGCTCCGAACGACGCGGGTAAATCGACCGATACCGCGGCAGACCCCAAAAAGATAACCGATACGCCGACCGATCTGTACATCGCCTATCCGGGAAGCGGAGAGAAGGATGAGCTGTTCATGCAGCGGTTCGGCGAGCAGATCAAGAAAAAGTTTCCGAACTATACGCTGAAATATGTCCCGCGGATCCTTGCGGAGGGAACGAATTATTACGCATCGTATCTCGCTTCCGGCGCGCCGATCGATATTATGATCTCCTCTCTCGGCACGACCACGATTTATTTGACCAACCTGAAGCTTGAAAGCGATATCAGCGATCTGATCAAAAAGTATAATTACGATCTTGCCCGGATCGAGCCGTCCTTGATCGATATTCAGCGCCAGCTCGCGAACGGGGGGATTTACGGACTTCCATGGACGAGCGGAAGCTTCGTTTTCCTCTATAACAAAGACATATTCGATAAATTCGGAGTCGCTTATCCGAAGGACGGGATGACTTGGGACGAGACGTACGAGCTGGCCAAGAAGCTGACCCGGACAGACGGCGGAACGTCGTATAAAGGCTTTGCGTTCCAATTCGAAAACGCGATGGGTACGAACCAATTGTCCGCTCCGTATTTCGATTCGAAAACCCACAAGTCTAAATTTCTTGAGGACAACTTCATCAAAGCTTTCGAGAATATGGCGCGCTTCTACAAAATTCCCGGCAACGAACCGCCTACCGTCGGCGTTCCCGTCGCCTTCCAGAAAGATAAGACGGTTGCGATGTTTATGGGCACGAGCGGTCAAATCAAGCCGACGGCGGAGCAGGTGCCCAACTGGAACACGGCATCCACGCCGGAGATGCCGCAAAAACCGGGCGTCGGCTTCCAGGCGGCTCCGGAGTATTTCTACATCACGAGCATGAGCAAATCGCGGGATGCGGCCTTCCAAGTACTAGCCTACATCGCTTCGGACGAATTCCAGGAATGGATGGGCAGAACGACCGCAATACTTCCGGTGTCGAAAAATCCGGATAAGCTGATGCAAACGTTCGGCGCCGATTTGCCCGGCTTCCAAGGGAAAAACGTGAAGTCGCTCATCCCCCGCACGTACGCCCCGCTGACGATAACGCCGTATTTGACGACCGGCAATTCGGAAATGACGACCGCGCTCAAAGATTACTTGGGCGGCAAAGATTTGAATACCGCATTGCGCGAGGCGGGAGAACGCGCGGATAAGCGCATTGCGACCGAGCAAGGGAAATAAAGGTTATCCGAACATATAGAAAAATTGGCTATGCGCCAAATAGGGAGAGAGAAAATACATGGAAAAACAAGGCTTTTATCCGGCACTGGGTACACCGCTTGACGATGCGGGGCAAGTCATCGTCGCCAGTCTGCAGCGTCACGTCGAGGACCAAATAAATGCCGGCGCGGCCGGGCTGCTCGTAATGGGATCGATGGGGCAGCAGCCGTATATTCGAAACGGCGAGCCGGTTAAAATCGCCAAAGCCGCGGTCCAGGCGGCGAAAGGAGCATGCCCCATGCTCATAGGCGTCATGGACAATTCGATCGGAAGGGTGAAGGAGCGGATCGGACAGCTCGAGGGACTCGACATAGACGGCGTAGTAGCGACGACCCCGTTTTATTACCCTATGACCCAGGGGGACATTATAAACTTCTTCACATCGCTCGCGGCATATTCTCCGTATCCGGTATACTTGTACGATTTGGCGGTCGTGACGCAAAGCAAAATAACGGTCGGCACGGCGGCTCATCTGATGACGGTGCCGAACATTGCCGGCATCAAGACAGGCGATCTGACCACGGCGAGAGTGTTGTCAAGAATGCGGCAGTCCGTCAATCCCGAATTCAGTATCATGTTCAGCGGGCTCGACGTGTTCGACGCGGCTTACGGCTATGGAATCCGTGAAAATTTGGACGGCATGTTCAGCTGCGCCGCCGCCATCGCTTCCAGAATGTACAAGGCGCTTGAGTCCGGCGACGGCGCTCTGGCGGCGAAATGCCTCGACGACATTTTGCTGCTCCGCGACACGTTCGTGGAAGTCGGCGTGTTCCCTGGATTTACGCATGCGATGAATTTGCTCGGATTTGAAGGAACGTTTCACCCGGACTACATGCTGCCTATCGATGAGGCGGGTCGGGAAAAAGTGAAAGCATGCATGCAGCAGGTGAAGCTCATTTAAAACAATGAAGCGGGAGCTGCCGATATGGACCTAGGAAAGGGCTTGGGGCGCAATTCATCCGGGAGAGGCGATATAAGGGGGCCGGAGTATCTCGGAAACGCATTCGGTCCCGAAAGCAGTGCCGTCAGTTTGCCCGACGGAGCCGTTCGTTTCTTTTATACCGACAAAAGGGCCAAACCGTCCAACGTATATTCGCGAACTTCTCGGGATTCCGGGAAAACGTGGGGGGAGCCGGTACTGGAATTCCGCACCCCGGCCGTACCGTATCCGGAATCGGATAGTACTCCAATCGACACCCAGACGTGGTATTCTACGGCTTCCCTTGTGGATGCCGACGGGGAAATCCATGTCATGTTCCAAGTGTATTACGGAGCCGGAACGATAGGCTTCAGCCGATTTATGGACGTGTACCATATCAAAACGAGGGATCGGCGATCCGCCTGGTCGACTGCCGTCCCGATCCGTTCCCGCATATGGTGCGGGGCGGCCAAAGGCCTGACCATGGTCGACAGAGGCGAAGGATGGCGTATTCTGGCAACGTTCGGCGAATGGAAAGTTCCTCCCGTTCCGGGGGAGGGGGTGTTGAATAGCCATGTATATTATTCCGACGACGGCGGCTCCACGTGGACGGAAGCGGAGTACGCCGACGGCAGGCCTTTGCATTCCCCGGTACGGCCGGATTTCAACGGGGCCAGCTATGGCGCGATAGAAGGGAGCATCGTCGAGATTTCTCCCCGCCTGCTGAAGATTTTTATGAGGACTCAGACGGGATATGTATATGAATCGGTTTCCGCCGATTATGGCAGTACTTGGTCAGAGGCGATGCCTTTCCGACTCTTCGGCTCCAGTTCTCCCGCTTATGTGACGAAGCTGGCGGATAACCGGGTTGTCGCTTTCTGGTGCAATCAGCCCCAGCTTCCGCTAATCGACGCCGCGGGAGGCGGTGCGCTGGGTATTTACAGCGGCAGGGATGCTCTTCATGCGGCGATTTCGGATGACGGCGGGACGACTTGGAAAGGCTATCGCGAAATATTTCTGGACCCGCGAAGGAATGAAACCGCCATAAAAGGCGACGTCGGGGTATCTTATCCGGATGCAACCGAGATGGCCGACGGGAATTTATTTCTGACGACCGGGCAAGGCAATACGACCGCGATGATCCGATTTGCACCGGATTGGTTGTACGAAACGAGCCGTTCGGACGATTTCGCCAAAGGACTCGACTGTTGGTCGACTTACACCGTATACAATCTGGAGTACGAGACGCCGGGTCTCGGCAAAAAACCGCCGAGAACCGAGGGAGCCTGTCTCGTCGATCATCCGGATCGGGCGGGGGCCAAGGCGCTCCACGTTCGCAAAGCCGATTCGCGCAAGCCGGCGGACGGAGCCATTTGGAATTTTCCGGGCGGAAACGGCATCCGGGGCGTGCTGCGTCTGCGTGTGAAGTTCAACCCCGGCTTTGCCGGAGCCCGGATTTCATTGAACGATGCCTTCTACGATCCGTGGTACTCGGACGGCGAGAAATACGCGATTTTCAGCTTATCGGTACAGCCGGACGGCACGATCGACGGCGGCGCCCGCTTCGAATTGGGTCAGTGGCACACGCTGACGTTGGCATGGAGCTTGGAGGACGGCAGCTGCGAGGTGTCCGTCGACGATGGAAAGCCGCTCGCTTCCTTGGCGCTAAAACGTAAGCCTTATCGGGGGACGCCGATCTGCTACTTGCGATTGAAATCGGGAGCGGCGGAAACGTCGTCGGATCTTTGCGGATTTTTAGTGGACTCCGTATTCGCCGATACGGGCTTGATTCGTTCGGGACACGATGCGCAGTAGCGGGCAAGCAAGTTGAAGCCGAAAAGGAGGAAAGACAGATGCTGCATAAAAAGGGAGACATCGTCTTGGATCTTCGTCCGGGGGAAGGAAATCCGCGCAACAGCGAAGGGGCTTTTCTCGATTTGAAGGATGGCCGGCTGCTGCTCATTTACAGCCGCTTTATCGGGGAATCGAGCGGCGATGCGGGGCTTGCTTGTCTAGCTGCGAGATATTCCGGCGACGATGGGGAGACGTGGTCCGAAGACGAACTGATCGTGCGGCCGGAGGAGCACGATGCGATGAACCTGATGAGCGTGTCGTTGCTGCGCATGCTGAACGGGGATATCGGCTTGTTCTACCTAATTCGTTACGGTTTGCACGATATGAGGCTGCACCTGAGGCGGTCGGCCGACGAAGGAAAGACGTGGGGCGAAGCGGTATGCTGCATTCCCGGTCCCGGCTACTACGTAACGAACAATGACCGGGTTATCCGGCTCGCGAGCGGGAGATTGGTCGTTCCCGCAGCTTATCACAAAGTGCGCGGCGATAGCAGGACGGACTGGAAGTCGTTGGATGTCAGGGGCGTCGCCCATTTCTACTTGTCGGATGACGACGGAGTGACTTGGAGAGAAGCAAAGAGCTACTGCGTCCTGCCTTACTCGCGCACGATCAGCGGGCTTCAGGAGCCGGGCGTCGTCGAATTGAAAAATGGCAGCTTATGGGCTTGGGCCAGAACGGACGTGGGCTGCCAGTACGGCATGTTTTCAGCTGACGGGGGCGAGACGTGGAGCAGTCCGGAGCCTACGCCGTTTTCCTCGCCCTGCTCGCCGCTGTCGCTTAAAAGGGTTCCGCAGACCGATGTGCTTCTGGCCGTCTGGAATCCGATTCCCCATTACCAGACACGGGAATACACGAGAATTTCCGGGGGGCGCACGCCTCTCGTAGGGGCGATTAGCAAGGACGAGGGGCTGACGTGGACGGATTTTTTCGCCGCCGAGCTGGAGGAGGACCGCGGAGGCTATTGCTATACCGCGATTCATTTCACCCGGGACGCCGTGCTGCTCGCCTACTGCGCCGGAGAGCCGGAGGACCGCTCGCGCCTGGCCCGGCTGAAGGTGCGCAAGGTCAGCCTTTCGGAAATCGTCCCTTCCTGAGAAGCGGCGGCACGGCCCGCTATGCTTCGCTTGCCGGAATCGGTTGAATATAGGTTGCCGAGTCCCCGCCGATATCCGGGCAGCTGGATATGCTGTATAAAGATGCGACAGACGGCGGGATAGATTCGTTACCGCTGTTTCAGCGATCAAGAACAAGTTTCCCAAGAAATTTGCAGGAATCGTTAGTTCCATAACGGACCCTACCCATGCAGGAGACGCCCCGGTTTGCCGAACCGGGGCGTCTTCTGTGCGTTTGGCGGCGCATGGCCAAGGAGTGAAAGTCTCCGGTGAAGAAGCCTGCAGGAAAAGCCGCAATGGCAGGCGAACCGGCCGTCCTTGCCGGCGCCGGCCCTGACCCAAAAGGCAGGGACTTGGTGCGAAGCCCGGAACCGGCGCAAGAGAAGGGCGTTGAAATAGAAAGCGCGCGCCACGACGGCATCATTCGCATGCAGGAGGGCGCGCCTCGCCTAATCGGGTAAGGCCGGCTGCTGTTGCCGGCGCTTTGCGGCACAGCGAATCCGACAAATAGCGGAACTGGCGTATGCTATTGACCCGGGCACTCGTGTGGTTGGCAAACTAACGGAAAACCGTTCCGCTATTCCGCGGTTCACGATCATGTACACCCCGAAAGAACGAGATAAAGGAAGCCTGTTCCGTTATTTTCAGCAGTTTAACGGAATTCGGGACCATAACGGAATACAGTTCCTCTATTGACAGATGGCAACACGCTGCCCCCGTTTCATCAAGGGGTCTCCAGGTTGTGCTGGGAGCTGCGCGCGGTGCGAATTATGTTCAATGTCATGTCCCGAATAACTCCGCCCGATTTAGTAGTCCGATTTTCTCATTTTCAGGCGGGCCGGTCCCGGCCCGCCGTGTTGTGGTATTATGGATAGACAGGAAGTATGCGGGAATGAAGGAGCGGTGAGCGTGTCGCCTTCCAACGGAACGAGAATTACGAGCGTCCCCGGTACGAGACGGTTTCAATTCGATTGCTTGCATTCCGCCGAGCTGATGCAATACGGCGCCATATCGTTGTACCAGTTCGGGGATTTGAGCTGCGATGCCGGGTTCCACCTATCCCAACATACGCAGGTATGCTACGAAATCTCGTATATCGTCTCCGGGAAGGGCTGGTTCGGGACGAACGGGGCCCGTTACGAGCTCGAGCAAGGGGATCTGTATATCGGGGCGCCCGGGGAAATGCACGAGGGCGGGGCCGATGCCGACGATCCGTTCCGGTACTTTTATTTGGGCTTCCAGTTCAATACGTCTTCGTTTCCCGACAGCCCGCTGCTCTCGATCAAGGAGCTGATCGACGGCAAGCAGACGCCGAGGTGCGCCGATCGACTGGATATTCGCACTCCGTTCGCGGGAGTGCTCAAGGAATTGAGCAGCGCGAGCCCCTTCTCCGAGAAGATGATTCAATCGTATTTGGAGCAAATTTTGGTGCTGACTTACCGCAACTTCTTCTCCGACTGGGAGGCCAAGTATCCCGGCGAAGGATGGGAGAATTCGGCCAAAAGAGCGGTTTTCGCGGCGATCCACTATATCGACGACCGGTTGCTCAAAATCGACGATCTGGGGGAAGTATCCGACGCGTTCGGATACAGCCTGTCTTACTTGTCGCATCTGTTCTCGAGGGAAACCGGCGACAGCCTCCGCCATTACTACGCGAAACGCAAATGGGAGAAGACGGTCGAGCTGATGAAGGAAGGCAATTACAGCATAACGGAAATCGCCGCCATTATGCGGTACGATTCGATCCATACGTTCAGTCGCGCGTTCCGGAAGGCATTCGGCTTATCGCCGTCGAGCTATATGAAGGAGCATTTCGGCAAGAAAGGGACAAGCGCAGGGCCTTCGGAGTGACCGCAGGCCTTTTTGAGGCGAAGAACCTTTTGGAGCCCCATTCTGCTTGGACTTCCTATCAAAACGCATTGGAGAGGTGCTTAATCACGCAATGGAAACGAAGGAATCGGCTAAAGTCGCCATTATCGTTCTCGCACAGCATGAACCTCTACTGCAGCCATGCTTGTCGTCGATCATCCTTTCTACCGGCGGCGATTACGAGCTGATCGTGGTAAATGACGGAGATCATCCCGGTATACGGGCATGGCTGCTCCAAGACTCCAAGACGAAGCTGATCTCGTCCCCGGAACGAATCGGAGTTGCCGCCGGCTTCAACCGGGGCGCAGCTTCTGCGGATGCCGACCTGCTCGTATTCGTGCGCGACCACGTCGTTGTGACGGAGGGCTGGCTCGATCGGCTTCGCGATTGCATGAACGCGCACGAGGATGCGGCTTTGGTCGGACCTTTGAGCAACGGAGTAAGCGGTCCGCAAAGGCTCGAGCTTCCGGGAAACGACCGACGTGCGGCAATCGGACTGGCCGATCTTCGCGCCGGGCAATCGAAAAAGGTACCCAAGCTTTTAAGCCACCTCCTGGTCGTTCGGAAGGAAGCATTCGACCGATTGGGAGGTTTTGACGAGCGCTTCGGACTGGAAACGTATGAAGACGACGACTTGAGCTACCGCGCTTTGTCGGAGGGATACGGACTCTACATAGCCGAGGATTGCTACGTCCATTATTCCGCTCCTCCCGCCTTATTCCCCGAAGATCCGGACTGGTACGGAACGCAGCTGGCGAACAATCGGTCCGTATTTATGGACAAGTGGGGCATCGATGCCGCCGAAGCGCTGTACGGCTGGAAGAAGCGCGTATCCGTCAGCTTGTGCATGATCGTCAAAAATGAGGAGAACACGCTTGACCGCTGCTTGTCCGGCGTCAGCCGGCTGGTCGATGAAATCGTCATCGTCGATACCGGATCGACCGACCGGACGAAGGAAATTGCCGGGAAATATACGGAGCGCGTGTACGATTTCGAATGGGCGGACGATTTTGCCGCCGCGAGAAACTACGCCTTCAGCCTTGCCTCGAAGGAATTTATATGTTGGCTCGATGCCGACGATATTTTGCTTCCCGAGGACGGCGAACGTTTCGCCCAACTCGTAGGCGCCCTGCCGTGGGATGCTGATGCGGTATCGATGGTATACAATTTATCGTTCGACGAGCAGGGCAACGTATCTACTAGTTTGCGCCGCAACCGGTTGGTGAAGCGAAGCAATAACTTCAGGTGGATCGGAGCGGTTCACGAGTATTTGGAAGTGTTCGGTAAAGTCGTGGATGCGGATATAGCGGTCACCCACGACCGCAAACATGCGAACTCCTCCCGCAACCTGAACATTTACGAGAAACGGGAGAGTATGGGCGAACGGTTCACTTCGCGGAACTTGTATTATTACGCCAATGAGCTGGCCGACCACGGGCTATGGGAACGGGCGATCGAGAAGTACGAGATGTTTCTGGGAAGGGGCGACGGCTGGATCGAAGACATATTGGCCGCTTGCACCCGGCTGTCGGAATGCTGGTACCGGTTGAATCGGACGGATGAGGCCAAGCGGCAAGCTTTGCGCGCTTTCTCCTATGCGCTCCCGCGCGCGGAGCACTGCTGCAGGCTCGGCTTTTATTTCATGGCCGAACACCATTACGAAGCGGCTGCCTACTGGTACGATCAGGCAACGAAGCTCGTACGTCCGGAGAGCTCGATGGGCATGCTTCAGCTGGATTGCTGGACTTGGCTGCCGCACCTTCAGCTATGCGTATGTTATGACCGTATGGGCAAGCGGGAGCTGGCCATCCGGCACAACGAGCTGGCGGCCTCCTACGCCCCGGATCATCCGAGCGTACTGGCCAATGCAGCCTATTTCGCAGGTTTGCAAGTACTTGCCTGATTCGTTAATACCAAAATGGTTTCACGCACTTATTTACATATAATGGAGGGAATTAATGTGAAAGATCGTAAGCAAGGCTGGATGAGGGGTTCCATGGCGGTTATGCTGTTGAGCCAAGCTTTCAGCAGCGTCGCCTATGCGGCCGATGGCGACACCGTGAATAACGGGGGAACGGCGGGTGCGTTCCCTGATATGAAAGATGCAGTATGGGCCGAGCGGTACGTGGAGAAGCTCCGTTCGCTGGGAGTCGTGACCGGCGACGATAGCGGTCATTTCAATCCGAATCAGCCGATTTCCCGCCAAGAAGCGGTACTCATGATCGCCCGACTGCTGCGAGCGGCGGGTCAGCCGATAGCCGCGGCTCCGTCTCAGCTTCCTTTGCAGGCAGACGAATGGGCGAAAGATTACGTATCGTTTGCGCTGGATAAAGGCATTTTGATCGCTCGTGAAGAGATGGAGGGCAACGCCGCCGCTACAGGCTGGAACCGGCAAATCGCGACCCGGGAATGGACGGCCAGGCTGATGCTTCGGGCGCTTGGCGACAAAGTCGAGGGAATGTCGGGCGCGGGAGACGGAACGACGTTCTCCGATATAGGAGCCGTCTCTTCCTGGGCGGAAGCGTATGTAAGGCAGGCGGCCAGCCTGCGCGTCATCGACGGTTTTCCTGACAACTCCTTCAAGCCGCAAGATCCGGTCACCCGGGCGCAAGCGGCAGCCATTCTGAGCAGATTGGAACAGGTTTTGATCGCCGATTCGGCGAGCGTCACCCGCGGTATCGTGCAATCGACGAGCGGAGATAGCATCGTAGTAGCGAAGCAGGACGGCGGCAATGCGACGTTTACCGTGACGCAGTCGACGGTCACCTATGGCAATATCAAGCAAGGCGCCTTGATTACCGTGGTCCATTTCGGGGCGATCGCCAGCTTTATCGAAACCGTGTCGGACTCGGACAGCGTGCAAATCAGGCAAGGGGAAAAGGGCGAAAAAGGAGAGAAGGGAGACAAAGGAGACCAAGGAGAAAAGGGTGAAAAAGGAGATACGGGGGAGAGAGGCGAATCCGGTTGGTCGGGTTCCAGCGGCGCGACGGGAGATACGGGTGCGACCGGGGCGACGGGAGCAACGGGCGAACAGGGTGTCACGGGAGCTACCGGAGCTGCCGGCCCGGCAGGGGCGGTCGGCGCAACGGGTGAACAGGGCGTAACGGGAGCGACAGGTGCAACCGGAGCAACCGGTCCGGTAGGGACGGTTGGCGCAACGGGTGAACAGGGCGCAACTGGAGCGACAGGTGCAACCGGGGAGCAGGGGATCGCCGGAGCAACAGGAGCGGTCGGCCCGGCTGGAGCGGCCGGCCCGGCAGGGGCGGTTGGAGCGACAGGCGCAACCGGGGCTGCGGGAGCAACCGGCGCGACGGGTGTGGGTTTAAGCGGAAGCGTTGTTTTTGATCCGCTCGCGGCTCCGACGTATCCGGCAGGTCAGGTCGTGACCTTCGGCGGGAGTACCTATATTACGAATTTGGCGGCGCCTTCGGGAGTACCGGGCTCGTCTTCGGACTATACGCTGCTGGCCGCCGCCGGAGTAACGGGAGCTACGGGAGCAACCGGCGCTGCAGGACCGATAGGGGCGACCGGCCCGACGGGAGCGGCCGGAGCAACCGGCGTGACAGGACCGACAGGAGCGACGGGACCAGACGGTGTGACAGGTCCGATAGGGGCGGTCGGCCCGATGGGAGCGGTCGGAGCAACCGGCGCGACAGGAGCGACAGGAGCGACGGGACTAGCCGGTGTGACAGGTCCGATAGGGGCGGTCGGCCCGATGGGTCCGACGGGAGCAGCCGGCCCGACGGGTGCCACAGGAGCGGCGGGATCACCCGTGATCGGCGGATACGCGGCAAATGCAACCGGAGCGATAGTCGCCGTTGTTCTCAGCGGAACCAATATTCCGCTTCCGAACAACCAGGTGCTTGGAACAGGCTTGACGATAAATGGCTCAAATGACACAATTACCGTGCTATCGGCGGGATTATATTATATCGATTACGATATAAACATAACGACGAATCAGTTAATGGGGACTAGAATACTGAGAAACGGAACGGAGATCGCTCAAAGTAAAATAGTTCCTTCATTGTCGAGATCCCAATATAATGCCACATTTTTAGTGCAATTGGCCGCAGGCGATACCATCAGCCTTCAATTTTTTGGCTTGCTGGGGGCAGTTACGCTAATCGGCAGCGGTTCAGTCGGGGCTTCGCTTACGATTATGAATTTGAATCCTTAACATAGCGGAGACAGACCCGGGCTGATCTTTGGCCTTGTATAATAAGCCTGGAAGGCAGGTGAAGAGACTTGAGGATTCATAAAATCAAACACATGAAGCGAACCAAGCTGCTGGGGACGGCACTTGTTCTGGGACTGGCCGTCCCGGCTCCTTATGTTACGGCGGCGGGCGGGGCGGTCTTGTCGGTTACTCAGTCCGCATACTCCGGTCAGTCCGGCCAAGGCGTAACGCAAACGGTATACGGATCAAATGGAAACCAGCCCATTCTCAAGCCTAGCGTTAGTCAAGTCGTATACGGGGTTGCTGACGAGGTTTACGGCAGCGCCGTTCCCTTGTTCGCGATAGGAAGCTCTCATACGCTTGCGCTGGAAGCGGACGGCAGCGTATGGGCTTGGGGGTATAACGTCTACGGAGAGCTTGGAGACGGAACGGACGTTTCCAGATATGCGCCGGGACAAGTGACCCCGCTGAACGACATCGTTCAAGTGGCGGCGGGAAATCACAATGTCGCATTGAAAAGCGACGGAACCGTATGGAGCTGGGGTTACAACTTGGACGGCCAGTTGGGGGACGGTACTTCGACCACGAGGAAATCTCCGGTACAAGCGGCCGGCTTGCACGATGTTGCGCAAGTGGCGGTTGGCTTTACGCATAGCCTCGCCTTAAAGGGGGACGGGACTGTCTGGGTTTGGGGGACCGACGAATACGGCGAGAACGGTCTTGCGGAATCCTCCGGAAAGCTTGTCCCCGAACAAATACCCGGCTTGAACGATGTTGTATCGATAAGCGCCGGAGGCTGGTACAGCCTGGCGCTAAAAAGCGACGGCACAGTGTGGGCCTGGGGATCAAATGGGGACGGAGAGCTGGGAGATGGAACGACGACTAGCCGCGGCGCCCCGATGCAGGTTCAGGGTTTAACGGACATTTCTTCTATTTCCGCGGGGCTGTCCCACGCTATTGCCTTGCAGAAGGACGGTTCGGTCTGGTCGTGGGGAGCGAACGGCTTCGGACAGCTTGGCGACGGGACGGAATCGGACAGATCGGTCCCCGTTCAAGTAACGGCGATACGAGGGGCCGTGGCGGTGTCGGCGGGCTCCGCGCATAGCATAGCGCTTCTGAATGACGGATCCGTCTGGACTTGGGGCTCCAACGCCAATGGACAACTGGGGAATGGCGATACGAGTACGAAGCGTTCGAACCCGGTCGAGCTTGAAGGGTTTAAGGCGATTCAAGTAAGCGCGGGCTGGGAAGCAAGCGGAGCTCTCGACTCCGACGGAATCGTTCGACTGTGGGGCGACAACCTTTACGGGAAAATGGGCCAACCGGGCAAGGCTCCTGTCTTGAAGCCGGAAACGGTAGCCGGACTCCCGGCCATTTTGTTGAATAAACGATAAGCCGTCCGAAAATATATAGGACCGATAACCTTAGTGCGCGGGTTAGCGCGCTAAGGTTATTTGCTGTGCCCAGCGGCTGCGGGGCTGCAGGCAGGCAATCCGTCGCGGGCATGGCTCATAAACCGTGATGACGAGGCCGGAACGGCGACTCGAGAGACAGCCTCGTTTCACTTCGCACCCATCGAGGCCCGAATCCGAACTTCTGCACAATTTTACGGCGGGATTGGATCAATACAATCGATCGTTCGATTTCCTATACTAAGCGTAAGTCGACTCGAAGCTGAACAAGAGAGGAGGCCGAACATGCCGATGCGGAAATTCCGGGCAAGCGGCGCCAACAGCTCGCGGTTCATCCGGTGAGGCGCCGGAAAACGGATCAACATCACAAAAGCATGAATCGGGCAGTTCATTCAGCCTTATTTGAAAGCGGTTTCAAAATAGGATCTTGGGGGCGGTAAGATGAAAAAGCTAAGTATAGGTTTGATGACGGTCGTGCTGTTGGCCGGCGGATGCAGCTCCGCGTCAAAACCGGCAAACAAGCAGGACGAAACGAAAATGAGCACGGAGCCGGTTACGTTGAAGCTTTATAATTACGGGGCGTTGACTCCGGAAGTGATCGACCAAATGTTTGTCAAGCCGGTCAAACAGAAGTACCCGCATATTACATTGGAGGTAGTCAAGCTTAGCGATATGCCTATCGCCAACATCGCCGTCAGCGGGAACGAGATGGACATTATTACCGGATGGGGCAGCTTGCTGGATCAGTTCGGCAATTATAAGCTGCTGACCGATTTGAATCCGTATATCCAGAAGCACAAAATCGATTTGAGCCGGTTCGAGAAATCGAATCTGGAAGGAATCCGGCTGCAATCCGATACGATTGCCAAGGGCAGCTTGATGGCTTTGCCTTTCGGCTACAATTATTACGCCACCTTTTATAACAAAAGCATATTCGATAAGTTCGGGGTCGCGTATCCTTCCGACGGCATGACGTGGGACCAGGCGATCGAGCTGGGCAAGAAGCTGACGCGAATGGAAGGCGGCGTCCAATACAAAGGTCTCGATCCGGAAGGAATCGAGAAGGTGGGGAACTCCTTGTCCATTCCTTACGTCGATCCGGTTACGTTCAAGGCGGCGGTCAACACCGACGGCTGGAAGAAAGCATTCGAGCTGACCAAGCGCATCCACGATATTCCCGGAAACGATTTTCAGATTACGAGCCACGGCAATACGGTGAAACGGTTCGTGAAGGACAAAAACGTGGCGATGCTGGCCGCTCCCGAAGTATTGAACAGTATGGCCGACGCGGACTTCGATTGGGATGTGGCGGAGTATCCGAGCTTCCCGGAGAGACCGCACATTTCGGGCGTCGTGCAAACGTTCGTGCTGCAAATCGCCTCGAACAGCAAGCATCCCGAGCAGTCGATGCAAGTCATCCAGCTGGCGACGTCCGACGAGGTTCAGACGGCTCTAAGCCGTTCGGGGATCATGCTGAGCACTTTGCAGAACGAGGCCATTAACAAAAATTTCGGCGCCGATCACCCGCTGCTCAAAAACAAGCATATCGAGAGCATATTGAAAACGAAGCCGGCTCCCTATGTCGTCCAGACCCGCTTCACGAAGGCAAGGGGAATTCTCGAGGCGAAATACAAAGATTACGCGGCGGGCAAGAAGGATGTCAATACGGCGCTCAGGGAAGCGAATGAAGAGATCGACGCCTATATCGCCACGGAAAAATAAACGCGGATCTGCGCGGTTTCCGAAATTACGATAAGACGAATACGAGGCCCGCCGGCAAGCGGGTCCTTTTTAACAGAATTTATAAGGTTCGGGGTGTGTTTCCTGGTTCCGTGGTGCTGCCGCTCTATTGACAGAACCCTATTTTTTATCCATTATCTTGGGTAAGCATATGAAAAGAAAGAGAGGCTGCATCATGTGGAAAGAGTTTAAATCATTCGCTTTAAAAGGAAACGTGCTCGACTTGGCGATTGGTGTCATTATCGGAGCCGCGTTCGGGAAAATCGTAAGCTCGCTCGTGAGCGATATTTTGATGCCGATACTGGGACTGATTCTGGGGGGACTTAATTTTAACGGTCTGGTCTTCACATTCGGGGACGCGGTCATCAAATACGGAACGTTCCTGCAAACCGTGTTGGACTTTTTTATCGTCGCTTGCTCGATCTTCCTGATTATCAAGCTGTTAAGCAAGTTTAAACGGAAAGAGGAAGCCAAGCCTTCGGCGCCGCCGGCTCCGACGAAGGAACAAATTTTGCTTGCGGAAATAAGGGACTTGTTGAAACAGCGCGACGTACGATAACAGGATGCGGATGCCACATCCGTTCGACAGGGCCCATTTGCGGGCCTTTTTTTGTGCGCGGAAACTAAATTTCAGTATCGTGCTATTGTCGAGAAACTCTTTTTTATTTGTCGGCATACGCTTTAGCCCATTGTTCGCCACATGTGCATATAGTAAAATGGGAGTAGGACTTTTTACTCATAGTCAGGGGAAGATCAGAATGAACCTAAAAGTAGACAACTGCCCGAACTGCGGCTCCATATACCAAAAAAATTTCCGGAATATGTGCGGCGCCTGCAGTATGAAGATGGACCGGGACTTGGGCAACTGCATCGACCACCTGTGGAGGTTTCCGAACGTCACAACCGATGAACTAAGCCTTGCCACGCAAACATCTGTAACATCCATTCATAAATTTATCAAGGAAGGGAAGTTCTCCAAAAGCTACGGCAGATTAACCTATCCTTGCGAATGCTGCGGAGAACCGATTCGCAATAACCGGTTGTGCGTCGACTGCTCCCATACGTTCAAAGATACGGCCAAGCAGCTGCAGGCCACGCTTGCTCGCACGCATGCCAATGTGTACAACATTCACAAATGACATCGTATTAAAAAAAGAGTTGAAAGTTGCCGGACGATGTGCTAAAGTATTATTTGCTGCACGAGATTGTCCGCGATAAGCTGGCAGACAAGGCGCAATGGAAATATACATGCAGGTCCGTAGCTCAATGGCAGAGCAACCGGCTCTTAACCGGTAGGTTGTGGGTTCGACCCCCACCGGGCCTATCTTTCTAAAAAGAAAGTACTTGCTTTACTGGCATAAACGTAGTATAGTAAGTAAGTTGATCAAAACGACGCGGGGTGGAGCAGCCCGGTAGCTCGTCGGGCTCATAACCCGAAGGCCGCAGGTTCAAATCCTGCCCCCGCAATACTTTTCCCGAACGAATCGGGACCTTATCGACGCGGAGCTGTGGTGTAGAGGCCTAACATGCCTGCCTGTCACGCAGGAGACCGCGGGTTCGAATCCCGTCAGCTCCGCCATTATTTTATAAATATTTTGCATTTTGCGAATCCGCCGCCCTTAGGGCGGTTTTTTTGTCGTTATATGACTTATAAGTTTCGGTCGGGGTCCCTGCGAACAATCTGGATCAGCATCGGAGCAAAGGCCTCGCATTGCGGGTTGGCGATGAAGGGATTCCAGACGATCGGTAAACGTTTCCTCGTCGATGAGTCCGGACCAGAACATTTTCAGCAAATGGCGCAAAGGCTCGAATAAACGGGCCGGTAAATTCATTTCCGAATGTAGCCGGTACGCGGGGATGATTTCGCGAAACAGAGAAAAGTGTCTCGGCCGGTTCAGACGGCATTCCTCGGAGCACGGATCTTCGGCGGCCGGCTTCATTGCGGGAATGCTGAGGGTGTGCCTGCGAATCAAGTCCTGAGCCCTTCTCGAGGACATATAGTCGACGAACAGCTGGGCCGCTTCTTTTTGTCCGGAATGCTTGTTCACGATCATGGATTTCAAACAATATTCTAAGCAGCAATGCGGCATCTCCGGGCGGTACCCGGACGATCAGCGCGGTTAATTTGAAGGATCTGCTTGTAACCGGCAACGTGCTTCAGGGAGGCGGGCTTGGCGTTGGATACGACCCGTATACGGCTCCGATGACCGCCACCTTCGCTTGGAGCGCCGTAACGGTGCCGGGCGGATGATATGCGGAATACGATGTTGCCGTTCCGGGGGCGTTGCCCGGTCAATTCGCTCTGGCCGGCAGCGATGTCGGCACGGGAAGTCTGGGAGTCAGCGCAATGGTCGTCGCTCCAGACGTTGTTCGTGTAGTGCTGACGAATTTGACGGGGGCGGGGGTAAGCTTGCCCGCCGGAAACTGGCGCGTGAGAGTGATGCAGTAAAATTGCCATGCTTTTATTTTACGGGACGGCGATACACTCGCCGTCCTTTTTTCTGCCGCATAATTGGCATACCGGCTGCAGGCGTTTTGGTGGCCGTGATAACACGTTGCCTGTATATAGCGGCGCAGGGTTCCGCTATTGTCTCTTATTTCGTTGCACTCCCGAATATAACGGCACAGGCTTCCGCTATTTCGATCTGTCGGGGTGTAATGGGGAGCAAACTGCGGAATAGAGGAATGGTTTTCCGTTATTGTGCTGTCTGCGCTGCTTTTTGGGTCCATAACATACGCCGGTTCCGCTATTTGATGGATATGCGGTCTCGCGAGCATAGCAAAGACGGCAAGTCTTCACTGAGCATGAGAGGCATGTACTTCGGTATGCTAGGGATGCCGTGGTTTTTTAATTTACGTCGATAGCACTCTTGCGACAGCTCGGTAAAGAGGAAAGAGACTTCCGCAGCAACGGAATTTTTTTCGAAACTCGGGGTTTACAGATATAGAATACGTATACTAAAATAATAAATGAATTCTTTTTAATATTAGATAATATATTAAAGAAAACGTATTCTCTAATGGAGGCAGTTCGGTGATTGTTCGAGATTTTGTTCATAAACGAGAAGCTCTGCTGCTGGGGGGTCAAGTATGCTGCGCAGAAAAGGCATTGCCGTATTCGTTATCCTCGTATTATCCCTGCTGTCGGGCGCATGCGGGACGAAAGGCGGTGATACTCCAGCAATGCCGCATATAACCGTATTTTTGGCGGGAGACTCCACGGTTGCGACCTATCCGGCCAATAGAGCTCCGTTGGCAGGGTGGGGGCAGTTTATCGGCGCTTCGTTCACCGATCGGGCAACGATTCGGAATGCGGCGGAATCGGGCAGGAGCTCCAAAAGCTTTATGGATGAAGGGAAGATGCAGCCCGTATGGGACGAAATCAAGAAGGGCGACTATTTGTTGATCCAGTTCGGGCATAACGACGAGAAGACCGATAAGGAGCGCCATACGGATCCTTATACGACCTACAAGTCCTATTTGAAGCAATATATAGAGGGTGCGAGGGAGAGGGGGGCGATTCCCGTTCTCGTAACCCCGATGAATCGAAGGAATTTCAACGCCAACGGCACGCTTGCGATGACGCATGGCGCCTATCCCGCCGCGATGATCCAGCTCGGCAAAGAAATGAATGTGCCGGTCATCGATCTGCATCAGAGCAGCAAGAAGCTGTTCGAGCAGCTTGGCGACGAGCCGACGAAGAAGCTGTTCCTGTGGCTTGCGCCGGGGGAAAACGCCAACTATCCGGAAGGGTCGAAGGACAACACCCATTTTAACGAGTACGGCGCTACCGAGATGGCCAAGCTGGTCGTTCATGGAATACGGGAAACCAATCTGCCGCTTGCGGCCTATTTACAGACCAAATGAGCCGGCGGCGCGCCGGTACTTACGCTCGATCGGAGGGCTTCCGGTGAAAGGAATGGCAAAGCATGATGGCCGCAAAAAGTCGGCCGTTATCGGATTCGTTGTTTTAGTCGCGCTGCTCTCGACTATCTTGTCGGTTATGAGAGCCGCATCGGACGATAAGGGAGAGCGCGCGGGGTGCGGGGACCCTTGTATTCCGTTTATCTTAAAAGCGGAGGCGGTCGGCGCGAACAAGGTGGAAGTGACATTTAGCACGGAGTTGGAGCCGTTTGTTCCGGACGATCTGAAATTGGTGGCGCCGACGGGGACGTGGAAGGAGCTCGACCCGAAGCTGAACCGATACTTGAATGTAAACAGCGTAGAGACGAAAACCAATGAGAAGAAACAGACCGTCGCCACGCTAGAAATCAAGGAAGCGCTAAATCCGGATGGAACCTTGGTCGTCGCGAAAAACCGCGATCCGAAAACGATCAAGCTGCTGACGGCAAGCTATTATACGGGCGTACGTGCGAAAGACATCGCTCTGGCCGACAGTCTGCTCACTTGGCAGCTGGATCGCGGCGGCTGGTACAAGAACATGGGTGCGGCGTACGCCCGGCCTTGGGACGGCAAGGAGAGTCGCACGGAGCTGAAGACCAAATCCGGCGAAGAGATCGGCACGATCGATAACGGCGCTACGACAAACGAGATGATATTCATGGCGATCCTGTACGACGAGACGAAGGACGACCGGTACAAGCAATCCGCGCGGAAGGCGATCGAGTTTTTGCTGACGATGCAAGTTCCCGCCGGCGGGTGGCCGCAAGTGTATCCGGCGAGAGGGAATTATTCCGATAACGTGACCTATAACGACTACGCGATGACTCGGGTCATGGAGGTGCTGCGTATCGTCGCCGACAGAAGCTACCCGTTCGACAACGACATTATTGACGATAAGGTGAGAAGCCGTGTGGAGCAATCGCTCGAGCGCGGACTCGACTATATATTGAAATCGCAAATAAAGGTCGACGGAAAGTTGACGGCTTGGGGAGCGCAGCACGACCCGATCACTTACGAGCCGGTCGGCGGACGGCCTTACGAGCATCCGTCGATTTCCAGCGCCGAATCGGTGGCGGTCGTCCAATATTTGATGGCGATTCCGAATCCGTCGAAGGAAGTGAACGATGCCGTTCTGGGAGCGTTGAACTGGCTGGAGATGGCGCGAGTCAAAGAGATGAAGTATGATACGAAAACGCCCAAAGGCTCCGACTTCGTTGCCGCTCCGAACAGCTCGACCTGGTACAGATTTTACGAAATCGGCACGAATTTGCCGATTTTTTCCGGACGGGACGGCGCGATCAAGCGCACTTTGCCTGAAATCGAGGAGGAACGCAGGAATGGCTATGCGTGGGGAGGAGATTGGCCGCTAAAGCTGCTCCAGGTCGTCGCCGCGACAGGCTATTACGAGAACAGGGTGTACATAAGGACTGCGGGGACCGATTCGAAAAGCGGATCCGGCCACTCGCTGGAGCCGGGCAAGCTCGTCAAGATCGAGGGTAAATAACATCGTTGAATGGAGCCGTCTCAAAGAGGGCCAAGGGGCCAATAACGAACTGAATTACTCGCATACGCTGCTACGATTTCGGCCTCCGCGACATGATCGCGAAGGCCGTTTCCGCAGGATGCGATTTCAAGAAGGAAGCTCCGGCAGCTTTCCGTTATTGATTTGCTTGATGATGTCGAACGGGAGCTTCGGCTTGCGGTCATATGTCATCAGTCCGTTCATCTCCTGCTCCACTTCGGTCAGCTGCGTATAGCAGAAGCCTTTTACGACGGGGCTGTGCAGCAGCGGGTGTTGTCGGCGAGCCGTTGGACGAAATCGGCTTCGTCCTTCGCGCCGGAATAGCCCCATCCTTCCGCCGACGTTTTCTTGAAGGCGATTCCGCCGTATTCACTGACGAGAGGACGGGTCCTACGAAGAGGGAAACGGCCATATGCGATCGATAGGCGGCCCACTCCTTGTAAGTGACGAAAGCGACGGATTTCAATACCCGCAGCATGTCAATTCAAGCCCGACCAAATAATGTTGCCGGGATGAACGATCGATTCCGGCAAAAATCCGGCTTGCCCGGTCGGCACG
Source organism: Paenibacillus hemerocallicola (assembly GCF_006265175.1). GTDB lineage: Bacteria > Bacillota > Bacilli > Paenibacillales > NBRC-103111 > Paenibacillus_AB > Paenibacillus_AB hemerocallicola. The sequence goes on along the minus strand of NZ_VDCQ01000050.1, from coordinate 41,601 downwards.
AAGTAGACGGCGACGAGCTGCTCGATCGGGTCGATATGGAGAGCGCAGCGGCCCGCCCCTTCGTGGGAAAATGTTGCCGGCGTCTTCAACTCGCCTCTCTCCAGAAACAGGTTGAGCCCGAGCCCGTAATTTTTGGACGGAATTTGTACCCCCCATGCGTAAGCGGGTACCCGGAACAAATGATTGCGGGTCATTGCCTCCACCGTTTTCCGGCTGACGATGCGGCTGCCGCGGAACGTTCCTTTGTCCAGCAGCATCTGTCCGAACTTCCACAAGTCGGGCAGCGTCGAATGCAATCCGCCGCCGGCGCGCGGCATTTTGCCTGGCTGCTTCGTGCTTGTCGTCAGCCGCTCGGCATCGAAGGGCTCGACGAGACATACTTCATCGCGGAGCTCCTCGGGCACGTCGAAAAACGTTCGTTCCATGCCGAGCGGATCGAGGATCGTTTGCCGGACGAAGTCGTTGTAGTGCATGCCCGTCACGCGCCCGATCAATTCTCCGAGAATGCCGTAGCCCGAGCTGGAATAGTTATAAAATTGTCCGGGCTTGCTTCTGACAGGTCCGGACAGGACGCCCTTGATCCAATTATCTTCGTTGCTGCCATTCCACCAGCCTCTCGGGTAAGGCTCCAAGTAATAGCCGGGATCCGGGCAAATGCCGGACGTATGCGTAAGAAGGTGAAACACGGTGATCGATTTATGCACTGGCGTATCGAATTCCGCCAATATTGAGGATACGGACTGCTCGAGGTACAGCTTGCCGTCCTCTATGAGCTTCATAATGGCAACGGCTGTAAACGCTTTCGTCGTAGAGGCGATTCTGCGCAGAGAGTCGGGCTGCAGGTCTCCGCCATCCGCGAATCCAACCCGCGGGCCCATCGATTTGTGGGCGAATATTTTACCGTGGCGGGCCAACAAATACGATGCGGCTTGGAGCTTTCCATTGCCGATCAAGTCCAGGAAATGCCGGTCCAGCACGTCCAGCCGCCCGCCGTCGAAACCGACCTCGGACGGATTAGCGTTAGTGGGCCCCGGATGAATGGGACGTATGTACTGCTGTTCGATTGCCATGAGTACTCCCTCTTTCGTCGTCGATTCGTGAGATTACAGCAAGCCCGACCAGATGATGGCCTTCGTCCCGATGACCGATTCGGGCGCCCATTGGATGCCGGTCGGGACGATGAATACGGCGACGAACCGCTCGGCCGGATCGACCTTGATCCCGCAGCGGCCGAAGCCTTCGTGCCCGTAAGTTCCCGGCGTTTCGATCGTAGGCGTAGTCAGGAACAAGCCGAGGCCGAACTCATAATCGGAAACGTCGCTTCCCCATACTTGGGTTTTGACGCCGGACAGCTTGTTTTTCGTCATCGCCTCGACGGATTTCCGGCTAAGAATGCGAGCGTTGTCGAACGTTCCGCCATTCTGCATCATTTGCCCGAGCTTCCACATATCCTCTAGCGTCGAAAACAAGCCGCCTCCGGCCGGCGGAGGCATGTCCGGGCTGTCCCGGCGGAATTGCAGCTCTTGGGTCTGCCAGTCGTCCGTCACGCACACTTCGTCGTACAGATGGGCCGGAACCTCGAAAAACGTACGCGTCATGCCGAGCGGCTTGACGATTCGCCGGATGATAAATTGCTCGTACGGAATGCCGGATACCTTGCCGATGATTTCGCCAAGAATGGCGTATCCGCAGCTAGAGTAGGCGTATTGTTCGCCCGGCTTGCCAAGGAGCGGGCCCGAGATCGCATTGGTGATCCAATCGTCATATCCTTTGAGCTCTCCGAACCATGCGGTCGGGTATGGCTCCATTAAGCAGCCCGGATCCGGATACACGCCCGACGTATGGGTGAGCAGGTGGAACACGGTAATGCTCTTGTGCAGCGGCGTATCGAACGGTTTCAGCACGGTCGACACCGACTGGTCCAAATACAGCTTGCCTTCCTCGACCAGCTGCATGACGGCCACTGCGGTGAAAAATTTGGTGACCGAATACGTCTTGCGGATGCTGTCCGGCATCAAATCGGGGCTTCCTTCCCGATGGGTCAGCTTACCGATTGCCCGATGCGCAAAAATACGTCCGTCTCGCGCGAGCAAATAGCTGCCGCACTGCAGCTTGTTTTGGCGGATCATCTCCGACAGATGCTCGTCCAGCACGGCTAATCTTGCCGGATCGTAGGCGGCTTGCTCGGGTAGTGCGTCTGTCCGTCCGTCTTGAGCTGCCGGCAATTCCGTTTCTCGGATCATACCGAACCCTCGCTTCCCGAATATAATAAATTCCTGAATTATCCAGATGTTCATCCATTATATGACAGAACGTACGTTCCGTCTATGGAGCATTTGCCTTTAGCCGTTTTTTCCCCGTTGGACGGGGCGGCTATGGGCTGGATCCAAAACGAAAAGGACAGCGACATCAAGGTCGCTGCCCTTTCGACTTCCGGAAATCCCGGACTGGCAAATAGCGCTATTTCGTTCCGTGATCGCCTCAACTTCCGCTCTTTATCAGCAGGAGGAGGCAGCCACGAATCTCAGGTCGATGGAGAATCTCATCCAGAAAAACCCGTTCCAACGCCAGCCGCCGATCGATTGGGGGCCTACGAACGTGAGGAACATCCAATACGAGTCGCCGTTCGTTTGCCAAATGTACGTGAATCTAAATCTGCATCGATTAATGGCGCCCGGGTCGAGTGCGTAAGTCCCGGCAAGCGGTTTGGGCGGAATTTGCGCCGGCGGAGCGGACATCGGGGCCTGATCGCCGCCGAAGCCGCCTGGGCCACTCGGCCCGCCGAAGCCGCCCGGTCCGCCAATGCCGCCTGGCCCGCCGAAACCTCCTGGCCCGCCGAAGCCTCCGGGTCCGCCGATACCGCCCTGCCCGGAGGGAGGAAACCCCATAGAACGATCATCGTCCGGTACTTGCACATATTGTGCCGGAATATATACCCACATGGTTGTCGAACTTCCTTTCGCTGTATACATGATTGCACATTTCCAATGTATGTATGCGAAAGCCTATTGACACAAGTTTGCGTTCGAAATACGAGCCCAAAACGGATTGTTGCGTCTGGGTGATCGATCGATTCAGTAAGCGGGCTTAAATCCCAGATGCTCGCGCAAGACGCGCTTCGCCGATTCGGCATCGGCAGCGCCTAGAGCCAGCATATAGTGTTCGTGATCATTGGCGACACGCGCCGTATCCGAATGATCCTGCCTCTTCGCGGCGGCTTGGCGGATAAACAGCTCCGCCAGCGAGGTCAGCGAATCGTTGCGCAACGACCGGACGACGGCGAGATGAAACTGCGCGTCCGCTTCGGAGGCTTGCGCTTGCAGGTCGCCGGGCTTTGCGGCCGCCGCCGCCGAGCGGAACCGTTCCAGCTCTTCAAGCGGGAACGCCCCATCGCGCCTGATCACTTCGTCGATAGCCGCCGCTTCGAGCATATACCGGATCTCGAGCAGCTCCCCGCCGTCCGTACCCGACATGCTCGCTGCGAACGACAGCTGCTCGAGCAGCGGGCTCAGGCTGTTGGCGGATATAAATGCCCCTTCGCCGTGGCGGATTTCCAATATGCCCGAGCTTTCCAGCGATCGGAGCGCTTCGCGCAATATGGCCCGGCTTACATTCATAATTTGCGACAGCTCCCGCTCGGCCGGCAGCTTCTCGCCCGGGGTCATGTTATGCTGGATCATGTATTGCTTCAAGTTTTGGACTACAAGCTTGCTGAGCGTATAGCGCTCCGCTTTTTCAATCGGCTTCATCGGCTTGTACGACTCCTTATCCCGTGGCCATAGTCAGATTGCATCTGCGCGATCAATCGAAATTGGTCAGACCACCATGTTCCATCGTATTCTCTTTTACGCGCCGTGTCAACGCCGTGCCGCCGTGCCGCGCTATTGCTTCCGTCCATCGAGCCGCAGCCAAAAACTAGTTGACAAAGGGCGAGGATCGCTCCTATAGTAGTAAGTGATTAAGGTACTATGGTCTAACCATCCCTAAACTCCTACAGGTCAGGCGAAATGAAATGAAAGAACCGTCGATTGCTGCAACTACGACAGATGACCTAACAAGGAGGCGGAGCGATTTGGAAATTCCGGAGAAGATGAATTTGTCCCATATCGTGAGCGAGCGGGTCAAAGGCTATATTCTCGACAACGATTTGAAGGCGGGAGACAAGCTTCCGTCCGAGAAGCAATTGATAGATTCGTTGGGCGTCAGCCGAACGGTCGTACGGGAGGCATTGAAGTCGCTCGAAACGGTCGGTATTATCAAAATCAAGACGGGCGACGGCATCTATGTCGACAGCTTGTCGCTGAAGCCGGTGCTCGATCAAGTGTCGTTCCGCTGGAAGCAGGACGACCGCAGAATGAGAGAGCTCCTCGCGACACGCCGCGTGTTGGAGCTGGGCGCCCTGGAGATGGCGATCGAGCGGTACGATCTGGAAGCGATCGAGCAAATGGAAAGCTGCAACCGGGCGATGGGCGCCATGATCGCCAAGGGCGAAACACCGATCGAGGAAGACTTGAAATTCCACCGTGCCTTATTCCGGGCAACCGGCAACGAAACGTTTTACGAGCTCAGCGAAGTGCTGACCGATTTCTTCTCGACCATCCGGAAGAAGCATCTCGGCAAAGCGGAGGATTCGAAGAAGTCGTTGATCGAGCACAGCAATATGATTCGAGCGATCAGAGAGAAAGATGTGGAGAGCGCGAAGCGGGAAATGGAAATTCACCTGAACGTTCTGAAGCGGTATATGTAAGCTTAAGGAAGCTGCAGATGGTCCGTTCGAACGCCGATGGCGCAATCCGCGTTGCGAGGAGAGCGCTCTCTCCATTATTTAATGGTCTGACCATACTATGAATAAGAGGTGAATAGCGATGGAAGCTGCTTGCTGGGACTGCGGTCGAACCGTGATCGATACCCGCTCGTACGCATGCCCCGATTGCGGGGGCACAATCATGCTCCGTTACGAAGGCGTCAGCCCGGATTCCATAAAGGACGATTCGCAGTCGGGTTTGTGGAAATACCGCCGGCTGCTGCCCGATATTCCCGAGCCGTGCCGGCTTTATTTGGGAGAAGGCTCCACGCCGCTTGTTCCGAGCCGGAGAATCGCCAAGCGGCTAAAGATAGGGGAGCTGTATTTCAAGCTGGAGGGCGGCAACCCGACAGGATCGTACAAGGACCGGATCGCGGCGATCGGCGTTTCATGGGCGCTCGCGAGCGGTCGCGCCGCTTGTGTCGGAACGACCTCCGGCAATGCGGGCGCCGCCTTTGCAGCCTATGCGGCCGGTGCGGGGATCCCTTATCATTTGTTCGTGCTGGAGCATATGGCCGAAGCGAAACTTGCCCAGGTGCTTGCATACGGTGCGATCGTACGCAAGGTGAAGGGCTTCGGTACGTACGCGGAGGTCGGCGACCGCGTATTCTCCCGCATCATGGAAGCGGTTAGGGAGTACGATTGGGAATCGACTATCACTGCTTTCCGATACAATCCATACGCGATGGAGGGGGTCAAGACGATTTCGTTCGAGCTGGTCGAACAGCTCCCGGGCGCGCCGACAACCGTTTATTCCCCTGCGGGCGGAGCCGGCTTGTACGTAGGCATTTGGAAAGGGTTCGAGGAGCTGAGCCAAATCGGGGCAATCCCGCACAAGCCGCATATGGTCGCCGTCCAATCCGCCGGCTGCTCGAATATCGTAAGGGCGTTTGCGGCCGGGGAGCGCGTTCCTTCCCCGGGTCCGTCGACGTCGCAAATATCCGGTCTGCAAGTGCCGAATCCTCCGGACGGTTCCGTAGCGCTTGCCATTATGGCGCGGGGGGACGGCTCCGCTCTTGCGGTGGACGACGAGGAGATTTGGGAGGCGCAGCGTCTGCTGGCCGAGGAGGAAGGCATTTTCTGCGAGCCGGCCGCGGCGACCGCATTGGCCGGACTGATCCGGGCCGCGAAGGAAAAGGGCGGCATGGAGTCGGAGCGGGCCGTATGCGTCATCAGCGGCGTAGGCTTCAAGGACGGCAAAAGGCTGCTCGATATGGTATCGCACAAGCGCGTTCCGCTGCTGGAAGCGGACAGCCTGGACATTTGAAGCCGGTATCCGAATATTGGAAAGGGAGGCGAAGCATATGGCCGCCGTTCGTTTGGGGATGATCGGGCTCGGCAGATTCGCTGCCGCTCACGCCCGAATATGGTCTCAGTTGAAGGATGTTGAAGTGGTCGCGATGTGCGACCGCAATCCGGCGGCATTCGATGCTTTTCGGCCGCTGTTTCCGGATGCCCGATGCTACGCGGATTGGAAAGAGATGATTGAAAAGGAGTCGCTGGACGCGGTTGATGTTTTGACGCCCGAGCATTTGCACGTCGATCCGGTGTTGTGCGCATTGGCCGCGGGCTTGCACGTATTTGTCGAGAAGCCGCTCGCGTCGACGCCGGACGAAGCGAAACGTCTCGTGCAAGCCGCCGAAGAGCACGGTCGGGTGCTGACGGTCGGGCACGTGCTCCGCTTCGATGCCCGGTATGCCGAGGCCAAAGCCAGAATAACGCGGGGCGACGCGGGAAACATTCGTTCGATTTACGCGAAGCGCAACAACGGAAAAAAATATTTCAACCTTTATAATCGCATTTCGCCCGTATTCATACTCGGCATTCACGATATCGACATGATGCATTGGCTGATGGACGACGATGTTGCGGAAGTAACCGCCGTCCGGTCCTCCTCCGGTCACGAGACGGAAGATTTGATCTGGTCCATGCTGAAGTTCAAGCGCGGAGGGATCGGCATTTTGGAGAACAACTGGCTGCTTCCGGACGGGGCCGCCTCGTTCATGGACGTTCGTACGGAAATAACGGGCGATGACGGCAGCGTGACTGTCCGGGATCCCGAACGCGGTCTCGAGTTTATCGGCGGTACGGCGGCGGAGCATCCGTCGTTTTTGACCGGCTATGAGGTGCACGGCAAAGCGGGTGGGCCGCTTGCCGACGAGCTGGCTCATTTCGCGGACTGCGTCAAGACCGGACGTCCCTCCGACATCTTGCGCCCGATCGACGCGTGGAAGGCGGTTCGCGTAGCTTGGGCCGTCCGGGAATCGGCTCTGCAGGGCAGGCCGATCCGGCTGCACGAGGAGGACGGAGCCCGATGAGGCTGACGGATCGCGTGTGGGTAATCGGAGGCGGGGGGCTCGGATACGGGCTGAGCAGCCATTACGACTGCAACGTATACGCGGTAGATACGGGAGCGCAAATCGTCCTGATCGACGCGGGTTCCGGCATCGAGCCGGAGCTGATGCTCCGCAGGCTGGAGGAAGACGGAATTCCTTCGGATAAAATCCGCACGCTTCTGCTGACCCATGCCCACGCCGATCATGCGGGCGGCGCCGCCGAGTGGCGGTCGCTGCTCGGAGTCGAGGTGGTCGCGGCGGAGTATACGGCCGGTATGGTGGAGAGCGGCGACGAGGTTCTCACATCGCTCGCGGCTGCACGGGCAAGCGGGACGTATCCGGATTGGTACCGCCTTGCGCCTTGTCCGGTCGATCGGATCGTAAAGGCGGGCGACACGATCCGCCTCGGCGACATGTCGCTGCGCGTTATCGCCGCACCGGGACACAGCTTCGACATGGTGTGCTATTACTGTCCGGAATGGAAGGCGCTGTTCGCTGCCGACGCCGTTTTCGCGGAAGGCAAATTGGCGGTAATCGGCACGCCCGACTTCTCCATGGACGATTATCGGGAGACGATTGCGTCGCTTTCCCGGCTCGACGTGGAGCAGCTTTTTCCGGGCCACGGAACGGCTTTGACCGGGAACGGAGGCGGCGCGGTCGCTGCGGCGCACAGCCGGTTCGGGCAAAGCCTGCCGCCGCTGAGTATCGTTTAATATCGGAAAGGAGTGCGACCATATGGCCGTACGGATGGAAATAGAGCGTTACGATGCAAAAGCCGCTGCCCCCGGTACGAAGCAAAGCATGACCTTGATTGCGGACATCGGGCTGGAGCAGCCTCTCGAGCTTCCGGTGCTGCGAATCGACGGGGCCGCCGCAGGCCCTGCGCTGCTCGTTCTGGCCGGCGTTCACGGCGACGAGTATGAGGGCGTCGAGACGATACTGCGCCTGTACCGCGATTTGCGGCCCGAGCAATTGGCCGGGACGATCATCCTTGTTCCGCAGGCCAATGCGCTCTCCTATCGGGGAGGAACCCGAATATCGCCGGAGGACGGCGTCAATATGGCGCGGGCGTTTCCGGGCAATCCGGAGGGAACGCCGACGGAGCGGATCGCCTGGCATTTGCACCACCGCTTTATCGCGCATGCCGACTTTATGCTGGATCTTCACAGCGGCGGGACGCATTATGCGGTATCCACGCTTGTCGGCTATTATCATAACGACGGTACGGAGATCGGCAGACGCAGCCGGGCGGCGGCGGAAGCGTTCGGCATCGATCTGCTGTGGGCTCACGAAACGATCGCTCCGGGCCGGACCGTTTCCTCGGCCCTGGCGCTTGGCGTTCCGTGGCTGTATACGGAAGCCTATGGAGGTCGCCGCATTAGGCGTGAAGACGCCGAGGCGTTTTATGCGGGCGCGTTCAGATTGATGCGCCATCTGGGAATGCTTCGTTCGAATGAGCGGGAGCAAGGAGACGAGGCGTCGCCGGCCGCACCGCGACGCATATACGGAGACGGCAATTTCGACGGCTCGGAAACCGCGAAAGCAGACGGATTCTTTATTCCCGAGCTGCCCCTAGGCTCGCCGGTTGCCGCCGGCGAGCGGATCGGAACGATATACGGTTTCGACGGAGAGGAGCTGCAGCGGGTTGTCACTTCCCGGGGCGGCGTAGTGGTTATGCTGCCGGGGACACCGGCGGTACGTAATGGAGAGCCGTTGTTTATGATAGCACCGTCCGAACCGCATATCGACGACGGTGAGAAACGGGGGAGTGCGGAATGAATGTGATGAGTTCTTTTCGTCTGGACGGCAAAATCGCCGTCGTCACCGGCGGCTCCGGCCTGTACGGCGCCCATATTTCCGAAGCGCTGTGCGAGGCCGGCGCGACGGTGCTGATCGCTTCCCGCAACCGGGAGCAATGCGAAGTCAAAGCGGGCGAATTGCGCGGCCGAGGATACGTCGCTCATGGAGTTCGTCTGGACTTGGCGGATGAAGGCAGCATACAATCGTTCGTCGGCGAATCGGTGACCGCATACGGCGGAATCGATATATTAATAAACAATTCCGTATCGCGGACGGGACTGGACGATATCGAGAAGACGACATCCGAGGGCTGGTCGGCGGCGCAGCAGGTCAACGGGCTCGGGCTTATGCTGATGTCCAAAGCCGTCGTGAAAACGATGCGCGAGCGCGGCGGCGGCAACATCATCAACATCGCCTCGATTCAAGGCGTGCTAGGTCCCCACTTTCCCGTATACGGAGACACCGGGATGACGAGCGGAATCGAGTACACGTATGCCAAATGGGGGATGGTCGGCATGACGAAATGGTTGGCCAATTATTACGGCAAGTATAACGTGCGCGTCAATTGCATCAGCCCGGGCGGATATAACCCGATAGGAACGGCGAACGAAATTCGCGCCGAGCAATTCCTTCGCAATTACGTCGAACGAACCCCTCTCGGAAGAATGGCCGACGACTCCGACATTAAGGGAGCCATCGTATATTTGGCTTCGGAAGCTTCAAAGTATGTGACGGGACACAATCTCGTCGTCGACGGAGGGTGGAGCGGATGGTAAAAGGCGGGGACATTCCGCTAAGCGACGTTGGCGGCATAAAGCTGTCCAAGCTGATGCTGGGAACGGCCCAGCTCGGCATATCCGGATACGGAATCGCCAACCGGACCGGCGAGGTCGACGCCCGGGCGCTGCTTGACCGCTGCGCGGAACACGGCATCAACTGCTTCGATACGGCTCTCGAATACGGAGACGCGGAGCTGAAGCTGGGACGCTATTTCGAAGGGAAGCGGACGCCGTTCATCGTTTCCAAGCTGAAGACGGATCCGAATCTCGATGAGGCCGCGTTGGAGAAGCAAATGAACGAGCGGACGGAGACGATACTGGAGCGGCTGAAGCTGCGGACGCTCCCGGCGCTGATGATCCACGACCCTGCCGTTCTGGAAGCGTACGGGGAACGCGTGTCGCAGGTGCTGAACCGGTTGAGGAGGAGCGGCTTGATCGAGAGGGCGGGCGTATCGCTCGGGGCAAACTCCGACGAGCAGTTCGCCCGATGCGGCCGCCTGCTGCATGACGAAATCTACGAGACGGTGCAGCTGCCGCTCAATCTGTGGGATCGGCGTGCGGTCGAGTGCGGTGCGCTCCGCCAATTCCGGGAGGACGGCAAAATCGTCATAGCCCGCAGCGTCTTCCTGCAAGGATTATTTTTCCGCACCGCGGACGGTTTGCCCGAGCCGCTCGGGACGATTGCCCGGGAAGCGCTGGCGAAGCTCGGGGAGATCGCCGAAACGGAAGGGATATCCGTCGCGGAGCTGGCCATGGGCTACGTGCGGGATACCGAAGGAGTCCATTGTCTGGTCATCGGCGCCGAGCGGCCGGAGCAGATCGACGATAACGTCAGGCTCCTTTCCGGGCCTGTCTTGTCCGAGCGCGCGAGGCAAGCTCTCGAGACGGAGTTCCGCAACGTACCGGATATATTGATTACGCCTGCCATGTGGGTTCAAGCATAGTGCATTTTGTAATAAAATTGAAATATTACTTTCATCTTGTCTTAATGAAGACCGCCTATAATAAAAGTCGACCCCCTTTTTGAATATATAAATGGAAAGTCCCGCAGCCCGTTGCTTGCGGGTCTCTTTTTTTTTGTACGACTGCATCGTTCGCGAGCAAGTATAATGCGAAGTAGGGTTCCGTATGCCGTATGGTGGTCGTACCGACACTATTGCACATTTAGCGGAACGTTTTTCCGTTAATGTCTCGGTTTCCGCGACATTTCCAAAAATAGCGGAACGCTGTTCCGTTATTTCCGCTTGCCAGGAAGAAAAGTGAAAAAAAGCGCGGAATAGCGGAACTCTTTTCCGTTATCGTGCCGTCGATAGCGATTTTCGAACATATAGCGTACGCGCGTTCCGCTATTTCTTAAACGAGTAAGCTCCGAGAGAGCATTCGGGTCCAGTGGCGCGCCGACAAGCGTCTTCTACAAGCGTCTTCTACAAGCGTCTTCTACAAGCGTCTTCTACAAGTGTCTTCGACAAGTGTCTTCGACAAGTGTCTTCGGCAAACAAATCTGCTCCTGCAGCGGCATTGCGAAAAGCAGCCTTATGTTGCTTGCTGCATGCGAATTATGCTGTCGTAGTTTTTTCGCGATTCATAGGATGAGTTCGCGTCGGAATCGTTGTATAATGGAGCAGTCATTATTTTTAGCGGAAGAAGGTACGAGTTCTTTGTCGAAAGATTCGCTTGTCAAAGGTACGATCATATTGGCGCTGGCCGCGTTGATCGCCCGCGTGCTGGGCGCCGTGCAGCGCATACCGCTCGTCCACCTGCTGGACGACTCCGGCATGGCCACATTCTCGAACGCGTTCAACATTTATATGATGCTGCTCGTGCTGGCTACGGCGGGCATACCGAGCGCTCTCAGCAAGCTCGTATCCGAGAGGAACGCGCTCGGGCAGTACGGGGAGGCGCAGCGGATCTATCAAGCCGCGGTCAAGTTTGCGCTCGCCGCCGGCGCCGTCATGACGGTGTTGATGCTGTTGGCCGCTCCATATTACGAGAAGATATCCGGGGTGCCGAACGCATCGCTTGCGATCCGCGCGATAGCTCCCGCGCTGCTCCTGTTCCCGCTCATCGCCATAATGCGCGGCTACTTTCAGGGCAGGCAGCGGATGGCTCCTAACGGCTTGTCGCAAATTATCGAGCAGATCGTCCGGCTTGTCGCGGCGATCGGTCTCGCCTACCTGCTGCTTGCGATCGGCTGGGGACAAGCATGGGCGGTGGCCGGGGCATCGTTCGGAGGCGTCGCCGGAAGTATCGGGGCGGTGCTCGTCATGCTGTATTATGCCGTGCTTCTGAAGCGCGAGGACCGCCGCAATGGTCAGGTCGGCAATAAGACGGTCACGGCTCCGATGAGCCATCGGGATATTTATGCCAGACTTTTCAAGCTGTCCGTGCCGATCGTGCTGTTCTCGATGGCCGTTCCTTTGATCAACGCGATCGATACGACGATTACGGTCGGCTTGCTGCAGCCGGATTTGTCGCACGAAGCGGCCGTCAATGCGCTCGGGATACTCGGCGGACGGGCCCAGTCTCTCGCGGGCATACCGATCATACTGGCCATTGCGCTAAGCCAGTCCGCGGTTCCCGTCATTTCCTCGGCGTTCGCGAAGAAAGACCATGCTTTGGTAAACTCGCAGGCGTCCAAAGCGCTGTATATATCCGTTTTGTCGGGGCTCCCGCTCGTGCTGGCCATTTGCGCGGCCGCGCGGCCGATCAACATTTTCATGTTCGGCAACGCCGACGGCACCGGCATTATCGTGCTGCTGACAGCCAGCGCCATGTTCCAGATCGTGATGCAGACGTCGGGCGCCGTTCTTATGGGTATCGGCCAGATGCGTCCCTTGATCGTGCACGTTTGCATCGGGCTGGTGGTCAAGCTCGCTTGCAGCTATTTGCTCGCTCCGACGTTCGGCATTTACGGAATCATCGCCTCCACGGCGCTTTGCTTCATCGTTATGGCGCAGCTTAACCTCGTTATTTTGCGCAGGCATGTCGACTATACGATTCTCGGGAAAAAATGGTTCGGCTTGGCCGTTACGGCAGTACTCGTATACGCGGCCGGCTTTGGCCTGGAATGGCTGACCCATCGCTACGTGCAACCTTTCGGCTATCGCTGGAGCCATATGCTCGATGCGATCATCGTCGGAGGGGCGGTGATGGCCGTTTACGTCGCCTTGCTGGCGCTGACGAAGGTGGTCACGGCGGAGGATGCGGCAAGGCTCCCCGCGCCGGTGCAGAAAATCATGCGCAGGCTGAAGCGAAAGCCCGGTACGGCCGGCAATTGAGTCGTGTAAAATTGTAACATGAAATTTGTAACACAAATGAAATATTTCTTTCATCTTGTCTTAATGTAAGCCGTCTATAATAAAAGTCGACCCCCTTTTTGAATATATATAGTTGAAAGACCCGCGGCCCGTTGCTTGCGGGTCTCTTTTTTTTCTAGGACAGCATAATCCTCATTAAACTGGAGGCGTTTTGGTGGGCGTGACAACACGTTGCCTGTATTTAGCGGAACTGGATTCCGTTATGGTTTCGAATTTCATTACACTCCTGAATATAACGGAACAGACTTCCTTTATATCGATCTCTCGGGGTGAAAAGGGGCAGTGAACAGGGTTTTCCGTTATTTTGCTGTCGACACTGCGATTCGGTTCAATAACATACGCGAGTTCCGCTATTTGATGAATTCGCAGTCTCGCGAGCGCCGGCAAAGGCGGCTAGCTTTCACCCAGTCATGCGATGCATGCACTTCTGTATGCGAATGATGCTGTCGCAGGTTTTAACGATATGGAAAGCGCCGCCGCCAAGCCGGACGGGCGCATGCGCTTGCCCGGAATGTACTTAGTCATCTTTTTTTGACTACTTTCATTCGGGCGCGGTCTTTGGTACGTTTAAAGAGTCGAAGCGACATCAGGCATACCCCGATAAAGGAGGATTTGGCATGAGATACAGAAAACTGGGCGGGAGCGGATTGAACGTAAGCGTAATCGGGTTGGGCAGCTGGTTGACATACGGGACCGCTACCGAAGCGGAGACGGCGGAAGCTTGCATCCGCAGGGCGTACGAGCTGGGCGTCAATTTTTTCGATACGGCCAACGCCTACAACCGGGGAGCGGCGGAAGAAGTGATGGGGCGAGTATTGGCCGATTACCCCCGGGAAAGCTGCGTGATCGCCACGAAAGTATACTTCCCGATGGGCGAAGGCCCGAACGACCGCGGCTTGTCGCGCAAGCATATCATGGAGCAGTGCGAGGCAAGCTTGCGCAGGCTGGGTACGGATTATATCGATTTGTACCAATGCCACCGCTATGATCCGGAGACGCCGCTCGAGGAGACGCTTCGCGCGCTCGACGATCTGCAGGCGCAGGGGAAAATTCTGTACGCCGGCGTCAGCGAATGGAGCGCCGCCCAAATTGCCGACGCGGTCGGAATCGCGGACAGGCTGGGACTCAGGAAGCTCGTATCCAATCAGCCCATTTACAATATGCTGGTTCGTTATATCGAGAAGGAAGTCGTTCCCGTTTCGCTCCGAGAAGGAATCGGGCAGGTCGTGTTTTCACCGCTGGCGCAGGGCATTCTTTCCGGGAAATATAAGCCGGGGAGCCCGATTCCGGCGGAAAGCAGAGCGAGCGACGAGCGTACCAATCTATGGATCAAGAGCTACTTGCGGGACGATGTACTTTCCTGCGTGGAGAAATTGGTACGATTGGCCGAAGAGACCGGCTGTACGCCGACGCAATTTGCTTTGGCGTGGGTGCTCGGGCGCCCCGGAATCAGCTCGGCGATCGTGGGAGCAAGCCGGACGGCCCAAGTCGAGGAAAACGCGGCGGCCGCCGACCTGAACCTTTCGGCGGACGTGCTGAAGAAAGCGGATGCGATTTTGGAAGAGCTGCGGGGCTTTTTGCCGATCTGGTAAATAGGAAAGGGGAGAGTTGCCGTGAAAACCCGTTATATGGGAAGAACAGGACTCCGGGTAAGCGAGCTGTGCTTGGGCACGATGACATTCGGCGCTGCCGCCGACGAACGGGAGAGCTTTTCCATCATGGACCGCTATGCCGCGCAGGGCGGCAATTTCCTCGATACGGCCGACGTCTACGGGCGCGGCCGGTCCGAGGAAATCGTCGGCGCCTGGCTGAAGGGCAGGCGGAGGGAAGATTTCGTGGTCGCTACCAAAGTACGCGGTGCCATGGGAGACGGTCCGAACGATATCGGGCTCAGCCGCAAACATATTCGCGATGCGGTGAAGGACAGCCTGAGCCGGCTCGGCACGGATTATATCGACCTGTATCAGGTGCATGCATGGGACCCGGCCACTCCGCTGGAGGAAACGTTAGGCACGCTTAACGATCTGGTCCGGGAAGGACTCGTACGGTATTTGGGGGCAAGCAACTACCGCGCCTGGCAGCTGATGAAGGCAAACGGCATAAGCCGGGAACGCGGATGGGAGCCATTCGTATGCTTGCAGCCGCAATATAGCCTGCTGTGCCGGGCTACCGAGTACGAGCTGCTGCCGCTGTGCGCATCCGAGGGGATCGGCGTCATTCCGTGGAGCCCGCTGCGCGGAGGCTGGCTGAGCGGCAAGTTTCGGCGGGATATGGAGAAGCCTCCGGAAAATACGCGCGTGGGGAACAGTCCCGATCTATGGTCGAAATGGAACACGGACACGACTTGGTCGATTCTCGATACCGTCCGGGACATCGCGGAGGAAACCGGTAAAACTCCGGCGCAAGTTTCGCTCAACTGGCTGCTGGCGCGGCAGGAGATGACCGCCCCCATTATCGGCGCCCGCAACGTGGAGCAACTGGAAGATAATTTGGGAGCCGGCGGTTGGGCGCTTGCGGCCGAGCAGGTGGAACGTCTGAACCGGGTCAGCGAGCTGCCGGTCAGCTATCCGTACGACCAGGCCGCCGAGCAGCAGCAGCAGCGGGGAAGAGAACGTCCCTGAGGAACAGGGTAGCAAATAAAGGTCATAACGGAGCCGAGCGGTCCGGGACAATTTCCTGGAGCCGCCCGGCTTTTTCCGTCCACTTTTGGTCCCCGTTTGTCAATCGAACAACATATCCCCGGCCAAAACCGCCAACTCGAGCTTGTTCAACGCAAAGCTGTATTCATTCGTCATCTCGTAGTGGAGGGGCGGTCGCATCTTACCGAAGTAGCGGAAGGGATCGTCATTTCCGCCGCGTTCCCGGTCCGTTGCACGTCCCGATACCGTCGATCCGGCTCGGAGACGATACCAATCGTACCGGTCCGGCGGCGTGAACGGTTTATCTTTCCACGCTTGCTCCAGTTTGGGACTGTACAGAGGAGTTGCCCCCGGCAGCAGAATGCCGCCGTCAAGCTTCTCCACGTATTGCGCTTTCGGCGGTTCGGACCGGAGGGTTGCGAATATCCCGGGCCAGTAATCCGCGCGGGAGCCGGTATGAGTCCGGGATGATGCGAAATCGCGGACGCCTTTGGCGACGGCGGGAACGGCGAATAGAATGGCATACAACGCTTTGCCGAATTCGATCCGTCCGCTCAGATCGGAGAAATCCTCGAGAATGAGTCCGGCGAGCCGATGATTGCGAGGCTGCGAAGAAGCTTCCGGATGTGCCAAAGCCCCCTCGGGAGCGTACGGAAACAATAGGCAGTTCAACTGCAGAACGGTTTGTGCCTGAAAATCGGCCGTATCCAGAATCGCCCGGCGAAACCGCTCGTCTTGAACGACTCGCCCTTCGATGTAATGCTGCTCGTTCACGATCAGCCCGACGGTCAGCAGCGCGGAATTGCCTTCACGCCAAAACTGCTCCCACACCGGGCGCATAAAAGCCGAAACGCCGAATACGGGGAGCAGGTGGAACAGATTTCTGCGGCGTTCCATGGACGATTCGTACAAGCGGAGCTGCGGATATGCGTCTTGAAAAATAAGCGAGTTGGCGCTTTCGAGAAAATCGAATATCGTATCGGACCGGTCGGGCGCCAATAGACGCGAATAAAGCTCGCCCTTCAAATCGGTCATGCTCCAGCCGCCGTTGCGGGAAACCATATGCGCGAGAAACGCCCATTGGAGCACGGGACTGCGCTCGAACACGCGCCAATAGGCCATCGTTCTCGTCACGTTATTGCGGTTGCATCGCTTTGTTTCATCGCGGATCGATTGGACGAGCGAGATTTCCTCGGCCGTCAACCGGGGCGGGGTGCCCGGGTAGTCCTTTTCGGCGAAAGAGGCGGCCAGCTTTCGCAGGCTGCGTATTTCCTCTTTGGTGACGGACAATTCGACGGCATCACCCGATAGCTTCGCGGATTGCAGCCAGCCCGCCACTTTGCCGGTCCAATACGCCGTCATATTGCCCGGAACCGTCAGCAGCCGGTTCCATATATCCCGGAGACGGTTTCGTTCGCCCATCCGATTCATTCGGATTCCTCCCGTTCCGTTGCGAATCATTCGTCTTCTCATTATATGGACCGGATTGTTTTTCCATACGGATTACAGGGGCGGGGCAGTCGAAATGAGACCGGAAATTTGACTTATTGACAAAACATTATTTACGTAATAATATATTTTTACGTAAACAATTAACTGTAGATGGTGATTCCGATGAACGTTCAAGAGCCTTTGGAAATGGTCGTCGTCCACGATCCCGAGCAGGCGGTCGTCTTGCTGAACCCGCTCCGCGCGCAAATATTGGCGCATATGCGCAAGCCCGTTTCGGCTGCCGAGGTCGGCAGAATGATGCGGGAGACGCCGCAAAAGATCAATTATCATTTGAAGGCGCTGGAGAAAGTCGGGCTCGTGCGCAAAACGGGCTCGCGGCAAGTGCGCAATCTCGTCGAGGTGCTGTACCAGGCGATTGCCAAATCGTTCGTGCTGTCGGACGCGCTCGGATTCGAGCCGGAGACGGTGCGGCGGATGAAGGAGGACGGCTCGCTGTCCCATCTCGTGCATACTTCCGAGAAGCTGAAGCGCGACGCGCTGAGGCTGATGGAGAGAACGGAAGCGGGCGAGACGGTGCACAGCGCGTCCCTTTCCGCGACGGTCCGTCTTTCCGGGGAGATAGAGCGGCAATCGTTCGTACAGGAGTACATGGAGGCGCTTCGTCTGCTGACGGAGAAATACGGCGGACCGACAGACGCGAAGCCGGACGAGAACGCGGAGGGTGCCGCGAGCTCCGGGCAATCCGAAGCCGGCTCTTACGAGGTGCTGGTAGCGGTATATCCGCAAATCCGCGAAGGAGAGGACTGATGCAAATGGAACAGGGGAAAAACGCCGACCAAGCCGTAGTCGTATGGGAAAATTGTGCAGGCGCTGCAAACGGCGCCGGCGGAGACAAGCAACAAGCCAATGTCGTAACGTTCAGGCCGGGTGCGAAAGTCTCCGCGGAAGAGGGCGAGCCTGCCGTCGTTTCGCGGTCTATGCCGGGCCGGAGCGGGGAATCCGGAACGGTGATCTACGTCGGCTCCGGATTTTGGGCGCGTTCCGCGGGCAGCGGTTCCGCATCCGCGTCGCCGCGCATGGCCGCTTAGTCGAATTGATTGGATTGACCATTACCAGGAGGTGAGCTTCCATGAGTCTTTATATACCGGTCGTAATCGAGCAGAGCAGCCGGGGGGAGAGGTCCTACGATATTTATTCGCGCCTGCTGAAAGACCGGATCGTATTCGTCGGCAGCGAAGTCAACGACCAGCTCGCCAATGCGGTCGTCGCGCAGCTGCTGTTTCTGGCAGGAGACGATCCGGATAAGGATATCCATATGTATATCAATTCTCCGGGAGGCTCGACGACGGCCGGGATGGCGATATACGACACGATGCAGTTCATCAAGCCCGATGTGGCCACGATCTGCGTAGGCTTCGCAGCCTCGATGGGATCGATTTTGCTGGTAGGCGGGGCGAAAGGAAAACGGTCGGCGCTTCCCAACGCAGAGGTGATGCTGCATCAGCCGTGGGGAGGCGCTCAAGGCCAGGCGGCGGATATTAAAATCCGCGCGGATTGGATCATCCGGACGCGTTCCGTGATGAACAACATCTACGTCGAACGAACGGGCCAGCCTCTTGACAAAATCGAGCGCGATACGGATCGGGACAACTTTTTCTCCGCGGAAGAGGCGCTTGCCTACGGGCTTATAGACAAAATCGTGAAGTGAGACTTCTTCCGCGAAATAAAGCGCAGCCCCCGGGGGGACTGCGCTTTATTCGCATTGTTCTTCGATCAGAAAACGACATAGGTGCTGTCCGTTCCGACAAGCTCCCAGCCGGAGCTGCCGTAACGCCAGGTCGTGACCGCCAATTGCGATGCGGTCCAAGACGGCAAGTAGAGCAGATCCTCCGCCGGAATGGCGTAGCTGCCGTAGGTCGATCCCGGAGGTTCGCTTTGCGCCAAAATCGGAGTTGCGAACAAAACGTCGTTCGTCGAAGGATCGAGCACCGTAATGGAAAAATGCGTCGTAGTGGACGCTTGCGCCCAGTATACGCCGTCGACGTAGGTGGCCGGCGAGCCGATCGTTCCCTGGAGCGGGGAATAAATTACGGTTCCTCCCCAACTGGCAAACGCACTCCCGGACATGCCCAGCGTCAACATCAAGCCCATAAGCAAAATGAATGCCGTACGAAAACGCTTTGTTCTCATCATTCACTCCTCCACCGTCCCGATATTATGGAAAACAGGCAGCAGTTCATGAGGCAAAGTCTTTTCCATAGCCAAAATATAACAAATGACATCATGCAAATAAAATAGGATGAAGTGCCCATCTTTTCCTTAAACGTGCAAAAACTTCGATTTTCGTCGAAATAAGCGCAGCCCCCGAGAGGGCTGCGCTTTATTCGTCTGATGAGGGCGGAGGCGACTGGCGGCCGCCTGGAAGCCGTCCGGCCCGATGCGCGGATTCCCGCAGCAAATATTCAAGGTGCGCATTGACGCTGCGGAATTCGTCAGCGGCCCATCGCTCCAATATTTCGTACAGCTTCGGATCGATGCGAAGCGGAAAGTTTTTTTTGACGGACATGGGGCACCGTCAATAGATCGAGCCTGCGTTGACGACCGGCTGCGCGGACCGGTCGGACACGATGGCCACCATCAGATTGTTGATCATCGCGGCTTTGCGTTCCTCGTCGAGATGCAGACCGTCTTTCTCCAGCTGGGCAATGGCCGTTTGGACCATGCCTACGGCGCCTTCCACGATTTTCTCCCGGGCGGAAATAATGGCCGACGCTTGCTGACGCTGAAGCATGGCGCTGGCAATTTCAGTGGAGTAGGCCAAATGCGTCAGGCGTGCTTCGATCACTTCGACGCCGGCGACCGACAGTCGGCTCTGCAGCTCCTTGGCCAGCTCGGCCGCCACTTCCTCGGTATTGCCGCGCAGCGAGTAGCCGCCGCCGTCAAGGTTGTCGTACGGATATTTGCTCGCTACGTGGCGAAGCGCGGTTTCGCTTTGGATTTCTACGAATTGCTCGTAATTTTCCACGTCGAACAGCGCTTTGGCCGTATCGACGACACGGAATACGATAACCGCGGCGATCTCGATCGGATTGCCGTCGATGTCGTTTACTTTCAGCTTGACGCTATTGAAGTTTCGTACACGCAGCGATACTTTGCGACGGTTGCTGAGCGGTGTAACGAGCCAGAAGCCGCCTTCCCGAACCGTACCCATATATTTGCCGAAAAAGGTGACCACGTTCGACTGATTCGGCTGGATGACCGTAATCGAGCTGAGCAGGAAAAGGTCTACGACGAATAGCGCGATTCCGATAACGGGGTGTCCCATTACGAAGGTGTAGACGACGGCGACAGCGGCCAGGGCCAGGATGAACAAAACGCCGATAAACCCGTTTACGTGCCAAGTTTTTCTTTCGCTCATATGCATAGCTCCTTTGTCAAAATGATTTGTTTTGATCTCTATTTGATATTTATATGATATCACTATTTCTAGTAAATGTAAACTGCATTCATGTGGAAATCTCGATCGATCCGGGCTGCAATTGAGCGGAAGGCCGGGATCCATTGACATCGGGGGGCGCGTCATGCTATAACAGGCAATAAAACCGACCCCTGCATGCCGGTCGGACGGAGGTGCAGCATTATGGAACCGATCAAAACGGAACAAGCTTTTTACGAAGCGATCGCTCAAGACAAACCGACCATCGCCGTATTCAAGACGACCTGGTGCAAAGACTGCCATTATATCGAGCCGTTTATGCCGGACGTGGAGAAGGCTTACGCCGACCGGTTGACCTTTATCCAGCTTGACCGCGACGAGCTGCCGGATCTGTGCGAGAAATACAACATCCTCGGCATTCCGAGCTTTATCGGCTTTCGCCAAAGCGAAGAGCTGGGCCGGTTTGTCAGCAAGCTGCGCAAAACGCGCGAAGAAATCGAGCAATACCTCGATCAAATCGTGGAAGCGAGCAAAGCTTCGACGAAATAAGCGGACTGCCGTTTCGGTACAAACAAGAAAACCTTACCTGCTCCAGGTAAGGTCAAGATGTTGAGAAAGTGTACAAAAAAAGGAAGCTATGGGGAAAGCGATTGGGGAATGCACTTCACTTCCGTTAAAATCGAGTTGCCTTTATGAACAATAGCGGTTACAACTCGATTTTAAAGTCAGACGCTTCGTTCTACGTACATTTCCCCACCCCCTTATAGTGGGTTCTATTCTCTTTTTCACTTTCTCGACAACCTGAACCTTACCTGCTCCAGGTAAGGTTTTGCGTTTCGCGAATCAATTATGCAGTCGAACATACAGAGAAGCCTTGATTCCCAGGCTTCTTGTTTTTTTACACCGTCAACAGATGGAAAACATACAGTTGCTTTTTTGTAGTTCGCGCTTTACAGACGATTGCCTGGAAAACATACAGTTATTTCTTCGGTTCTAGTGCGATTTTCTATAATGCCATGAGAATAACTGTATATTTTCCATCTAAAGCTGCTTTCCGGTCATCCGCTTCAAATATAACTGGAGATTTTGAAGCTGATGAAAAAGTCTGCAAAGAGAGGAAGCGCCGGAGACAAGAGGTGGGGGAATACGCTCCACATCCGTTAAAATCGTGTTGTTTTTAAGATTTTAGCGGTTACAACACGATTTTAAAGTCAGCCGCTTCGCTTTCCGCACATTTCCCCCATCTCTTTTTGTATGACAATTCTCTCTTTTTGACTTTTTCAACAGCCTCAGATTTTCCATCCATTCCTCGGCAGACCTTCACTAAGCGCCGGCCCCATCTATTCCGCCAACGTCAACCCGCCGCTATACTCGGTCAGAAATTGCCGGAATCGATTGGCGACGGGAGAGAGATAACTGTTCTTGTTCCAAGCGAGTCCGATCGTCCTCCGGCACTCCGGCTCGTCAACCGGCAAACGGACGATGCCTTCCATGTCCACTCCTTTAATGTCGGGGAGCAGCGTAATCCCGAGCTTCGCCCGCACGAACCCCATAAGCGTCACGACCTCCTCTCCTTCAAACATAATTTTCGGCGTTATTCCGGCTTGATCGTACAATCGGTCCATAACCGTACGGGTGCCGTACCCTTGCTTCAAGGCGATTACCCGACTGTCCGCTAGTTCTTGCAGCGACACTTGACGGCGATTTCCGAGCTCGTGCCCGACGGGGACGAAGGCGAATATGTCTTCCGTCCATAACGGCTGCCATTCGATGGAAGCTCTCGTTTCCGTAACGGTGGACAAACAAAAATCGATATCGCCGGCTTCCAACTGATCCAACATAACGGAAGTGGCGTTCTGAAAAAGCTGAAAATGAACGCGCGGGCATGAGCCGAGAAACGCGCTCACCAGATTCGGGACGAAGGACGCTCCCAGCGACTTCAGGAAGGCGAGCGAGACGGTGCCGCGCTCCGGATCGAGCAGATCGATCATTTCCTGCTTGGCCTGCGCCAGCTCCTGCAAGCTGCGCGACGTTTTGGCATAAAACTCTTTTCCGTACCGGTTCAGCACGACTCCGCGGCCTTTCCGTTCGAACAGCTTGACGCCCAGCTCCTCCTCCAGCTTGGAGATCGAACGGCTGAGCGCCGACTGCGATACGGACAATAGCTCGGCTGCGCGGGTGAAGTGCTCGACCCGGGCTACCGTATGGAAATATTCCAACTGCTGCCACTCCAATGGTCATACCCTCCGTTGCGCCATATGTCATTTATTACATTTTATCATTGATATCATAGAAATAATACATTAGACACATCGTTCCATCGATGGTTAAATGAACGGTGAGAGGACAAAATTGAGCTCTTGAAAGGAACGGCGATGATAGTACAGATAGTCGGAACGATGTTCGCCGTCGGGCTTCTCCTCGGGTTCGTAGGGGCGGGCGGATCGGGCTTCATTATCTCCATCCTGACGGTAGGCTTCGGTTATCCGATCCATACGGCGCTCGGAACGGCTTTGTCCGCCATGGCGTTCTCCTCGTTGTCGGGCGCTGTCAGCCATTACCGGGACGGCAATGTCCTGTTGAAAACGGGGCTGGCCGTCGGCGGATTCGGCGCGTTCGGAGCGGCCGTCGGTTCTCATTATTCCGTCTACATTCCGGAGGATGGACTGAAGTGGCTTACCGCGGGGATGCTCTTTTTATCCGGCCTCGCCCTGTGGGTGCGCATGCTGCTCGTATCCGGCCATAAGGATAAAGGGACGGACGCCAAAGCATTCCTCGAGGGCTTCGCTTTTTGGCTGGCCGCGGGAGGGGTCGGTCTGACGACCGGAGTGCTGTCGGGCTTATTCGGCATCGGATCTACCCCGTTTATTCAGATCGGGCTGTTGACGGTACTGGGCATGCCCGCTCGTCAAGCCGCGGGAACGACCATGCTGGTCATTCTGCCGATTGCGATTGCCGGCGGAACGGGGTTTTGGTTCGTCGGACATTTGGACTTTCCGCTGCTGGTCCAAGTCGTCTGCGGCACGATGCTGGGGGCGTATATCGGCGCCAAGTTTACGAAACGCGTTACCGTATCGTGGTTGAAGACGGCGATGGTCATCGTACCCATGATCGGCGGAGCCATTTTGCTGCTGTAGGAAAGAAACAAAGCAATGGAAGGAAGGAATTGCGATGAGCAAATGCGGAATGAGCGAGGTTGTTATCACGCCTCCGCTCGGCAGCCCGATTCCGGGTTCGGTCAACGAGAGGTTGTCGACGGGAACGAAGGACGATTTGTATGCGAAAGCGTTAGTCGTCGAAACGGATAGCGCGACGTTCGCGATAGTCGCCTTGGATGCCATCGACGTGCCCCGAAGGCTGGTCGAGAACGTACGGACGCGCGTCTCGGAGGTTGCCGGAATTCCTGGCGAGCATGTGATGGTGTCGTCGACGCACACCCATACGGGCGGACCGACTATCCAGACGAGCTTCGTGAGCGCGGTCGACGAGTCGTATTTGGACTTGCTCGCGAGCAGGGCGGCGGATGCGGTAATCCTCGCCCACTCCCGCCGCACGGAAGCGCGCATCGGCTTCGGGCGCGGCATGGAGGCTGATATTGCCTTTAACCGGAGGTTCCTTATGCGCGACGGCACCGTCCGGATGAATCCCGGCATCGGGAACCCGGACATTGTCGAGCCGGTCGGACCGATCGACCCGGAAGTTGTCGTCATCCGCATCGACGATGCGGAGGGCAATCCGATAGGGGCGGTTACGAACTATTCGTGTCATGCTTGCGTGGTGGGCGGAACGGAGTACAGCGCCGATTATCCCGGCGAGCTGAGCCGAACGCTCAAGCGGCTGCTGGGTCCATCCGCAGTCAGTCTATTCCTGCAAGGAGCCAGCGGAGATATCAACCATATCGATGTTAGCGGCCGACTCGCCACTACGAAGCCGAATCACTATAAGGTGATGGGCAACATATTGGCTTTTGAGGCGATGAAGGTGCGCGAGAAAACGTATACCGCCGATCGGCTGCAAGCCGCCGTCAAGCAACGTCGCGTTCCCGTCCGATTTCGAAGACCGGCGGAAGAGCAGATCGCCGCGGCCCGACAGCTGCTTCAATCGGCGGAAGACGGCGCTCCCGTAACGGAAGTGAAGTTTGCGAAGCAAATCGTAGAGCTGTCGCGCAACGATGCCAATGAAGCGACCGAAGCTGAAATTCAAATCTTCGCGCTTGGCGATCTCGCCATCGTCGGACTGCCGGCGGAAATATTTGTCGAATTCGGCCTGGAGATCAAACGGGGCTCTCCATTCCCTTATACGATCATTAACCAGTTGACGAACGGATCTGTCAGCGGCTATGTATGCACGAGGGAGGCATACCGTCAAGGAGGTTACGAGACCAGGCTCAGGACGTACAGCCGATTGCAGGAGGAAGCCGGGGACTTGTTTGTGGAGCATGCCCTGCAATCGCTTCGCGAGCTTGGAGCGCCAGTCTCGAGTCCGGTCTAGTCATTTTGTCGATAAAAATCGGGAAATGTTGCGCGCTTCGCTCAATTCCTTCTGTATCGTTCGAAAGGCTTATGGTAGTATGAGACTATGAGCTTATAGGAATGATTGGAAAAGAGGTGGAGCGGGGGCGTATGCCTTATGCGAGAAAACGAAGCAAGCTGTCCGGCGTATACCGGACATTCCTGTTGCTGCTGCTATGCGTCTGCAGCATGTTCCCCGGCGTCCCGAGGGCCGGTGCCGAATCGGTTCCTCCTATCGCGGTGTTGTACCCGACGGAAGCGGTAATCGTACGGCCGAATGAATCGGTAAATATCCAAGTGGCGGCGCTGGGGTGGGAAGCGGTCGAGCTCAGGGAAGGCGCGCAAGTAGTGGGCGGCAGTACGGAAGGCGGACCGAACCGCTCGATCGCGGTTGTTTTTCCGACGGAGGGCATACATAATTTGGAGGCCGTCGGCGTCACCGGACCGGTCCGAAGCGTCCCTCGGCAGTTGCCGCCCATACTGGTCAAATCCGGTGCCGCGAATATAGCGGATATCGTACCGTTTGCCAACCGGCAGCCGGCCGACGTACCGGACTTTAACGGGGATGGGAATAAGGCTACCTCCGCGGACAAGAGAGACGATTTGAGAGTCGCCCTGGGCTTGGTCCGGCCTTTGATGTATCCCGGGCCTGCGGCGGGATATACGATTCAGCCCGGGATGTCGCCCGGATCGATCCGAATCGATTATGTCCCGCAAAACGGAGGCGCACTGTATTATGAATTGACCGAATCGACCCGCAACGTTCCCGCCGTCGGATCGGCAGCCAGAGGGAAGCCCTATATGCCGGGGGAGGATATTGCGGGAGCGAATTACGGGTATGCGTATCTGGCATTGTCGGAAGCGGACGCCCAAGGGAAAGTCGTTCGGTTCTCCCATGTCGGACTCCATGACGCCATGTTCCAATCCTCTTTGAGAGGCTCCGTGGTAGATTGGAATAACAGCCCGGTGTTCGGGGCTACGCTGGAGTTCAGGGCCGGGACGGATAACACGTCCGGCAGCGCGGTTGCGCAGACGGCTACCGACGCGATGGGCATGTTCAACGTCGACCTGCCGGCAGGCCCGTACACGATCAAGCTATTGGCGGCAGGCTACGAGCGGAGCAGCTTCAACGTCACGGTGTCCAGGGGCGAGAACAACCATGAGGTTCTAAAAGCCATATCGGAGCTGAAGGCCGACCAAATCCGCATCGTATTGACCTGGGGCGCTGCCGCCAGGGATCTCGATTCGCACCTGCTCGGACCGGACGGCGACGGCGGCATATTTCACGTTTACTATGCCAACACGGTCAGCACCAACACTTACGGGGAAATCGCCAAGCTCGATCGGGACGATACGAATCATAACGGCAGGGAGACCGTTACGGTTACTACGGTCAACCGCAACGTATACGGAACGTTCAATTACTACGTTCACAACTACAGTTGGGGCGAAGGCTCCCTGAGAGGGTCGAACGCCAAAGTCGAGGTGTATCTCGGCACCCAATCCGAAGAAGGCGGCGACGTAAACGAAACGCTGATCAAGTCATACGCGGTGCCGGCGGGTCCGGGGCAAGAGCGGTATTGGGAAGTAATGCATTTGATCGTATCGCCGGACGAATTGTTGGTAGCCGACATCAACCAGGTGAGGGAATCGAGCCCGATTTTGACGAAAATTATCGGGGCGGAGCCTTATGAAGGGGCGTCGAACCGGATCCGGCTTCAGTATCTCGACAATACGGGCTACATCGACGGAGTTTACGATCAGGTCGAGCTGGACGATTTGCAAGTGTCGGCGGCGCTCGACGGAGATCCTTACGGCCTGAGCGGCTTGCAGTACGACAAGGCGTCGCGGGTGTTAAGCTTCGATCCCATACCTTCAGCCGCGACCGCACGACAGCTCATTTTGACGGTGCAGGCCAAGCCGGACTCGAAGCGGTTAATACCGGGAACGGCAACCGCTGAATTGATCGTACCTGCCGCAGCAGGCAAGACGGAGATACTCGGGTTGACTGACTTGACCCAAATCGGCCTCGGCAATCCATTCAAGGTCGGTCTGTCCTTGGCGAATCCGACCGTTACCGGATTGACTTACGGCGATTTGTCGGTAACGGGCTCCGTTTATAACACGGTAACCGGCGCTACTTACGCGAACGTAGACCTATCCGGCATCACGATTACGAATGACGGCGGTTGGGTCATTTTCTTCAATCTGAACCGGGAATCCTTTGTATATCCTTATAACACGGCTATGCGACTGACGTTGACCGTAACGGCCAAGCCGGACTCGGCTCTGCTGACCGGTTCGGCAACGGATGTCACAATCTTTTCATTTCCTTTATTTCTTGGGATAGAAAGCGAGCCTTTTGCGGCATTCGCGCTCAAGTCCCCGCCTTACGCGGGGGAAGCGTTGCCGTGACGGGAGCGCCGATCGGCCGGGAAGCCTCCCTTTGTCAGGGAAGGCTTCCTTTTTTCTTGCTCGGCTGCGGTACACGTTCACATTTCCGAAATGGATTTGCCCGGCGATAATCGCTATAATTGGTTTGACGCAATTTTCGACTTTATCGGAACGCGATTGACTTATAAAGAAGGTGCATCCACGATGGGAAAACGATTATACGGTTTGTCGCTTGCTTCGGTAATCGGAATGGGGCTCGTTCTGCTCATGGGGGCGCTCGTTACCAAGACGGGATCGGGAGAAGGCTGCGGCACGGACTGGCCGCTGTGCAACGGCAAATTCGTGCCGGCGTATACGATCGAATCGATGATCGAATACAGCCATCGTTTCGTCAGCGGGATTGTCGGATTATTGGTGCTGGGTGCGGCCATAGCGACCTACATGAAGCTGCGGCACAGCGGGGAAGCGATGCTGTTCGCCTTCGGCGCGCTGTTTTTCACGATTTTGCAGGCGATTTTGGGCGCTCTTGCGGTCATATATCCGCAATCGGAAGCGGTTATGGCGCTTCACTTCGGTTTTTCGCTGCTGGCATTCTCGACATCGCTTCTGCTGACCGTCGGCATCCGGACCGGCGCTTACGTCCCCGCCGGCTCCAAGGCTCATCGTTCCGCCAGGCTGCTGGCAATGGATGACCGCACAGCGAATATTGTGCCCGGCATGCGCAAATGGATATGGGGAGCGACGATATACAGCTACGTGGTCGTATACGTCGGGGCATTCGTCCGGCATACCGAATCCTCCGGCGGCTGCCTCGGCTGGCCGCTGTGCAATGGGGAAGTCGTCCCCGCCCTGCACGGAGCGACGGGAATCGCTTTTGCCCATCGAATCGCCGCGGTTTTGTTGCTGGTTATAGTAGCTATCATCGCATATCGATCTTCCCGGACGCCGGGCTCCCCGGACCTGCTTCGCGCTGCGGCGCGATGGGCGCTGCTGCTGACCGTACTGCAGGTGTTCAGCGGAGCATCGGTCGTCTGGACGTTAAGCTCCGACTGGTACTTGCTGACGGCTCTCATGCACGTCGTGCTCGTATCCGGCTTGTTCGGCGTACTCTGTTACATGAGTGTGCTCGCGTGGCGGTCGGCGCGTATATCCGCCGACCCGAACCGCCCGGCTTCATGATTTCCGCGGCTCGGATTCCGCGATACGGTTAACCCGATGAAGGGAGAACGTTAATGAATTTTACCAATTTGCGTACGTTTATCGATAGGCTTCGAGCGGAAAGGGATGTAGCGATTATATCCGCTCCGGTCGATCCGTATCTTGAAATCGCCGAAATTCACCGGAGAGTGATCGAGGAGGGCGGCCCCGCGCTGCTGTTCACGAACGTAAAGGGGAGTCCGTTTCCGGTGGCGACCAACCTGTTCGGCACGACCCGGAGAGTCGATCTGGCTTTCGGCCCGAAGCCGGAGGCGATCATGAACCGGTTGATGGCGGCCAAAGATACGCTTATTCCGCCGACGCCGAAAGCGCTGTGGAACGAGAAGGATTTGCTGTTCGACTTGATGAAAGTCGGAATGAAGACGGTACCTCATGCGCAAGCTCCGGTGCTCGAAGTATGCGATCGGAACGAACCGCTGTCCAAGCTGCCGGCGTTGACGAGCTGGCAGGAGGACGGAGGCCCCTTCGTCACGCTTCCGCTCGTCTATACGGAGCATCCGGACGGTCATGACCATAATTTGGGCATGTACCGGATGCAAATTTTCGACGGCAGCACGACCGGAATGCATTGGCAAATTCATAAAGGCGGCGGATTCCATTATCATGAGGCGGAGAAGCGGAACCGCCCGCTTCCGGTGACCGTTTATCTTGGCGGCCCCCCCGCTCTCATCGCTTCCGCGATCGCTCCTGCGCCCGAGCATTTGCCCGAGCTGCTGCTGACGTCGCTAATTCTCGGACAGAAGCTGCCGGTGGCCGACAACCCGCTCGGAGGGCATCGTCTCGTCGCCGAGGCCGAATTCGCCATCTGCGGAGAAGTGGCCCCGCACGTGCGCAGACCGGAAGGCCCGTTCGGCGATCACTATGGCTACTATTCGCTGCAGCACGATTTTCCCGTATTTCAAGTGAAGCATATGTTCCACCGGAAAGACGCGATTTACCCGGCGACGATCGTCGGCAAGCCGCGCCAGGAAGATTACTACTTGGGAGAGTTTCTGCAGCGGCTGCTGTCTCCGGCGTTCCCGCTCGTGATGCCCGGCGTAAAGCAGCTGTGGACGTATGCCGAGACCGGCTTCCATCCGCTCGCAGCGGCGATCGTGCGAGAGAGCTATTCGCGCGAAGCGCTCGGCTCTG
Source organism: Paenibacillus hemerocallicola (assembly GCF_006265175.1). Classification (GTDB taxonomy): domain Bacteria; phylum Bacillota; class Bacilli; order Paenibacillales; family NBRC-103111; genus Paenibacillus_AB; species Paenibacillus_AB hemerocallicola. Next base: position 11,784 of record NZ_VDCQ01000050.1, on the reverse strand, counting down.
CTTTCCGCATTCTCGGCGAAGGCCAATTGTCGCTTACGAAATTTCTGATCTTGACGGACAAACCCGTGGATTTGGCCGACTTCCGCTCATTGCTTGCGACGGTATTGGAGCGGTTCAATCCGCATACCGATTTGTTCATATTCAACAATACGTCGCATGACACGCTCGACTACACCGGCTTGAGACTGAATCACGGCAGCAAGGCGGTGCTTCTCGGAGTAGGCGATCCGGTGCGCGAGCTGCCTCATACATACGAGGAAGGGCATTTGGACGGAATTAACGACGCCAAGCCTTACTGCGCGGGCTGCCTCGTCGTCTCCGGAGCCGCATATGAGGAAGATCCCGAGTTGGCCGGGCGAATAGCCGAACGATATGGCGACACACTAAGCAAATGGCCGCTCGTCGTATTGGCTGACGACACCGCCATCGTAGACGGGCAAACCCCGTTTTTGTGGACCGTATTTACGCGGTTCAATCCGGCGACCGATATTTTCGCAAGGAGCCGGGTGCGGCAGCACCATCTCAGCTTCGAGCTGCCGATCGTCATCGACGCGCGGATGAAGCCGGGCTACCCGGATGAGCTCGTTCCGCGCGAAGACATCGTGAAGCTCGTATCCGACAGATGGCGCGAATATTTTTCATGAGGTCTTTCCGGGGAGGGCCTGCAAAAAGCAAGCATCAACCAAGCATTAACCAAGGGCGGTGACCGAATGTTCAGAGCTTGGTTCGACGAGCCGAAGCGCGTCGATTCCGGACCGCTGCTGGAGGCCATTTCGGCTATAGGGCAATACCGCAAGCTGCTCACGCAGCTGATCGAGGAGCAGACCCCGCAGTGCGGCAAGTATACCCGTTACGAGCTGTGGGCGCGAGGCTTGACCAATGCGCTGGACGAGCTGGAGCAGAGCGTATACTGCGGTGCCAAGTTCCGCGAGGGCGTCAAGGAAACGCAGGAAGAGAAAATGAGTCCGGAGGAAAAAGCTGATTACCATCGGCACGTATATTTTTACAAAAACGGATTTATTCGGCTGTTCTCGATTCTCGACAAGCTTGGTTATTTCATGAACGATTTGCTGCGATTGCGATCCGAGCGGATCAAGCAAAAATTTTCGTATTTCACCGTATTGCGGCAAATGCAGCATCGTCATGCCGAGCCCGGGCTGTTGCAGCCGCTGCAGCTTATAAAAGAGAGCTATAACGAACCGATGGGCAGGCTTCGCCAAAGGCGCAATATGGAAATCCATCTCGTCAACACGGAAATGCTGGACGATTTGCTCCATATCGACCTGTGCCGGGCAGATCGGAGCTATATCGAGGATTTGAACGCCAATATGGACGATTTGAGACAAGGCTTCGAAATGGTTTGCCGGACGATGGCGACCGTTTTCGCTTATGTACACGAACGAAAAAAGACGTAACCGCGGTTTGACGATGGAGAGAAGGAGGAAGCTCCCATGCTTCATGGCAAAATCGCGCTGATTACGGGGAGCGCGAAGGGGCTCGGCAAACGGACGGCCCTCGCGCTCGCCGATCTCGGCTGCGATGTGGCGATCAACTACGTGAACAGCGAGAACGAAGCCTGCGAGCTTGTAGACCGGCTGAAGGCGAAGGGCGTCCGATCCATGGCCGTCCAAGCCGACATCGCGAGCCGGGACGATAATGCCCGCATGATCGATACGATTTCGCGAAAGTGGGGCGACGTCGATATTTTGATCAATAATGCGGGACCGTTCGTGCGGGAAAGGCGGACTTTCGACGAATACGAGCTGGACGAAATCGACTATATGATGCGGGGCAATCTGATCGGCGTCATGCAGCTGGACCGTCTCGTTCTGCCGGCGATGCGTAGCAACCGTTGGGGACGCATCGTCCATTTCGGCTTCGGACGGGCTTCCGAAGGGAGAGGCTGGCCTCACCGGGCCGTCTATGCGGCCGCAAAGGTCGGACTCGTGTCGTTGACGAAGACGCTCGCCGAAGAACAGGCGGCTTTCGGTGTAACCGTTAACATGATATGTCCCGGCGATATACGGGGCGGCAACAAGGAGAAGAGTATCGGGGAAGTCTCCCATTTGACCGACGAAGAATTTCCAGGGATTCGTCCGGGCAGCGGCGAGGATGTCGCGCGAGTGATCGCTTTCCTGTGCATGCCGGAGTCGGATTTCCTGACCGGCAACGTGATGGAGGTATCGGGCGGCTTCGATCCGATCCGCAGCATAGTCGCGCAGCGTCAGAGCGATGGCGGGCGATAAGCGGAGCCGGAGAATTACGCAGCGCCTCCAAAAAACCAAAAAAGAGCGGCCAGCCGATGATGGCATGGCCGCTCTTTAACAAGCGAGCGATCAAAATACTTGAACGACCTCTACGACGCCTTCGACTTCTTCGACGAGGGCGCGTTCGATTCCCGCTTTCAGCGTTATGGTCGAGCTCGGGCAGCTTCCGCAAGCTCCCATAAGCTTTAATTTGACGATACCGTCTTCCACGTCGACCAGCTCGACGTCTCCTCCGTCGCGTTGCAGAAACGGACGCAATTTATCCAATACTTCAAGCACTTCGTCGTACATGCTTTCTTGTACGTTCTGGCTCATTTGCCTCATCTCCCTTCTTAGTATTATTATAGTACATTATACGCGAAATTAAAATGGTGCGACACTGGATGACGAAATGAACCGGATGGTGGCCGATAATGAGACCGATTGTGGAGTTTTGCACGAACAATATGCATCATGGGACGGACGAAGTCATGCGCAGGCTGGAGGAAAATCCGGAGCTGGACGTAATCGAATACGGCTGTCTGGGCAATTGCGGTCAGTGCTACATGGAGCCTTATGCGCTCGTCAACGGGGAGATTGTTCCCGCTTCGTCCCCGGACGAGCTGTTTGAGGCAATTACGGCCAAAATCAAAGAGCTCGAAGAGCAGTTCGCCTGGCTGGACGAACAGCCCGATCTGTAAGCTTATCCGAAATGATGCTTGGACATCCAAAGCACGCCGCTCTTCAATACGCGCGGCACTTTTCCCATGATAACCGTCTTTTTGCCCATCATGCCGAAGCCGGCTTTTTTGCCGAGCGATCCGAGCACGCCCTTCAGCTTGATCGTTTTCAGGTGAGGGGTCTGGCCTTTCCACAGGGCATGCATCACTTCGGCAACTTGCTTGCCCTGTTCTTCGGCGGCTTGGGCGCTCGGGCTGAAGGGCAGGCTGGCGCAGTCGCCGACGACGAATACTTCCGGATGTTCGGAAATCTGATGATACTCGTTCAATAGGACGCGTCCTTGGCCGTCCTTGGGCACGGTGAGCTGCTGCACGATCGGGCTCGGCTGGATCCCGGCCGTCCATACCGTAAGGTCGGTCAAAATTTCTTGATCTCCGTTGTGCAATACCCCCGGATCTACGCTTCTCAGCGAAATGCGCGACAGCATCTCGATATCGTGCTCGATAAACCATTCCCGAACATACCCCTGCAGCTTCTCCGGAAAAGAAGACAATATGCTCGCTCCGCGGTCGATGATGCGGATATTCAGGTCGGGACGGCTCTCGCGCAGCTCGGAGGCGATTTCCACGCCGCTCAAGCCTCCGCCGACAACGGATACCTGCGAGTAAGGATTCAGGTCGTTCAAAGCCTGATACGCCTTGCGGGACCCCGACAACGTCTGAATGCTGTGCGCGTACGTGTCCGCTCCGACGATGCCGTGGAACTTGTCGACGCAGCCCAAAGCGATCACGAGCCAGTCGTAAGAGACGGGATCGTTCTTGTCCATCATGACGAGCTTCCGCTCGAGATCGACACCGGTAATTTCGCCGTACTTCAGCATAATGCGCGGATCGCTCGGAAACGCGACCCGAATTTCCGCTTCGGAGACGGTGCCCGCCGCCAAAGCGTAATATTCCGTCTTCAGCCCCTGGTATGGCATGCGGTCGATCAGCACGATCTCCGTGCCGTGAGGCGGTTCTTGCTCCAGCAGCTGGAGAGCCAGCGTCAAGCCGCCGTACCCTCCGCCCAAAATGACAAATCTACTCATGCGTGATGCGGTCCTTTCCGGGGTCATATATTGGTTTAGAATGTCACGCGAAGGGGAACTTTATGAGCGTTCCCTTTTAATTAAACACGTGGACTTCGTTATAAAACGTATCGCGCTCCACCGGAATCCGGTTCGCACCCTTGATCATGTGTACGAGCTCCTCGCGTGTCAGTCCTTCCGGGGATAAAGCGCCCGCAGAGTGACTGATCCGCTCCTGTACGATCGTACCGTGAGCATCGGAGGCACCGAACGTAAACGCCAATTGGGCGAGCTGGGTGCCGAGATTGATAAAGTATGCTTTGACGTGCTGAATGTTGTCGAGCATGAGACGGCTAATCGCGATCGTCTTCAAATCGTCGAACGCCGACGTTCTCCGCTTGATGCCCATGCCCGTATTGGCCGGTTGGACCGCGTTCGGAATGAACACCATGAAGCCGTCCGTTTCGTCCTGCAGCGCGCGGAGCTGGAGCATATGGCGAATCCGCTCTTCCTTCGTCTCGATGGAGCCGTACAGCATCGTCGCATGGGTTCTTATGCCCAATTTGTGCGCGGTGCGGTGGACGTCGAGCCATTGATCGGAGGTCGCTTTTTCCACGTTCATCTTGTTGCGGTACCGTTCGGTCAAAATTTCCGCGCCGCCTCCGGGAAGGGTGCCGAGACCGGCGTCGGTCAGCTTCTGCAGCACTTCCTTATACGTCAAGCCGCTGATGCGCGAGAAAAAGTCGATCTCCGCACCGGTGTAGGCTTTGATCGTAACTTGCGGAAAGTTTTCTTTCAGGACGCGGATCGAATTGACGTAGTACTCGAACGGTACGTTCGGATTATGTCCGCCGGTAATATGGAATTCGCGCATGCCGGGATGATAATGCTTCGAGACATATGAAATAATTTCGTCGGGAGTGAGCGTGTACGACCCCGCTTCTCCTTCATCGCGACGAAAATGGCAAAACGCGCAGCGGTCCTCGCAAACGTTGGTAAAATAAAGACTCATGTTCTCGATAAAATATACTTTCCGCCCGTTCTTGCGCATGTTTACGATATTGGCCAGCTGGCCGATCGTCAGGAGGTCGTCCGATTCGTACAGGAAGACGCCTTCCTCCAGGGTAAGCCGCTCGCCGTTTTGCACTTTGTCGGCGATATCCGCCATCCGTTTGTCCGGCGTCGTGATCGCGATATTCATAGTTGTTCCTCCTTCTATAAATGCTGTGGTCAACTCCGATTCGTTTCGATGACTCATATATTATAAACCTACCGCACCGCCCGGGCAACAGTAGACTGCTTGCCAGGTCGGGAAATGAACGGGGCGCAGCCCCTTGAGGCATCGCCCGAATAGGAGTATACTGAGATTACAGGTACAAAAGGAGGGAAACGACATGATTACCATTACCGAACAAGCAACCGACAAAATCAAAGAAATGCTGGCAGCCGAAGAAACGCCCAACCTGTTTTTGCGCGTAGGCGTGAAGGAAGGGGGCTGCAGCGGTTTTTCATATGGAATGGGATTCGATGACGATGAGCAGAGCTCCGACCAGGTGCTGGACATCAACGGGTTGAAGGTAGTCGTCGATTCCGACAGCACCAAATATTTGCGCGGCCTCGAGATCGACTTCAAGGATGCCGCCATGGGGGGCGGGTTTACGATCCATAACCCGAACGCCATCGCTTCCTGCGGCTGCGGACAGTCGTTCCGCACGAAGGACGAGGAAGGCAAGCCGAATCCGGAGCAGTGCTGACGGACCGAAGCTGTCGATCGAACCTCTTGTCTCCATGAACGCTATGGAGGCAGGAGGTTTTTTGATGTTTTCTTTAGGAGGGAAAAAGTAGTCGCGTCGGGTTGAAGGCAAGCGCGTCAGGGAATAAGCTCGAAATCAACGTTACTCTGCTACATTCATGTTCTTCGATACCCGATAGTGCCGATTCCAGTTACTAACCAGGCTCCGCTCCCTATCTAAAAAGAAACTTTGCCATCGGCAGAACCAACCGACCGGTTTCAACCTTATTTCCTCCGGCAAGCCGGATATCGAGCGGATTTCATCGGTCCGTGCCGCAAATAAGGTTGATTTCAGCACTATCTGCGTCGTTTACCCGCTTCGGTCCGACAATAGTGCCGGTTTCAACCTTATTTCCTCCGGCGAGACGGATATCGAGCGGATTTCATCGCTCCGCGCCGCAAATAAGGTTGATTTCAGCACTATCCGCGTCAACTCCCCGCTTCGGTCCGACAATAGTGCCGGTTTCAACCTTATTCTGTCTTCCCGCTTCATCGGCGGAGCAAGCCGGCCTTAGCATAACCGTTTCAAGGGCTATTTGCCCGGCGCGGGCAGGGAAACGGGTCTAAATCGAAGCGAACTGGAGAAATAAGGATAAGACCAACGCTGTTCTATAAAATCCGCGCTCCTCAAGCCCCTATAGTGCTGGTTTCAACGCTACAAGCCCGTTTGCCCTACAAGGGGCGGCTTTCTCTTTCTCCGGAACGAAAAACGGATGGACTGCGAGGCTTGCGCTTCGTTGATCCATCCGCTCGGGAAATTCCGTTATTTCGCGGCCGCTTTCATCTCCGCGATTTTCTTGTTCGTCTCCTCTTCCGCTTGACGGAGCGCCGTATTGACATCGAGCTGCTTCGAGACGATTTTATGGACGTTCGTCATGAAGGAGGTCGCGGCAACCGAATTATAAGGGGTTACTACGCTCGGGCTCGCCGGCTTGGCCGGCATAAAGGCGCTCACGTTTTTGCCGCTCAAATACGGGAAGTCCTTGCCGAATTCGTTGCGCACCTTCTCGCTCTTCAGTACGGTCTGAAGCCCTTTCCTGGACTGGGCCAGCTGGAACTCCTCGCTCGCGAGCCAAGCGATGACCTGGAACGCCGCTTCCTTCTTCTTGCTCATATTCGTCAAGCTGAAGAAGGTGGGATAAGGCTGCGAGCCGACGCCCTTCAAGTCGACGTATTCCGGCAAGCTGACCGCATCGAGGTTCATGCCCTTGGTGGCCGCATTTTCCGGATCGAGATAGGTAGGAGGGAAGACGTTGGCATACATCGCCGCGATCCGGTCCTTGATGAAAAAGTTGTTCTGGGCCGTCAACGCTGCGGTTGTAGTCGTTACCTCGTTGCCGGGAATTTCGTAAAATCTGGCCAAATTTTGCGCATGCTTGTTCCAAATGTCGCTGTTGATAAGCGACTTCTCCGTCTTCGGATCGTCGAAGCTGGCCGAGAGCTGATTGGTCAGAGCCAGATGGTTGAACGAAGCCACGAACCCGCGATATTGCACGCCGCCGTCGTTGCGCGTCATTTTGCGCGCTTTCTGGAGCAGCTCGTCCCATGTCATGCCGTTAGCCGGGTAAGCTTCGCCGAACTTGTCGAACAGATCCTTGTTGTAGACGATCGTCGCGTAGCTGGTGCTGGTCGGTATGCCGTATAGGGCGCCGCCGGAAATTTGCCGGATCAGATCGATCGTGGACGGTTCGAATTTCGTCAGATCCAGATTGGCCAGCTTCGTCAGCTCGGTCATATCATAGGCCAAGCCGCTTTTCAGCACGTTTTCGTGAATCATGCCGACCGAAGCGTAAATGACGTCGATCTGTTCTCCGGCCGCGATCAGCTCGGGCAGCAATATTTTTTTGGCGGTATCGACATTGACGAATTTGGTCGTCACATGCGGAAATTTTTTCTGGATCGCATCGCCGTACTCGCTCATGAACTTTTCAGGCGTAGCTCCTCCGACAGGAGTGAAGAAGGTTAGCGTGACCGGCTCATTCGTCGGGGCCGCGGACGGCTTCTCTTCTGCTTTCCCGCCACCGCATCCCGCCAGCAGACTGACTGTAACGCACAGGGCTGCAGCCGCCGTAATGGCCTTCTTCCCGCGTGTCCGATTGTTCATTGTGATCCTCCCCTTTTTGTGTACTTGGAAATGAATGCGAACGATTGGAAATCAGTTGCACTAATCTTTTGCCTCCGCACGCTCTCGCAACCGCGTTCGCGGCGTTTCCTTACTATGAATACGCTTCACATTATAGCAATCGGATTTTATAATAGACATAGCGTAGACAACTGAAAACATGACTTATTCTGCTAAAGGAGAGGAAGTACGTGCCAACCCGGGAACCCGATTTGTCGGCGGAGCTGCTTCACGCGATGTATTCCAGGCACGACAAGCCTTATCATACGAACACGAACAGACCGTTTCTCAACTATTATGTCCGTCTGCAGGTGGAAGGCCAGTGCGAAGCGATGATCGGGGAAAACGGGCAGTGGGAGGTCGTGAATCCGGGAGATTTGTTCCTGTTCCGGCCGGGAGACAAGTGTCAGCTCTCCTTTGCTCCCAATAGGAAGACGAATGAGGTGCTGAGCGGCAACTACTACTTCGTCTGCAGGGGCACCTGGCTCGACAACTGGTGGGGCGAAACGGAGCGCCCGCGCAAAGCGAAAATCGCGCTCGGCACCAAGCTGCTGGATCTTTGCCAAGAGCTGGAATCGGAAATGCGCAAAACGAAAAGAAATTGGCGGGAAGCCGCCGAGTATTTGCTGCGAATGCTGTTCATTATGTTCGACCGGGAGCTCGTAGATCCGCATCGGGACTCGAATCGCGAGACGGTGATCGCCCAGAGGATGAAGCGGTACATCGAGGAGCATGCGCTGAAGCAGCTTAACGTGAAGGATGTGGCGAATCACGTCGGGCTGAGCGAGTCACGAGCTTCTCATCTCTTCACATCGGTGCTCCACCAGAGCATCATCCACTATGCGATGGAAATTCGTCTGAATCATGCTTGCGATCTGATCAAATTTACGGATTACAGCCTTCAGCAGGTAGCCGACCTGTCCGGCTTCAACCAATATTCATACTTCCATAGGACATTCCGCAAAAAGTACGGCGTGACGCCGAGGGAGTTTCGCCGGTAGCGGCATGACGGCAAATAGCCCTCGTCGTTACGCGCGGCAACGCAGGGCGCTTCTTACCCGGACGACGCGGTACCGTCACTGCCCATGCAGGCGGTGTACGCGACGGGGGCCGGAGATACGTTAAATGCGGCGTTTGGCGTCGGGTTGGTTTCGGGATGGAGCTTCCGGGAAGCGAGATCGGAGTACGACCATAAAATGGACTAACGCCACGAGTCGGCTTTATATAGCCGCCGCGTGGCGTTATATTTGTTTGTGTTATCGTTGCGACAAGTTTAACTTCGCTTTAAAAACAAGCGGTTCTTCATACATTACTTTCCCGGCAAACCGTTGACGCCATCTGTAAACAGTAAACGAATACCCAAAACAATGAAAGCCCTACCTCTCTTCCATCCTTACGATTCCTTGATCGTGCCAGTGTGAATCAGGTTCATATCGAATCGAACAAACTCTTTAGGGTTATGGAATTTGTGAATGGCGTGGGGGGTTTTTGGAGGAAAACGTACATGCGATGACAATAACACAGTTGTTAACTTTATCAGATGTTCAACAATTTGTCAAATTTGCTTCAATTGTTTTTCCAAATTCATCCCTTTTTTTGTCTTGAAACCGGGAAGCGAATTGAGTATGCTGAAACTCGTAGGCAAGCAGACAAGCAGCGTGCGGGCTTGCCGGAATGATCGAAATGAAAGCGATAGCAAACCAATATCGGAGGCTGCCGAATGGAACAACTCTTGAACGTAACGTATAGCGAATATGATTCCGAGCAACGCAAAATGGACGTCTTCCTTCCGGGAGATAATGCGAACGGGGTCGGGCTACTGTTTATTCACGGCGGAGGCTGGCACGCCGGCAACCGGACGGCTTGGCATCCGGTAGCGGATTATTTCTGCGCGCAAGGCTACTCCTGCGCTTCGGTCGGTTACCGATTGGCTCCCGATTGGACGTATCCCGCTCCGGTCGAGGACGTACGGCTCGGCATGTCTTTTTTTCTGGAAAATGCGCAGCGATTCCGCTTTGACGCGAACCGGACCGTCGTGTTGGGCTCGTCCGCCGGCGGCCATCTGGCGGCCATGCTGTCGACCCTGTCCGCGGACGACGATCTGGGCATTACGCCCGAGGTGCGCATCAGGGAAACGAAACCGAAGGCGGCCGTGCTCTACTGCGCGGCAACGAATCTCCATCCTGAACATAATCACGAGCGGCTGAATCCGTCTATCGACAAGCTCATGGGCCGAAACGGCACGGAAGCGGCCATCCCGTACGGCGAAGCGTCTCCTGTCGACCGGATTAACGGGAGCGGGCCGACGACCTTGTTAATTCACGGAGATGCGGACGAGGTCATTCCGGTCGAGCATTCGATTCAGTACCACGACAAGCTGACCCGCCACGGCGTTACGTCCGAGCTTGTCGTGCTGCCCGGCGTTCCGCACGGCTTCGGCTACGGAGTGAAAACACAGGCCCAACTCGATTCGTTGAAAGCGATCGAAGCTTTTTTGGCCAAGACGTTTTGACAAAAAATGCGGGACTGGGAAAGGCGCGCCATGAGATCTGCGTTGTGCATCCTGCCATGCGGCATGAAAAAAATATGGGACGTTGTGCCGGAGGCCGGACCGACGGTTGCGAGATCCGCTTACGTCGGCGCGTTTCACAAAGCTTGCCAAGCTTACGCGGAGGCATTCTCCGAGTGCTGGGTCGTCTTGTCGGCCAAGCACGGCTTCCTGCTTCCGGACGATATCGTCCCGGGCAACTACGACCTGGGCTTCCAGCACAAAGGCAAAGGTTTGGACGTCGTATCCGCCGACCGGTTGAGGCGGCAGCTCGCGGACAAGCGACTGGACCGTTATCCCGACGTGATCGTGCTGGGCGGGAAAAAGCTGGTGCGTGTGCTGTCTGAAGTGCTGGACCCGGAGGCTTGCACGGTTCATCTCCCGCTCCGCGACTGCAAAGGCATCGGATATATGCTGCAGAAGCTGAATCGGGCCGTGGAGCTGGGGCAGCCGGTATGAAAGCTGGCGTGCGAGCGTGCATAGAGACGGGGTCCCGCTTTTTGGGGGAGGAGCTTGGCGGGCGGTCAAACGGATGGGCGGACGAGCGGATGGAATACGGATAGATGGATAGACCATTGGGTTGACCAATGGGTTGACCAATGGATGGATAGACCGATATAGGAGTGAATAGACAGTTTTAGATGATGGATGTATGGATGGGATTCGATGTTCCGATCGTTTTGGAACCGCATCGTCAATTAGCGAGTCTCCTTATGGAGATTGATCCTATTGCCGATCACATTCGCATGTGCCGCACCCCTCAAACCGACGAAAAAATTGCCGGTGCTTTAAGATAAGTGAACGAAGAGAGATTGTGAGGAGCAGCAAAAGCATTAATACATAGGGGACCGAGGAAGTTTCCGTTCAGCTAATCGGCGGATGCGGAACAAAAATTTCCTTTATGGCGTAAAGGAGGCTGCTCCAGAAGCTCAAACGGAACGATTTGTTCCGTTATTGGCCGTCAACAGGTTGCAAAACGTGTTTCTTGATGCGATAGAGGAACTAAATGTTCCTTTAAGCTAGTTTTTCGTCGCCATTTTTGACAATAGCGGAACTCATTGTTCCGAATGCGACTGAGCAGAGGCAGCCGTGCTGTTGACCCGAGCGGTGATTTGCATATTTCGTCGCATCCATCTTAAATGCCGCCACCAAAACAAATCGCACACCGATCCCCCTTCATAATGCCGATGCTATATGAGAATCTCTCTGCAGTGCCCTTTCAAGGCACCGTCATCAGAAAATGGCAAGACAGCCCCGAACCGAGCCATGTTTCCCGCACTGTCGTACTGCAACCCCGAACCCCGAACCCCGAACCCCGAACCCCGAACC
>NZ_VDCQ01000005.1:227457-232973 GCF_006265175.1 Paenibacillus hemerocallicola | reverse complement strand
CGGAAATCCCCTATTCCGTTATGCACAACCTCGAATCGGCCGGAAGCGCCGCCCGCGCTATGCACGGTTCCGCCATTGTCCGTCTTCGCGCTTGCCGAATCCCAACGGACAAGTTTGGCTCCGCCGTCGCCGGCTGATTTGTATCCGCTTACACGAACATGCTGCCCGTCCTTGAGCAGCCCCGGCGGCAAAGCTTTCAGCTCTTCCACATTGTTTACCTGCAGCACCCGATTCGCTCCATTCGCACTAGTCGACGCATTGTCCGCAAGCGCAAGCTTGGACGCGAACGCGCTGCCGGCGAGCATCGCTCCGCCGATCCCCAAGGTGCGGAGTACGTTTCTTCTGCTGATCGCGGCTTTCTTCACGTTATCGGCCGCTTCCGTCTTGCCCCTGTTTTCCTCGTGATTCATCGACAACAGCTCCTTCTCCCTTTCTGATTTAACTCTGATTTGAAAATAGCTGGAAAAAATCATGAAAAGAAAATTTTACAAGACTCAGGTTTGTTCCTGGTTTGTTTTTCTTATTATAGCTCCACTATGAAAACGCCGTCAACGCTACTTTTCTACTTTTTTCTAAAACAATAACGGATTTCGCGCGTCTATAATTCGTCCCGATTTTATCGGAAAGCAAAAAAAAGAAAGGATTCCCACGATCAGGAATCCTTTCTTTCATGCGGCATTGCTATCATCCCCGCAGCTGCCTTACAAATTCGCGTACTTGCACTAGTCCGTCCGAGCGCGAGCCATCTTTCATGAGCAGCGGCGTCGCCTCTTCGATTTTCCGGACGATCGCACTGCCGACGACTACGCCGTCGCACATCTTGGAGAAATGCGAGAACTGCTCGCTTGTGGATATGCCGAAGCCGATTGCGATCGGCAGATCGGTCGAGCGGCGTACCGAAGCGAGAAAATCGTCGATACCGGAGAAAAAATCCGATCGCATGCCGGTTACCCCGAGCGAGGATACGCAATAAATAAATCCTGACGCGCTGGCGGTTATTTTGGCAATGCGGTCGTCCGACGTAGGAGCTACCAGTGGAATCAAATGAATGTTGTAGCGATCCGATAAGGCCTTGACCGGGCCGTTCTCCTCGAACGGCAAATCCGGAATAATGATTCCGCTAATATCATGCTCGACGAGCAGCTCGAAAAACCGCTCCAAGCCGAGCCGAAGCACCGGGTTGTAATAAGTGAATAAAATGAACGGCAGGTTGACGTTATGCTCGCGGGCCTGCTTGGCGATGCGGATACAGTCCAAAATCGTAATGTTATGCTTCAAGGCGCGCTCCGAGGCGCGCTGGATTACCGGTCCGTCCGCGAGCGGATCGGAATACGGAACTCCGAGCTCGACGATATCCGCTCCTGCCAGCTCCAACTCCCGCAGCAGTGAAAGCGACACGTCAGGGTTCGGATCCCCCATCGTAATATACGGGATGAGCGCCGTTCGGCCCTGACGCTTCAGCTCGGCGAACTTCTCATCAATGCGATTCACTGGCGCCACCTCCCAAGTATCCCATAATCGATTCGACGTCTTTGTCGCCGCGGCCGGACAGGCTCACTACGATAATTTCGTCTTTGCCCATAGCAGGCGCCACTTTGAGCGTATGCGCTACCGCATGCGAGCTCTCCAGGGCCGCTATGATGCCTTCGGTCCGGCTAAGCAGCTGGAGGGCATCCAGCGCTTCCTTGTCCGTGATCGGAACGTATTCCGCCCGGCCGCTGTCCTTCAAATAGGAGTGCTCCGGTCCGATACCCGGATAGTCGAGACCGGCGGAGATGGAGTGCGCCGGCATCACTTGCCCGAACTCGTCTTGCAGTACATAGCTGAGCGAGCCCTGGAACACGCCGGGACTTCCTTTCGTCATCGTAGCCGCGTGCTCTTCCGTATCCACGCCGCGTCCGGCCGCTTCCACGCCGATCAGACGAACCGATTCGTCTCCGACGAACGGATAGAAGATGCCCATCGCATTGCTGCCTCCGCCTACGCAGGCGATTACGGCATCGGGCAGCCGGCCTTCCTTCTCGAGTATTTGCGCTCTCGCCTCGTCGCCGATTATGCGTTGGAAATCGCGCACCATCATCGGATACGGGTGCGGACCGGTGACGGAGCCGAGAATGTAAAACGTATCGTGAACGTTGCTGACCCAGTAGCGCAGCGTTTCGTTGCAGGCGTCCTTGAGCGTGCGCGTTCCGGACATGACCGGCACAACCTCCGCGCCCAGCAGGTTCATCCGGAATACGTTAAGCTGCTGGCGCTTCGTATCCTCCTCGCCCATGAACACTTTGCACTCCAAACCGAGCAAGGCGGCGATCGTCGCCGAGGCGACCCCGTGCTGACCGGCTCCCGTTTCGGCAATCACCTTTTTCTTGCCCATCCGTTTGGCGAGTACCGCCTGCCCGATCGTGTTGTTGATTTTGTGGGCGCCGGTATGGTTTAAATCCTCGCGCTTCAAATAAATTTTCGCGCCGCCCAATTGCTCGGTCAGTCGCTCGGCGTAATAGAGACGGGACGGCCGACCCGCGTATTCGTTCAACAGCGTCCGCACTTCCTCGATAAAATCGGGATCCTGGGAATATTTGCGGTACGCCTCATCAAGCTCGATCAAAGCGTTCATTAACGTTTCCGGGACGTAACGGCCCCCGAAGGCGCCGAAGCGTCCTTGTTCGTCAGGCACTTGCATGCGACTCATGACGTTTCACCCTTTCGACGAATGCTGTAATTTTCGTAATGTCTTTGACGCCGTCCGATTCCACCCCGCTCGATACGTCCACGCCGTGAGGCGCATAGGCGCGAAGCAGCTCCGCGACGTTGTCCGGATTTAATCCGCCCGCGACGAGCAGCGGAATGCCGTTCCGGTTCGCCCAAGCCAGGTAGTCCGGTATCCGGCTCCATTCGAACGTACGGCCCGTACCGCCGCCTGCCGTATCGAGCAGCACGCCGTCGATGCAGCCCGCATAAGGATCGAGCTCGTCGTCAATCGAAGCAGTCGCGTTCGTGGACTCCCCTGCGCCGACTGCTCCCGCGACAGAGAATACCCGGTATACAAGAACCGGAAACGTTTCCTTCACCCGGCGGCAAAAAGCGGGGTCTTCCGCGCCGTGAAGCTGGATAACGTCCAGAGGCGCTTCGCGCATGACCTCAGCGAGCAGTTCTTCGGACGGATCCACGAACACCCCTACGGTCAGCGGCGTCGGCAACCCGCGCTCGCGCCTGTCGCGCACCAATTTCACCAAGTCCCGGGCTTCGGCCGGCGTTACTTGCCGTTTGCTCTTGGCGAATAAGAAGCCGATATGATCGATGGGCAAATGCAGGACGGACTGCAGCGTCCCGGCGTCTTTAAGTCCGCATATTTTGACAGTCGCCATTTACTTGGCCTCCCGCGCTTCCGCTTGTCCCATCAGCTCGTTGACGGCGTCCTCGACGACCGGCTTCCGCATGAAATGCTCTCCCACGAGCACCGCGCGCGCTCCGATCGAATGCAGGTAGCCGATTTCGTCAGGGGACGAAATGCCGCTTTCGCTGACTACGGTTTTACCCGACGGGATATCGCGGATCAGTTCTTCGGTCGTCTTCAGATCGGTGACAAACGTGCGCAAATTGCGGTTGTTGATGCCGATTAGCGTCGCATCGAGCGTGAGCACCCGGTCCAGCTCCTCTTTATCGTGCACCTCTACGAGCGTATCCAGCCCGAGATCGAGGGCCGTGGCGAGAAAATCCCTCAGCTCGTCCGTAGTCAATATCGCGGCGATCAGCAAAATCGCGTCCGCACCGATCGTGCGTGCCTCATAGATTTGCCGTGCGTCTATCGTAAAGTCTTTGCGCAGGATCGGAACGTTTACCGCCCGGCGAACCGCGCTCAAATAGTCGTTCGAGCCTTGAAAGTAGTCGACATCGGTCAGAACGGATATGCAATCCGTTCCGGCCGCCTCATACGAGCGTGCAATGCCGACGGGATCGAAATCCGGGCGGATCAGCCCTTTGGAAGGAGACGCCTTCTTCACCTCGGCGATCAATCCCATGCTCCGGTTGCTGTCTACGGCAATCGCCCGCTCGAAGCCGAGACAGGCCGGCATCGAAGCGATCTTCTTCTCCGCATCCGTCAAGGAGAACGTTTGCTTCAGCCGTTCAACTTCGTTTTTTTTCGTAGCTACGATTTTATCTAGAAACATGACTCAGTTCTCCCGTTACTTGGACTAGCTGCTCCAGCTTCTCCGCCGCTTTTCCGGAGTCGATGACCGCACCCGCTAATTTTACACCTTCCTGCAAAGTCGAGCAATGTCCGGTCACATAGAAGCAGGCTCCGGCATTGGCCAATATGATGTCGCGGCAAGCCCCGGCTGCCCCTCCGAGCACCGAACGGATGATTTCGGCATTCGTCTTCGCGTCCCCGCCGACCACATCGCTCATCGGATAGGCGCGAAGTCCGAGATCGTCCGGGCTTATGTCGAACGTTTCGATTTCGCCGTCCTTCAGCTCCGTCACCTTCGTCACGGCTGAAATGCTGATTTCGTCGAGGCCGTCATAGCTCGCTACGACAAGTCCGCGCTTGATGCCTAGCGAAGCGAGCACTTCCGCGATCAGCTCCGTCCGGTTGCGGTCGAATATGCCGAGCAGCTGCCGGTCGGCGCCGGCCGGATTCGTCAGCGGACCGAGTAGATTGAATACCGTGCGGATGCCGATCTCTTTGCGCGGAACCGCGGCGTATTTCATCGATGGATGGTGGGACTGGGCGAACATGAAGCAGATGCCGATACGCTCGAGACAATCCGATGCTTCTTCGGCGTTTAGTCCGATATGGACGCCCAACGCTTCCAGCACATCCGCGCTTCCGCTCTTGCTCGACATGGCCCGATTGCCGTGCTTGGCCACGCGGATGCCGCCGCCGGCGGCCACGATGGCGGAGGCTGTCGAGATATTGAACGTATCCGCGCCGTCCCCGCCCGTACCGCACGTATCCAGCAGATTGCTCCGCTCGGATCGGACCGCATTCGCCTTGCCGCGCATCGTTTCGGCGAAGCCGCCGATTTCTTCCGCCGTTTCCCCTTTCATCCGGAGCGCCGTAATGAGACTGCCGATCTGCGCCGGCGTCGCTTCGCCTTCCATGATGACGTTCATCGCGGCCTTGGCCTCGTCGCGGGTTAAATGCGCCCCGCCGACCACTTTCGCGATCGCTTGCTGAATCGAAATTCCGTAAGTCACGTTCGTCCCCTCCCCATATTCCGTAAGGCGTAATTTCATTCCGGATTCCATCTAAATCCGATGATAAAATCATGCGAAATGTCCTTCGATGACCAGGTGCCGACAATAACTGTAAATCATGCAGCTAATAGAGTAATAACCAAAGCTTCGGGTTAAATAGATGGAAAACATGCAGGTAAATCTCCGCCAAACGCCCCATAAGTCGCAAAGGGCTTAATTAACTGTACCTTTTCCAGCTAACGAAGGACATCTGACGCTTTCCCCACAAATAACCGCATGTTTTGAGGCTGTTGAAAAAGTCTGCAAAGTGAGGAAGC
>NZ_VDCQ01000005.1:0-227447 GCF_006265175.1 Paenibacillus hemerocallicola | reverse complement strand
TTTAAGATTTTAGCGGTTACAACACGATTGTAAAGTCAACCGCTTCGCTTTCCGCACCTTTCCCCCACCTCTTTTTGTATGACAATTCTCTCTTTTTGACTTTTTCAACAACCAGATGTTTACATCTAATTCGAATTGCCCATCGTCTTGTTGAAGGTTCGGCAATGCCCCTCTTGTGTGAGCGTATCCGGGCGAAGCACTCAGCCTTGCTCCACTTCCGGGGGACCTAATAATAGTCCTGGTTCGTTACCGTCTCGAGCTTTTTCGTTTCCCCGAAAATCGATTCGGCCATTCTTACCGCCTTTAGCATGCCCATCGCTTTATTGACCGTTTCGTTAAATTCCATTTCCGGCACGGAATCCCATACGATCCCCGCCCCGGCTTGCACGTAAGCTTTGCCGTGCTTGAAAATGAGCGTGCGGATCGTAATGCACGTATTCAGATTGCCGGAGAAGCCGAGATAGCCGATCGCGCCGGCGTAAGCTCCCCTCGCCTCGTTTTCCAAGTCCGCGATAATTTCCATCGCCCGCAGCTTCGGAGCTCCGGATACGGTACCCGCCGGCAAGCAGGAAATGAAGGCGTCGAAGAAGTCTTTGTCCTCCCGCAGCTTGCCGGATACGTTCGAGACGATATGCATGACGTGAGAATACCGTTCGATTTCCATGAACATATCGCATTTCACGGTGCCGAATTCGGCCACCCTGCCGATATCGTTGCGGCCGAGGTCGACCAGCATCAAGTGCTCCGCCCGTTCCTTCTCGTCGGAGAGCAGCTCCTTCTCCAGCGCCTCGTCCTGCTCGGGCGTTTTCCCTCTGGGGCGCGTTCCCGCGATCGGTCGCGTCTCGACCCGCTCGCCGTCCACTTTGACGAGTGCCTCGGGCGAGGTGCCGACAATGACCTCGTCGTCCATTTTCAAATAGTACATGTATGGCGACGGATTCATCGTGCGAAGCACCCGATACACGTATAGAGGATCGATCTCCGTCTCGATATGGAACCGCTGGGAAAGGACGACTTGGAAAATGTCCCCGGCGCGGATGAATTCCTTCGCCTTCTCCACGTTGCCGATATATTGCTCCTTCGTCAAATTGGAATGTACCTCTCCCAATTCGATGTCCGACGGAATCGCATTTTGCTTCGTTTTCTGCGGCACCGGCTGCTGCAGCCGTTCGATCGTGGCGTCTATCTTGATGCAAGCCTGCCGGTACGCTTCGGCGATTTGCGCGTCGGTCGCATGCTTCTCGATATGCACGTTGCCGATGACTTTGATCTGCTGCTTGAAATGGTCGAACACGATGACTTGATCGCAGAACATGAATTCGATGTCGTTCATATTCAAATCGTCATGGCGGTGAGCCGGCAGCTTCTCGTAATATTGCAGCAGATCGTAACCGAAAAATCCGATCGCTCCCCCGGTGAACGGCGGGAAGTCCGGCAGAGCCGGGCTCGAATAGCCTCGCAGCAGCCCTTTCAATATATCAAGCGGCTTTTCTTCCACGACTTGGCGGACGCCGTTCAGCTCGATCTCCATCCGGCCGTGTTTGCCTTTCACCATCAGAAACGGATCCGTACCGATAAACGAATACCGGGCCCATTTGACGCCGCCCTCGACGCTTTCGAGCAGAAAGGCGCGTTGCTCTTCGTAAAAATGCTGGAATACGCGGATCGGCGTCTCCGTATCGGCCATCAGGTGGCGAACGACCGGGATCAGGTTGTGCGTTTTGGCGAGACGAATCACTTCATTCAGCTCGGGCGTATACATCGTCTTCATCTCCTTGGCGGCTAAGAGCCTGTAAAATGCAAAAAACCTCTACACGGGGTAGAGGTTGAGTACGTTCTGATCGCAGAACCAGGCAAATGCTCATACAACGGAAGCAACCGGAAAGAGGATTCGGTATTGCAAGCACACTACGCATGCTTAGCCGAAATCGACGAAATCCCGATTATCTTGGAACGAAACGGACGCTATCGCGCCAACCGTCGCCTGTTACCCGCTGCACTGAACTCCGAAACGCACTACCGGTCTGCGGCTGCGCTTCGCTGCCTTACACTCTACTCTGCTCGACTCGCTCAAAACTCTACTCTGCTCTCGACATGCTCTTGCTTTGTTAACACTATACTACAATCATGCGCCCGGGTCAAACGGTTTTGGTTCGGACTGCTGTCGTGTCGTACCTTCCGGATGCTCCAGATTAAGCACGAATCCATCCTTCGTTTGCTTCCATTCCACTCTAATGACGCCATATGGCGTCGGAATCCGGCCTTCCGCCTGATGAAAGACCGATATCACCGGCTCGATCCGGAATACTCGGAATCCGGGCTCAACCGGCTTGACTCCCAAAATGTAGGCATAATAAAAATAAACGGGAATGGCCGACCACCCGTGGCACAAGCTTCCGGCCTGCCCGAACGCCTCGGCTCCCTCCTTCGTCTCCCAGAAGCTTGTCGCCCCGCTATACAGCATATGCCCCCAATCGTCCGCAATCGCATCGAACACCATTTGGCCGTACGCTTCCGGCTCGTCAAGCAAAGCTTTGAATTTGAATAAAGCATAGCTTAGCGTAACCGGCACCAATCCGTTGTCTCGACCGGACAACCTTTTCCTTAACGGGGCCGCCAGCGGCTCCGGACAAGCTCGGGCGCATAAGGCCAGCGATTGGGTCAATTCCGCATAATGCTCGCCTTCGGTTCCCCCCAGATACGTGCGATAAGCGCGGGCGGCGGAATCCCAAAATGCTTCGTGTATCGCGGCTTTCACTCCATCCGCGGTTTCTTGATAGTGCCGGGCTGCCATACGGTTCCCGCAAGCGTGCGCCATTCTGCCCGCAGCCTCCAAAGCCATTACGAAGAACAGATTAAGCGGCGCGTCGAATCTCGTGCCTTGCAGCCCTTTGTAGTCTGGCGCAGTCGCGCTCGCTCCGTTAAGGCCGCGTTCCCAATCGTAGAAATTCCAATAGCTTGAGCTGCCGGGAGTCAGCAGCAAACCGTTCCGTATGTTGCCCATATGCTTTTCCATCATCCGAATTACGGTTCCGATCATCACTCCTGCCTGCCCGATATCGCCGCTGTACAGCAAATGCTCCTCCAATTGAACGATCCATATGAAGCTGAACGAAGGGATGGTGAACGGACTCCTCGCCGGAGCGGTCAGCTCCAAAAAGCCGTCCTCTTTAAGCCCTTCGCCGAAAAGCCGATTCGATGCGGCCGGAAAATCGTATTCGCCGAAGCAGTAATACCCGCACAATGCCTGATTTCTGGAATCCATGGCGTATAGAGCCTGCTCGCGCCATGGCGTATCCTCGTAATGCTCGTGCATGCACAAATGAAGGGTGCGCACGGCCACCTGCTCGATCTTCCGATGGAGCCGGTCCGGGCAGCAAAATTCGCCTTTATTTTGCACCGGATATTCAACTGCCCTCAGACCGGCATAGTAAAGCACGAACTTTTCCGTAACGCCGCTGATATGAAGCTGCAGATAGCGACCTGCCCATCGTTTCATATAATGGGTAAAGGTTTGCCGTCCTTTGCCGCAACGGTAACGGGTTGCGAAATGCTTGCCGCGGACCGACGCGCGGACCCGCAGATCGTCCAGATGCTCGCCATGGGCGATATCGAGAACAACACCTTCCTCCGCATCCAGCTCCAGCTCCAGAAAACCGCACTCCTCCCGCTTCATATCCAAAACGAGGTAAACGCCGCCGTTTTCATGAAACATTCCCGGTCTGATCGATAGTCCTTCCGACGAAGGAAGCGACAACGAACCGCCGACTTCGAATAGGGACCTGGACAGCCGATGGGACAAATAATCGCACTGCATCAATTCCGCCACGATGGCATCCGCTCCTGCGTTTTGTCTCTCATACACTCCCTGGGTCGTCACATGGGACCGGCAACGATTCTTCACATCCAGCTTTCGTATCGGACGCTCATACAAGCTTGGATAGATTGCGTCCGGCGCCGCTACCGTATCGAATCGTTTCCACTCCCCGGACATCCGGTATCCCGATTCGATCCAGCGATCGTTGTGCGCCGCATCGTACTCGAACGTAAAGCCCAATTGGGCCGTGCTCATCGGCATTTGCCCGGAAGTATATGCGGGCGATTGCCGGTAACTGGCATCGCTGCCGCTTCTTATCGTCATTTCTTCCGTTTCCAGCGCATAGATCAGACCGGGTCGGCCCTTTATATACTGAAAGCTGTTAACCCCTTGATAATACGCCAAGATGCATAGCACATTCTCCCCCTGTTGGAGCAGATGTCCGATCGGCAATCCATCGTAAGCTTTATGATCCGGAAAGTCGTCATACTGCCCGCTATCCGCAAACCTTCCGTTGATCCATACCGCGTATTCCGAATCTGCCGAAATATATAGCTGCGCATGCTCCGATGCATTCGACAACGTGAACTCATGACGGAACTCTACATATTGGTTGACATTGTCGCACCCTCCGTCGCTCCATATCCAGACCGACTTTTCTAACGGATTCATAGTCGAACTACCCCCATTTTCCACCATTGCCTTCCATTCGGAAGGGGCAGGATAATCCTGCCCCCACCGCTTGCCCGATCCATTCAATCGTTGGCGATTTCTCCGACATACAGATCGTCAAACCAAGCGGTACCGTTCACTTCCGTGTCGGACATCAGATAAACTTGCAAATACTTGGCTGTCGAAGCCGGCGTTACCTCCAGCTCGTAGTACGTCCACTCCGAGCCGGGCACAATCGCCTTCCACGTGTAGCCGATCGTGGACGAACCGTTCTCCCTGACCTGCCTCAACCCTATTGAGACATTGCCCGCGGAAGAGCCGTTCTTGACCCATCCTTTCAATACATGCTTGACTCCGGAGTCGATGGCGAGAAGATCGGAATTGATGACATTCCAGGCATTCGCCGCATCGGGCAGCAAGGAAACCGCATATACACCGCCATATACGGCATCCTGTACCCAGGCTCCTTTGCGCATCAACCAACCGGCCGGCCCCGTTCCTTGAACGTTAGCCTGCTCGAAGCCCGGATTGCTCAGCACATTTTTATCGACATGGACCCGGAGCGGCATCGACCGGACGACTTTCCCGTCCGCCTTCACCCGGATCGCCGCCTCGTACACGCCATCGGTAACGCTCATCGGCAAATATACCGTACCGCTTACCGTTGTTTGCTGATTTCCCGGCAAAAGAAATGGAGCGGGCAGCTGAACCGTCATTCCCGATGCCGATGCCGATGCCGATTCGAGCTCGACCTGAACATTCTTCGACACGTTGCTCTCGAGGCGCATTGTAAACGGGTAAACGCCGCCTTTATTCGCTTTTATCTTTTCAGGCTCCGTTGCCGCGTCAAGCAGATCCATATAGGGAGAATCTATAAACGTTTCGACTGAAATCGGGACTCCCGGATAGTCGGAATACTCGAACCCGATAACGACCTTCAAACGATAACTTTTTTGCGATAAAGGCT
This sequence comes from Paenibacillus hemerocallicola, assembly GCF_006265175.1. GTDB lineage: Bacteria > Bacillota > Bacilli > Paenibacillales > NBRC-103111 > Paenibacillus_AB > Paenibacillus_AB hemerocallicola. The sequence goes on along the minus strand of NZ_VDCQ01000005.1, from coordinate 221,991 downwards.
CCGCGATGCGGAATCCGAACGTCTCGGCAGCGGCTTGACCGCTTCCGAGCGGGGAAATAAGCCGGGTCATCGGCTCCAGAGCGAACGGCACCGGAAACTCCAGCGTTGCCCGAACGTTTTGCAGGGAGGATTCCGCTTCGTTGTGCAAGGAAAAGGACAGCTCATTCCATTCTTCCTGTCCGATCAACGGACCGCCTTCCACATGGAGTTCGCTTTGCGCATACGAGGCAGCAAGCGGACCCGCGTTCTCTCTTATTCGCGCGAGTGCCGTCAACATTTCCTGCTTCGCTGCGCCGCTGCCGTTCTGCTCGGCCCAATCCGACAATTGGTCGACCTTTTTCAAAGAATGAATAGCCGATCGGACGGCGGCATCAGGATCGGGAGCGACGCCATCCAAATTGTTCCGGATCGCGTTCAGCTTGGCTTCAAGCTGGTTCATGCGGGATGTCCATTGTGCGTCCGTGGAAAGCGCCGAAGCTTCGGTCACGATCCCCAATGCTTCCGAAATCATGTCCCTGTACGGGGTAACTCGGTACATGAGAGCTTGCATCGGGCCCAAATCGACGTTCAACTCATCGCTTTGCCCATTCATGACCGAGCGCGAGTCCCCGTGCAGCAATTGGGCGCGATAACCCGTGATGCCAAGCGGTATCGTCATTTGGCGGTTCTCTTCGCTCGTATTGACGGCCGCGACGTACAGAATATGTTCATGCTCCCACACCGCCCAGCGGCCGTCTTCCGTTTCCCCTTGGTCGATCAAACTACCCTCGGTCGCCAACCGGTCGAACAGCTCCAGTTCTTCCCGGAAATCGACCATACCGAGCCACAGCTCGGAATTGCGCAGCTGAAACGTATTTTCGTTGATTGCGTAATAGGCTATGCCCTGCAGACCGTTCAGCATCGATTGATAGGCCGCATTGCGTAGCTCGCCGATCGTCGGCAGGATCGGCCAATTCGGCGGATTGTACATCGCTTGCAAGACGTTCCAAACCGGCTTTCCTCCAGCCGCCTGCTTGGCCAAGGCGGTGCGTTCGCCGACCAAAGAGACCGGTGCGTACGGAATGGTGTACACGTCCGTGACCAAAATATCCGTCGCTTTGGCTGTCGTCGCATAATAAGGCGGCAGCGCTTCGACCATGTATGTCGGGTGCGCTTTATCGATCGAGCGAATCAACCGGTAAGCATCGGCAAGCTCATCCAGCGTTTTGCCGTTTGAGAACGGTTCGTCCATAACCATCCAGGCTAGCACGGCCGGATGAGTTTTGAACCGGGTTACGAATTGCTCGGTAAGCGACGCATTTTCTTTTACCATCATATTGTAGTACAACGGCACCATAACCTTCAGTCCGCTCTGCTCGGCGGCATCAAGCGCGCTCTGCAGCGCATCCGCATTATTCGTTACGATGCCTTGCACGGTATTGATTCCCGCTTCATCGAGATAAGGGTAGTCGGTCGGACGCACATGGTAGGCCGCTACGGGGAAAAACGGCTCCCCATCCACCATCACGGTTCCATCCTCCCGAAGCATCGTAGGACGGTCGAAGCGGTACACCGATTTCGTAACCGTTTCCAAAACCGTACTCGATTCATTCAGAAGACGAACCTCCACCCGGTATGGCTCCTCCTTGACCATCAGCGTCGGATCGAATGGGAAGCTCATCGGCTGCGCGGCATTGGCATGGGCATAAGTCGCAAGGACGACGCCGGTCGACTGACGACTTAGGCTTGCTTCCGCATGCAATTGGTCCAGCGGGACGTCCGGCGAGTAAAAGGCGGCCTCTATCTTGCCCTCTTCCGCATCCGAGTAATAAAAAATTTGGTCGGTCGTCACATCGATCATCGGCCTTTGCTTCGTCAGCACGAAGGAGACGTCGTCAAAATGTACGGTTCCGGCCCCGTACATCCGCAAGTAAAACAGGACAAGTCCAGCCTCCGGCGGTACCGTAAATTGAAACCGGAGATTTTGCCAATCGCCCGTCAAATCGCGGGCCAATATATTTTTCGTCATGTCGTATTGACTTAACCGGTTCGCGGGGGCTCTCGTTTGGCCTTTAAAATATTCGAATTTTACCCCGATTCCGCTGCCGGTTACGCCGGACGACTTCAACCAGACCGATACGTCGTATACCGCACCCGGCTCGATGAGCACATCCTGGGCGATCCAAGGATTCGTGGCCTGATTCGTTTCAATCCTGACGCCACCCGTACCCGAGCGCGCCGCCGCGGGAGTAAGCGAGATATCGGGATTGTTCCAGCCTCCCATCGCCAGCCAAGGAAGAGGCTTCCCTTCGGACGACTGTTCGAAGCTTCCGTTTTGCAGCATATCGTCACCGATCGTGTAGGCCGCTGCCCGCGGTGCTGCCGCTGTCAGCATAAGCAGCTGCAGCAGCAATGCGAACAGGAGTAACATCGCGATAGGTTTCTTTGCAAATATCGATCGCCAATCGGGCCGCCATGAATCGAATCCATTCATTCCAATCCCTCCGTCGTTTCGGAAATGGTCTCGCCGACTATTTTTTGAGCTTCGCGTCGGCTATCGTTTTCTCGGCCTGCTCCTGCGCTTCGCGTAATGCCGTATTCAAGTCCTTCTTCCCTTCCATCACTTGCTGCACATAAGGGGTAAATACTTTCTCCACCGACAGCAGGTACGAATTTTTCGTTACGGCCGGAGCGATCTGGTTGTAATACAACGCACCCCAGTTTTTGTCCTTGAACGGCGTATCCTGGGCGAACGACTTTTTCACCGCATCGCTGGTCAAGACCGGCATATTGCCTTTCTTTGCTTCGGCAATTTGAGCTTCGTCCGATGCCAAATATTTGATGACCTCCATCGCCGCGTCCTTGTTTTTGGCCATCGAGGTAATGCCGAACACGACCGGCATCGATTGCGAACCGACTTTCGGTTTGTCCTTGAAGGTCGGAAGGGCGACCAAATCCCAATTGATCGCATTCATATTCGGAATCGAGAACGGGAAGCTCGAATTGAACACAAACATGCCCAGTATCGGAGTATCGGTAAATTCAAGCCGGTACGGCAGCTTCTTTTTGCTTGTCACAAAATTTTGATAGCTCGGATTTTTCCCCGGCTGCAAAAAATACGTATCGATCAGCTTTTTCCAAGCATCGTCGAGAAATGTCGGCTTTTCCGTCTTCGCATCCACATAAGGAACGGAATATTGATTGTTGCCCAAAATATGTGCCGGAGATGCTGTAAATCCGATATAGGAGGTCCCCCCGTCTTCCCGGTCCAGCTTCTTGGCCAAATCCATCGTTTCATCCCAGCTCATTCCGTCTTTCGGATAAGGCACGCCGAATTTATCGAAAAGCCCCTTGTTGTAATACATGACCTGAATCATGTTGCTGACCGGCAGCGCATACAGCTTGCCGCCGCCCGACGTTTTCAATCCTTCGATCAATTGCGGCTCGAACGCGCCTAGATTGACTCCGTGTTTTTTGGCCAAATCGGTCATGTCGAATTGTAATTTGCCGCTTTCCGCCAATTCGAAGTAATAGGAATCGGTTTGAAATAAAATGTCGACACGCTGCCCGGTCGCGAGGAGGTCCTGCAGCGTGCTGCCCGCTTTGCTCTGGATGTAGTTGATTTTGTAGTCGGGAAATTTCTTGCGTATCCGATCCCCGTAGTTGGCGTCGAAGCTCTCCGCCGTTCCCCCGTTGTTCGTATGAATGACAAGCTCGACCGGTTCGGCGGGTACGTTTTCCTTCTTGCCGCTTCCGCTGTCCGGATCGGCATTCCCTTTCATCTGCCCGCCGCTTCCCGAGCAGCCGGACACAATCCATACAATTCCGGCGATAAATGCCGGCATCCAATAGACGTTCAATTTCTTACGCTTCGTTCCCACTTTTCATTTCCCCCAATTTCCATAATAGAACTGCATTCGTAACGGACAACCCGATCTTGCAACTTCGTGTTCTGCCTTACCTTACCGCTTACATCCCTCCAGCTTCAGAGTGCCGGTTCGGATTGCTACAGTGTTTAGAAATCGATTACCTGTCGGCAGCCTATAAACTGAATCCATGATCACCCCCGGGTTTCTTTCTACGTTCTATCATAATGCCAGGCCAAGGGCAGAGCTTTGCCGCAAAGGTCAAACGTTTTGTCATTTCGGTCAACGCATTTTTTACAGGCCAAGCAACCTCCGGCATTTTCCCGTTCCTGCCTGTTTCAGCAGCTCGAACAGCCGGATTATCGATCGATTCTCCCCCTTTTGTAACGTGGCAAGTATGAAATATAATAAGAACAAATCGGTTTGCTCCTTTGTCGTCCGGGTCGAACATTTTCATTTTTGTCGGGAGGAATCTGGGTGATGCGTCCGAGATACGTTTTGAAGGAAGAACTGACCATTCATAAACTGGTCACGTTTTATTACAGGGAAATGTCCAAACATTTTTATACGGGAGGGGAAAAGCACGACTTCTGGGAATTCATTTATGTCGATAAAGGCGAAGTCGAGTTTTTTACCGATCTGGGGACTTATCACTTGCGACAAGGGGATATCCTGTTCTTCATGCCGAATTTGTTTCACGGCGGCAGAGCCTTGAACAAGACGACCTCCAGTATCATCATCCTGTCGTTCGAGTGCGAGTCGGCCGGTATGTCCGTATTTGAGGGAGAGTGCCGATTCCGGCTGCAGGAGGACGAGTACCGCATTTTATCCTTTATCGTGCAGGAAGGCTTGCAAGCGTTCGACCCGCCCGTCAACTCGCCCAATATATCCGGATGCCCGCACGAGAGCGACGATGCCATGTTCGGCGGAGAGCAGCTCATCCGCAATTATTTGGAGATTTTATTGATTCGACTCATTCGCAGAAGAAAAGCGGAACGGAATGCCAACGGCACCGCTGCATTGGCCGGAGAGAAGCAGGGCGACGAATCGATTGCGAAAATGATCGGCTATTTGCAAAGCCATTTGGACCGGAACTTCACCCTCGATCAGTTATGCGACATATTCGCGATCAGCCGTACGGGACTGAAGATGATATTCAAGGTTCATACCGGCATCGGAGCGATGGAATATTTCAATCGTCTGAAGATCGATCGGGCCAAGCAGCTCATCCGCGAGGAAAACGGCAACTTCTCGGCCATCGCCGAAAGCTTGGGCTACAGCAGCATTCATCATTTCTCCAAGCAGTTCAAACGGATTACGAACATGACTCCGTCCGAGTATGCCAGATCGATTCTCGCTCGCACGCGCAGGATCGGCGGTTGAAACGAAAAAGCCGGCCCCTTGTACCCGATAAGGAGACCGGCTTTCGTAATCGTTCCGAAAATGGATGGAATATGGAAAAATCCTAGTAAACCGTTTTACCGGCTGCTGTTAAAATTTCGTCGCCTCGGACAAATCGGGACGAAGCTTGATCGCATTGTTCAAATAAACGTGCCGAATTTCCTTCTGTGATTTCTCGGTGTTGACGGATACCATAAGCCGTATGCATTTCGGCAAACCGCCGGGAACCGAAATTTCCAGCGCGCACATGAGCGGCACCAGCTCCCACCCTTGCATCTCGCGGATCACTTTGGCCGGAAACGCCGCGTCCAAATCTTGTGTCACCGTTACGAACACGCTCGCGATGTCCTCGGGATAGATGTTGTTGTCGGAGACGATTTGGCCGAGCAGCTCGGCCGTAGCATTCAAAATTTCCGTTTCCTCGTTGCGCTCGACCGTAATGGCCCCGCGTATTCCCCGTACGTACATGTCGGCTTAATCCTCCCTTTTCAAACGCTCAACGACTTCCCTCACCGACTCGATCGATACGGTCTTATTGATCTCGACCTTGCCGATTTCCGTCGGGATGATGAAGACCATGGTACCTTCCAAAAACTTCTTGTCATGCATCATCGCACTCATGATCGCATCCGTATCCATATGCGCGGGTATGCGCACAGGCAGACCGAATTTACGCAATATCCGTTCCGTCTCCACAGCGATCGAACCCGGATTGCCGAGCTTCTCGGACAACCGTGCCGCGCCGACCATCCCGATGGCGATCGCTTCTCCGTGCAGCAGCTCGCCGTAGCCCGCTACCGCCTCGAGGGCATGTCCGATCGTATGGCCCAGATTCAAGATGGCGCGAAGGCCGCCTTCCTTCTCGTCCTCTGACACGACTTTGGCTTTGACGCCGCACCCTATGTAGAGAGCGTGCTCCAATGCCTCCGAATCGAGAGCCAGCAGCCGTTCGGCGTTGGCGTCGCAGTATTCGACGAACCCCCTGTCGAGAATAAATCCTTCCTTTACGAGCTCGGACAGTCCTGCGCGGACTTCCCGTTCCGGCAGCGACTTCAGCGTGGCGATATCGTACAGCACGAATTCGGGCTGATGGAAGGCTCCGATGACGTTTTTCGCCAGCTTGTGGTTGACGGCCACCTTTCCGCCGACGCTGCTGTCGTGAGCCAGTATCGTGGTCGGGATTTGCACGAATCGGACACCGCGCATATAGCTCGCGGCGACAAAACCCGCCAAGTCGCCGACTACGCCGCCGCCCAAAGCGATGACAGCCGAGTTGCGGTCGAGTCCGGCTTCCAAGGCGACAGTAATAATATCCTCCATCACGGCGAGCGACTTCGACTTCTCGCCCGCGGCGACTACGGCAGTCGCAACTCGATAACCTCCGGCCTCCAGCAGCGACTTGACCTGCTCCAAATAAAGCTTGGCGATATTCGTGTCCGATACGAGCAGCAACGGCGACTTCGTTCCGATCTTATGCTTCGCAAGGGTCGTCGCAATGTCGTTCAGCAGACCATCCCCGACATAGATCGGGTACGATCGTTCTCCCAGCTCCACCTTCAGCTCTTTCATATTAGTAACGCCCCACTTGAGCGAGGTAATTGTCGTAGTTGGCGCGAATCTCTTCCATCGAATCTCCGCCGAACTTCTCCATGAACGCTTTGGCGACTTCCCATGCGACGACGCTCTCCATAATGACGCCGGCTGCGGGCACCGCACACGTATCGGAACGCTCCACCTGCGCCGAGAACGGCTGCTTCGTATCGATATCTACGCTTGCGAGCGGTTTGTACAAAGTAGAGATCGGCTTCATGACGCCGCGTACGATGATCGGCTCGCCTGTCGTCATACCGCCCTCGAAGCCTCCCGCGCGGTTCGAGCCGCGGCGGAACCCGCTGTCCTCCGCATACAATATTTCGTCATGGACCTTCGAGCCGCGGCGTTCGGCCGCCTCGAAGCCGATGCCGAATTCGACTCCCTTGAACGCCTGAATCGAAACGACCGCTTGGGCAATCCGTCCGTCCAGCTTGCGGTCCCATTGTACGTGGCTTCCGAGTCCGACCGGAACGCCTTCGACAATGACTTCCACGATACCGCCCAGCGTATCCCCGTCAGCCTTCGCTTGGTCGATCGCCGCGATCATGAGCGCTTCCGCCGCCTTGTCTACGACGCGAACCGGCGACTCCTCGGTGCGAAGGATCAATTCGTCGATCGGCAGCTCTTCGCGCTTCGCCACCGTCTCGCCGATCCGGATCACTTGACCGGCAATCTTGATGCCGAACTGGGCCAGAAACTGGCGGGCAATGGCGCCTACCGCCACGCGCACCGTCGTCTCGCGGGCGCTCGAGCGCTCCAAAATATTGCGCAAATCTTTCTGATTATATTTCAAGCCGCCGTTCAAGTCGGCATGCCCAGGACGCGGACGGTTCACGCGGCGTTTGCCCTCGCTGCCTTCCTCCACATCCTCGATGCTCATGACGGTCGTCCATGCTTTCCAGTCGTTGTTGGCCACTACGAGCGCAACCGGCGCTCCCGTCGTCTTGCCGTGACGCACGCCGCCAACGAGCTGAGCCGTATCCTTCTCGATTTGCATCCGTTTGCCGCGTCCATGACCTTTCTGGCGGCGGGCCAGCTGCTCGTTTATCGGCTCGCCCGTAAGCGGCAAATTGCTAGGCAATCCTTCCACGATCGCGGTCAGCTGCGGTCCGTGCGTTTCTCCTGCTGTCAAATATCTCATAAACGGTTGTCCCCTCTCATCCTGTTCCCCTAACGGCGCCCGGCAATAAGCTTTAGCGCTTTTACGCACCGAATTTCCTTTGCTAATTATAGTATAGCGTCCGGGGTTTGACAAGAAAGAGGGAGCTACAATTGTACGTGCGCGGAAAATGCCGGTGATAGAGAAAGTGTGAAAAAGAGTTGGCGCCGAAGGAACAACCCGAAAACCGCGCCATATTCGAGATCGCTATTTTTTCGCGGCAAACTCCCCGTCGATCGCCTGCTGCACTCTGGTTTGGACGGCCGACAAGCCGACGTCGACGGTTTTCCTGTCGTACAATATATCGTTCATTTCCTCTCTATAGATTAAATTGACTTGCTGAGCCAGCTGTTGCGGCCAGCCTTCGCCGCCCATTACGGTTGTATGCGCATAGAAGGCGTCGAGCTTGCGCCCCTCGAAGGCGAGCATCGTATCTTTTCGCGTCGATAAAAGGTGCGGCTTCGTTTTCGCAAGCTCGGCCGCCATGGCGGTTCCGGTAATTGTCTTGATCACTTCCCATGCGGCAGCCTTATTCGGCGAATCCGCGGCAATCGCGAACGGATCCGATATGAAGATTCCGAATGACGACTGACCAGTCTTGGCCGGATTAACCGGCTCGGTGACGATGTCCCACTTGAAGGAAGGGATCCCCAATCCGGCCGCTTCGGTCATCGTACCGAGCAGACTTGGATTGTAGAAGGCGAGAGCCGCCTCGCCGGATATGAACTTGTTTCGGAGCATAGCCTCGGTTTTGGTTACCGAGCCTTCGTTTTTTTCCGGGGGCAAGTACAATATACCGGATCGATAAGCATCGATTGCGGTGTTAGCTGCCGCCCGGGGGGCGCCGGACGTATAGTTCACGGTCCGCCTGTCTTCGCTGACAAAAGGCGCTCCTACGCCGTCCGCATAAAGAGAAACCATAGTTAACGGCGTCGTAATCGTATAGATCCCGTAATGCTGCTTCCCGTTCTCGTTGCGCACGAACTTTTTGGCCAATTCCATCATGCTCGCCCAACTCATATTATTCGTCGGATAGGCGACTCCAAGGCGATCGAACTTTTCTTTGTTATAGAACGTTGCCGTGGACATAAAGGTGGGCGACAGGTTGGTCAGCTTGCCGTTCCCCATCTGCCTCATTTGTTCCACGGCCAATTCCGTAAACACGTTCATATCGAACGCCTCCTGCTTGATGAGCGACGATAATTCCATCGCTTTCCCGGAATTGCTTAACTCCATGATCAGAGGCCCCCCGCTTAACAGATCGGGCTTCTGTTCCATGATTTTGGCCGAGTCGATAGGCATGGCGAAGCTGTTTGTCACTTGAATGGACGGGATTACCTGGAATTCGATATCCGGCAGAAGCTTCTTTAACGTATCCCCGTAGTCTCTCATAAATTGCTGCTGATTGAAGTACGCGACTTTCAATGTGGTTTTCACTTTTTCCGTCGGCGTTTTCATTGCGGGCTCCGCCGCTTCCTCGGTACAACCCGTGATTGCAAGAATAGAGATCAAGCCGATCACAGCGAATTTTCCGATCGAATTTGGACAATTTTTCATCGTATACCATCAACCTCCGTAAAATAAGCAAATATGGTTCGCTAATCATCAGCAAAAGGAGTTGTGCCAAGTACGCCATGTCATTCCTTTATTTCTTCATCGCAAATTCGTCCTCGACCGTCTGCTCCGCTCTTTTCTGCAAGGACGACCGCCCTTCCGCCACCGTCTTTCTGCCGTAAATGATGTTAGTCAGCTCTTCGGTCCTGAAAACGGATATTAGTTGGGAGAGTTGCGCGGACCAAAGGTTTAGCTGATTGCCGCTTATAGTTTCCAAACCGCCCAGCGCATAGAAAGCGTCCATCTTGCGTCCGTCTACGGTCAGTACGTGATCTTTGCGGGTGGACAGCACATAAGGCTTTGTTTTGACTATTTCGTCAGCCATCTCGGGTCCGGTGATCGTTTTAATTAAATCCCATGCCGTCTCCCCAGTCGGTATCACTTGAATGTCGATTTCAGGTCTGATTTTTTTGAAGGAATCCCCGAACTCTCTCATGAACTGCGATTCGCTAAAATACACAACCTTCAATCTTTTCTTAACCGTCTCGACCGGAACCTTTTATCACCGGCTCGCTTGGCTTGCCTGGACATCCCGTAAGCGCTGCCAAAACAGTTATGCCGGTCAATGAGCTTCTAGCATCCGATGTCGTTTTTGCATCGTTATCCCCCGTTCCTTTCGATATGGTACGCCCCCAATAATCTTGTTCAAGACTAACAACATATACAAATAATGGTATCATATTTGCGCCAAAAACTGTACAATTTGTTCCAAGCGAATCGGAGCCTTTGAACGTCTCTTCAGACCACCGCCACGATCTGCGAAACTCCCCGGAACACAAAAAAGCATGCCCCTCGCGGGACATGCTCTGCGATCATGATCGTTGCATTTGCTTGCGCTTCAGCCGTTGACGGGCTGCGGGTAGATCCGGGACGGCTCGGTCTGCTTCTGATCGTTCACCATGCCCATCACCTGTGCCGAATCGATCCCGAGAATTTGCGCGCACTCCTGGATTGTAATAAATCCGCGCCGGTACGCCATGATGACCTTCCGTTTATCCATAAGGGTAAAACCTCCTGATCGTTCTACGCCTTAGTATAGGAATATATGGAAGCAATTATACATGAGCGATCCGTTTCCGATAAATGAACGTATCCGCCGTCTCGAACTCGTACTGGCCCGGCGAGAAAATTTGCTCCGTGCTGCCGACGAACAGCAAGCCTCCCGGCTTTAGCGCCCGACTGAATTTATGATACAGCAAATGCTTCGCTTCTTCGGTAAAATAAATCATTACGTTGCGGCAGATGATCAGGTCGAATTGGGTGTCGAACGGATCGTGAAGCAGGTTTTGCTTCGAGAACCGGATCTGTTTTTTGAGCGGGTCGACGATCGAGAACGTCATATCTTTTTGGTGGAAATACTTCTTTATATATTTTGCCGGCACGTCGCGCAGGGAACGATCCGGATAAATAGCCCGTCTCGCCTTCTCCAGCGCCCCCTCGTCAATATCGGTCGCGAGCAGCTGCGACGATTCGAGCACCCCCAGCTCGGCCATGATCATGGCCAGCGTGTACGGTTCTTCGCCCGTCGAGCATGCGGCGCTCCAGCATTTGAGCCTGCGCGACGCGCGAGCCATCTCCGGTATGAACTTGCTCTCCAATATTTCCCACCGGTTCGGATTGCGCCAAAATTCAGATACGTTGATCGTCATTCGATCGAGAAACTCGTAGTACAGCTCTTTATCCCGTACCATCGCATCAAAAAAAGCCGAGAAGGATGCAAAGCCTTTCTTCGTGTATAACGTCGTGAGCCTCCGTTTCATTTGCGCTTCCTTGTACTGGGACAAGTCAATCGCCGAATATTGCTTCACTTTCTTAATAAACAAATTAAAATCCTGGTCTTCCACCCTTGTCACCCCTAAGAAGAATATGCGTTTGCATACAAAAATCCCGTATGCAGTTAATTCCATGCATACGGGACTTTTTCCTCCTTCGAAACGCGAACGGTGTCGAAAAAATGTTAAATCCATTTTTGGATCGTCTTCGAATAGTCGAGCAGCTCTTCCGGCTCGAAAAAGATGTTGATTTCCCTGACCGCGTTTTCCGGGGAATCGGAGCCGTGAATAATATTGCGGTTCGTATGTACGGCGAATTCGCCCCGGATCGTTCCCGGTGCCGCCTCGAGCGTATTCGTCTTGCCCATCATCTGTCTGGATAAAGCAATCACCTGATCGCCTTGCCATACCATCGCGAATACGGGACCGGATGTGATGAAGCTCATCAAATCGTCATAGTAAGGCCTGCCGTGATGCTCGGCATAGTGCGCCTCCGCTTTTTCCTTCGAAACCGTCATCAGCTTGCTCGCGATCAGCGTAAATCCTTTGCGCTCGAAACGGCCCACAATTTCTCCGATGAGGCCCCGTTGTACACCGTCCGGCTTGATCATCAAAAACGTTCTCTCCATACTATTACCCCTCCACTCCAGCAAAGTGTATCAACCAGTGTTGGCTGTTTGACCCGAAACCATACGCAGACGATAACCGTCAAGGATTGTATGCGTTCAATAAGAACGGTCGCCTATAAAATGGGCGATATCGACCAAATCTCTCTTGGCCCTTATGTCCGGCAGAACGGACAAAGCGTCGATCGCCCGGTCGATGTAACGGGAGGACAGCTTGTCGGCTTCCTCTATGTAAGGTCCGTTCCGGATCATCTTGAGGAACGGAGTCACATCCGTCTGTCCGTCGGCGATGCGAATGCGCTCGATCTCGGCGAGCAATACGCCGCGGATTTGCGGGTCTTCCAGCGCATAGAGCACCGGCAACGTAATGTTGCCTTGGCGAATGTCGCTGCCGGGAGGCTTTCCCAGTTCTTTCTCGGTTCCCGTCAAATCCAAAATATCGTCGCGGATTTGAAAAGCCATGCCCACATTATAGCCGAAGCGGTACAGCACGTTGTGCACGTCCTCGTCCGCTTCCGAGGCGACAGCACCGAGCTGACAGCTGATCGCGATCAGCAGCGCCGTCTTTCGCTTGATACGAAGCAAATAGTGGCGCAGCGTCTGATCCGTCCGATAAAAATAGCGGATTTGCTCGATTTCCCCGACCGTCAGCTCGACGATGGCCGAAGACAAAATTTGATGAATGCGCGGATCGTTCAGCTGCGCCGCAATGGTAAGCGCTTTGGCAAAAATATAATCGCCGGTATACATGGCGATACGGTTGTCCCATTTCGAACGAACGGTAAGCTGTCCCCTGCGGGTATCCGCATCGTCGATGACATCGTCATGGACGAGCGTCGCCATATGGATCATTTCGAGCGGAACCGCAATATGCTTGATTCTATGCAGGTCGTACCGCCCGAATTGGGCGGAGAGCAGAACGAAGACGGGTCGTATCCGCTTGCCCCCCGCCTTCAACAGATGAAGCGAAGTCTCCTTCAGCATCGAATGATCGGTATGAACGCTCTCCTCCAGCTCCCGCTCGACGTAAGCGATGTCTTTTTTCATACGTGCATAAATATCCAATAGTTTCATTACGTCACCTGGTTACGGAATTATCGGTCCACATATGGAGCGGAGCCGGCTCGGGCAGCAATCCAAGCTCGTTTGCGTAGCGGAAATACAAGCTCAGCCCCCGGCGCTGCGCCGGACCGAAATCATGACTCAAATTGCGGAAATAGCCGCGCCAATAATCCAGCGTTCCGCCGATCACGGCTTGCGCATGACGGACGATCGACTCCGGATTGTTCAAGCCGGCCGCCTTGCTTTGCATAAAAGCTTCGTGCACCGCCGCGACCAGCTCGGGATATTGCCGGATCGTCTCCTTGCGGACGGCCCATACCGCGAACGACATCCACTCTCCCGTATAGTGCTGCCAAAGAGCGCCCATATCGGACACCTCGTACGGAGCGTCGGTCCAGCTGGCACGGATCGCATCGTCGCCGATTAACAACGCGGCGTCCGCATGTTTCATCATTGTATCCAAAGACGGCGCCGCGTACACATAATTTGGAGTTACGCCGACGAATGCTCCGAGTATAATTTTAAGCAAGTTGACCGTGGTAGCCGAAGTCGTCGGCAGCACGACCGTGCAGCCGTCCAGCTCGCGGAGCGGCTTTTTGTGGAACAGCAGAAGTGAACTCACTTTGCCGTAGGCGCTTACGGAAAGCTCGGGAAAAAGCTCGTATCGGTCATGCGACTCCCCATAAGCAAAGGAAGAAATCGCTCCCATATCGACTTCCCCGGCCAGCATCGCCCGGTTTAACCCGGTCGGAACTTGCTCGATCCATTCCAGCTTCGAGCCGAATCTCTCGTGCGGAAAAAAGTGATAGATTGGCCAAACGTTCGTGTAATTGATTTTCCCGATGCGTATTAGCGAATCTTGCTGCATGTTCAAGCATCTCCCCATCGTTGAAACAATTCATTGTCGATTCCCATGTTGTCCATCACTTTGCCGACCATGAAGTCCACGAGCTCGTCCATCGAGAGCGGCTTGTGATAAAAAGCCGGCATGGCCGGGACGATGCTCACGCCCATCCGGGCCAGCTTCAGCATATTTTCCAAATGGATGGCGTGAAGCGGCGTTTCTCTCGGCGCCAGTATAAGCTTGCGTCCTTCCTTCAGCATCACGTCCGCCGCGCGCTCCAATAAATTGCCCGATGCTCCGTGGGCGATACCGGACAGCGTGCCCATGCTGCACGGCAATATAACCATGCCGGCCGTTCGAAACGAGCCGCTGGCTATGCTTGCTCCGATGTCGCCGATCGGATAATAGCGAGGCTTGAGCGCGAAACGCTCGAACTTCTGGTCCAGCGTCCTCTGGCGATGCGACGCCTCCCAGCCCAGCTCCTCGTGCAGCACCCGCCAGCCTGCGTCCGTTATGACGAGATGGACAGCCAGTTCCCGCTCGAGCAGCGCCTCGCACAGTCTGACGCCATAGACGGCTCCGCTTGCCCCGGTTATGCCGACTACCCACCCGTGGCGGCTCTTGCTTTCTACCATAAGTAGTGCACCACCAGATCGATGAATGTGAAAGAAAACACAACCACGCTCAAAACTCCATTCATCGTGAAGAACGCCGTGTTGAGCTTGCTCAAGTCGTTCGGGGACACGATGTAATGCTCATAGAACATAATGGCGTACGATACGAGCAATCCTACTAAATACCACCAGCTCAGCTCTGTCATCAGAAAGAGACTCATCAAGCCGATGGCCGTCATGACGTGGAAAAGCCGGGCGAGCAGCAAAGCCCGTCCAATTCCGAATCGGCTCGGAATGGAGTGAAGCCCTTCCTTGCGGTCATAATCCGCGTCCTGGCAAGCGTATATAACATCGAAGCCTGCCGTCCAAAATGCGACGCTGATATACAGCACGATGGCCGCCCAGTCGATATTGCCGGTAACGGCAACCCAACCGCCGAGCGGTGCGAGCGCGATCGTCAAGCCGAGAATAAGATGGCATGCCCATGTGAATCGCTTCGTGTAAGAATAAATTACGGTCATAAAGACGGCTATCGGCAGCAGCTTCATGGCTAACGGATTAAGATTCGCCGCGGCCCAGAACAACAGTACGAACGAAAGAATGATGAACAGCAATACCTCGATCGACGATAGCAGCCCCGCTGGAATGGCCCGATTCGCCGTACGGGGATTTTTTTTGTCTATCGCTTTGTCTATCAGCCGGTTAAGCCCCATTGCGGCGCTCCGGGCCCCGACCATCGCCAGGATGATCCAACCGATCTGCGGCCACGTGGGAAGAGCATCGAACCGAACGACAGAACCGAGCAGGGCACCCATGAAGGCGAACGGCAGGGCGAATATCGTATGCTCGAATTTGATCATTTCCAAAAAGATTTTTACTTTATTCCACAAGACCGGCACCCTCCCGTTTTCCTTTTACCCCGATATGAAGCGCGGCGACCCCGCCCGTGAGCGGATATGCGCGAACGTCCTCGAGGCCGATACGCCGGAATATGTCGGCAAGCTGTTTATGGTCCGGAAAATGAACAAGCGACTCGGGGAGCCACTTGTACTGCTCGTACCGTTTGGCGACCAGCTTGCCGATCAACGGGAGCACGCGTTGGAAATAAAAGTAATAAACCGATTTGAACGGCTGCCAGGTCGGCTTCGACAGCTCGAGGGATACGACAAGCCCCCCCGGCTTGACGACCCTCTCCATTTCCTGCAGCACCTTCTCCAGATCGGGCACGTTGCGCAGCGCGAAGCCGATCGTCGCGTAATCGAAGCTGTTATCCTCGAACGGCAGCTGCATCGCATTTCCGTGGATAAGCGATATCTGCTTGCTCATGCCCAGCTTGGCGATTTTCTGCTCGCCAAGCTCCAGCATGTTGCGGCTGAAATCGAGTCCGATCATCTTGCCGGTTCCGCTCGCCTCCGCCAGACTTACGGTCCAATCGCAAGTTCCGCAGCATACGTCGAGCGCGGTCGAGCCCGGCTTGACGTTCATATGCCTCATCGTGAACTTGCGCCATGCCTTGTGACGGCGGAAGCTGAGCAGATCGTTCATCAAATCGTATTTGGGAGCGATGTTTTCAAATACGGAGTGCACGAACCGTTCTTTTTTCGTCTTCATCTCCATTATCGGTTCACCTCACACTTCTTCCAGAGCCCGCGTAGCCGTCAGCGCCCTTGCAAACGGATCGCCGATCCGGATCAACTCGCTTACCAGTTTGTCCGAGTCGAACTGCCGGATCTTGTCCGACAGCAGCTTGAACTGGTATTCGAGCATTTGGAGCAAAGTCGCCCGGACGTTGTATTTGTGGAGAAGCGTGCGCAGCTTGCCCGGATCGGTCTCCCCATGCCGCAACAGCTTCTTCTCCTCCTTCGTACCGACTTGCAGCAAATGCCAAAAAGCCCACCCGGACCGAACTTCGTTCTCCCGATCAAGGCGGCGCAGCTCGTCCAGCAGCACTTCGCAGCGCGTATATCCTTGCAGCATATCGTGCCAGCTGTTCGGCTTCAGCCCTTCCAACACCCGGGAGAACGTCAAGTACAGCTGCATCTTGATGCTGACGGAAGCCTGTACGTACTCCTCCGCCGTCATTTTCCACTGCCGCATCCGGACGTATAGATTCATCTTCAGCTTGTTCACCTCGCAGATGGCTGACGCCAAATGCTTGGTCATCTCCACTTGGCCCGCTTGGGCGAGAAGCTGGTAAAAGTGGCTGCTGAAATAATCCCCCGCCAGCACTCTCAGCTGCCGGGAACGGGCTTCCTTCTTTTCTTTGCGGTCGTTCGTTTCCGATACGAGGTCATGCGTATCGAGTCCCATTTGGGCGAGAGACACGACGATGGCGTATAGCTCGCTTTTATCGACAAGATCCGTTCTTTTATTCAGAAACGCATACAATAGCTGACTGCGAAAATTCGGAAGCTCCGGCAGTTCCGTATTGTCCCGGATCATATCATATTCGGTGTAAGGTTTCGTCGCATCCGCAACCGAGTAACTGTTCATACATGCCTCCGTACCGCCGACAAGCGTCAAATTGCGTTCTTCCGTGCATCCAAATCATTATATCACAACAGCAAGCGCAGCGCACAATCTATTGTACATCGTCAGCGGCGATGCCGGTCAAGCCATTTATGCGTATAAGTAAGGCTAAAATGTGAACTTAAAAATTGCTCCTTGGTTTCCTTCACGGCCATGCCCGATTGAGCCGCGACACCGGGACTAAGATCGGACCGCTTGGCATCCATCGCCAGCAGCAGCTGCGGATTGCCCGTCCCCGCCGGCGCATGCTCCATCACGCGAATCAACAGCTGCTTCACGTTTTTCGTGCCCGCGAAGCCAAGACGGGCCAGCTCGTATAAATCGTCATAAATCAGACCGGTGGCCGTTTCATTCGGATTGGACTTCAAGTCCACCGATAATATCGTATCATTCCATTCGACGTGAGAAATATCCAAATGAAGCGGATGTCGGACGAACAAATCGACAAGGTTGCGGTCGGATAGGGCAAGGGCGGAATCGGTGCGGAACACGGGGGAGTCCGACCCGGCAGTCTGCACGGTACGGTCCAGCTTCGGCACTATGGAAAGCGCGGCGGCGAATCCGATGGAAATAAGCAAAGCGATCAACACCCGGTTATGCGATTTCACGACATATCCCTCCCGAAGCGGCTCTTCTCTTCATTGTACATAATAAAAAGGCAAGCTATGCCTGCCTTTTCGTACGAATTCGGATAAGTTATTCTTCGGTATTCACCGTGCCGTACCTCGTCATGACGATCGCTTTGCCGCGGATTTTCACCGCCGAAGTATGTTCCGTAAACTGCGCGATCATAATTTCCCCTTTGTCCAGCTTTTCCGTATGGTGAAACCTCGTGTCGTGACCGCGCGTCAATCCGATAACGTGTACCCCGTTTTCCTTGGCCTTGATGACGAAATAATCGCCCTGAACCGTCTCATTGCCCATGATCAGCTTCATCCTCTCTCTTCTCGTCTCGGCTAATGCCTGTTCCCGACTCTCTTCAATTCTTATCATGCGAAAAATAAAGGCCGATGTCAAACGTTCATTCGTCATAAAGACCACTTCCTCCGTGTATGCTCGGATACAAGGAAAAAGCGGCCTTCGCCTGGAAACGTGCTGCAGCCCTTACCGTTTTCATCAACTGAAAACGATAAGGGCTGCAACGAATATCGGAGTAACACGATTTGAACGTGCGACCTCACCCACCCCAAGGGTGCGCGCTACCAGGCTGCGCCATACCCCGACAGTAAAGCGCTGCGGAACGTTGTCCATAACACGGAATGTTAAGATTTCGTTTCTTCGGCAAAAATATATTACCACATAGTGGGGGATGTTGCAACCGGGATTCCGGATATCCCCCACTCCTCAGGATTAGCGGACCTAATTGTTCTGCGGTGAACCGTCCGTGCAGTGTAACTCCAATGACGGCGTGCCGCGTACCAAACCCGAATCAGTCCGAATACCCGTCCGGATGCGCCTGATGCCAGTTCCACGCGGTACGGATGATCGTTCCCAAATCGTCGTACTTCGGCTGCCAGCCGAGCACGGACCTGGCTTTGTCGGAGGATGCGATCAATACGGCAGGATCTCCCGCGCGGCGCGGCGAGACGTTGGCCGGAATCGGATGCTCCGTTACGCTTCGGGCGAGCTCGATCACCTGCTTGACGGAGAAGCCGGTACCGCTGCCGAGGTTGAATACGTTGCTCGAATGGCCGGCGCGCAAATGCTGCAGGGCAAGCCAATGGGCATTGGCCAAATCCATTACATGAACGTAATCCCGGATACACGTTCCGTCCTCGGTCGGATAATCGTCGCCGTAAATGCCGATCGCTTCGCGCTGACCGAGCGGTACTTGCAAAATAATCGGAATCAGATGGCTCTCCGGCTTATGATCTTCGCCGATCAGGCCGTCCGGATGGGCGCCGCAAGCGTTGAAATATCGGAGGGAAACGAACTTCAGTCCGTAAGCCCGGTCGCACCAGCGGAACATGTTCTCCATCGCCAGCTTCGTTTCCCCGTAAGGACTTTCCGGATGGGTCGGGGCCGTCTCTTCGATCGGCACCCGTTCCGGCTCCCCGTATGTAGCCGCCGTCGACGAGAATACGATTTTGTGCACTCCGTGCTCCACCATCGCGCTGGATAGCGAATATGTTCCGAACAAATTGTTGTCGTAATAGGCCAGCGGCTGCTGTACGCTTTCGCCGACCAACGAGCTCGCGGCGAAGTGAATGACCGCTTCGATTTCGTTTTCGCCGAATACCTTTTTCAAAAAAGCGGCATCGCGAATATCGCCTTCATAGAAACGCGCGGCCGATGATACGGCCGAACGGTGTCCCGTGCGCAAATTGTCTACGACGACAACCTGTTCGCCGTGGGACAGCAATTCAACTACCGTATGACTGCCGATATATCCGGCGCCTCCGGTTACGAGAATGGCCATGCTTAAGCTCCTCCTGACTCCCGATTAAACTTCCAGCTCCTTGGCCCCGTCCCCGATCTCGCAAACATAGAACGACGGCACGAGTCCGGTTTTGGCCGTATAGCGCTCGGCAACGGCGCGTTGGAACTCGTCTACCGCCTCGTTGCGTACGATGCTGACGTTGCAGCCGCCGAATCCGGCCCCGGTCATCCGCGTTCCCACGCAGCCTTCTACCGCGCTCGCTTCCTCATACAGCGTGTCCAGCTCGAACCCCGTCACTTCGTAAAGGTCGCGAAGCGATTCGTGGGAAGCGTTCATCAGCTTGCCGAACGTGACGAGATCTCCCTGCTCCAGACTGGCTCTCGCCTTCAGCACGCGATCGTCCTCCGTGACGACATGCTCTGCGCGGCTGCGGATGAGAGGATCCGGAATCGCGCTCTTGAGCTGCTCCCACTGCCCGAGCGACAGCTCGCCGAGGCTGCCCAAGCCGGGCAGTTTTTCCTTTAACCACTTTAACCCATCCTCGCATTGCTGTCTACGTTCATTGTATTTGGAGTCGGCCAATCCTCTGCGTTTGTTCGTGTTGGTGATGACGAGCTTGCAGCCGTCGATGCGGAACGGCACGTACTGATAGTCGAGCGTATCGCATTTGAGCATGACCGCATGATCCCGCTTGCCCATTCCGACCGCGAATTGGTCCATTATGCCGCAGTTGACGCCGACGAAGCGGTTTTCCGCACGCTGGGACAGCTTTACCAGCTCCAGCATCGGCACGTCGATTTGCGCCAAGCTGGAGAGCGCCAGCGCGGTTGCCAGCTCGATCGAAGCGGAAGACGACAAGCCTGCGCCGTTCGGCACATCGCCGAAGTACAGCAGATCCGCCCCATTCATTTTGGGCGCGTACGCTCCGTCTTCCAGCTTCAGCAATTCGGCCAGCACGCCCTTCGGATAGTTGGCCCAATCGTCCTCTTTACGGTAAGTTACATCGGATACCGCAACATCCGCCTCGGCGGCAAATTGCAGCGACCGGAACCGGTAGACGCCGTCATTGCGCGGCTTTACCAGAGCATAGGTCCCGAACGTCAGCGCGGCAGGGAATACATATCCGCCGTTGTAATCCGTATGCTCGCCGATCAGATTGACTCTCCCCGGGGCGAAGAAGCACCGGACTCCGTCGGCATCCCCGAACCGTTCGGCGAATGAACGGCGGAGCTCCCGTATATCGATTGTGGTCAAAGTCATCCCAATCTCCCTTCCTTTCGCAAATAGCGCTCGTACGCTTCTCTCATCCTGGGGGCCGTTTCTTCGACGGCCATCGGGTTCGCCGCAGCCCATGCGCCCATTTCCGACGAGGCGTACCATTTGATTTTATCTTTGTCGCGAAGCGGCGGATAAAACTCGATATGAAAATGATAGTACGGCTCGACGTCGTCGCCGTTGACCGGTCTTTGATGAAGCACCATCATATACGGAAACAGCTTGTCGAACAATTGATCCATAGTGCCGGTCGTGTCCTTCAGCATCTCGGCCAAGGATCTTTTCTCATCGGCCGTAAAATCGGGCAATGCCGTCATATGCCGCTTGCTGACGATAAATACCCCGTAAGGATAATCGGTAAAGTACGGAAGATAGCACAAAAAATGCTCGTTCTCGATAACGATCCTTTGCCGGAATTCCGCTTCGTTTTTATTCATGTCGCAGAGCAGGCAGCTTCCGTTCTCCTCATGGTGAATGCGGCAGCTCTCCAGCTCGGTTTTCAGCTTGAGCGGCATGTGCGAGTAAGCGTAAATTTGCCCGTGCGGATGCGGCATCGTCACCCCGCATTCTTCCCCGCGGTTCTCGAAAATCATCACGTACTGGTGGCGGGGATCTTTCGACAGCTCGACGAACCGTTCCGTCCATACGTCGATCAGCTTGCCGATATGCTCGACAGGCAGCTCGGGCAGCGTTCTCGTATGGTCCGGCGAGTAGAGGACGACCTCGCACTTTCCGTACGATTTCGCGGCTTTGTAAAGCGTCGTCTCCACCGGATCGGGCTCCGGAGGATTCGGGCTGAGAGCGGGAAAGTCGTTCTCGTACACATGCACGTCGTAGTGATCCGGCACTTTGCCGGAGCCCGGACAAAACGGGCAATAGCCTTTCGGCATATGCGGCCGGTTTTGCCGGTTCGAAGCGACCATGATCCAGTCGCGCAGCAGCGGGTTAAATCGTAATTCAGCCATTTGGCATCCTCCTGGCCCGTGGGGGCGAACTTACTTTATTAATTAATTTAATAAAGTTTGCATATTCTAATAGTACCCGCACTCCCTCCGAATTTCAACAACATTTTATCAAACATGACTTGTTGTCGATCTTATCGGCCTTTCCGCCTCTCGATTGCGCAATGCGACTTTATTAGTTATTCTAATTAAGATATATAATATGAACAGACGAGGCGGGATCGGAATGACGAAGCCGTTAATCGGCAGCTTTCAGTTGATGAAATCTTTGAACCGTTCGCTCGTCCTGACGACGATCCGGAATGAAGGACCGATCTCGCGCGCGGATATCGCGAAGCGGATTGCCCTGACGCCGCCGACGGTAACGAATATCGTAAACGAGCTGCTGGAAGAGAAGTTTATTATGGAGAGCGAGGTCGGCGCCTCGAGCGGCGGCCGCAAACCGATTTTGCTGAGGCTGAACTCGCGGTCGTTCTCGATCATCGGCGTTGACGTGGGCGTCAATGCGATCAAATCGATACTGACCGATCTCGATGCCGGCGTCATTCGCGAAAACCGCAGAAGCATGCCGCCGTGTCCGGACGCGGAAACGTTTCTGGCGGAGCTGAAAGCTTCCATCGACGATCTGATGGGGGCGGCCGGATCGGAACGTCCGGTGATCGGGATCGGGATCGGGATGCACGGCTTGGTCGATCCGCGGGAAGGAGTATCCGTCTTCGCGCCGAATCTGCGGCTGAGGAACGTCCCTATCCGTCAATCGCTCGAAGAAGCGTTTGGCCTTCCCGTTTATGTGGAAAACGACGTAGTAGCAATGGCGCTGGGAGAGCAGTGGTTCGGAGGCGGACAAGAAATCGATCATTTTATTTGCGTCAATATCGGGGTCGGCGTAGGCGCCGGCATTATTCTGAACCGGCAAATATTTCACGGTAGCAGCTACTCCGCCGGCGAGATCGGCCACACGACCGTCGATTTGAACGGTCCGCGATGCTCCTGCGGCAATTATGGCTGTCTGCAGACGCTCGTATCCGGTCCCGCCATCGCCGAAACCGTGCAAAACGAGATCGCTCTTGGACGGCGCAGCAAGCTCCAGCCATCGGCTGCCGGCAGCTTGCAGTCAATTACGGGCGAGCATGTGTACGAAGCGGCAATGGCCGGTGACGAGCTTGCCGTGGAAGCGTTCCGCAAAGCCGGCCGGTTGCTAGGCATTAGCCTGACGAACATGATTCATACGATTAATCCGCAAAAAATCATTTTGGGGGGCGGCGTGGCACTTGCCGGACCGTTATTGACCGAGCCTTTGGAGGAAACGGTGAAGGAGCGGGCTCTCGAGTCCTCCGTGCTTCATCTGACGATCGAGACGTCCACGCTCGGGCACCGCGCGACGGCCATAGGCGCCGTGACGATCGTCTTGAGCCGATTGTTTGCCGAGCCGCATTTGCCTAAGGAGCAGGTCGCCCGGTAATCCGGTCTGGCCGCCATCGCCCGGACAACGTGAAAAAGTGCCTGACGTGTAAGGACAGGCACTCGGAATTGCTGGAGATAGTTCGGATTGCGCTAGCTATTGCCCGTTATTGCAAATCATTGCGCGCATACGTCGCGCAACTGCTTGCCTGGCTTAAAGGCCGGCACTTTGCTGGCCGGGATGTCGATTTCCTCGCCCGTCTGCGGATTGCGTCCTTTGCGAGCGGAACGTTCACGAACTTCAAAGTTCCCGAATCCTACGAGTTGCACCTTATCCCCGCTTTGCAGTGCCTCCGTAATCGCTTCGAAAACGGCGTCCACCGCTTTCGTAATGTCCTTCTTGGACAAGTCGGTCGTCTCGGCCACTTTGGCGATCAACTCCGATTTATTCATGCCATTCACCTCCCCCCACGAGCTTTTGCCGTTATTCTCTGTGTTCACCGTTTCGCGCCAAAATATACGTGCCCGCGGCAAAAAAACATGCGGCCCTTCTCCGTTATGGAGAAAGGCCGCATCGCGAAAGCCCCGGTTACAATATGATGGCAATCAGGCCGCCCGAGCCTTCGTTAATAATTCTGCCAAGCGTTTCCTGCAGCTTGTAGCGCGCATTGTCCGGCATCATCGCCAATTTGCCCTGTATGCCTTCCCTTACGATGGAGTTCAGCGAGCGTCCGAAAATGTCGGAATCCCAAATTTTAAGCGGATTTTCCTCGAAGTCCTGCATCAAATAGCGGACAAGCTCCTCGCTCTGCTTCTCGGTGCCGATAATCGGGGCGAATTCGGACTCTACGTCGACCCTGATCATATGGATCGACGGCGCCGTCGCCTTCAGTCTCACTCCGAAGCGCGAGCCTTGGCGGATCAGCTCCGGCTCGTCGAGCGACATATCCTCCAGACTCGGCGGCGCTATGCCGTAGCCGGTCGTCTTCACCATCTCCAGCGCTTCGGCAAACCGGTCGTACTCCCGCTTCGCATGCGTGAATTCCTGCATAAGCTGAAGCAGATGGTCTTTGCCGCGAATTTCGACGCCGACGACTTCCATCAATATTTTATCGTACAATTCGTCCGGCGCGTACAAATCGATCTCGGCCACGCCTTGCCCCATGTCCATGCCGGCGAGTGCGGCGCGATCGATAAAATCGTACTCGTCGAACTGGCTGACAACGCGGTCCACGTCGCGCAGACGGCGAATGTCCTTGACCGTGTTGCGGACGGAATTTTCAAAGTGCGAACGAAGCCAGTGGTTTTCGCCCAGAACCATAACCCAGCTCGGCAAGTTTACGTTTACTTCGTGTACGGGGAACTCGTAGAGCACCTCGCGCATCACTTGCAAAATATCGTCTTCCGTCATCGTGGCAACGCTCGTCGCCATGACGGGAATGTCGTATTTGGCAGCCAGCTCGTTGCGGAGCTCGATCGTCTCCGGGCTGGAAGGCTTGATCGAGTTTACGATCAATATGAACGGCTTGCCGACTTCCTTCAGCTCGTTGATGACCCGCTCTTCCGCCTCCACGTAAGAGGAACGCGGAATTTCCGCGATAGAACCGTCGGTCGTGACGACGACCCCGAGGGTCGAATGCTCTTGAATCACTTTGCGCGTGCCGATTTCCGCCGCTTCCTGGAAAGGAATCGGCTCTTCGAACCATGGCGTCGTAATCATGCGAGGGCCGTTCTCGTCCTCGTAGCCTTTTGCTCCTTGAACGGCGTAGCCTACGCAGTCCACGACGCGGATGTTGACGTTCAGCCCTTCGGCGACATTCAGCCTGACGGCATTGTTTGGTACAAACTTCGGTTCGGTCGTCATAATCGTCCGCCCTGCCGCGCTTTGCGGCAGTTCGTCGGTCGCCCGGATCCGTTCGGCTTCGTTCTGGATGTTCGGAAGCACCAGCGTTTCCATGAACCGTTTAATAAACGTAGATTTCCCCGTCCGGACCGCCCCTACGACACCAAGGTAGATGTCCCCCCCTGTGCGTTCTGCGATGTCCTTAAAGATATCCACTTTCTCCAATGAGATCCCCTCCTAGGCAGGATAATGAACGAAGCAGATGTCGCAATCGGATTGTTGACGGCTGCCGGCCGTAGACTTACCTCGCAGTGCGACGATACTCGTACATGTTTTTTAACTACTAAAACTATATGTACTAGGTTTGACGATTATGATTGTTTCATTTTAAAAGTTTTGGTTCGCTTGCTCGCTTCGGAATCTATCGATCTACCAACCCCTTCAGCGGGAATACCACACCCCTTTATCACTGTATGTCGAGAGCAGCTCACATATTCGGGACATCGCGGGAATGTCGGTAAAGAAAACGAGAAAAGCCCCTTCGCGAAAAGAGGCTTCTCCGTCCCGGTTTTATTTTTTCTCGTCGGCAATCTGCTTCTTGATATCTTCTTCCGCCTTGCGCAGAGCGGTATTCACATCGTCTGGCCCGTTAGCGAGCTTGTCAACGATCTGACTGAACCGGGAACGGGCAATTCCGTCAAAGGCGGTTGCCGGTACCGGACCGGCGATTTTCTCGGATACGAACGCTTTCATATTCTTTCCTTTCAAAATATCGAGCCCTTGGCCGAATTCCGCCATAATCTGCTCGTTGCGCAGAACCGAGACGTGTCCCATCCGGGAGTTCCAGGACTGAATCTCGTCGGATACCAAATAGGCGAGCACCTCGAACACCTCATCCTTATATTTGCTCGTCGGAACCATCGCATAGAACGGAGCGTTCATCTGCGAGCCTTTGTCCTTCATTCCTTCGAAATGAGGCAGAGAAACGACGTCCCAGTCCAAACCTTTCTGCACGGCGGCCGGCAGCTGGTCGAGCGGACTCGGGCCGGCCATCATGGCCAATGTTTGCTTGCTGAAGAAATTGGCCGTATCGTCGCTGGCCGGCTGATTGCCCGGTATCGTATACAGACGGGTCATCGTTTCCAGCCATTTTTTCCAAGACTCATTGTTGACGGTCGGCTCGAACGTTTTCGGATCGACGAAGGGCAATCCCAGCTGGTTCCGGTATACGAGATTGAGCGCATTCAGCTTGATTCCTTTGTAGTTGACACCGCCGTCCTCTCTCGTCACCTTGCTCGCCAAATCGTAGATCTCGTTCCAGGTCATGCCGTCCGTCGGATAAGGGACGCCGAACTTGTCGAAGATCGTTTTGTTGTAGATCAACGTCGTATTGTTCAATTCATAGGGCATGAACAGCATTTCGCCTTTGGCCGAATACGAGCGGACCGCCTCCAGAACGCCCGGCGCAAACCGGTTCAGATCGAACTTGTGCTTCTGGATGTACGGCGTCAAATCGGTCATAACCTGCCACTTCATCGCCGCGAACACGCCGCCAGCCGAGCGGGCCACCGCGTCAAGATTCGTCCCGGCTCCGATAACGTCTTCCATCGTCGTGCCTTTTCCCGCTTCCAGCATTACATTCAATTTGATATGCGGAAACTTATTCTCTACCTTGCTTTTCTGTTCTTCGACGAGCTCTTTGGAATATCCGTTGTACAAAAAAGTAAGCGTGACGGGCTCCTTCGCGGCCTTCGCCGGAATATCGCCGACCTCCCCCTGTACGGCGCTTCCCGCCTTGCCGCCGCAAGCGGATAACATCGCGACTGCCAGAGCAGCCGGGATAATGGGCCACAGCTTGTTTGCTTTTTTATTTCTGATTCCGTTCAATGTCGTTCCCCCTTCGGTTGGACGTGCACAATGTTCGCGCTTTCATTGTACCGTCTTCGCCCAGGAGAATCTTTCCTATTTTTGATCACTTATTGGAGAAAATTTTTGATGTCCCCGAACGACCGGATGCGGCCGACCGTTCCGGCGATATTCGCAGCATTCTCCGGATCGCGACCGTCTTTCCATATTTGCCTATTTTCGCAAACGTAATCTATAATGCTTAACAAACGCCATTCGCATGGAAAGGGGCTTAATCGATGAGCGTGGATTTGAACCTGATCAATCATGTGCCGGTAGCGAACCGGATCGTGGAGCGGCATTTTAGCGAGTTTCCCGTCTATCTGCGCAAAGAGTCTATTAGAGCCCACCGATACAAGCTGCACGTGCAGCCGGGGATCGAATTCAATCTCAGTTTGACCGGAACGGCAACCTACGTGATCGGGGACCGCATCTACCGGACGGCTCCCGGACAATTGCTCGTCTTCCCCGGCTGTGTACCTCATCAAGTATTTGTCGACGACAACGCTGCCTACAGAAGAGCCGTTATTTGCGTCGACGATGCGACGCTGCGGCAAGGAGCATCGCCATATCCCGGTCTTCCGTCCACGCTGCATTGGTTCGATAACGATTGCTGCCGCCAATTTCAGCTGCAAATGAACAAGTTTTCCGCAATCAAACAAATCGCGCTCCTTATGCACAAGGAGCGGAAGGAGCAAAAAAAGGGCTGGCAGCAAATGCTGCTCGCCCAATTGCTGAGCTTGACGGTAATCGTGGAGAGAATGGTGGAGGAGCAAGCAGTCGCATGCACCCGCGCGGTGCCGCGATACGCTACCCGGGAATTGGCCGATCGGTGCTGCAGCTATATCGAGGCGCATTTATACGAGGATCTGTCCTTGAATAACGTGGCTCCGGTGTTTCACGTCAGCCCCGAGCATTTGACTCGGACGTTCAAACGGGAAAAAGGCGTAGCGTATTATCAGTACGTACTGCTGCAGCGCATACAAGAAAGCAAGCGGCTGCTGCTGGCCGGCGACGAC
This sequence comes from Paenibacillus hemerocallicola, assembly GCF_006265175.1. Lineage (GTDB taxonomy): Bacteria > Bacillota > Bacilli > Paenibacillales > NBRC-103111 > Paenibacillus_AB > Paenibacillus_AB hemerocallicola. The sequence continues at coordinate 194,147 of NZ_VDCQ01000005.1, read as the reverse complement.
ACGTCCCTGACCGATATCGCGTACGCCTTGGGATTCGCTTCGTCCTCTCATTTCAGCCGTACGTTCAGAAGCGTGACCAATCAAACGCCGAGCGAGTTTCGCCTGCAGTCGCATTCCGGGACGCCGTGCTGAGACGCGTCTCAACGAGCGGACGGCTTGGGCTCGTTGTCCAACCAATAATAAGGAAAAGACTTCGCGGGAACGTACGGGGATTCGGCCACAAGCAGCGTCCTGAGATCGGTCGAGGCATCGGCTGTTTTCATCCCCTTCCGCTGCATCGCCTGCATGATTTCGGGCGCATAGTCGATGGCTACCGTTCCGTCCGCGCTGACCAAATAGCTTAAATACGTCCTGGAATACATACTTTCCGTCTGTGCCGCCTTTTTGCCGAGCTTGTCAAAATCGAGCCTGAACACGTCTTGTCCCGCAGGATTCCCTTTCGGGATTGCGCCGTTATTCGCTTTGGCGTACTCGTCTACCCATTTCTGGATATCTCCCGTCTTCTGGTAACCGGTCAAGTCGAGCAGCTTCACCTCCGGCTTGACGTCCGGGTTGACCAGCACGAACAAATTAGAGCCGCCCATCTCGAAGGCAGTGCCCGGCACCTGTCCCAAATACGGGCCGTGGGTCAGCTTTTTCATATCAAGCACGTACTTCTCGTAGATCGGCGTGCTCATCTCCGAATTTTTGATCGGCAGGATGCCGTTCTTTTCTTTGTACCGATCCACCGCATTTTGCACGACAAGGATGCTCTCCGTTGCGGTGACCTGATTTTCTTTGCGCATCTCCTTCGGATACATGCAACCGGATAAAACGGGAAGCAGCGCGGCCAAAGCGACGATGCCCGCTACCCTTCCGGCCAGCCGCCGCTCGCCTTTGCGGAATATGCGGGATGCTTCGGATCCATATCGAACTAACGCTTCACGGCATCTTGCCAGCGCCAACATCGTTTCTCCCCTTTCAAACCTATTGCGACTCGGATTACCATTGCTCTTCTTCCCGCTGCTTGGCCAATTGGGCGCGTACCGCCGCCTTCAACGGATCCTCCGGCACATGGACCGTACAGCTGCGCAGCGCTTTCGCCTGGCAAGCCAACCGATAGCCGCGTCCGATCAGCTCGCCCAGCTTCCTCTTCTCGTTGTCTCCCGGGGCGCTCAATCCCGTCCCGTCTTCCACCGTCACCTTGCACATGAGACACGCGGCGTTCCCGTCGCACCGGGTTCGGATGTGGACCCGGGCCTTTTTGGAGGCGTCGAGCAACGTCGTGCCGGGCTTTATCTGGATTTTTTTGTCATCGGGCAAAAATCGGATTTCAGGATTCATCCTCCGACCCCTTCCGGCCTGACGATACATGCAGTAAGTCGTTCAATCGGTCGGCATAACGCTTTCCGATCCGATTCGTTCGCAGCAGCTCGTCAAGTGCGGGCAAATGTCGTTCCGGGTGTCCTCTCATCGCTTCGGCGAGAGGCTCATAGCGGTCCCGCCGATCGCGGAGCACATTGAACACCAACTCGTGAACGAGCGGCATAAACCGGATCGTCGCCCCTCTTATAAGTCCCGCTTGCGCAAAGGAAGCGAGCAGCGATTGGACGCGGACCTCATATTCGCCTTCATCCAACCGCACCTGCAAACTGCCGACCAGCTCCACCTGAACCCCTTCTATCGAATAATGACTGAGCAAGGAACCATACATGCCCGTTTCGCTATAGGTCTGGTCGTCTATGGAGTATGGCGCAAGCGCCCGGTGGACCGTTTCCGCGCGGACTGCATCCACGTACACATCGAGATCGCGCGGAACGGCATTCAGCTCCACGCCCTGCAGCAGCACGCCGCAGCTTCCCCCTACGAGCCAGGTCGGCTCGCAATTCCCCAGCCGATTGCCCATGACGAGCAATGCCCGCAATACGGCTTCGGGAACGTTTGTCGTGTACGGTTCAAAAATAAGGTTTGTTTTGGACGGCAATCGTTCCATCGCTATTCACCTTCACTTGGCACCCAAGCCGATATCCCTGCTCTAGCTCCTCATCGTCCAAGCCGACAAGCTCCGCTTTCGTCGGCTCGTTCAAGTGTTCCATTCCGCTCAATACGAGACAACGGCAACGGGAGCATGTCCCGCGCGTGCAATTGAATCCCCAATCGACGTCCGCCTTCAACGCCAGCTCGAGTATCGTGCGTCCTATTGCGGCTTCCGTCGTTTTTCGCTTGGTCCGGCCTATCAACTCGATCAACTGCGTTCCCTCCGTCTTCCGTTATAAAATCGATAGCAGCATATACACGACGGACACCAGCAAGATGACGAAGGCGATCACGGACACAATGCCGCGTACGACGCCCTTCAGTTTGATTCTCGCAAACGTAATAATAAACGAAGCCAATACCATTAGCCCCATTCCGATGAAGGAGGCCCACATTTTATCCATACTGCTCATGCGATCACCCTATATATTAGTTCTATCGCCCCTGATTATAGCATTCCGCTACCCTTTTGTGAAATCGACGAATTCGCGAACAATGCCGCTTCGATCCGAAACGGCAAAGAACCGCAGGGGGAAATCCCGCGCGGCTCTTATCGTCCTTCCCCGTCACTTAGCCTTATAGGCATTCGCTCCGAAGGCAACGATACTCGAAAAAACGATATAATCGGTTCTGGTGGCGAACGGCCCCCTGTTCCCGCTCTGGATGAACGGATATGCACCCGTGCCGATTCCGTTGGAGCGATTCTCGTACCAAGCAATGAAATCGGCAGCTTCGGCGGCAGACAAATCGTATTCCTTACCATCTCCGCCGGCAAGCGATATGTTCAGAAGCACGCGGTCCGGAACGGCCGCAATCGGAACGGCGGCTGCAGCAGCGCTCGGCATACTCTCTCCGGCACCGTTTAGAGCCGTTACGATATAGGAATAAGTACTCCCGTTCGCCAATGAGCCGTCCGTATAGTAGCCGTATACGCTCTGACCGACGGTGGCGTAGCCGCCTCCGTTCGGCCCGTTTCTCTTGATGTTGTAATAGACGGCACCCGTAACGGTCTCCCATTGGAGCAGAACCTGGCCGTCTCCGGGGACTGCTGTCAGGCGGGCGGGCGCGGCCGGAGCCGATTGATACGGATATGCCCATACCGGCGCGGAGTTGGCGCTTTCTCCGAACTCGTTGAAGGCGGAGACCGTATAATAGTAAGGGGTTCCGTTGACAACCGACTCGTCCCGGAACTGCGTTCCGTAAACCGTTTGGACGACCGAATAAGGGCCGCCGGCGTACGGAGAACGTTTCACACGGTAGCCGGTGGCGTACAGCTCGGGATACCAATGGAGCTGCACGGCTCCGTCCGATCCGATTGCGCCGAGTCCGCCCGGAGCCAAGGGTGCGATCGGGGCAAGCGAACCGTATACGTCAAGCTCGTAAACCCGAATTGGCTGGCCAGGGTTGCCGGAAGTCAATCTTACCGATTTCACCTTGGACACGTCGATCGCGAACGGCGCGGCCGGGATGGTCGTCGACGCTCCTGCCGCCGCCGTCACCATTCCATACACATCGATCATGTACAGCTGGGCGTCCGGCGAATCCGCATAGAAGATAAAACCGGTCAAATCGACAGGTCGAGCGAAGCTCCACACGACCGATTCGTTCGATAAGGTTTCGAACGTCTGCCAATTGCCGTCCGTCGCGGCGAAATAAGGCGCCGAGGGAGGTGCGGCCGGAAGCCATCTCAGCATTCCTGGCGCGGGATTCGCATCCGCATAGGCGGACATCCCCGAGAACAACAAGCTTAATACGAGCGCGATCATACATACCGACTTTCTCATCCAGTTTCTCTCCTTATAAAATGAATTGTATGCGAAAGGAACATACGTTCTCATTATAGGAGACACCTTAAGAAAGGGACAACTTGTCGATACGGACGATTCGGACATAAACGTCCGACATCCATTCGACTGCGGAACCGAAAAAAAACAAGCCCCCAATCAGGAGCTTGCCGGCTTGCACGGATGAACTACTTCTTCATCATCATCTTCATCAGCGCTTCCATATTATTCGGATTCATGCCGCTTTTTTGCACGGCGCTGACGATCTCATTGACAGTCGACTCCGATACGGGCACCTTGACCATGCTCGATACTTGCTTGATCAGCTGCCGGAGCTGCTTCTCGCTTTGTACGGTAGACGGCTTGACGCCGCTTGCCAGCTTGTAGATGTCTTTCTCCGAGACGTTTTTGCCCGCTTTTTTCTTTACGGTATTGAGCACGTCCTTCGATATTTCTTTTCCGCTCATGCCAGACCTCCTCACGGTGACTTACCGTATTGTATGAGGTCGGCACCCGTAACGTGTAGGCGGTATTCCTTGTTAAAGTATCCATTTCTCGCCGAAAGCGTCGGCGATTTCTTCGATTTCATGGGTGCGGACCCGCCCCATCAAATGGCCTACCGCCAGTTGTGGCTCCTTGCCCGCAAACAGCACCTCGTGCAATTGATCGGTGATCGGCATCGACACCCCGTACTGCTTCGACATCGTATAAGTCGTCTTGGTCGTTTTGACGCCTTCGACCACCATCCCCATCGTACGCAGCACTTCGTCGAGCGGCTTCCCTTGGCCGAGCATGTAACCTGCTCTCCAATTGCGGCTGTGCTTGCTCGTACACGTAACGACAAGATCGCCGACGCCGGCAAGCCCCGAGAACGTCAAGGCATGACCGCCCATAGCCACGCCCAATCGGGCGATTTCCGCCAATCCGCGAGTCAGGAGAGCGGCTTTCGCATTGTCGCCGAAGCCTAGCCCGTCCGAGAGACCCGCTCCCAGGGCGATAATGTTTTTTAGCGCTCCGCCTACTTCGACGCCGGTCACATCCGGATTCGTGTACACCCGGAAATACGAATTGATAAGCGCGTCCTGCGCCTCTTCCGCAGCGTCCAGCCGTTCCGCAGCTACCACTACCGTAGTCGGGCAGCGCTGAATGACCTCCTCCGCGTGACTCGGACCGGACAGCACGACGAGATTGCCGGGATCGATCTGCGGCAGCTCTTCGGCGAGAACGGTCGTCATGCGTTTCATCGTCTCCGGCTCGAAGCCTTTCGTCGCATGGATTACCGCTGCCGTCGGCGACAAGTAAGGTTTGGCCTGGCGCGCCACTTCCCTCATGGCATGAGAGGGGGGCGCGAACACGACAAGGTCCGCGCCGGACAACGCTTCCTCCATCGATACCGAAGCGCCTACGTTCTCGGTCAGGCGGAAATCTCCGGTGTATTTCCGGTTCTGACGGTCCCGATTAATCTCGTCGGCATGTTCTTGAGTACGAGTCGTAAGTATCACCCGGAAATCATTATCCGCCAATACGGAAGCCAATGCCGTTCCCATGCTCCCCGCAGTGATGACAGCCGCTTTGCGTAAGCTCATCCCGCTTTCTCCTTCCCGCCGGACGACGCGCCCACCTTTTGACCGATTTTATTTTCCTTGCCTTTGACCAGCTTTACAATATTCGTCCTATGACGAACGATAGCAAACAAACCGATGAGCAGCGTCGCCCAGAAAATGTCGCTCGGAAAATCCATAAACCATACGAGTATCGGAATAAGTGCGGCAAATACAAGCGAGCCGAGCGAGACGTAACGGGTCAGCACGATAAGCAAAATGGCGGCGGCACCGGCGATTAAGGCCGGCACGATGCACAATGTCGCGGTTACCCCGATCGTCGTGGCGATTCCTTTGCCGCCCTTGAAGCCGAAGAAGACGGGCCAGTTGTGGCCTGCGATCGCGGCGAGTCCGGCCAGCACCGGTATATAGGAGACTTCCGCTCCGGCGCCCAGCCACTTGCCGATCCATACGGCCGCCACGCCTTTTCCCGCATCGAGCAGCAGCACCGCTATGGCCGGCCCGACGCCGATAACGCGCAGCGTGTTCGTCGCCCCCGCATTGCCGCTGCCGTGCTTGCGGATATCGATTCCTTTGAACCATTTCCCGTACAAAAAACTGAAGCTGATCGAGCCGAGCAAATAAGCCAGCAATACCGGAACGAACGTATGCACGAGCGACTTCTCCCCTATTCGTCGTCTGATTTTTTGCGCGTAAACAAGCGGATCGGCGTTCCTTCAAATCGGAAAGCCGCACGGATGCGGTTCTCCAAATACCGCTCGTACGAGAAGTGCATCAATTCCGGATCGTTGACGAACAGCAATATGGTCGGCGGTTTAACCGTAACTTGAGTCGCATAATTAATTTTGAGCCTTCTGCCTTTGTCGGTCGGAGGCGGATTAAAGGCGACGGCATCGGAGACGACGTCGTTAAGCAGATGCGTCTGAACGCGCATCGCGTGCTGCTCGCTCACCTCGACGACAACAGGCAGCAGCTTCTGCAGCCGTTGTTTGGTTTTGGCGGAGACGAATACGACCGGAGCGTACGTCATAAACAGGAAATGGTCGCGTATCTTTTGCGTAAACTGCTGCATCGTTTTATCGTCTTTATCGACGATATCCCATTTGTTCACGACAAAAATGGAAGCCTTTCCCGCTTCGTGCGCGTATCCGGCTATGTGCTTGTCTTGCTCGATAATGCCTTCTTCGCCGTTGATGACGACCAGTACGACATCGGCCCGCTCGATCGCATGCATAGCCCGCATCACGCTGTATTTCTCGGTCGTTTCATATACTTTGCCGCGCTTGCGCATGCCGGCCGTATCGATGAGCACATACTTCTGCCCGTCCTTCTCGAACGGCGTATCGATCGCGTCTCGGGTCGTGCCCGCCATATCGCTGACGATAACGCGCTCCTCGCCCAATATCGCGTTGACGAGAGACGATTTCCCGACGTTCGGCCTGCCGATCAAGGCGACGCGGATCGTATCTTCCCCGTATTCCTCTTCTTCCTTCTCGGGCAAATTATCCACGACTGTCTGGAGCAAATCGCCGATTCCGATTCCATGCGAGCCCGATATGCCGATCGGATCGCCGAAGCCGAGCGAGTAGAACTCGTAAATATCGTCCTGCCGTTTCAAGTTGTCCACTTTATTTACGGCCAAAATAATCGGTTTCTTCGCGCGGTACAAAATCTCCGCCACTTCCGAATCCGAGGAAGTCATGCCCGACTTGGCGTCGACCATAAATATGATCGCATCGGCCTCCTCGATGGCAAGCTCGGCCTGCATCCGGACCGATTTCAAAATCTCGTCTTCCCCGTCAATCTCGATTCCGCCCGTGTCAATAACGCTAAACGATGTGCCCATCCATTCCCCGATTCCGTATATCCGGTCACGCGTAATGCCGGGCTTGTCCTCTACGATCGCCAGCCGATCGCCGATAATCCGATTAAATATGGTCGATTTCCCGACGTTCGGGCGTCCTACGATCGCCACGATGGGACGTGCCATGCCGATTCAACTCCTACTTCATAATCCCCCCGGCAAAGGCAACGGACCCGCTAGCACGCTCCGCTTCCTCCCCGGGGATTCCCTGCTCAAAAAATGATCACGCCTACCATCATAACAAATTCGTCCTACAAAGTGAAGGAGTACCCGCATCCGCGCGGCAGCCGGACCGACACGAAATGACGGCGGCGTTCGACTGACGGTCAATCCTTGTGATCGACCAGGATCATCGTACCGTTCTTCAGATCATGGGCGTTGCCGTCCAATATTTTTTCCAATAAAAAAGCGACAGCCTGTTGTTCCTCCTCCGTTTCGACAATAAATATGGGGGCGCCGCCTCCCACCCGCTCCGGCATTGTCGAAACGACGGCTAAAATTTTCCCCATCGATCATGCACCGCCTTTCTTTGCCTGCGCCCCGGATTCCGAAGGCATTCTTACCGCGCTTTCCAGCAACGGCACCCTTAGCAGCACTTGTCTGGCTTTCTCCGCATCCCGCTCCTGCGGCAATACGAACAAAGCCAGCCGGCCGTCATTCATATCCAGCTTCCCTAGCGGAACGAGCGTCGGCTCGCCGGAATCCCGGTAAACGCCCAGAATCGTCGCCAAATCGTGCAGCATCGCCTGCCGTTGTCCCAAATTGGCCAGCGACACCCGGAAATTGCGGTTTTTCGGCTTCAGAATAAGGCCGAGCGCATGCTCGCGAATGATATCGCGATCGGCGGACAAGCCCACGTTCATTATATAGATATCGCCAACATACAAATCGGGCCCTTCAAGAATAACATCGGCTATTTCTACTTCCGCAGCATGAGATACCGATTTCCCCGATTTGAACCATTGGGAGATGAGAATGGCGGCGGTACCAAACACGCTCCCCCAGTAAGGGCCCCACAATATCGTGAACAGCGATCCGGTAAAGGCCGTAAAAATGACCAAATAATTGCGGCCTTCGAACACCATCGCGATCCCCTCGATATAGGTCCCGCCGCGAGGAACCAGCTCCATCTCGTCCAGCTTTGTCAACGTGTTACGCTCCATATTGCGCACATCGCGGAATTGTTGGGCCGCCACCGTCAGAAACGTAATGGCCGTATAATTTTTATCGAAGAGAGAAGGCACTGCTACGGCCCCCAAGGCAGCCGCTATGACGCCGAGTGAAATGTGGATGATCCTCCCGTGCGGGTAGGTCGGATATTGCCTATAGTCGGTCCGCAGCATAGTAAGCCTTGCCAGCATGCCGAATACGACGCCAACGATAATGCCGGCCGTATAACGGTGCTCGAACAATTGATCCGTCATTTTCTCAATCCTTTCCATCGCTCTACCAAGCTTTTGGATGCGGTTCGCACCGCATCGGTCGCATATTCTCCCGTCATGGAGAACATTCTCGCCGCAACGACGGTCAACCACCATTCGTCCTGAAAACGCAGCCCGCCGAACGGAATCGCCAATCGCTCCGGATGCACGATCCGGTAAAACGCGCAGCCGAACAGGAGTGCCAGACTAAGACAGGCAATCTGATCTTTCGCTTTCCGGATCAGCATGGACCCCAGCAGAGCAACGACGATTGCCGTTCCGGCCCAGCTTCGATAAGGAAGGAAGAACGGATCCAAATCTCCGAGATGCTTCAATAAATAATAGACAGACGCCAAAAACAGCCCGAGCGATACGTAGTGCAGCCCGCTTAATACCGACCGGTGTCCCAATAAGACGATTGCGATAACCAGTGAAAGCAGAGCGACCGTGCCGTTAATCTCGGTCCCGTCCAACCATTGGAAATGAAACAGACTCGAAATGCACCATGCGGTGAAAAACAATAGGATCGCATAATGGGGGATGCCTCGCAAAAGCGTTTGTCTCCATCCGCTTGCAAGCAAAATGAGCGAAATGGAAACGAGGATCAACGACAAAAAACCTGGATTCATCTCACATCACCTAAACGTTTGGATTGTTATGCTTGTTAGTATTTGTGAATCGTTCCCGTTTTAAGCAGATCGATGGAAAAAACGGAAGAAACGGCTTTGCCTGAATAAAAAGACAAAAAAAAGAAACGGTTTCTCGCGGAAACCGTCCCTTGCGCTTTTTATTTGAATTTGCTGAGCTTGTCGCCGAACCGTTCGCCGAGCGTCAAGTTCAAGCTTTCCCGAGGCGGAATCGGTTCGTTGCTGTGACTGCCGCGCGAACCGCCGCGCTCGCGATCGGATTTCCGCTCCGGCTTGGCTGGTGCTTCCGGCGCTTCTTCCGTTTCCTTGATGCTTAACGAAACGCGTTTCTCGGCAGGATTGAAATCGAGAACTTTAACGCTGACATCTTGCCCTTCCTTCAGCACCTCATGCGGAGTGCCGATGTGGCGGTGGGCGATTTGCGAAATATGAACGAGCCCTTCAACTCCCGGAGCGATTTCGACGAAAGCTCCGAAGCTGACCAGACGTTTGACCGTTCCCGTCACGATTTCGCCGGGTTGGAATTTATCGGCCGCTTGCTGCCACGGCCCCGGTTGGGTTGCGCGGATGCTCAGGCTGATCCGGTCGTTCTCAGGATCTACCTTCAATACTTGCACCTGTACTTTGTCGCCTTCTTGTACGACTTCGGAAGGCTGTTGGACGTGATGCCAAGCCATCTCCGAAATATGAACAAGGCCGTCGATGCCGCCGATATCGACGAACGCGCCGAACTGGGTCAGCCGTTGAACGGTGCCGTCCAGCTGCTGGCCGACTTTCAGCTCGCCCATCAGTTGTTTCTTGCTCGCTTCGAACTCTTCATCGAGCACGTCTTTCTGGGAAAGGACGACCTTATTTTTCTCGCGGTCAAGCTCTTTCACCTTCAGGCGGAGCGTACGGCCTTTATAATCGGCAAAGTCTTCCACGAAATGACGCTCGACCATCGAAGCCGGCACGAAGCCGCGAAGTCCTACGTCCACGACGAGACCGCCTTTCACGACATCCTTGACTTGGGCTTCGATAATCGTGCCGGCATCCAATTTCGCCTGCAGATCCGTCCAAGATTGCTCGCTGTCCACGGCGCGCTTGGATAGAAGCAGCTTTTCTTTGTTATCGTCCAGACTGAGCACCTTCAATTCGAGCTCCTGTCCGATTTCTACGGCTTCGGAAGCGTTGTCCAGGCTTACGTTGGACAACTCCTTGAGAGGGATTATGCCGTCGTATTTGTAACCAATATCGACAATGGCTTGGTTATCTTCAATTTTAACGATTTTACCTTTGACGACATCGCCTTTTTTGTAAGCTACTACATTGGACAAATCTTGATCTGCGGATTCCGCGGTTTCTTGAACTTTAATTTCTTCTGACATTTGATTACCTCCTCGACTGACAACCCTAACTGCTAACCAAACATATTGCTTAGTATAATTCCAAGATACCATTTCCATACGCGCGAATCAACGTATGGGGTGCGTCCGGAGCGGGAACGTTACGAATTGGCCTCGATCAATTTCCTTATGGATTCCATAATATGCTCGGTAGCTTGTTCCAGCGATTCCGAATTGGATGCTTCCCTCATGGCGGATAAGTCGACCGGCTTGCCGTATACGACCTTCAACTTGCCGAATAGCTTGTACTTCCCGATAATCGCGACGGGAATGACCGTAGCGCCGGAACGTACGGCCAAGCTCGCCGCCCCTTTTTTGCCCATGCCGCCTCCGCGCGTCCCCTCCGGGAATATGCCCAGTACGCCGCCTTCGCCGAGCAATTGCAGGGCGTGACGGATCGACTCCTTGCTCACGCCCCCCCTTTTGACGGGAAATGCGCCGAGATTGGCGATAAGCGGACCGAACAGCGGAACTTTGAACAATTCCGCCTTGGCCATGAAATACACTTTCCGCTGAAGCGGCGTACCGACGAGCGGCGGATCCAATGTGCTGATATGATTCGAGCACAAAATAACCGCTCCATCGTCCGGAACGTTAGACTGGCCGGACGCTTCGATACGATAAAAGGTTTTGAAGAAGACGCGGCACACCCATCTGCCGAATCGGTACAGCTTCGTCATTATCGGATCCCCTTGCTTGCAGCCGATTTCGCCAGCTCCAATATTCGCTCCGCCACTTGCGGAATGGACATCCCGCTCGTATCCACCAGTACGGCGTCCTCCGCCTGCACCAGCGGCGAGGCTTCGCGCTGCTCGTCCATTTTGTCCCGCTCGGCGATTTCCTTCTCCAACTGCCCGAGCGTAACGTCCTCTCCCTTGGCTTTCATTTCCAGAAATCGGCGCTGTGCCCGTTCCTTTACGCTGGCAGTCAGAAATATTTTCAGTTCGGCGTCCGGCAGAACGTGCGTTCCGATATCCCGTCCGTCCATTACGACGCCTTTAGCCTGCGCCATCTCCTGCTGCTTGGCAACGAGCAGACGCCGGATTTCCGGTATGGCGGAAACGGCCGAGACGTTTTTGTTGACCATGGCGGAACGGATCAAGTCGGTAACATCCCCGCCGTCCAGCAGCACCTGTTGGGATTGTTCGCCGGGGAGCAGCTCGATTCGCAACTCGGATGCCATGCGCGACAATTGCTCCTTACGCTCGGGAGAAATACCCGATTGAAGCGCTTTCCACGTAACGGCGCGGTACATGGCTCCGGTGTCGACGTACACGAATCCCAACTGCTTGGCCACAAGACGGGCAACGGTGCTTTTGCCGGCGGCTGCCGGACCGTCGATCGCTATATTAAATTTTTCCAACGGAAAGCGTCCTCCTTGCGGGTCGTTCTCGCGATGAAGTGGAAAAAAGCAGGCCATGCCTGCATCTCGATGAAAATTATACCACACCGACGGAATCGTTGCAAAAGAAGTCTCGTCCAAGCGCGGTCGGCCGGCAAAACGAAACAAAAAAATTACGGCCCTGAATCGGGGCCGCTTCGTTCGAACGGTATTCCTTCCAAACGTTCCACCTTTACCGCCAAATGCCGTACGGCCGGGATCGTCAGGAGCAGCTGCGCCGCCACGAGCAGAGCGATTCCGGCACAGATCGCACCGCGCAGCAGCCGTTCCATACGGTCGGACAATTGTACGAAACGCTCCTCGTATTCCTCGTCTCCCGCTAGCCGATTGTTATCCTGCCGTTTCTCGCTGCCGGACATTCGATGCTCCCACCGTTCTTTCGTTTTGAGAAGCAGTATGCCCTATATGCTGACTATTAAAACGGTCTTTCGTATCCCGTTACCTTTTTCGGAAATCGAGCTGGCGTTCGAAGCAATACCGGATGATGCGCTGCCGCTCCATGTCGACGATCTCCGTAAATTGGACCATGACGATCAGCTTGCCGCTCTCCAGCTGTTTGATCCGCACGATTTCCCCTTTGAAGTTGGCATGCTCGATCGTTCCGTTGCGATAAGGTACCAGCAGCCAGCAATTCAACATATCGTGCGTTTTGATCGGAATGCGGCTTTCGCAAAGAAACGATATGCCGCCGCCCCCCACGTCGTCCGTCATCGCCGTAAACATAATTTGCTCGGTCACCTTGACGGCTATCTCCAATTCGCCCGGCACCCGCAAAAAGTTGCGGCGCTGCACCTTCGTAATCTGGTCCGGTTCAGGCGGCTTGATCAGGACGAGCCGGATGACTTCCTCCTTGAAGCCGAGAATGACGGTGTTGAAATAATTTTTCACTCCGCCTTCCGTAATGTAGTGGGCGTTGATCTGATCTCCCGCATACAGCCTTTTCAGTTTGCCCGTCCCTACCTGCAGCGGAACTTCCATGGAAATATAATTCGCGTTGACGTCGGCAATACGCGATTTGTACACCAACTGGGCTTCTTCAGGGTCGATAGAATTCACTTGTATATATAAAATTTCATTCACCTTTGGAAGCACGTCAAAGGACCTCCCAATCCCGTATGTAATACTTTAGTCCTATAATTGCTGATGTAGTCCTATTATACCATGGCCGCCGCGAGATAGAACAACAAAATAATGAATAGCCGGCGGAAAACGGCAAGCCTAATGTTAAAGCAAAGAAGAGAAAGCCGTCAAGAAGGGCTTTCTCCCCGATATTGCCGAATGCATTATGAAGATACTTCCGCATCCGTCTGCTTCAGCTGCTCCACTTTTACTTCTTCGCCTGTGTCGCCATTGATATAGATCCGATACAACGAGCCGTTAACGCGTCCCGTAAACTGATAGCACAGCACTTCCTGATCGATATCGTTTTTGATAAGCGCGAGGGAGTCCCCGCTGCTCTGGAAGTTCGAATTCAACGACTTTTTCGCTTGCTCGAGCGACAATGTCGGCTTTTTCAGCTCGCGTTTTTTGTGCTCGAATATATAATCGGCGGCTTGCAGACCGACGACCTCCGCATTGTCGAGAGCCACTTTGACAGTCAATTTGTCCGGATACACGACAACGTCGTCTTGCTTGGCCGCGAATGTCAAGTTGGCGACATTTTGGAACGCGTCGTAGCTGACCGGCGTCAAGCCCTGATAGTCATGCGCATCCAAATACGACTGAGCCGATTGACGAGCCTGGTCCGGATTGACATTCGTCTCGCCTATTGCGCGGGAGTCCATGAACCAAATCAATTGGCCGCCTCTTTTCGTAAAATCCATGGCGACTTCGCTGCCGGTTTCATTTTTCGCCGACAAGCTGTAAGAATTATATTCCGTACCGTTGCCGTTCTCCACGACTCGCACATCCGTCAACGGCCGTCCGTTCATAAGCTGCTCCGCCTTCTGTCTGATCTCCTCTTCCGTCGTTTCGTTGCCGGAAAGCGCCGTATACGTACGCTTCTCGAACATGGCGGACATGGAAGGCCCCCAGTTCAGCTCCTCATATTCGCTAACCTTTTTGTCTACAGTCTGGAATCCGTCGATGATCGTATTGTCGAGCATTTTCTGTTCGGAAGCAAGCGCCGATTCCACATCCATCCAACGCAAGCTGCTCGCTATGACTTTGGTCTGAACATCGCGCAAATCATTGGTGATTTCTTTGGAATGCTCGTATAGGGCGGTCAACGTTTTCATTTCTTCATCATTCAACGGCTCGTTCGTCAAGTCCCGCACCGCCGCCCGATACGAAAAATTGGAAATGTTGCTCAGCAGCTCCTCCGTCTTGTTGAACGGCAGCAAAGTTAACGGCAATTGATTGATCTCGCTTTGCGCTTGACTGGTCAGCCTCCACACGTTAACGAGACCTTTGCGCTGCGAAGCGTACGATGCCGAATTCAGGGCGAGCGTGTTGCCGAGCTCGGTGTGCAGCTTGTCTACGTGAAACGATAAATCGTGGAACGCGCGCTGGTACTGATTTTCCGCTTTGATCAGGATCGAGTTTTTTTCCTGGTTGACTTGATACCCCCATAACACCGCTCCGATCAGCAATACGGTCATGATCGGGAACATAATGGCGCTCAGCCTTCTGTACATATTCAGCTAACTCCTTCCTTTTGCCACATTTGAGATTAGCTTTCGCCGGAGGAGATAGCTTTATGCACGAGGAAGATGCTCCATCACAGCTCACGGATGAAAACGCGAGAGCCTTCATTCCCGAACACAAAAAAAGAAGCCTTGCCGTATGCAGGGCTTCTACGTGCGTTACTCCATCTCGATGTCGAAGTCTAGCTGATTGTTGCACAAACATTGCTTAAATCCGGTTTCGACGCGTTCCTTATCTTGCCTGCCGCGCAAAACGAACTTTTCTCCGCAATGCCTGCACCGTATTCTCACTTTGACCCGCGCTGCTGCGTTCATTGAAACCTCCGAATGGCTTTTTCCACCTTTACTGGAAGTATGGCCCTTTTCGTCACGTTTTAATCTCTTCCTCTCGGCGAACGGCGCGAAAAGGAGACTTCGCATTAGCCCGATTAACGTTGCCCATGCCGCGAATCCATAAGAATACCATCAAAGGTACGATAAACCATATCCAATACGTCTTTGATTGAAGCAATATATAGTCGAACAGTCCGTGCCAAAAAATCGGAATCGCCAGCGATTTGATCAATAGCCAATTCGTGCGGGCGGGATCGCCGAACTTCGCTTTCCCCATATAATATCCCATCATGACGGCAAATAAAGCATGGCCCGATACCGGCAAAAAAGCTCGAAACAAAAGCGCCGAGAATGAAAACTGATTGAGCAGCGCATAAATAACGTTCTCCAGCGTAGCGAAGCCCAGCGATACGGACACCGCATAAAGAATCGCGTCGTAAGGCTCGTCGAACACCGTATGCTTGTATATCGCATAATATAAAATGAACCATTTCAGAAATTCCTCGACGGCCCCCGTTATGCCGAAAGCGAATAAAAAAGGATTTTCCCCCAATCCGACTACGAGAGTACGTTGGAGCACCATCGTCGGAAAAACGAGAAGAACCCCGTACAAGAAAACGCGGGCGACCATATGGACCGGCTCGGAGTGATACAGGTCTTTCAAGTAGAAATATACGAGTAGTGCGATACCTGGCGCCACGGCGGCCGTGATGACCGAGAGCCACTCCATACGTCTTGCCCTCCTTTCTGTGCTGAACATGGGAAAAAGCATCCGCAAAAACGTTCGTTTTCGAAGATGCTGTTTATCCGGATTCGAGCAAACTCGATTTATGGTGACCCGCGGATCATTTATGGAAATGCTCGCAAAGGACGCGGATCGCGGATTCGTCGATGACCCGTTTGCCATACTCGTCCAACACCGCAGTAGTCACCGAGGTGGCGTCCCCATACTCGGACAAAATGGCGATGAGCGCCTGATACTGCGGTTCTTCCATATGCTCGGGGTCGATTTGCAAAATCCACTTGTTCTTATAGGAATAGAGAACTCCTTCGGTAACGCCGATTCGCGACGCTACGTGGGAAGCTTCCAGCAAAAATTCGAAGTCATGAAACGCATACGTGATGACGTCGCTCTGCTCCAGCGTAACTTCCATCTCGTATACTTCTTCCGCTTCTTCTTCGTCAACCGGGTCCGACGCGTTCTGCACCTTGCCGCGGGTCACGATTACGACCATACCCTGTGCCTGAAGGGAGAACACTTCTACCGCGAGCGGTCCCGAAGCATCGAAGCCGAGCTCGGAATGAGCTTGCTCCATCATTTCGCTGAACAGCTCATGGACTTTCGGAATTTCGCGCCACATGTCCTCTTTCTGTATACCGCGCTCCGTTAGGTCGTCAAATGTCAGGAAAATCCTTATCTTATCCACACTCAAGCGTTCAATTCTCATGACAGGACCTCCCTCCCACTTCTGTGTTAACAGAGTATGATGCGATACGACGATTGGTGAGCCAAAGATATCGGGCATGTATAGACTATGTTACCATGTTTTTAAGGGTGATGCACTATAAAACTTCGTTATACTTTATCGTCCGGATGCCCTTTTTTTTGCCGGTCCGGAGAAGCGAATCCGTCATCGTTTTTTCCGGCCATTTCTATTTATTACGTTGCTTTTCATGATTCGTTTCGCTATGTATGGGTTAAAAAAACAAAGGTCCGGCTCATGGAAGAGACCGGACCGTTACCTTGCATATAGCTTATTGGGTCATGTACGATTTTTCCGATTTGTTCATGATTTCATCGACTTGAGTTTTGACGGTCGGATCTTTTTTGATCAGCTCTTCCACGTCTTCGAGTCCGGCGCCGTTCCATTCGGAACCGGAAAATTTGTTGCCGGTCGTGTGCGTTTGCGTCTTGCCCGATCTGGCCGTTTTGCCTGCCGATTGGTTCGAGCGATTCGACAATCCGGCGAATGACAACGATCTGCTGTTGTTGAAATAAACGACGGCGGCAGCGCCTACCAAGCCGCCAAGTAAAAATGCGCCCATTTTCATTGCTGTCCCTCCTGATTATCTTGTATGGCGATCACCGTTAGCTTATCCGTTTGACGGAAAGACAATGCTTTTTAAAAATTAGGAGGTGCAAATGAGTTTAAATTCATAGCGGATATGTAACAATATGGACAAAAAAGCACAACACGACAAAGGGAGGCGATGTGATGTTAACGATAATTAGACCGCTTGCCCTTATTATCGCTATGGCTGCACTGCTTGCATGGATACCGGCATGCCGGACAACCCCGGCGGCAGTCGAGCCGCTTGCCATTCCCAATCCTGCCGCTACCGGAGCTCAGGACCAGCCGCCCGCAGCCCAGCAACCGGAAACGGTTTCCGAACCGAATGGGCCTGTCCAACGCGAAATTGCCAAATCGTATAAAATGAACAAAAATTACGATATCGTTCCGATCGATCCGTCGGGCAACGGCAAAGTCGTCCTATTGTCATTCGACGACGGCCCTAAGGAAAAAACGCAGATCGACCTGCTTTTGGCGGCTCTGGATAATCATAAAGCGAAAGCGATTTTTTTCGTCAACGGGTATCGGGTTCAGAAGCAGCCCGAGCTGCTCAAGCTGCTTCACGAGAAAGGACAAGCGATCGGCAACCATTCCTGGGACCATATCGATTTAAAAAAAGAAAAAGCGGAAGAAATCGACCGTCAAATCAAAGATGTCCAGCAAATCGTCACGGCCACGATCGGCGAAGCCCCGAAGTTTTTCCGTCCGCCGTTCGGCTCATCGAACGATTATGTCAAGAGGCGGGTCAAGGACGAAGGCATGCTGTTCATGACTTGGTCCAACGGCTCGGAGGATTGGCTTTCCACGAACCAGAAGCCGGAGGGCGTCATCAAGCGGGTGCTCGAGCAGCTTCACCCGGGCAGCAACATATTGATGCACGAGCTGCCCTGGACTGCCGAAGCGCTCGACGAACTGTTGACTAAGCTGGAGGAGAAAGGTTATTCCTTCGTCGATCCCGACTCGATCGATACGGCCCTCTCTCCTTTTCCATCCAGTTAAAAAAAGTCCCTTGCGGGACTTTTTTTATATAAGTTTCAGTGTCCCGCAAAGCACCTGCATAAACATCGAGCAAAAGCGCCGCTTTGCGGTTTTTTTTATGCCTCCCCATATACCTGATACCAAAAAATGATGCCCATCGTAAGCAAAATAAGCAGTACGACCAGGCTCGCATGAAAAATGCGCGTCGCTTTGGCGTTGTCCGATGAATGGATGACGCGTCTGGGCGGAAGACGCATATCTTCTTCGCTCGGCGGCTTCTGCGTCGTATTCTCGGAATAGTCAGCCTTCTCCATCCTCTTCATCCTTCCTGTATCGTATCAGGCAGCCCATCACGAAGTCGATTATGAAATGAGCCGCGATCGGCGCCCAAAGCGAGCCTGTCAGCAAATACAATTTGCCGAGGCCATAGCTGATCGCGAATACCATCCCCGTCATCAACCAATGGCGCAAATAGCGGATATGGATCGCGGCGAACAAAATACTCGTCCAATACGGTCCGAACGCATGTTGAATCGCGCCGCGGAACAACAGCTCCTCGCATACGGCCACTATGAACGAAATAACCGCAATGTGCCATAACGGACGGCGCCCGAACAGCTTCTTGTTGATTCCCCCGTCGTCGGTCACTTCCTCCGGAACCCATCTGGCGATAAGCCAATCGAATACCAGCACTCCCGCCGCAAAGAGGGCCGCCCATCCCCAAACGGACAACCGTTCGGGCAAGCGGATCAGAGCAGTCAAATGTTGGGACTGAAATAAAACGATCGAAATGCCGAGAATAAATGTAATGGCTTGCGTCAAGTACAAGTTGACGAGAAGCATGGAATCGTCCAGCTCGCCAGGATCGACTTTGCGGATCCGGATGTTTCTGAAGTTTATTTTTTTCATGTTTCCTCCGGGATACACGGTTCACTTTTTGGGTAAATTCACCTATACTTATTTACAAAACTAGTCAAGGAGTCATGGCATGAATAAGCGTCTAAACCGTTCGGACTATTTCTTCTCGCTCACTTTCGTCTTTCTGCTCGTCTGCGTGGCCGGCGCTTTCTTTTTTGGAGTCGAGATCGGACAAAGTCGTACGGTAACCAAGTACGAGGCCATGGCGGCCAAACAAGAAGAAGCTTCCAAAAAGCCTGGAGCTTACGACCAGCAGCATCTTGTATCGTTTTATCATACGATCTATGCGCCTTACCGGGAGTTCAGCAACCGGTGGTTCGACAAGCTGAAGGAGCTCGAGCTGCAAGGAAACACTTCAGATGCGGCAGCTGCAATGAAAGATCTATCGAAAACGGCGGATGACAAGTACGACGCCATATCGAAAGCCGTTACGCCGGAAACGTCTCCGCTTCTCGGCGAAGCGCACCAAAATTTGCTGAAAGGCCTGAAGCTGTTTTCCGATACGGCGAAAAAGTATCAATCGAAAGCCAATTCCATTCACCCGAGCGTACTGCTGACGGAAATCGACAAAGACGCTTTTTTTCAAGGGGCCAAAACGTTTGCTCTTCAAGGCCAACAGCAATATTATAACGCAATCGTCAAATGGAACGAATCCGTCGAGCCGCAGGTGCAAGGCTCCAACTTGCTCGGACAATCCGCATTTACGCTAAAAGATTGGAGTCAAATGAGCCTGAATGTGAAAAATGTCGTAGTCGCCTCCATCCTGCTGAGCGAGAAACGCTATTTGCCGCTGTATCCGCAAGATTTGACGGTTCGCATCGACGAAATGATCACGAACGGTCAAGCCAAAAAAATGAATTTGAACGATATTCAGGCGATCGCCGATTTGCTGTCCGACACGAACGCGGCACGCAAAGGCGACTTCATTGCACGCAAGGACAAATGGTACGCCGAAGAAACGAAGCCGCAGCTCCCCTTCTTCTACGAAAACAAATAAAATGGCGTTTCAATTTTGCGGGTGACTCATTGCCTTCCATTTGAAGATATCGAAAAAAAACGCCGAGTTCAAGCGTATGCGGGCCGAAGGACGGTATTGGCGTCCGGACGCCCCGCAATATGTGTCCATTTTTTGTCGGTAAACGTTTTCCAACCTTTTCTGCTGTCACAAATATGTCTTAAAATAATTGACACCCCAAACCTGACATGATAAAGTAAGAAAAAAATGAAATCACTATTAAAATGAAAGATCAGAACGACAATGACGGAGAATAGTATAACTGAAGCCTACAGAAAGCCGGTGGTCGCTGCGAACCGGTGGCGTCCCTTATACGATCCACTCCCGAGTCGATGCGCGAACAGATTCTGTCTTAAGCGCAAACGGGAGAGCCCGTTAAAGCTCCCGGTCTACCGTCGATTAGACCGAGAAAGGCCGGGTGCGCGAGCGTCCGGCGAATTAGGGTGGCACCGCGAACCGAGCTCTCGTCCCTATATACGGAAATCCGTATTGGGACGGGAGTTTTTTGCATTTGTTTAACTCATACTGTAGGTAATCACAAGGAGGAGCATGAACATGTACAAAGTATTGGTATCGGATCCGATCAGCGATTTGGGATTGCAGCAGTTAACGGATGCAAGCGATGTGGAAATTGTCAAAAAGACGGGACTCGGCGAAGACGAAATCGTTGCCATTATCGGCCAGTTCGACGCGCTCCTCGTCCGTTCGCAAACTAAAGTGACCCGCCGCATCATGGAAGCCGGTACGAATCTGAAAGTAATCGGACGCGCCGGAGTAGGCGTCGACAACATCGATCTGGAGGCGGCTACCAGCCTTGGAATCGTCGTTATCAACGCACCGGACGGAAACACGATCACGACTTGCGAGCATACGTTTGCCATGATTATGGCATTGGCCCGTCATATCCCGCAAGCTTATATGAAAACCGTAACCGGCGAATGGGACCGCAAATCCTTCGTTGGCGTCGAGCTGCGCAATAAGACGTTGGGCGTGCTCGGGCTTGGCCGAATCGGAGCCGAAGTGGCCAAGCGCGCTATCGCGTTCGGCATGAGCGTGCTCGGCTACGACCCGTTCATGACGGAGGAGCGTGCGGAGAAGCTCGGAATCAAGCTGGCGACGGTGGATGAAATTATCCGGAACGCCGACTTTATGACCGTTCACACACCGCTTACGAACGAGACGCATCATATGATTGCCGGTCCTCAATTCGAGGTGATGAAAAAAGGAATGCGGATCGTCAACTGTGCGCGAGGCGGCATCATCGACGAAATGGCTCTCGTCGAGGCGGTCGATCAAGGCATCGTTCACGGAGCCGCATTCGACGTCTTCGAGAACGAGCCGCCGGCTGCGGATCATCCGTTCCTGAAGCATCCGAAAATTATCGTCACCCCCCACTTGGGCGCTTCCACGATCGAAGCGCAGGAAAACGTCGCGATCGACGTATCCGAGCAGGTCATTCATATTTTGCGCAACGAGCCGTTCAAAAACGCGGTCAACATGCCTCCGATTCCGGCAGAGCTGTTAAACAAAATTCAGCCGTATTTCAAGCTTTGCGAGAAGCTCGGCAATTCGCTCGCGCAAATGACCGACGGTGCCGTACGCGAAATTACGATCAATTACTCGGGGGAACTGGCCGATCTCGATACGAACCCGCTTACCCGTTATGTGCTGAAAGGCGTGCTGTCCCACCATCTGGGTGCCGAGCAGGTCAATGCCGTCAACTCGATGCATCTGGCCAAGCAGCGCGATATCAACATCGTAATCCAAAAGTCGATTTCGACCAAAGGCTTTACGAACCGGATCACGCTCAGCCTGAATACGAAGGTGGAAGAGCGCTGGCTGTCCGGCTCGCTGCTCGCGGGCTTCGGCGAACGCATCGTGCAAATCGGACCCTACCCGGTCGATATCGCTACCGAAGGCAATCTGCTGCTAATCTCTCACACCGACAAGCCGGGTATTATCGGCCGGGTCGGCACGCTGCTCGGCAACAACGACGTCAATATTGCGACGATGCAGGTCGGACGTACCGATGTCGGCGGCTCCGCGATCATGGTGCTGACCATCGACAAACAAGCGCCGAAAGTCGTCTTGGAGCAATTGTCCGGTATGCCTGATATTAAGCGGGTACGCGAAATTACGCTTGGCTAACGACAAAACGATGAAATTGTTTCACGTACAACAAGATTAGTCGCGGTCGTTCAACATATTCCTCCAAAAGAAATGTTAATCAGTGAAAAACGGTGATAAGAATACCGTCTATCGACGTATTTCGACGACGTCATTTTCGACTCCCCCGATACGATGCAAACAGGGATAGCCCGCTAATAGCGGACTATCCCTGTTTGATGATTTCGATACCTTATATTCTTATGCGGTTCGGAATTTTAATGAAAAACGTAGTGCCGGAGCCGAGCTCGCTCTCCGCATTGATCGTACCCTGATGCGCATCGACGATATTTTTGACGATGGCGAGTCCGAGCCCGGTCCCTCCCGAGGAACCGCGTGTCCGCGCTTTATCCGCCTTGTAGAAACGTTCGAAAATGTAGGGCAAATCTTCCCTCGGAATGCCCCGGCCTCTGTCCATGATTTCGATAAGAACGCTTTGCTCCGGAACGGTTTGCGGATTGACGCGTATTTCGATCACCGCGCCTTCCGGCGTATGGCGCACCGCATTGTCCAGCAAATTCGTCAAAACCTGCTCCAGCCTGTCTTCGTCCGCATAATGCAGCGTAATGCCCGTATCCGGATAAGACAGCTTCAGCACGATGCCGCGTTCCTTGCAGAGCGCTCCGAACTTGCGATGCACTCTCTGGATTAGCGGCTCCATATCGAACTCGCGAAAATGCAGCTCCATATGACCTGCTTCCATCCTAGCCAAATCCAGCAGATCCTTCACGAGCCTGCCCATCCGCAGCGATTCGTCGTGAATAACCTGGGCCAGCTCGCGACGCTCTTCCGGCGTCGCCGCGATATCGTCCAACAGCGCTTCGCTGTACCCCTGCAGCATCGAGAGCGGCGTACGAAGCTCATGCGAGACGTTGGCGACGAAATCCTTGCGCAGCTTGTCCAGCCGATGCTCTTCCGTAACGTCGCGGAGTACGGCCACCGTTCCCCGCAGCCCTTCCATCGAGTACAGCGGCGCCATGACGACGGAGTGTACATTGCTGTGCACGTGTATCGTCGACGTAATTTCTTTATTGCCGCTCACGACCGACGCAAACAACGATTGGAGCGGTCCCGGTGCGCGCGCCCCTTTCTCCAGCTGCTCGCCGCCTTCTTCCTCCCAACTGAGCGCACTCCATGCCTCGACCAGCCGCTCGCCTTGAGGATTGGTCAAGATCACTCTTCCGTCGGCGTCCAGCGTGATGACCGCATCCGTCATACTGCGCA
The DNA here is from genome assembly GCF_006265175.1 of Paenibacillus hemerocallicola. Taxonomy (GTDB): domain Bacteria; phylum Bacillota; class Bacilli; order Paenibacillales; family NBRC-103111; genus Paenibacillus_AB; species Paenibacillus_AB hemerocallicola. The sequence continues at coordinate 170,715 of NZ_VDCQ01000005.1, read as the reverse complement.
AAACGCTGGTCAAATGCTCCTTCTCGTGGCTCAACGCGTTGATCGTCTCGTCCAGCCGACCGGTCATCTGATTGAACGCATTCGCCAGCTCGCCGATTTCATCGGAAGACGTTACCGGAACACGCGTCTTGTATTCGCCCAATGTAATAAAGTCGGCCGCCTTTTTCATTTGCAGCAATGGCTGCGTGATCCGGGTCGACAAGAAAAACGCGAACAGCGTCGTAAGCAGAAATCCGATTACACCCGCAATAATGAATAAGTTTTGAAAATAAGCCTGCGTGTAATCCAGAGATATTTGCGCCTGATACAAAATGACGACTCCCGTCATTTTGCTGCTGCCGGCCTCCCGCTGGGGAACGGCGACGGCCAAAAATCGTTTGCCCGAATGCGGATCGTAATAGATGGCCGGTGACGTTCCGCCCTCCAATACTTTCCCGAGCTTCTCGGGTTCGAACAAATCGTATGCACTCAGCTTCGGAATTTGCGTGACCTTGGAAGCCGGTATCGTCTCCTCCAGCCGGCTGTTCAACACGATCATCGCCGCATCCTGGGCGTCCAGCAATTCCGCAACCGCATTGACGTACGAAAACTCCTCTTTATGAAGCGTAAGATCGCCAGACACTTTCACCGCCATCTTCTGCAGGCTGCGCTCCTGATCCTTGGAGTTGGCGAAATTCGTATCGAGAAATTGTCCCATAAAGACGCCGTTGATCACGAGAACAACGGCGACTAATCCGATTATGGTCATCCACAGCTTGCCGACTACGCTTTTCCAAAGTTTCACTTTATTTCGGCACCTCGAGCTTGTACCCTACGCCCCATACGGTCGTAATCATCGAGGCCGCATCGGGCGATACTTTATTCAGCTTCTCGCGAAGCCGTTTTACGTGCGTATCGACGGTGCGCAGGTCGCCGAAAAATTCGTAGTTCCATACATCCTTGAGCAAATCCTCGCGCGAGAACACTTTATCGGGCGATGTGGCCAAATAATGCAGCAGCTCGTACTCCTTGGGCGTTAACGCCACTTCCTGCCCGCCCGCGGTGACGCGATGCGCGTCATGCTCGATGATAAGGTGAGGGAATACGATATTATTGCTCGCATGAATCGCGTCCTTCGCCAAGTAGGCGGTCGCCGAGGACCGGCGCAAAATCGCCTTTACCCGATAAATCACTTCCCGCGGGCTGAACGGCTTGACCACATAATCGTCGGCGCCGACCTCGAAGCCTTGCACCCGGTTGGCTTCCTCGCCTTTGGCCGTCAGCATGATGATCGGTGTCGCCTTCACCTGCCGAAGCCGGGCGCATACTTCCGTTCCGTCGATGCCCGGCAGCATCACGTCGAGCAGAATCAGATCGTAATCGCCCTCCAACGCTTTCGTCAGCGCCGTTTCCCCGTCCTCCGCCTCGTCGATGATGTACCCTTCCTTCTCCAAATACATCCGCAGCAGGCGACGAATCCGTTCCTCGTCGTCCACCACCAATATGCTCGCTTTCAAGTCAACCATGCACGTTCACCCTCCTTAAACCTTATACGCCCGCGTACGAGTGAAGACCCGCTATAATCAAATTGACGCCCACATTCGTAAACATGACGACGACGAAACCGATAACGGCCATCCATGCCGATTTGCGGCCCTGCCAGCCGCGCGATAGCCTGAAGTGGAGATAGGCGGTGTAGTATAGCCAAGTAATAAGCGCCCATACTTCCTTCGGGTCCCAGCCCCAGAACCTTCCCCACGCCTCGTGAGCCCAAATCATCGCGAAAATGAGCGCGCCCAGCGTAAACAGCGGAAATCCGATGGCGATCGCCCGGTAGCTGATTTCATCCAAATCTTCCGGATCCATCCCGCTTGTGGCCGGCTGGATCGCCGCCCCGATTTGCTTGCGCAAGATCAGTCGCAGCAAAACGTACAAGATCAGCCCCGCTATGAGCGACCATATAAACGTGTTCAGCTTGCGTCCGGCATTGATCCCGTTCATCCAGGAAGGCGCTTCGAACAGGGGCTCGGATATGCCGAGAAACGGCTGCATCGATTCGGCCGTACTGTTGAACGGCTTGACGATCGGCGGCAGCACGTAGTCCACGTTGCTCTTCTCCACGTATTCCTGGCCGTTCTGATCAATCTTCGTAACTTCGCTTACAAACTTCGCTTCATAGCCCATTCCCTTGAACACGAATACGGTGATAACGAACGCCACGGTCGTGAGCACGACGAAGATGACTACTTCCACCCCGCGACGCTCGCGGCGGTCCGCTTTCGACGTGCCTTTGAAATTGACGACGCGCAGCAAGTACATCAGCCCCGCGGCGAAGCCGACCGCGAAAAACGCTTCGGAGAATGCGGCCGTCGTAACGTGAATTTTCAGCCAGTAGCTTTGCAATGCCGGGATAAGCGGCTGAATGTCCGGCGGAAACACGAGTGCATAGGCGAGAATAATAACGCACACCGGCATCGCGAACATGCCGAGCACGGTTACGCGATAGATCGAATAGACGATGACGAACGCAAGGGCGATCATCATCGAGAGGAACGTCAGAAATTCGAACATGTTGCTGACCGGGATATGCCCCGCCGCATACCAGCGTGTAAAGAAATAGCCAAGCTGCGAGGCGAAGCCGACCAAGGTCAGCACGAGTCCGAGCTTGCCCCACCTTTTCGCGTGGGTCTCCGGATCGCGGGAGCTCCACTTTTTCCCCGTAACGGCGATACCGTACACGACAAACGACAGCGTATACAGGATAAAGGCTATCAATAGAAATGTTCCGCTTAACGATTCCGTATTCAAGTTTTGTTCACCTCATTGGACAACTGCTTCGGAGCGATTTCGATGCCCATCTTGTTCAGCATCCCCGCTACTTCGTTGCGCAGCCCGTACCAGTTTTTATTCGTATGCGCGCCCAGCGACATTTTGTTTCCTTCGTCAAATCGGATCCAGATGCGCCGATGCTGCCAATACAGCCCCATGACCACGCCCACCAGAAATAACCCCGCACCGGCAAAAATGTAAGGCAGCGCCGTATCTCTGCGGATGTTCAAATAGCTCGTGAAGTTGGCGATTTCGACATCGGCCATCGAATTGACGGAAATATCCCACTCGCTTCCGAAAGCCCCGTTGATTTTGTCCTGGCTGTATTTCTCTTTGTCGATCTCCCGGGGAAAGTACAAGTAAGCTTGTCCGTCCGCCGGAATTCCGGGCCCCGTAATCGTAAAGACGAAAGCCGGTGCGTTTGGCTCGTTGGATACCGTAATCGGAACCCCTTTATCGTTGATCGAGAAATCGGGGAAATAATCTTTCAGCTTAAGCTTGTAGGGTCCGGCATCGTACATATCGACCGGATTTTTCATCTTTAGAGTAAACGGGCCGTAAGACTGTCCGGTTTGCTTGTTTTTGAGCAGCGGCTTGACGGACAGCAGCCGGGGCGTCTGCGAATAATCGAACTGATAGGCGAGCAGCCCTTTATAGTTCAAGGGGTGATTGACGGTAATGCTTTGCCGGGTAAGCTCCTTGAGCTTGGGCTCGCCGTTCGTTCCGTCGCAATCGGCCGTACATTCGTACAATACCGCCTTCGTCTCGTAAAGCTTCGCGACCGTTTGCCCTTTATCGCGAAACTTCTCGGTCATTTCGTCCTCGGTATAAAACTCCACGTTGAACTGCTCGTTTTTCAGAAAATAGTGGGTTTCCGGTATTTTCGTCGGCTCGCCTTCGAGAAACCCGACATACTCGTCCAATTGCCAGCCCGGGAGCCCTCTCATCAAAACGGCGAGCAAAAAAATGATCAGCCCGATATGGTTGACGTACGGTCCCCAACGGCTGAATCGATGTTTCTCCGCGAGCAGCGCGGCGCCGTCCGTATGGACCCGATAGCCTTTTTTGCGCAGCTTGGCAGCCGCTTCCTCCACCCAGGCCTCTGCTTTCGCCGGCTCGGAACCGATCGACGGGATCGTGTCGGCGTAGACGATTTTTTGCCGTAAAATAAAGTTCAAATGTTTCCGAATTTGCTGCTTGCTGAGCGCGCGGTACAGCGGAAGCACCCGATCCAGGCTGCAGATGACGAGCGAGGTTCCGATGCACACGAGCAGACCGATAAACCACCAAGAGCCGTACGTGTCGGACAAACCTAGCTTGTAATACAGATCGCCCGTCCAGCCGTACGTGTCCTTGTAGTACTTGGCCGGATCGATGTTGAGAAACGTATTTTCCTGCGGGTATATCGATCCCAGTATGGAGCCGACCAGCGTGGCCAAAATGAGATAAATCGCTACCTTGACCGACGAGAAGAAATTCCATACCCGATCGAGCACGGACGGGTTCGCCTTCTGGGAACGACGGGCGACGCCGTCGTAACGCATTTCGAGCGGAGCGTCCCCCAAGTCGTCATAAAGCGGTTTCCCGCACGACTCGCACAATACGGTTCCCACATGATTTTGGTGCCCGCATTCGCATTTCGTGTTCACAATCACGGGGTGTATCGCTCCTTTACAGTTTCAGCATCGAACGGACCATCTGCTCGATGTAATCGTCATCCATTTCCAATACCGCGATTTTTACGATTTTACCTGCCGGATCGATGAAGAACGTTGTCGGGTAGTACCGGACCGCATACCGGTCCCTCATGCGCAGCTCCTTGTCGAACAGGATCGGGAACGTCACGCCGGTTTGCTTGACGTAGCTTTGTACGGTCACTTTGCTTTCGTCCAAATTAAGGCCGAGCACGACGAGCCCCTTATCTTTCCACTTCTCGTATTGCCTTTGGATGGCCGGCATTTCGCGGATGCACGGCTCGCACCAGGAACCCCAGAAATTGACCATAACTGCCTTGCCCCGATAGTCGGACAGCTCGGTCTTGGTTCCGTCGAGCCCTGTTAACGAAAAATCAGGAGCAGTGCTCCCTTCCCTCGGAATATCGTCCTTGGCGAACAGGCTGCTCCCTATCGTATATCCTCCGATCAGCAAAACCGCGGTCAATATGATGCCTTGAATCCATTTCTTATGCTCGCGCACCTGCGGATCACCTACATTTCGTAATATGAATGCGGCTACACCCATTATAGCGAAATCGTTCAAGAAAAAACGCCGTCATTCCGGACTTTTTTGAACATTATGTGACTGTAGAGCGCTCTCTCGAAGCTCCTCGATTTCCGCCTTGCCGAGCGCGCGGTGCTTGCCTCTCTGCAGGCCGGCCAGCAGCAAAGTTCCGAACTGGATGCGCTTCAGCTTGATGACCGGATACGAAATCGCCTCGAACATGCGGCGCACTTGACGATTGCGGCCTTCGTGGATCGTGATGGACACGATCGTTTCGTTTTTGTCCGGATTGATATCCACATACTCGACTTCGGCAGGCGCGGTGATGCCGTCTTCCAGCTTGATGCCGCCCCGCAGCTTGTCCAGCAAATCGCCGTGCGGCACCCCTTTGACCGTAGCGTGATAAGTTTTCGGAACGTGATGTCTCGGGTGAGTGAGCAGGTTGGCCAGCTCCCCGTCGTTCGTCAGGAGTAGAACGCCTTCGCTGTCATAATCGAGACGTCCGACCGGATATACCCGCTCCTTGACGTCCTTGATGTAGTCGCTTACGACATTCCGTCCTTCCGGATCGGAGGTGCTCGTAATGACGCCCTTCGGCTTGTTGAACAGCAAATATTGCATGCGCTGCCGGTTGATCGGTCGCCCGTCCACTTTTATCGCATCGACGGCGGGGTCGACTTTGGCCCCAAGCGTCGTTACCGTCTCATCGTTCACTTGCACCCTGCCCGCTTCGATATATTCCTCGCATTTGCGTCGGGAAGCTACGCCCGCCTGGGCCAATACTTTTTGCAATCGTTCCATTGAATGGTCACCTCAACCTAATGATAACCATCCTTTGGAGAAATCACAAGTTCGGACCATGGAAAGTGTTTCCCCGGACATTTGTCCGTATGCGAGATCAAATCGACAGGCTGAAATCCGAACGTCTCCGATATGCGCTGAACCAGTTTCTGCAAAATGAAAAACTGCTCCTCCATCAAGCCGGACACCGTTTCCTCGGGGCGTGAAAAGTCTCCCTCCACGCAAATATGGATTCGGGTCGGGTCGGTCGATTCGGATGCCGGGATAATCGTTCCGTCGCGCGTAATATAGAAATCGTAGCCTTTGCCGTTAATCGCCGTGCAGACGGACTGATGGATCGTGATGCCGGTCGGCCGCATCCGTTCTTCACCTCGCCTCTCCTAGAATACCAATGATTAGCTCCGCTGCCGGTTTGGAATGTGCCTCCGATCGTCGTTGTTTCCGGATTTTCCGATTCCGGATACAAACACGAACGCTAACGCTTCTGCGGCATTGCTCCAAACCTTCCGCTCAGTTAATCACCGGCATTCAAGCGCTGCTTCATTATATGGAGGCAGACGTCCGGTGGTGCGCGCGATTCCCGTCAAGCCGCCCAAAGCAAACAGGCCGACCCTTTTGTGGTCGACCCGGTTATTTCTTTATGTGCATCATCCGGCCGTCGTAAAAACGATCAAGCAGATGGCCACTGCCGCGACAAAGCCGACCAAATCGGAGAACAGTCCGACCTTGAGCGCGTACCTTCCCTTGCGGATGCCTACCGCTCCGAAATAGACGGTCAGCACGTACAAGGTCGTATCCGTGCTCCCTTGTATAGTAGAAGCGATGCGCCCGATCATCGAATCGGGACCGAATTGCCCGATCAGATCTGCCGTATAGGCCAAAGACCCGGAACCGGTAATCGGTCTCAGTATGGCTAGCGGCAGCACTTCTCCCGGCACGCCGACAAGCGCCAGCGCCGGCTTCAGCCAGCCGATCATCAAATCCATGGCGCCGGAGGCGCGGAATACGCCGATCGCCACCATCATGCCGACAAGGTGCGGAATAATTTTCACCGCCGTATCGAAGCCGTCCTTCGCTCCCTCGACGAACGATTCGTATACGGGCACTTTTTTGTATACCGCATACAGCGGAATGAGTACGATCAATACCGGAATAGCCCAAGCGGACATAACGGAGACGAGCGAGTACAAGCGCGATCATCCTTTCGGCACGGTTTTGGCGAGCAACCGCCTTCGGCACCATCGGTCGGCCAGTATGGCCGCCATCGTCGCAATAGCGGTGGCGATTAGCGTCGTACCGACGATTTCCGCTGGATTGGCGGAATTGTAGTTCATCCGGATCGCAATCAGCGTAGTCGGAATGAGCGTAATGCTGGCGGTGTTGAGCGCTAGCAGCGTGCACATGGCCGGACTGGCGGTATCTTTGTCCGGATTGAGCGTCTGCAGCTCCTGCATCGCCTTGATCCCCATCGGTGTGGCGGCATTGCCCAGTCCGAGAAGATTGGCGCTCATATTGGACATAATGTAGCCGACGGCGGGGTGGTCCTTCGGAATGTCGGGAAACAGCAGCCGGACGACGGGACGAAGCAGACGGGCCACTTTGCGCAGCAGCCCGGAATCCTCGGCTATCCGCATCATGCCGAGCCAAAACACGAGAATGCTGATCAATCCGAAGCTGATCGTGACACCGCTCTTCGCACCGTCGAATACCGCCTTCGTTACCTCCTCGATGTTGCCCTGCGCCGCAGCGACGGCAAATCCGGCAGCGATGAAAAACAACCATATCCAGTTAACGATACCGATCTCCCCCTCGCGTCAACCGTTCTACTCCCACAGGATGAACAATCTGCGTACGACCTCCTGCAACTGAAGCTGCCACAATAAGTAGCGCGAAACGTAATACTTCTCGCTCTCCTGAAAGCTCGAGGCCGATTGCTCTTTGACTGCGAGCTGCGGGCTGTTCTCGGCATATAGCGGAACCGAACCGATCTTCGTCCCCCCGAGCGTAAAGGTGAGCGTCCCCCGTTCCCCGAGCTTGTAGGAGGAAGAATTCGGATCCAGCAGCAGCGCGTCCTTGCGCACGGCGCCGCGCTCCTCCTCCAGAAGCGGATAAGCGAAAGATTGGCCGATGACGATAGGCATATTCTCGATCCGGTCGCCCTTCTTGACTACTTGCTCCGGCTCGTAATACCGGAAGCCGTAGTCCAGCAGCTTGCGGTGATCGAGCCAATCGTCGGGGTCATTCAGCGTCACGACCGCCAGCTGCTGCCCGTCTCTCGTAGCCGAGGAGACGAGACAGCGCTTGGCCAGCTTCGTATATCCGGTTTTGACTCCGTCCGCTCCATCGTAGATCGATAGCATTTTGTTTTTGTTCGACCATTTGTAGTCCCAGTCCTCATTAGGGTTTGGCGCCGTTTTCGATTTCGTCTTGACGATATCGCGAAAGACCGGATTTCTCATGGCGTAAGCGGTCAGCCTGGCCATGTCGTTGGCCGTGGAATAATGGCCTTCCTCATCGAGACCGCTCGGATTTTTGAACTGCGAACGCGCCATCCCGATCATCCCGGCTTTCTCGTTCATTAAATGAACGAAGCCTTCGAGCGAGCCCCCCACATGCTCCGCGATCGCCGTAGCCGCATCGTTGCCCGAACGCAGCATGAGCCCATATAGCAAATTTTCCAGACTCATCTCTTCCCCGGCCTTCAAATAGATCGAGGAGCCTTCCTTCCCCGCCGCCTTGCTGCTGACCTTGACCAAATCCGACAACGTCCCGTGCTCGATTGCCGTAATGGCGGTCATAATTTTCGTCAAGCTGGCGATCCGCATTTGCTTGTCCCCGTTTTTGGAAACCAGCAGCCGTCCGGATGATACGTCAATCAGCGCCGCACCCTCCGCGCTCGTATGCACGGCCGGCGGCGCGGCAAGCGTCACCCATGGGAAGACCAGCATCAGTATAAGCGACGCCCCGACGATCCGCAGCGCGATTTTGCCATACCGTTTCATGTTTCGCTTCTCACCCCGATCTTGGCGTCTGGCGCCGATTGGTACAAGTATATGCTTATCCGATACCGATATATGAACAGATTCGTCCGTTCGAAGCCGCTTGCGCGATGAAATTGTCCGAAATGGAATCCGCAAAACGACTACTGAGTTTTATTGCATCGCAATTTATAATCATGAATAGCAGTGATTTGTGATTTATTTCACATCATAGTCCAACCTTACCGGGTAATATTGCATCGCGACTCGCCTCCACATGCCGGCAACGGGAACGGACGGGGCGGACAGCGCCCGAATTAGATCGCCTCCTTGATCGGAATCCGAAACGACGAATGAAAAAATAGTGCTTTCGGTACCTTGTACTTATTGACTTTCCGGGGCAAACATGAATAAATAGTAAAAGTGACGACATTACCGGAAAGTGGGAAACTTCGTTGAACATCATTCGTCTGGAACGATCCGGGCCGGCAAGCGGCTCCGTCAAAATACAAGGATCCAAAAACAGCTCGCTCTCCCTTATGGCCGCTTGCTGCTTGTCCGATGCTCCGGTTACGTTGTCGGGCATTCCCGACATTTACGATATACGCGTCATATGCGAAATCGCCGATCGTATAGGGATGAAGACGGTGCGCCACCCGAACGGCGACATCACCCTCGATCCGACCAAAATCCATAACGCCGACATCGACAAGGAAAAAGCTTCTTCGTATAGAGCCTCCTATTATTTTGTCGGCGCCCTGTTGGCCAAATTCGGCAAGGTGAGCATCGGGTTTCCCGGCGGCGACAATTTCGTATCCAGACCGATCGATCAGCATGTGAAAGGCTTGACGGCGATGGGCGCCGAATTTTCTTTCCATGAGGATCATTACACGGTTACCGCAAAGAAGCTGACCGGCGCGGATATTTACTTCGACACGATTACGTCCGGAGCCACCATCAACTGCATGCTGGCTGCCGTTCTGGCGGAAGGCCGCACCGTGCTGCGGGGAGCGGCTAAAGACCCCGAAGTCGTGGACACGGCGATTATGCTCAATGCGTTCGGAGCGAAAATATCCGGCGCGGGCACGGATACGATCCGCATCGACGGCGTCCGATCGCTCGCAGGCGGACAACATACGGTTATACCCGACAGATTGATCGCAGGAGCATTCTTGATGACCGCGGGCATAACCGGCGGATCGGTAACCGTGACCGATGTCATACCCGACCATCTCGGCTCCTGCATCGCCAAATTGACGGAAATCGGACTGCAGTTCGAGTTTGGCGACCAAAGCATCACAGCGGTTTCTACGGGAACTTTGAAGGCTACCCGGGTGCGGACCGCAATGTATCCCGGATTCGCGACGGATCTGCAGCAGCCTTTGACCGCGCTCCTTACCCAAGCGCAGGGCAGAAGCATCATCAACGAGAAAATTTATCCGAAGCGGTTCCAGCATGTCGCCCAATTGCGTCGAATGGGCGCCGACATCGACATGCGCGGAAGCGCGGCGTTCATTCGCGGAGGGGCGCCGCTGAAAGGCAGCTGGGTGCATGCTTCCGATATCCGGGCCGGCACATGCCTCATACTGGCAGGACTCGCCGCCGACGGCCCTACTCATATAACCGGCGTGGAGCATATCGAACGCGGCTACGAAGACGCGCTCGCCGCTTTCCGCTCGATCGGGGTCCGGCTGAGCTTGGAGCAGGTCGATGCCGCCCATGCGGAAGAGAAGCTTAGGATCGGATCGGCGAAGCTATAGTTGTTGCCGAATATTGATCTGCGCGACAGAAACCCGGTAAATAATGAACCAAATTTTACTGACAATGACCCTATGTTCGCTATTAGTAAAATTCGGTTCATTATTGTCGGCACCTCCCGCACGTTCAACCTGCCCGACCTCCCGACCGACATTTCCGCTCATTCACGCCTTCCGAAACTCCTCCGACAGAGCCTTTCTTATCGCCTCTCGCCCGATATTGGATTAAAAACTTGCATGTAACGCCTATGATTTGGTGAAATACAGATTCAGATCGTCATCGACACAAACCTGGGCGCCGGGGAGTACGGGCTGTCCGTTGTACATCACGCCCCTGCCATCCGGTATATAGCCCCTTTTTGCATACATACGCTGTGCGCTTCCGTAGCTTTGATACAGACCGACGCCTATCCCGACGATTCCGTGTTGCTCCAATGCAAGCTTCTCGGCGGCTTCCATCAGCGCGTTCCCGATTCCCATTTTTCGCCTTGCAGGAATAACATTAAAATCGTTAATCTCCGGAATACCGTTCTCTGCAAAATACGGATATTTGGATAAAGCCAGAAGATGCAAGCTTCCTGCAAATTGCCCGTCGTGAAAAGCGAGCAGGGTGACTCTTTCGCCGTATTTATTTTCGTCCCAACACCTCTTGACGTAATCTTTGGGCTTTCTAATACGGTTCTCTGTGAAAACCCGGAACACGACCTCTACGTCTTTGGCCGTCATTTGCCTTATCTCGATCATCACAACACCCCATTGGCAAGATATATACGGATTTTACCATGCGAGCAGACGCGGCAGCCGTTCTTTTATAGCTATAACGAAACAATCCTTACGCCTGTACAACCATACAAACTTTCCTGCCGCTCTTGCATTTAATGTAAGACTAGGGAGAGGAGAAGTGATATCGTGGCAAATAAGAGAATTATGTTATCGACCGGTATTTTGCGTAGGCCAAAGAAAACCAGGTTTGCCCTGGCGGATATAGTCAACCTGAATAGGAGCCGTTCGCGAACCGTTACGATACAAGTGTTCGACTGGTCGACGGGGGCGCCGGTCCCTTTGAAGGTAAGTCCTTGCGGTACTAAAAGGTGTACGGTAACGGTACCTGCGAATAGGTCCGTTTTCTTGTTTGCGGATGTATCGAAAGTAGGCTTTAAATACGAGGTTCGCATTATGCAGCATGAGGATCGCAGGCTTATAACCAATGTATTTGGCGTAACGAAATCTCCTTTTACGCCTCAAGAAGGCGATACGGTGCTTCAACGCGATCTGGTGAGGATCCGTACCCGTTTAGCATGAAAGCCGGAATTGCTTGGGGAACGGGCGAGCCGTTGCGGCACCTGCCCGTTTCTGCTTTCGAGATCATCGTTCTCCGTTTTCCGCTTCCGCAATCGCCTTGTGCAGTACGCCTTCCACTTTGCCCAGATGCGACATCATCGCCCCGAAAGCCCGCGTCTCGTCCTTCTCCCGGATTGCCTCGAAAATGTCGGAATGCTCCCGCAGCAGCCGGTTCGCTTCCGCCCGTTCTCCGTAAAACCACAGCTTGCGGGACTCGCGCATACTGTCATGAAGCCGTTCGGACATCGACTCCATCATCGAGATGAGCAGAGAGTTGTGCGTTGCCCCGGCCAGCTTCAGGTGAAACCGGACGTCCGCTTCTTCCCCCTTCGCTTCGTCATGCAAGTACGTCTCCATCTGAAGCAGCTCCTCCTCGATCGAGCGCAAGTCCGCTCCCGTCCGGTTGCGTGCCGCGAGGGACGCGCACCCGGTCTCCAAAATTTTGCGCACCTCGAGCAGCTCGCGGATCGACTGCGCGTTTGCGAACAGCGCCGCGCCGTCCGCTGAACCCGGTTCCTTCGGCAGCTCCAAGCAAACCGTGGTGCCGCCTCCTTGCCGGATTTCGACAAGCCCCATCGCTTTGAGCGCGCTCAAAGCTTCCCGAATCGTAGAACGTCCAACGCCGAAGCTGGCCGCCAAATCGACGACCGAAGCAAGCTTCGTTCCCGGTGCGAACTCGCCGGACAAGATGCGCCCCTTCAGCTGCTCCATCACGAGCTCGTAGCCTTTAAGCGGCTTAACTTGATCGAATGCCATGAATAGACCGATCCCCTTCCGCACCGGACCAATTTCGCCGGAATTCCTTATACGGCTGATCCGAATTTACGGTGCCGCCCCGCTCCACATTTGGGGATTTCATATATACATCCATTCTATAGTAAGCTATAATGAGAGAAAAGTCATCTGATGACCTGATTAATTTTCAACATTTTAGGAGGACCGGGTATGCTGGAACAGTCTATTCGCGCCAAGCTCATCGATATTGTCGGCGCTTCGTGGTTTAAAGACGACATGGAAGCATTGGTCAGCTATTCGTATGACGCCACCCCGATGCAGCAAGCGCTGCCGGACGGGGTTATTTTTCCGTCTTCGACGCAGCAAGTATCGGGTATATTGAAAATCGCCAACGAGCACCGCATTCCGATCGTGGGACGGGGCGCCGGCAGCAATCTTTGTGCAGGTACGGTACCGCTCGAGGGCGGACTCGTGATGGTCATGAACCGCATGAACAAGCTGCTCGAAATCGACGCCGATAATTTGACCGCCACGTTCCAAACCGGCTTGAATACGAAGCAGTTCCATCTGGAGGTCGAGAAGCTGGGATTGTTTTATCCGCCGGATCCGAGCAGCATGATCATCTCCACGCTGGGCGGCAACATTATGGAATGCGCGGGAGGACTTCGCGGACTGAAGTACGGGACGACGAAGGACTACGTCATCGGCTTGGAGGCCGTTCTGCCAAACGGCGAAATTATCCGCACGGGCGGCAAGCTGTACAAGGATGTAGCGGGCTACGATTTGACGAAGCTGCTGGTCGGCTCCGAAGGCACTCTCGCTATCGTAACGGAAGCGACAGTCAAGCTTATACCGGCTCCGAAATACAAGAAAACGATGGTCGCCATGTATAAGGACATTTATGCCGCTGCCCGATCCGTCTCCGCTATCGTGGGCAACCGGATTATTCCCGCGACGCTGGAGTTTCTGGATAACGCCACGATCCGCGTCGTCGAGGGCTTCAACAAAATCGGACTTCCGATCGAGATGGAAGCGATATTGCTGATCGAACAGGACGGCTTGGACGAATCGGTCGTGGAGAAAGATATTATCGAGATCGTGCGCATTTGCAAAGAACAAGGCGCCGTTGAGGTAAAAATGGCCGCAGACGCCGCGGAAGCGGAGAAGCTGATGCTTGCCCGCCGCAGCGCCTTATCCACCTGCGCACGCATCCGGCCGACTACGATATTGGAGGACGCCACCGTCCCCCGTTCCAAAATCGCGGAGATGGTTATCGCCATCAACGAAATCGCCAAAAAATACAATGTGCAAATATGCACGTTCGGACATGCCGGAGACGGAAACCTGCATCCGACGTGTACGACCGATGCGAGAGACGCCGATGAAATCCATCGCGTCGAGATGGCGTTCGAGGAAATTTTCGAAGCGGCGATCGATTTGGGCGGCACGATTACCGGCGAGCACGGCGTCGGCGTCATGAAAGCCCCTTATCTCGAATGGAAGGTCGGAGCGGCCGGCATCGAGCTGATGAAGGGGATCAAGCAGGCGTTCGACCCGAACAACATAATGAACCCCGGCAAAATATTCGCCAAACAATCGCGGAAAAGAGTGGTGATCGATCATGGCAGCCGTTAACGACACAGCGCACAACCACCCTCCTTCCAACTGGGGAGCAACGCCTGAGAAGAAGCCGTTGAACCCGTTGGCCCAGACGATGAAGCTGCAGCTCAATTACGACGAGCTGACCAACTGCATGCGCTGCGGATTTTGCCAGGCGGCTTGTCCGACGTTTCTGGAGACGGGTCTCGAGGCCGCCTCTCCTCGCGGACGCATCGCCCTGATGAAGGCGGTAGTCGACGGGGTCATGGAACCGGATCAAACGTTCCGCGAGCAAATGGATCTGTGTCTCGGCTGCCGGGCATGCGAGCCGGTATGTCCGGCCGACGTCAAATACGGTCACCTGCTCGAGGAGACGCGTGATTCGCTGGAGCAATACGAGGAGCACCGCTGGTTTATCAAGGCCGCTCGCCGGGTCGCCTTCAAGGAGCTGTTCCCGAAGCCGAAACGGATGAAGCTGCTGGGCAAAATGCTCCGCACGTATCAAAAATCGGGGCTGCAGAAAGTAGCCCACGGTACTGGCGTCATGAAGCTGTTCCCGAAAAACATGCGGGAAATGGAAGCGATCCTTCCGGAAGCGTCCGGTCGGGGCGTCGTGGAAACTTTCGGTACGCGCGTACCGGCCAAAGGCCACAAAATAGCGACAGTAGGCATGTTCCGCGGCTGCTTGATGGACGTCATGTTCACGAATACGAATAAGAAGACGGTGGAACTGTTAAGCGAAGCGGGCTTCGAGGTCATCATACCGGATACGCAAAACTGCTGTGGCGCGCTTCACGCCCACTCCGGGGAGGTCGATCAGGCGAAGGCGCTCGCCAAGCAAAATGTCCGCGCCTTCCGCGAAGCCGGCGTAGATTATATCGCTTCCAATGCCGGCGGCTGCGGTGCGTTGTTGGTCGAATACGACCATCTTCTCCACGACGAGCCGGAATACGCCGATGACGCCAAATGGTTTGCCGCACGTGTAAAGGACGTAAGCCATCTGTTGCTGGAAAAAGGAAGACTGCCCGAGTTCGCGCACAAGGACGAACCCGGTTCGGACGGACAATCGTTTACGATCACCTATCAGGACTCCTGCCATCTGCGCAACGTCATGCGTTCGTCCAACGCCCCTCGCAACCTGATGAAGCGGGTAGCGAACGTCAAGTTCGTCGAGCTTCAAGGAGCGGACCGCTGCTGCGGCTCGGCGGGCATCTACAACATCGTGCAGACGGATATGGCCAATCAAATATTGGAGCATAAAATGGAGCATGTCAAAGAAACGAATGCCCATATGCTCATCACGAGCAACCCCGGGTGTCTGCTCCAAATGAAGCTGGGCATCGAGCGCGAGCGGCTTTCGGAGAAAATGGAAGCCGTTCATATCGTGGACTTTTTGTACGATCGCATAGCCGATAAGCAGCCTCAGCAAAAGCATTAACGATTGACGACACAACAAAAAGCGGCCCTTGAACTTCGGTTCAAGGGCCGCTCCGCTTATTAATCGATGGCGTTGGACTGGTTCGTAGCGAACAAAGTATTCGCGGGAGCCGCGCCGGGCATGGCGTTCGTATTCATTGCGGCGTTTTGGCTTTTGTTCGATTTGAGCATGCTTTGGATTTTGTCGACCACCTGAGGAGCTTGATCGATCAGCTTTTCATACAAATGCGTTTGGTTGTCCAGCGGAACGACCTTCACGCCTTGCAGTCCCACTACCAGAAATGCGATCGGCGTAATGGAAACACCGCCGCCGCTGCCCCCGCCGAACGGAAGAGCAACTTGCGCGTTTTGGGCATCCGTGCGCCCTTGTCCTTGATTTTGGTCGCCGTCCGAATCTACGGCGAACTCGCTCCCGCCGGCCGCGAAGCCGAACCCGACTTTGGAAATCGGCATAATGACGCTGCCGTCCGGCGTCTCCACCGGATCTCCGACGATCGTGTTCACGTCGACCATTTCCTTAATATTTTCCATTGCCGTCTTCATGAGTCCCTGTATCGGATGCTCTGCCATAATCCATTCCTCCTTAGCTTTGCTGCATGCTTGACATCCGTTAGGTTTGCCCGAAACTTCGGAATGTATGTGACGTTTAAGACAGCCGATCGGAAAATGTTCAGGAAGGCTTGAATAGCAGCTTCCGCCAAGTTTTCAAGCCGCCCTTGACGCGCAGTATTCGGTACAACAGTACAAAGACGGCGTATAGCGCATATACGGCTTTGATTTCCAAAACGAACATGCCTTCGGTGGAGAACTGCATCCGGTTGAATTGCGGCTGTACGCTTAGGACCGGCTTCGCTTCCAACCGGATATAACGGAACAGGAAGCCGAGCAACGATGTTTTCAACCCCCATACGATTCCAGTAGTGACCGCCGTATCGGCCGCATCGCCCAGACCGACCCGCGTCACCCAGCTTATCTCCGTGCAGACGGTTCGCGCCAGGACGCCTTTCGTCCATTCCAGCAGCCGGGCCGTATAGGCAAGCAGCTGTTTTGTCCTCTGAAAAAACTCTTCCACTTTATCACGCGTTATCGTTATGTTATCGTCACCTCTAAGTCCTTTGCCGCTATTGCGGTTCACGAGCTCCGTCTTGAGGCTTAGTCCGTTCTCCGCCCAATACATGACCGGTACGACGTACCTGAAGCGCATTAGGCCGTATAAGCCTTTGACATCCAAGGTGATGTGGTCGTCCCCTTCGGTATGGGAAAAACGGACCTTCAGCAACATATCGCTGAAAGCAAACAAGAGCATCCCCGCAACGAGAATGCCCGCGATCAACCCTAACCATATCATCGCGACCCGATCCTCCGTCATCCGTAAACTTCGGCAACAACAACCTTCCGTGTCCAAGTTTAGTATGACCTTCCTATCGGACCCTATACGTTCCCCTCCGTACCATCGGCATCATCGATCGTTAACTGGTGGCCGTCCAGCTTCTCGAACAGCATTCGCGTCTCTTCCTCGAGATCGTCGGGGTTTTGGAACAGCGCCGCTTCCGGCAGCTCGTGCAGTCCGGCCAAGCCGAAATATTCGAGAAACGGCTTGGTCGTTCCGTACAGGATCGGCCGTCCGATCGCCTCCGCCCGTCCCACTTCCAAAATCAGATTTTTCGCGACAAGCGTCTGCAAAGCCCGGTCCGCCTTCACGCCGCGTATTTGCTCGATATCGATACGCGTTATCGGCTGCTTGTATGCGACGATCGCCAACGTCTCCAGAGCGGCTTGGGACAAGCTGGAGCGTGTCGGCGACTGCGCCAGCTTCTCGAAATAGGGGGCATGAGCGGGCAGGGTCGTCAATTGAAAGGCGCCGGCGATCTCGACGATCTGAATGCCGCGCTCTTCCCTCCTGAAGTCTTCCGTCATTTCTTTCAGCAGTCCCGTAACCGAATGCGGCTGCAGCTCGAGAACATCGGCGATTTGCTTCGTATCGAGCCCTTCATCCCCGGCCGCGAACAGCAATCCCTCAATAATCGATTTCATCTGACGGTATTTCAATCGGATTGCCCCCCTCTCTTTGCTGGATGACGATGTCATCGAACAGACGCTGCTGGTAACAGACGATATGCTTCGTTTTCATCAATTCGAGCAGCGCCATAAACGTGACGACGATTTCTTCGCGAGTCATTTCATAATCGAACAGCCTGGAGAACATGAGCTTGCCTCCGCGTTTACCGAGCAGCGTTACGACTTCCCGCATCCGCTCCTTTACGGATATTTCGTCGCGGCGTATTTTCGTCACCGTGTTGCGGGATTTCGCTTTGCGCAGAGCCCGCTGGAAGGCGATGACGAGATCGGCCACGTCGAGACCTTCTACGGGATTCACTTCGACCTCCCGGACATAAGGGGTCAAATCCTCCGGCTCGCGCGTATAGATGAGGCTGCGGGCAAGCTCCTTGTCTCTCAGCTCTTCCGCGATCGCTTTATATTTCCGGTACTCCAGAAGCTTCTGCACAAGCTCTGCGCGAGGATCGAAATCGTCGTCGTCGAATAACATATCGTCCAGCTCCAGAGGAGGCGGCTTCGGGAGCAGCAGCTGGCTTTTGATGGCAAGCAGCGTAGCCGCCATAACGAGAAATTCACTCGTTACCTCGAGCTCGAGCTCCTGCATCGTGGAGAGAACTTCCAAATATTGTTCCGTTATTTCACTGATCGGAATGTTGTAAATATCGATTTCCGCCTTGTCGATCAGATGGAGCAGCAGATCTAGAGGACCTTCGAACGTTTCCAATTTGTAATGCGGTTTCATTCCAGGTCCACCTCTTAAGCAAGCGAATACAAGTTCATGATGATGCCCGTCAACGATTCATAACAGCGATTCAAGAGCAGCTGACCGAGCGGAGTGATCACGATCGTGATCAATACGGCCGTTCCCAGCTTCTCGTATTTCTCCAGGACCGTCTCCCACCGGTTCGGCATAAAGAGTCTGAGCCCTTTCCACAGATCCGTCGGGTACACGGGTACCAGATGTAAAATGAAAAACATCAGGTTGAAAATATACGCCCATTTGACAATACCTCGAATGAGCTCGGAAGCCCATAACGGAATCGTCTCGTCCATCGTCTGGAAAGGAACCGTAAAAAACACCCACCAAAGTAAGACGCCGAGCGCCAAGTTCGCTAGAAGCCCGCTCGCGTACACGGCCAGCGCCGACAGCTTCCGATTGCCCCTCAGCTTCTCGGGGGCGACCGGTACGGGCTTGGACCAGCCGAATGGACCGAACAGGCATGCCAGTACCCCGAGCACGCTCATATGCGGCACCGGAGACAGCGTCAGCCGCCCCGCTTCTTTGGCTGTCCGATCTCCGAGAAGCAAGGCGACAGACGCTTGTACCCCGTCATGCAGCAGTACCGCAATCATCAAGGCGATAACCCGGTACAGCAGCGAATCGAGGTGTATCCATTCCGATAACAACCGCTCAAACCCCCAGCTGCTTGGTCAAGTTGGCCATTTCGATGGCGGTTACGGCCGCTTCCCAGCCTTTGTTGCCGGCTTTCGTCCCCGCTCTTTCGATCGCCTGCTCGATCGAATCCGTAGTCAATACGCCGAATACCGTCGGCACTCCGGTCTTCAGACCGATGGCGGCTACGCCTTTGGCGGCTTCATTGCATACGTAATCGAAATGGGGAGTCGATCCCCGAATGACCGCGCCCAATGTGACTACCGCGTCGTACTTGCCGCTCTCCGCCATCTTCTGGGCGATCAACGGAATTTCGAACGCTCCCGGTACCCAGGCGATGTCGACTTCCTCTTCTTTGGCGCCGTGACGTTTGAAAGCGTCGAGAGCTCCGCCAAGCAGCTTGGACGTAATGAATTCGTTGAACCGCCCGACGACGACCCCGTATCTATATCCTTCGGAAATTAAATGCCCTTCGAAATGCGTATGTGCCATCGTTCTCTTCTCCTTTGTATGTTCGGATTCATATGTTTTGATTTTGTTTTTGAGGTGTTCTTTAAATGCCAGCGCCGTCATCGTGCTCGAAATTGAGCAAATGTCCCAGCTTCTCCTGTTTGGTGCGCAAATAAAGCCTGTTGTCTTCATTCGGTTCCATCTGGATCGGGACGCGGTCGACGATCTCCATGCCATAACCTTCGAGTCCGCGTATTTTGCGCGGGTTGTTGGTCAGCAGACGAATTTGGCGAACGCCCAAATCCTTCAATATTTGCGCTCCGATCCCGTAATCGCGCAAATCGGCGGCAAAGCCTAATTTAATATTCGCGTCGACCGTGTCGAATCCCTGCTCCTGAAGCACATAAGCTTTCAATTTGTTGATCAGGCCGATGCCTCGCCCTTCCTGACGCAAATATACGAGCACGCCCGAGCCTTCTTCATTGATTCTCTCGAGCGCCGCCGCCAGCTGGGGACCGCAATCGCACCGGTGCGAATGGAACACGTCGCCGGTCAAGCACTCCGAATGCATCCGGACGAGCACCGGCTGGTCGGGATCGATTTTGCCTTTCACAAGGGCGACGTGCTCCTGATTGTTCACTTCATTCGAATAGGCGATGGCGGCAAACTGGCCGTAATCGGTAGGGAGCTTGATCTCCACTTCGCGCTTGACCAGCTTTTCCTTCTCATTGCGGTAATGGATCAGATCTTTGATCGTGATCATTTTCAAATCGTGCTTGGCGGCTATTTCCACAAGATCCGGTACCCGTGCCATCGTCCCGTCTTCCTTGATTACCTCGCATATGACCGCGGCCGGATACGAGCCGCACATTCGCGCGAGATCGACCGCCGCTTCCGTATGGCCGGCTCTGCGAAGTACGCCGCCCTTCTTCGCGATCAACGGGAACGTATGTCCCGGCCGGCGGAAATCGCTTGGGCGCGTGTTCGGGTCGATCATCGCTTTTACCGTGCCGGCCCGTTCGTAGGCGGAAATGCCCGTAGACGTTTCGATGTGATCCACGGAGACGGTAAACGCCGTGCCATGGTAATCCGTGTTTTTCGCGACCATGGGAGGAAGATCGAGCTCCTGGGCACGCTCCTCGGTAATCGGCACGCATACTAGGCCGCGACCTTCCTTGATCATGAAATTGATCACTTCGGGTGTCGCCTTGTCGGCCAGCGCGATAAAATCGCCTTCGTTCTCGCGGTCTTCGTCGTCTACCACGATGATGACTTTCCCCAGCATCAAATCGTATATCGCTTCTTCTATCTTGTGCATTTTGACAGGCTGCATCTTTCTCACCTCTCCTGATAAGCTTCTCTCTATAGTCCCGCTGTCACATAAAGCCGTTTTTGGCCAAAAACTCCATCGTCAAGCCTCCGCCCGAGATACCGGCGGGATCTTCCTCCCGCCCCCGGAACGAAAGCAATCTGTCTATATATTTGCCTAGCAAATCATACTCGATATTGACCTTGTCACCAGGCTGCTTGTCGTAGAGCACCGTTTGCGCCAGCGTGTGGGGAATAATGGAAATCGTGAAAGCACGCTCGTCGACCATGACGACAGTGAGACTTATCCCGTCGATCGTAATGGAGCCGTGGGGAATCACATATTTCATATTGCTCGAATCGTCCGGCTCTACGCGGAACACGACTGCGTTCTCTTCCGGATGCCGGGATACGATCCTTCCGGGCGTATCGACATGCCCCTGCACGATGTGTCCGCCGAACCTGCCGCCGGCGGACATGGCTCTCTCCAGATTTACGCGGATACCCGGCTGTAGAAGCTTGAGCGTCGTTTTGCGGTACGTTTCCGGCATTACATCGGCGGTAAAGGATGAACCGTCGAATGCGATTACGGTCAAGCAGACGCCGTTAACGGCTATACTGTCGCCCAACCGTACGTCCTCCAATATGTTGGACGCCTCGATCGTCAGGATCATCGCTTGTCCCTGCTTGGCGATGCGCCGCAGTCGGCCGATTTCCTCTATGATTCCGGTGAACATGCCTCCTGCCTCCTTTCCAGTCGCGGGTAGCCCGTAATGCAGCAATCATTTCCGACCCGCTCTACGTTTACCCGTTCCAGAGCGATCGCGTCGGACATAAGATCGAAGCCCTGGAGCGCGAAAGCCCCCGGAGCATCCGCTCCTCCGACGATTTTGGGAGCGAGGAAAAGGACGATCTTATCGACCAGTCCGGCCTCGAGCATGGCGCCGTTCAGTCTGCTGCCCCCCTCCAGCAAAATCGAGCCGATTTCCCGCTCCGTCATGATGGCCATCGCTTTGCGCAAATCGACGCGGGGACCTTCCCCGCATTTGATGACTTCGACGCCGAGGGCGTTCAGGCGCAGCATCTGTTCGATGGAAGCCTGATTCGTCGTAAGGACGATCGTCTTCGTTTCCTGATCCTTGACGACACGGGAATCGAGCGGAATGCGCAGCTTCGAATCGACCACAAGTCTGACTGGCTGAATGGCGGCCACTTCCAGCCTTGCCGTCAGAAGCGGATCGTCGGCGATAACCGTGTCGACTCCGACCATAATAGCCTGATGCCGGTGACGGAGCATATGGACTTGGGCGCGGGAAGCTTCCCCGCTGATCCATTTGCTGTCTCCGCTTTTGGCCGCGATTTTCCCGTCCAGCGTCGTTGCCGACTTCAACGTAACGAAGGGCAAGCGGGAGACGATAAATTTGTTGAACATTTCGTTCAGCTCGCGGGCTTCTTGCTCCAATACGCCAACATCGACGCGAATTCCGTGACCGCGCAATTTCTCGATGCCGTTTCCGGCGACCTGCGGGTTCGGATCGGTGCACGCGACCACGACGCGGCTGATCTTCTCCGCTACGAGCCGGTCCGCGCAAGGCGGCGTCCGTCCGAAATAGCTGCACGGCTCCAGCGTAACGTAGGCCGTGCCTCCCTCCGCTTCCTTGCCGGCCATCAGAAGCGCGTTCACCTCGGCATGATGGCTGCCACGCTGCAAGTGAGAGCCGAGTCCGACGATTCGGCCTTCCTTGACGATGACGCAGCCGACGACCGGATTGATTCCGGTTTGCCCCAACGTTTTCTCCGCCAGCTGCAGAGCGAGCCGCATATAATACTCATCGTTCAGCATTTCCAACTTTTCTCACCGCCTATACGGGAAAGTGGGATGAACCGAAAAACAAAAACCCCTTTACGCGTCGTAAAGGGGCGGGATAGTTAGGACATTGCGACACTTGCGCGTAAATCAAGCATGCGCAAACAGACGTCCCGATCGGGCTGGACGTAGTCCCGCTGCGCTCGTGCGCTTACAGTGACACCGGCGATGATCCGCAACATCATAGTTACGGTCAAGACCAATTAGGCCGCATCAACGCGCGGCTACTATGTGAAAAAATGCACATATTCGTCGCGATATTGATGTGATCCATTCTGCCCGATTCCTTCTCCCATCCAGACTATACTGTCGGTCCCGGAGTTGCACCAGGTCCACCGGGCGAGACTTGCGTCCCGTCACGGGTCACGGACTAATCCGACCGATGCCAAGGACAAGATTGCCCCCTGCGCACAGCCGAAATCACCGCCGGTTGGGAATTTCACCCTGCCCCGAAGGAAAATCGTTGTATTGCTTTGTTGTCGTATTGCTCCGCAATGATCCGAATCGCTGGGATACCATGATTGTACGCCAATTGCGCACAAACCCGTCCCGAAGGGATCGAAGAAATTGCTTAGACCAAATAATAGCACTCGAGAATTGTTATTGCAACGTTTTCTTTTTGAAAGCTGCTTATCTTTGCTATTATCGCGGCTCCTTTGAAATTAGCCGGGATTTCCAGTACAATAAGAAAAACGTCTATCGACGTATTTCAAGGAGAGCGACCGCGATTTAGCGGTAGTTTTCCTTGGTTCAGAAACTCGCACTTCGTTTAAACGCTTTAGCGAAGTTAAACTTTCTGAATCGATAAGAAAAACGTCTATCGACGTTTCAAGGATGAGCGACCGCGATTTAGCGGTAGTTTTCCTTGGTTCAGAAACTCGCACTTCGCTTTAATGCTTTAGCGAACTTAAAAATTCTGAATCGTTAAGAAAACTTTGTACAAGCAAGGGAGGAAATCACAGTGGCAAAAAAAGGAAGCATCGAGCTGGAAAACGGCGAGAAAGTATTAATCGATTTTTATCCGGAGGAAGCGCCGAATACGGTCGCGAACTTCGAGAAGCTGGCAAATTCGGGCTTCTACAACGGCTTGACGTTCCATCGCGTTATTAAAGGCTTCGTCGCGCAAGGCGGCTGTCCTAACGGGACGGGCACCGGCGGACCGGGCTACACGATCGATTGCGAGACGGCCACCAATGTCAGCAAGCACGAGCGCGGCGCGCTCTCGATGGCCCATGCCGGCAAAAACACCGGAGGCAGCCAATTTTTCATCTGCTACCAGCCCCAGCCGCACTTGGACGGCGGTCATACGGTATTCGGCAAAGTGACGAAAGGGATGGAATACGTGGACGCGCTCCGCGGCGGCGACAAAATGAAAGAAGTCAAAGTTTGGGACGAAGCGTAAGCTTGATGCATACGAAGATCGACAAAACACGGCGCCCGATTGTCAAGGCGCCGTGTTTTTCGCATACTTTCATTTACAGCGTTCACCGACGGTCAGCCTAGATCGACTCCCCTCCGCCTTTTGACGCCTTCGCCAGCTTCATCGTCTGCAGCTTGATCGTCGTCGAAGCGATGATCAGCAGCATGCCGTTCAGGACGAATACGACAGGGATGGAGATCCACCCGCCGAGCGCGCCGCCTACGATCGGTCCGGCCATATTGCCCAGCTGATTGGCCGACTGATTGAGACTGAACGCTCTGCCGCGGAATTCGGGGCTCGTGGCTTTGACGATCAACGCATTCAGCGAAGGGTATACGGCGGCGAAAAATAGTCCGTACACGAATCTCAATACGCCGAAGCCGAATATGTTATGGAAAAATACTTGCAAAATATTGCCGATGCCGCCTCCGATCAAGCCGATCACGAGCGTATTGCGATACCCGATCCGCTCCCCGATTTTCCCCCACTGCGGCGCAGCCAAAATGGTCGCGACGCCTACGGCCGAGAAGATGATGCCGGAGCTGAGCGAAGCGTCGTTGTGCGAAACTCCCATTTTCAATACGTATATTGTCAATAACGGTTCAAGTACCATGACGGAGCTTGTCACGATCAAGGCTATGATCAATTGATTCATTAGCGGCGGATTCGATGCAGCCGCCTTCAAATCGTCCAGTACATGGGAGCGCGGGCGATTCCGGTTGAACGATTCTTCCTTGACCCCGAATACCGCGACCAACGCCGAGACGAGCACGACCGCACCGGACAGCAGAAACGCTTCCCGGTAGCCGACGAATTTGCTCATCATCCCTCCGACCATCGGTCCGATGACGCTGCCGGCCGCGGATGCGGTCGATATGATACCTAGCGCATAGCCGACTTTTTTCTCGGGGGTGTTCGTCCCGATCAGCGCGATCGCCGACGGTACGTACCCGGCAAGCAGCCCTGACAAGATGCGAACGGCGATCAGTTCATACGGATTGCGGACGAGAGCGGTCAGCACGTATACGGCGCAAAGCGAAAACCCGGAACGGATCAGCATCGGCCTCCTGCCGTATTTGTCCGACAGCGAACCCCAGAAAGGCGCGATAAGCGCTCCGGCCAGGAACGTAATGCCGAACGAAAATCCCGACCACAGCTCCAGGTGCGATTCCACGCCAAGATCGTTGTTGATATATAGCGACAAGAAGGGCACGACCATTGAAAATGCCATTCCGCAGAAAAATACGCCTACCCATAATACGATCAAATTGCGTTTCCAGTATTGTTCCACGGATGTTCACCTCTTTAATAAGAAAAACGAATGAATCGGCTTGACGCAGCTATTCGAGCCCGACACGAAAAAAGAACAACGCCTCAGTTCCCCGGAAATGCACTCTTTGCCAAAGGGACCGGCGCCGTTCTTATTCTCGTTATGGTTGTTCAGCTTCTAGCGACCGGCTGCTTGCGCATCCGCTCGGGTACGGTATCTTTGCCCGCCACGTCCTCGAACGTCTCCCGGCGGACGACGAGATCGGCTTCGCCATCCCGTACGAATACGACTGCCGGACGGCGTAGCCGGTTGTAGTTGCTGGCCATCGAATAATTGTAAGCTCCCGTGCAGGAAACGGCCAAAATGTCGCCGGCCTCCGTCGCCGGCAGCTCGAGATCGCGGATCAGCATATCGCCCGTCTCGCAGCATTTGCCCGCGATCGACACGGTCTCTTCGTTCGGATCATTGGCACGGTTCGCCAAAAGAGCCTCGTACTTCGCATCGTACAGCGCGGGACGCGGATTGTCCGTCATGCCGCCGTCAACCGATACGTATTTGCGTACGCCCGGTATGTTTTTCGTCGATCCGACCGTGTAGAGCGTCGTACCGGCGTCGCCGACGATGCTGCGGCCCGGCTCGATCCAAATTTCCGGGAGCGGATATTCGTGCTTGGCGAACAACGATTTGATCGAACCCGTAATCGCCTGAACGTATTGCGACAGAGGCAGCGGGCTGTCCCCCTCCACATACCGGATGCCGAACCCGCCCCCCAGATTGATAACGGAGAACGTAATGTCCAGCTCCTGACGGACCGTTTGGGCGAACT
Organism: Paenibacillus hemerocallicola; assembly: GCF_006265175.1. GTDB lineage: Bacteria > Bacillota > Bacilli > Paenibacillales > NBRC-103111 > Paenibacillus_AB > Paenibacillus_AB hemerocallicola. The sequence goes on along the minus strand of NZ_VDCQ01000005.1, from coordinate 144,447 downwards.
CCGCAACCCGCTCGGCCGCCAGGCGGAACCCGTCGACTTCAAAAATTTGCGAGCCGATATGGGAATGTACGCCGAGAATATTTACGTGCTTCAGCGCCAACGCTTCGCGAATCGCCTGATAGGCGGACCCGTTGCCGATATCGAAACCGAATTTCGTATCCGTCTGTCCGGTCGAAATGAATTCGTGCGTGTGCGCCTCGACGCCCGGCGTTACGCGGAATAAAATGTTCATAACGGCGCCTTTTTCTTTGGCGATTTCGTTCAGCAGGTGCAGCTCCATGAAATTGTCGACGACGATACAGCCGATCTTCGCATCCAAGGCCATCTCGATTTCCTCGGGCGTCTTGTTGTTGCCGTGGAAATGGATCCGGTCCGCCGGAAACCCTGCCCGCAGCGCCGTATACAGCTCTCCGTCCGATACGACGTCAAGCGACAGCCCTTCCTCCTCGGCGATCCGGCACATGGCCATTACGCAGAACGCCTTGCTTGCGTATGCGACCTGAAACTGGAAGCCCGTGGCGCGGAACGCTTCCACAAACTCCCGACAGCGCCTGCGAATAAGAGCCTCGTCGAATACATATAGCGGCGTTCCAAATTTGGCGGCAAGCTCGGCGGTATCGCATCCCCCGATTTCAAGCCGTCCAGCTGTGTTGATTTTACTCGTTCCGTGCAAATACATGTCCGGTTCCTCTTTCCCTGGATCGTAATGATGATAGCCACTTGTCGAAAGCTTTCTTCTAAATTACCACAGCACCGCCGCAATGACAATATGGCCCAATAGACCCCCGAACTCATTATGCGAAAGCGAATCGCCCTTTCGCAAGCCCCGCAAATCGGAAACAAGCCCGTGACTGGTCACGAGCTTGGCTCCGGCGAATCGTTTTCCGGCTGGCGCCTCTTGTCGATCGCCTTCGTAATGCTTGGGCGCATCTTGGAGGCGAGTATCGGTCTGCGGAATAGGATGGACAGCATCGCCTTCGCATTGAACGGAATAAACGGCCACATGTACGGGGTGTTGTAGGAGCGGGTCATGGACAGCCAGATCAGCCAGGCGGAAAACCCGATTACGAGACCCGGTATTTTAAATACCGCGACGAGCACGAGCATAGCCAGACGCACGAGACGGTTGGCCAGACCAAGCTCGTAGCTCGGCGTAGCGAACATCCCGACGGCGGCTACCGCCATATACATAATCACTTCGTTGATGAACAAGCCGGTCTTGACCGCGATATCTCCGACCAGAATGGCGGCGACCAAGCCCATCGCGACCGTCAATGGAGAAGGGGTATGCACGGCCGCCAGCCGCATCATATCCACCCCGACCTCGACCAGCATAAACTGGGCCAGCATCGGGAGCTTCCCTTCCTTCTGCGGACCGAGAAATTCGAGTCCGGGCGGCTTCAGCTCCGGGTTTTGCACGAGCAAGAACCAGAGCGGCAGCATGAACAAGGACATGAAGATACCGAAAAAGCGAACCCACCGCAAGTAGCTGCCGACAAACGGCGTCTGCCGATATTCTTCGACGTGCTGGATCAGGTGAAAAAAGGTCGTCGGTAAAATCATGACGCTCGGCGACGTATCCGCGAAGATGATGACATGGCCTTCGAGCAAATGCGAGCTGACGACGTCCGGTCGCTCCGAATAGCGGACGGACGGGTAAGGATTCCATCCTTTGCCGATGACGGCCTCCTCCAGCTGCTTGTCGCCGAGCGGAATTCCGTCGATCTTCACCTTGCCGATCTTATCGCGAAGCGATTCGACAAGCTTCGGATCGGCGATATCGCTAATATAGCCGATGCACACGTCCGTCTTGGTGCGTTCCCCGACTGTCATTAGCTCCAGCTTCAATCTGGGGTCGCGGATACGTCTCCTGACCAGGGTGACGTTGGTCATGAGCGTTTCTACGAAGCCGTCCCTCGCTCCTCGAACGACCCGTTCGAGATCCGGCTCCTCGATCGAACGTCCAGGGAAGTTTTTCGCATCGATAACGAGCGCGGTCGTTTCATTTTCGATAAAAAAAACGGTGGAGCCGCTCAAAGCGAAATTGACCGCTTTATCGAATTGCTCGACGGGCTCGACCTGGATGTGGGACACGTATTTTCGCAAAAAGCTCGTCAGCGTGTCCGGCACGACCTGCTCCCGTTGCAGATGAGACAGTCTCATGATAATATCCGTCAGGACGGTATCCTTCGCGAAGCCGTTCGCAAAGAAAAAAGCGGTTTTCTTCGTTCCGAACTCCATCACCCGAAAGACGAGATCGAAGCTGACGTTCAAGCCGGTTTTCTCTTCCAGTGCGCGCTCGACATCCTCTATCCTGTGCGGAATTTCATCCATTTCCTTCAGTCCGAGCTCTTCGTCCGTCATCAGCTCGCGGGCATCGATCTTCTCGTCCCCTTCGCGCTTACGCCCTACTTTCGTTATGCCGGACGATCTTTTTTTCATATCCGTTCCCATGTTGCGTCCTCCAAGTAGATGACATAGCCGTTCAAGTTCATAAGCGGAAAACGATCCATTCGAACAGCGAACCGGCCACCTTGCCCATCACCATCGCCATAAGAAGCCAGACGATATATCCGCCCAAGCCGAGACGCTTGGCCATGATCGGCAGCACATTCAGCACCTCGGTCAGCGCCCCTGCCAACATCCCGATAAAGCAGCCCGCCAGCAGGCCGAGCGCGGAGGCTAGAACCGGCGTGCCCCGTATTCCCCAGTCGAAAAAGTCGGCGAACGTCCAGAACATGACCCCCGCCACCATCGCGGCTTCGAAAACATGCACCTTGTCGAAAGTCCGAGTCATCTGGGCCAGACGGGGGACGATGTCGAGTACGATCAAAAAGGACACCATTCCGCCGCCGACCGCAAGTCCGCCTGATAGCCCGATCAATATCGCGGCCGCATTGCCCAGCAGCAAGCTCATGCCGAACCGCCGCCATTCGTTCCCGAGCCGCCGTCCTTATTCCCGTCAGGTACTCCGGCAGGCGGTTCGGAGGAGGCCGAATGCAGCATTTTTTTGTATTCCTCGGTTATGACATAATGGTTCAAGCTCTCCTGGTAAGAGAACATTTCAACCTCCAACGGGCTGGGCTCCTCGTTAAACCGCTTCTTGAACAATTGATTGAAGAACAGCACCATGCCCGCGCCGAGACCGAACGAATACGGAATTTGCAGCCAGTACGGATGCTCCGACCAGCGTCCGGTTATCATTTCATAGAGGCGCTGATGCACCTCCAACATGCTGACGTCTTCGTGAAAATTCATGATCGCGAGTCCCGATCCGACGAACAGCAGCAGCCAGACGATGGCAAGAGCAACCCGGTTCGGCGGCCTCGCCTTCGTCTGTACGTCGACCAGCACGTGGGGCTCGCCGAAATATTCGACCTTCAGCTGCGGATACACACTGCGAATCGTTTTGACAATATGCATCATGTCGATCAGGACGATATTGCCGTCAAGCTCGGCCGGCTTGAACAGCGGCAGCTCGAGCAGCGTACGCTCCATATCCGGATCGGCGAGCAGCTGGGCGACCCGTCCGAGCGTAACCGTCTCCCCGGGAGCAACCGAAGCCCGCTTGCGAAGCCGGATGTATAAGGTCGGAGTGAAGGCGCGTTCCATCGAATCGCTCCCTTTCCTTCATCAACTTTCCTTTAGTATGCGATGCATGGAAACGCGATAAACGCTCTATTTTTTGGCAAACGGTTAATAGCCCTGCCAAGCGGAGCATTTGCTTATACGGCAAAAAAACGTTTCCGTCCTTCGGGGAAGGCGGAAACGTTTTTTTTATGTACAAGTTTATTTATTGCGCGATCTGCTCGCGGATCGACTGCAATATTTTTTTCTCCAGCCTGGACACCTGGACCTGCGAAATGCCGAGTCGGCTGGCCACCTCGGACTGCGTCTGGTCCCGGAAATAGCGGAGGTAGACGATGAGCCGCTCCCGCTCCGACAATGTGCCGATCGCCTCGTTCAACGCCAGCTTGTCGAACCACTTCTCCTGTCCTTCGTCGGCGATTTGATCCATCAGCGTGATCGGATCCCCGTCGTTCTCGAACACGGTTTCGTGGATCGAGGTGGGAGGCTTGTTCGCTTCCTGCGCGAATACGACGTCCTCGGGCGTAATGCCCAAGTCGTCGGCCACCTCCTTGATCGTAGGCATCCGGCCGAGTCTTTTGGACAATTCGTCCTTTTTCTTGCGTACCTTATTGGCCAGCTCCTTGAGCGAACGGCTCACCTTCACCGTACCGTCATCCCGCAAAAACCGCTGGATTTCGCCGATGATCATCGGCACCGCATACGTGGAAAACTTCACATCATAGGATAAATCGAATTTATCCACGGATTTCAGCAGTCCGATGCATCCGATCTGAAACAAATCTTCCGGCTCGTAGCCGCGGTTCAAAAAACGCTGAACGACCGACCATACGAGGCGGATGTTGCAATTGACGAGCGTCTCCCGTGCGACCGTGTCCCCGGACTGGCTCAGGGCTATGAGCCGTTTCACTTCCGTATCGTCCAGGTACGTATGAGAAGCATGTTTCAAATCGACATCCATATGGCAGGACCCCTAGTTATACAGCGCTTTTTTTGATTCGATTTGCTTGACCATGACGACCTTCGTTCCTTGCCCTGGCTGGGAAACGATGTCTACTTCATCCATGAAATTTTCGATAATCGTAAAGCCCATGCCGGACCGTTCCAATTCCGGCTTCGAAGTATACAACGGCTGCCGGGCCAGCTCCAAATCCTCGATGCCTCTTCCGGTGTCTTCGACCGTCAAAGTAAACCGGTCACCTTCGATCGCGGCGGTAATTTTGATCTCCTCATCGGGGGAGTTGTCATAACCGTGAATGATAGCGTTCGTAACCGCCTCGGATACGACGGTTTTGATATCGGTAAGCTCCTCCATTGTCGGATCGAGCTGGGACACGAACGCCGCGACGGTAACCCGCGCGAACGATTCGTTCTCGGACAAGCTGGCGAAGGTCAGCTGCATACGGTTGTTTCGGCTCATGACACCACCTCCAAGCTGGATAAGGCTAGTCTCTCATTCTCTTGAATCGTCAAAATTTTAAACAGACCCGACATTTCGAACAAACGGTAAACCGCCGGATTGACATCGCAAACGACCATTTTGCCGCCTCTGGCCGTAATCAGCTTGTAACGGCCTAATATAACCCCGAGCCCCGAACTGTCCATGAAACTCAAATCTTTCATGCTGAGCACGACGTGATTGACATCGCCTCTCAAAATCGCCTCTTCCATCTTCACCTTCACCGTCTCGGCGGTATGATGGTCGAGCTCTCCCTTCAATCGGACGATCAACGTTCTGCGATGATGCTCCAATTCGATGTGCAAACTCAAGGCAGGCTCACTTCCTTTCGCGTTGTGATTATGATTTCTACGAAATGGTCGTATATTCCTGCAAGGCGACAAAACTAGAAGAAAACTGCTATTTATAGAAGATTCATGATATATTTCAACAACTTTTGCCCGAAATCGGGGGAATTCGCCATTTTATCGCATTTGATAAGGAGTTCCCGGATCCCTTAAGGGATCCGGGAACGATAGCGGTCACAATCAGTCCGCCATGAACAGCTTGAGCGACGTTCGTTTCAACAATTTCCACCAGTTTGCCTTTTTCACTTCAACAGGCGATTCGACCGGGAATTCGGAGACGATCCGATCTCCTTTGTAGACGACGAGCTTGCCGAGAGGCTGCCCATAGGCGATAGGCGCCTTTAGCTCGGGCAGCAGCTGGAGCTCGTGGCGGATATCCGCGCCGGCATCGCCCTTTTTCATGAGTACGCTGTATTGGTGCTTTGCGGTTATTTCGATTTGCGGCTGCTCGCCTTTTTCGACCCGTACGTTTCCGATGTGGTCGCCCGTTTTGAAGATCGGATGGCTCGTATATTGGGAGAACGCGTAGTCGAACATTTTCGTTACTTCCGCGTTGCGCGTTTTCGTGTTCGGTTCGCCCAGAACTACGGCAACGACCCGGAATGTATCGCGTTTGGCCGTAGCCGACAAGCAAAACTTCGCTTCGCTCGTATAGCCGGTTTTCAATCCGTCCGCCCCGGTATAGAAACGGACAAGTTTGTTCGTGTTGACGAGCCAAAACGGTTTCTCCGAATCTTTGCGCAAATAGTCTTGGTATAATCCCGTATATTTCGTAATCTCCTCATGCTTCAGCAGCTCGCGCGACATAAGGGCGATATCGTAGGAAGTGGTGTAATGGTTTTCCGCCGGCAGTCCGTTCACATTGACGAAATGGGTATTTTGCATGCCAAGCTGCTTGGCCTTCTCGTTCATCATGCCTACGAACGCTTCTTCCGTGCCGCCGATTTTCTCGGCCATCGCTACGGAAGCATCGTTGCCGGATGCCATCGCGATTCCTTTCAGCATCTCGTCGACCGTCATCTCTTCGCCCGGCTCCAGGAAAATTTGCGATCCGCCCATCGAAGCGGCGTACTCGCTCGTTCTAACCTTTTCATCGATCTTGATTTTGCCTTGATCCAACGCTTCCATGATCAGCACCATCGTCATGATTTTCGTGATGCTCGCGGGCGGCAGCTTCTGATCCTTGTTTTTATCGTACAAAATCGTGCCGGTGTCCGCATCCAGCAGTACCGCCGAGCTGGCATTCGGAGCCAGATCGATTTGCGGAGCGGACTCCTCCTTCGCTTTCCCCGTTTTGTCGTCCGCATGGACCGCAGGCATCACAAGCGCCATAGCCAGCATCGCACACGCAAACCGCGCAAATCCTCGTTTGAACATTAGATTTAACCCCTCCTGATCCGTCGTTGAAACGTGTTCCATTCGATTTCGTTGCCAAGATGGAATCGCTTCTAACCAGTGTTGACAAAAAAGGGGAAAAATAAACCGGCTACGAAGCCGGAATTTTGCATTTGGGCAGCCCCATTTGGCAATAACGGAACCAAGGTACGTTATCCGCTTGAATGCGACACTCGGTGGAAAAAATAAAGGAACCGTGATCCGTTATGCGGCCTCTGGGGAGTGAACTCACCTTATCATAGGCTCATTAACGGAAGTCGGTTCCTTTATTTGCGGGAAATAGCGTGCAATGAGACAAATAGCGGAAGCGGGTTCCGTTACCTAAGCGGCGTACCGTTACGGCAACTCCCTATCTGGCGTGTTACCTCCTACCATCTGCAACATAAAAAGTCCTTTGATCGCGACTAATCCTGCTTTTTCGGCGAAATTCTTGCTGTCTGCCGCAATCGGATTTTCTGCTTGTAAACGCCGGCCAGATCGATACAAATCGGCTTTAAGTCCAACCGGTCATCGGCCTTGAAAAAAAGGGTCAGTATTTCCTTCTCGTCGCCGTCGTAACGCTTATAATCCACATCGACGTATTCCATCGCCAATTTGTGCTTGCTTATCCCTTCCTCGAACAACCTCTTGGCAAAGTCTTTATCCAAGCTGCCCGCATGATGCTCGATCTGCATACTACCCGCTCCTCTCGGCAGTAGATCATTGTGCATACGTTTCGGATCAGAACGCCTGCATTGAATATGGGCATCGACTGCTCCCAACATGACATCGAACACGTCGGATAAACGAAGGGACCGATACTCCCCGAGCATGGCGAGAAATTCCTCTTCGTATCTGCTGCGCCAGGACGCCGGATATAGGCGCAACAGCCATTTCGACAGCTTCATATCGACACCAGCCTTTGCAGGCCGACAGCGGCGATTTTATTGACGCCGGTCAAATACTCCTTGAGCGCCGCCGCACCGCCGGGCGTGAGCCCGTACGGACGACGTCGGTCGTCCGATTCGAGCGAGCGGATCAATCCTCGCTTCTCCAATCTGGCCAGAGCGCCATAAAGCGTGCCCGGGCCAAGTCGCACGCCCGACAGCTCTTCTATATCTTCCATCATCGCATATCCGTGCTTGTCGCCGCCTGCCAGACTGGCAAGGATCAGCACGCTCGGATCCGCGAAACGGTCAAGATCGGCTATACTCATCCTGCACCTCCGGTTTCTAATTATTACGCGATACGATATATCGCATAACGTAATAATAATCCATTTTGTGGGAGTCGTCAACGGTACATTATTTACGCCGCACAAAAAGAAAAAAGCTTGATTTCTCAAGCTTCCGGGTCAATCTAAGATTCGATTACTTCCAGTCGCGATCCGGGCGAACGAGCAGGGGCGTTCCGCGCAGCTCGCTCAAATCGGCGGCACCTATGCCGAACATGGCGGCTCGCAGCTCGAACTCGATCCGCTCGAGCACAAGCGCAACCTCATCGGCCGAATCGACGCCGGCGCCGAGCAGCGAGCGACCGTAACCGGCGATATTCGCTCCGAGCGCGAGCGCTTTGGCCGCATCCACGCCATTCGCGAGCCCGCCGCTCGCGACGAGCGTACAGTCCGGCACGGCCGCTCTCGCCTCGACGATACATTGCGCAGTCGGGATTCCCCAATCGGCGAATGCCTCTGCCGCCGCGCGCCGCGTAGGATCCGTCGTGCGGAATTTCTCTACTTGGCTCCAAGACGTCCCTCCCGCACCGGCGACGTCGACAAATGAAACCCCTGCATCGACAAGGAGTCTCGCCGTTTCCCCGTCTATCCCCCATCCGACCTCTTTAATGCCGATCGGGATAGGCAACGTAGAGCAAAGCTGTTCGATTTGCCGAAGCAGCCCTTTGAAATTGATGTTGCCTTCCGGCTGGAACAGCTCCTGCATGCCGTTCAGATGAAGGACAAGCCCATCCGCTTCCGCAAGCTCGACCGCACGGCTGCATTCGGCCGCGCCGTAGCCGTAGTTCAATTGCACTGCGCCTATATTCGCGATAATCGGTATGGTCGGCGCGACATCCCGGATGCGGAAAGTCTCGGATAGCTCCGGGCGCTCCAACGCCGCGCGTACCGATCCGACGCCCATCGCCCAGCCTCGCCGTTCGGCCGCCTCCGCCAAGTTCCGATTGATCCTTGACGCTTCTTCCGTGCCGCCGGTCATCGAGCTTACCAGCAGAGGGACCTTCATGTCTCTGTCCAACCATTGCCAGGACGTATCGATTTCGCCGAAGTCGATCTCGGGCAGCGCCCGGTGACGAAACCGGTACTGCGCAAAGCCGGCCCCTCCCGTCTTGCTGCCGACCTCCTCCTCCAGACAAATCCGGATATGCTCGGTCTTTCGGCGTTCCGTGCTCATTATGGCTCCCCCTTCTATTCCCGAATCACCCTTTCCGCGACAAGCTTGTCCGAATGCGGCTCGGCGGTACGTGTCTCCTCCCAGGCGAATCGGCCTCCGGCCAATGAACCGGATCTAATCACTCGAGCTTCTCTACCATTTGTTCGACAAAGCCCCCCTCGATCTCCTGCCGATGTGCACGAACCTCAACGCCATTTTCGGCAACGGACGAAAGTTTGTAACATTCTCCGGCCTTTCCGTTCGCCGATTGGAGACAAACTGTTGCGGCAACCGAACATCTGTAGCGGAAGAGGGATTGCGCCAACCAGGCTCTCGTTTTAATACCGGACTCCCCGAGCTTGGCAGCGGCGTGACGAATCGCCGGATGCTGCCCGGCTTCAAACGCGAATGAGGAGCATATATGACTGTGCCTACCCGTACTGAGAGTTTCTTTCCGCCATCTCCTCGTCAAACCAACGCTCCCAGCTCCCCGGATCGCCCTTCAACACATACTGCTTATACGGATGCTTACCTTCCGCGAAAGCTTTGCCCCCCAGCACGAGGCGGATATCCGGATATTCCGCGGAAATGTTGTCAAACATCTCCACTGACGCGGCCAGAAAACGTTTGCCGGTCAACGAGGAGCATACATATCGGGCCTGCTTGCTGCCGATCGCCTGCAGTACGCCGTCCAAAGGCGTATCCGCTCCCAAATACAAAACCTCCATCCCTTGTCTGCGCAAATAAAGGACGAACAGCAGCAGTCCGAGCTGATGCCGCTCCCCCGCCGGACAAAAGGCGACCGCCCTCGGCAAATTGCCTTGGATCGGCAGCACCCGAAAAAAAGCGTGGAAGCGCTCATAAATCATATTGCTGACGAAATGCTCCTGCGCCACGCTGATTTTGCCGCTCTCCCACTCGTCCCCCACCTGATACATAATCGGAACCAGCACGTGGTGGAACATATCCTCGTAAGCATACAGCGCGAACCCTTTGTCGATGAGACGGTTCGCTTCCTCCGTCCGGTATTGGATGAGAGCGTCGTACAGCGGATTTTTAATCAGATCGAACGTGCTTCGAGGCAACTCCGCCACCGCCGCCGAGACCGTCGACGCAGCCGTCGCGGGTTCTCGCCGTTCCTCCTTGGCCTGCTTCAGCAATCTCGCCGCCTGACTGATATTGATGTCCTTCTCTTCCATCGCCCGCTTCAGCCAGCGCAAATCGTCGACATCTCTTTCCGAATACAGCCGATGGCCGCCCTCCGTCCGTTCCGGATCGACCGCGCCGTATCGGTTTTCCCATGCCCGTATCGTGACGGCCGGAATGCCTGTCAGCTTCACTACCGTTTTAATATTGTACATACAGCGACGATCTCTCCTTCCTCCGAACGAATTCCGCCCAATATTTATACAAATACTATACAGCATACGCATGCCGTTTACAAAATGACTTTGCCAAAACGAAAAAGACCGTCCCTTTCCAATCAGGGACAGTCCTCGATCTTACGTAGGGCTTTACTCGATGACGGAATGCACGACCGGAACCGGCTCGGGCTTGTCGGACACGATCGTATACGCGCCGATCAGCCGTTCGGCAATATCCTGGTTTTGCTCCCGGTTGCTGTGGATGACGGCGATCACATCTCCGAATTTGACCGGATCGCCCACCTTTTTGCGGAGCGATATCCCGACCGAATAGTCGATGGAATCTTCTTTCGTAGCCCGCCCTGCCCCGAGCAGCATGGCGGTCACGCCGACCGTCTCTGCATCGATCGACTGAACGAACCCTTCCCGTTCGGCCCTTACGCTGACATGCACCGCAGCTTGCGGTAGCAGCCCCGGATCGTCGACGATCGCCGGGTCGCCGCCTTGCGCTTCCACGAACTTGCGGAACGTCTCTACGGCGCGGCCCGAATGGAGCAGCTCGTCCAGTGCGCGTCGAGCCTCGTCGTAATTGCCGTAAGCTCCGCCCGCCACCGTCATATACGCGGCCAAAGTCAGGCAAATTTCCCTCAGCCGCGTATCGCCGCCGCCGCGCAATACTTCGATTGCCTCCGCGACCTCGTTCGCATTGCCGACCTCCGTGCCGAGCGGCTCGCTCATATCGGACAACACGGCGATCGTTCTGCGCTTCAAGCTTTTGCCGATCGACACCATCGTGGAAGCTAACGCCTTCGCATCCTCATACGATTTCATGAACGCGCCCGAGCCGACCTTCACGTCCAGAACGATGGCGTCCGCGCCCGAAGCGATCTTCTTGCTCATGATCGAGGACGCGATCAGCGGAATCGAATTCACCGTCGCCGTTACGTCGCGCAGCGCGTACAGCTTTTTGTCGGCAGGAGCCAGATTGCCGCTCTGCCCGACCAAAGCCATTTTGTTTTCGTTGACATTGCGCACGAACCGGTCGTTCGGCAGCTCGATGCGAAACCCTCGGATCGATTCCAGCTTATCGACGGTGCCGCCCGTATGACCTAGGCCGCGGCCGGACATTTTGGCGACCGGAACGCCGGCGGCGGCCACGAGCGGGACGACGATAAGACTCGTCTTGTCCCCTACCCCGCCGGTCGAATGCTTGTCGACCTTTATTCCCGTAATGCCGGCCAAGCTGACGACGTCTCCGGAATTGACCATCGCCATCGTCAGGTCGGCAATTTCCTCTTCGTCCATGCCGCGGAAAAAGACGGCCATCGCAAAAGCGGACATTTGGTAATCCGGGATGTCTCCCCGCGTAAAGCCTTGAACGGCATAATAAATTTGCTCCCGCGTCAAGCGTCCGCCGTCGCGTTTGTGCTGAATCAGATCTACCATTCTCATGTCCGCTGCCTCCTTGACCCGGCTGTCCCGTTCCTGCCGCTTGCTGCTATATGCTCACGACGCGTACGAACGATTTGACGAGAGCGGCGAATTTCGGCTTCGTCCGGTTCGCCACCTCCATAACCTGCTCGTGGGAAAGCGGCTCTAGCTCCTCGCCGATCGCCATATCCGTTATGCAGGACACGCCGAGCACGTTCAATCCGCAATGTCTGGCCGCGATCACCTCGGCGACCGTGGACATTCCGACTGCGTCTCCACCGAGCCTGGCGAGCATTTTCAGCTCCGCCGGCGTCATATAGGAAGGGCCGCTGATGCCGCAATATACGCCTTCCTGGAGCTCCAGCGCATTGCCGTCATCGCCCCGGATTTGGCTCGATATCCGATGAGCGAGCTCCCTGTACGATTTGTTGTACGCCTCGGACATGTCGGGGAAGCGCGGACCGAGCTCCGCCTCGTTTTTGCCGATAAGCGGATGATCCCCCGTCATGTTCAAATGATCGCAGATCAGCATCAGATCGCCCGGCCGGAAAGCACGGTTCATTCCTCCGGCAGCGTTCGTAACGACTAAAGCTTGAATGCCGAGCTTCCTCATCACGTATATGGGCGCAACGACTTTGCGCATCGGATAGCCTTCGTAGTAATGGAATCGTCCTTGCATGACGATGACCGGCTTTCCTTCGAGCGTGCCGATCACGAACCTTCCCGCATGACCTTCTACCGTCGATACAGGAAAATGCGGTACGTCCCCGAAATCGATTTTGACCGCATCCTCCACTTCATCGGCCAAATCCCCCAATCCGGAGCCGAGCACGAGTCCGATGGCAGGGAGACGGCCGCCGATCCGGGATCGGATGAAACCGGCCGCCTGATTGATTTGTTCCACATACGACAATTCCATGAAGTATACCCTCCTGCGCCTATAATAGTTCGAAGATTCCGCTGCGCGGAATAAGGTTTACAGCTTCGGGATAATGGCTGATACGAGACCGAGAAAGCTTTCTTTTACCCGGTCGGCGGTTTCCATGACCTCGGCATGGGACAGCTGGGCATCAAGAATCCCCGCGGCCATGTTCGTGATGCAAGAAATGCCGAGCACCTCGATTCCGGCATGCCGGGCGGCAATTACTTCCGGCACGGTCGACATGCCGACAGCGTCTGCACCGATCGTGCGAAGCATGCGAATTTCCGCCGGCGTCTCATAGCTTGGACCGAGCAGTCCTGCGTAGACACCCTCTTGCAGCTCCAAGCCCAGCTCGGCCGCAGCATCGCGGGCTATAGTTCGCAGCTCGGCGCTGTACGCCTCGGACATGTCGGGAAAGCGAACGCCCAGCGCATTCTCGTTAGGTCCGATCAACGGATTGCGGAACATGAAATTGATATGATCGCGAATAAGCATCAACTGCCCCGGGGCAAACGACGTATTGACGCTGCCGGCCGCGTTGGTGACGAGCAGCGACTTGACACCCAGCGCTTTCATGACGCGCACCGGGAAAGAGACGGTCGCTACGTCGTAGCCTTCGTACAAATGAAACCGTCCCTTCATCAGAACGGTTTTCTTGCCCCGGATCGAACCGACGAGCAGCTCGCCGGCATGTCCTTCAACCGTAGAAACCGGAAAATGCGGTATTTCTTCATAATGGATGACCGTTACGTCCTCCATCGCATCCGCCAGCACCCCGAGTCCCGAACCGAGAATAAGACCGACTTCGGGAGTATACGGGATTTCATCCTCGATAAACCGTACGGCCTCCGAAACTCGGTGTTCCATCGAAAGATCGCTCATGCAGTACCTCCCCGTCATTATACAAGATTGGCAAGAAAGCTCGTGCCATGCCCCGGCGCGGCTACGCCGAAATTGTCCGCCACCGTCGCGCCCACATCCGAGAACGTCGCGCGAATGCCGAGCGGGCCCGGCGTCCGCAAGCGCGGACTCCAGACGATCAGCGGCACATATTCCCGCGTATGATCCGTACCGGGATGGATCGGATCGTTGCCGTGGTCGGCCGTCAAAATCAACAGGTCGTCCCGGCCGATGGCGGCCATGATGTCCGGCAAACGGGCATCGAATTCCATAAGCGCCCGGGCATATCCGTCGGGATCGCGTCTGTGGCCGTACAAGGAATCGAAATCGACGAGATTCGTAAACGCAAGCCCGTGAAACGGCTGCTCCAATGCAAGAATCGTCTCCTCGATCCCATGTGCGTTGCTTTTCGTAGGCCTAGCGGCGGTTACTCCTTCGCCGGAGAAGATGTCGTTTATTTTGCCGATCGCGATACAGTCGAGCCCCGCTTCCTTGAGCCTGTTCATGACCGTCGGCTCTGGAGGCTTGACGGCATAATCGTGCCGGTTCGGCGTCCGCTTGAACGCTCCGGGCTGGCCGACGAACGGACGCGCGATGACACGGCCGACGGCATATTCCCCCATCGTCAGCCGTCGGGCGATCCGGCATGCTTCGTACAGCTCCTCCAGCGGAATGATATTTTCGTTCGCGGCGATTTGAAAGACGCTGTCCGCCGACGTATATACGATCCACGAGCCGGTCCGCAATTGCTCCTCGCCAAGCTCCTCGATAATTTCCGTGCCCGATGCGGGCTTGTTGCCGATTACGCTCCGCCCCGTCTCCCGCTCGAACAAACGGATCAACGGTTCGGGAAATCCGTCCGGATACGTTTGAAACGGGATCGTCACCCGCAAGCCCATTAGCTCCCAATGACCGGTCATCGTATCTTTGCCGACCGACACTTCCGCCATCTTGCCGTAATAGGCCGCTGGATAGTCGACTTCGTTAATTGTCTGCAATGGGGCTATATTCCCCAGACCTAACTTTTCCATATTCGGCAATGAAAAAGAAGGAACCCGTTCGGCAATATGACCGAGCGTATGGGCACCCTCGTCTCCGAAAACGGGGGCGTCGGGCTGCTCGCCGATCCCGACGCTGTCCAGTACGATTAATGCGATGCGCTGAAAAGTCAAGGTTGTTCCCTCCGCTTGGGCAATGTATCGGCCGACTGGCAAAACGGTTTTCCATATTATCTCACGACGCCGAAACGAATGCAAAAGAACCCCGTAACGTACCCGGGGCCCGACTCTGCTTGGCGCCTCAACGGACTCCCTCATTCTTGATGCCGACAAAAAAGCAGGCCCCCGGGCCCGCTTAAGTCATGTTCGCTCTCGGATGAGTGCGATCGTATATTTCTTTCATTTTCGACTTCGTTACGTGAGTGTACACCTGAGTCGTGGATATATCGGCATGGCCCAGCATCTCTTGAACCGACCGCAAATCGGCTCCGTTCTCCAGCAGATGAGTGGCGAACGAGTGACGCAGCGTATGCGGCGTAATTTCTTTGTCGATCCCCGCCTCCCTGGCATATCGCTTCATGATTTTCCAGAAGCCTTGACGGGTCAATCGGGTGCCCAGATGGTTGATGAACAACGCTTCCTCCGACTTTTCCTGACGAAGCAGGTGCAGCCTGGCCGATTCGATATATTGGCTCAGCCATACCGCGGCGATCCGGCCGAGCGGAACAATCCGTTCTTTCGAGCCTTTGCCCGTACAGTGGATAAAGCCCATTTCAATATTGACGTCACCGACATTGAGCGAGATCAGCTCCGACACCCGGATCCCCGTCGCATACAACAGCTCCAGCATCGCCTTGTCCCGCATGCCGGCGGCGGCAGTCGTTTCCTGTGCGTCAAGCAGCCGCTCGACCTCTTCCACGGTCAGCACCTTGGGCAGTCTCTTCTCCAGCTTCGGCGTCTCCATATGGACCGACGGATCTTGGACGATCAGTCGCTCCCTTACGAGATACTGGTAAAAGGCGCGAATGGAGACAATGTTGCGCGACAAGGTGGCCGGAGCGCGGCCAAGCTGCTTCAGCTCCTGCAAATATTGGACGATGTGGAACTTGCCCGTCTCCTCCAGCGACCGCACGCCTTGCTTATCGATATATCCCAAGTAGTGGATCAGATCCCGCTCGTACGATTCAAGCGTATTATGAGCGAGTCCTCGTTCCACGGTGAGGTAATGTATAAAGTTATGCAAATGTCTCTTCATCGCGACAAGTCGTTCCCCCAGTATGTCGTTCCTCTTGTTAACAATCTATTCAACATGAAGGAACGATTTCCTGCCGGAGACGAACAAAAGTTTGCCTCAACCATCATTCTCCGTACTTGTAAAAAAACAACAAGCGCTCGATCGCGGTTTTGGGCTCCATGGCCGATTCGTCCTGACTGAACACCTTCAACGCCTTCCCCATCGGCTCCCTGTATCGTCCCGCGGGCTCGATCCATCCTCCGACGATACGGAACAATTCGTACAGAACGACGGTCAGGATTACAAAAACCGCGATATATTTCGTCCGAACCCACCATTTTCTGAAACGGATAATCATCATGGCTTGTCCCCCGCCTGCCGTTAAGGTATTTATGCTCCCACGGTTAGGTTATGAGGGGAAGCGGCGATTTATGATTGTCCGCTATCGAGACGTACGGCAGCGCCACGGCTTCGGCGACCGCTTGATACGTAATATTTCCACCATGGGTGTTGACGCCCAGCCTCAGCATCGCGTTATCGCGTATCGCAATCTCGAATCCTTTATCCGCAAGCTCCATCACGTATGGCAGCGTCGCATTGGTGAGCGCCAAAGTGGAGGTGCGGGGCACCGCCCCCGGCATGTTGGCCACCGCGTAATGGATGACACCGTGCTTTTCATAAATCGGATCGCTGTGGGTGGTCACCCGATCGATCGTCTCGATTGATCCGCCTTGGTCGATGGCGACGTCGACGATCACCGCTCCTCTCTTCATCGTCCGGACCATCTCCTCGGAGACCAGCTTTGGCGCGCGGGCACCCGGAATGAGCACCGCTCCGATCAGCAGATCCGCTTGCCGGACTACGCCGGCGATATTGTACGGACTCGACATGAGCGTCTTTACGCGCCCCCCGAATACGTCGTCGATGTATCGCAACCGATCGCCGCTCCGCTCCACGATCACGACGTTCGCGCCCAACCCGAGCGCCATTTTGGCCGCGTTCGTGCCGACGATGCCGCCGCCCAGTATGACGACGTCCGCGGGCGGAACGCCTGGAACGCCTCCCAACAGCACGCCGCGCCCGCCGTAAAACCGTTCGAGAAAGTGCGCCCCGATCTGAACGGACATCCGTCCCGCCACCTCGCTCATAGGCGTTAGCAACGGCAGTCCTCCGCCGGGCTGCTGAATCGTCTCGTATGCGATGCCGGTCACCTTGCGTTGCACGAGCGCATGGGCCAGCTCCGCCTCCGCGGCAAGATGCAAATACGTAAACACAATCTGATTTTCGCGGAAATAGCCGTATTCCGACGGAAGCGGCTCCTTCACCTTAAGAATCAGCTCCGCCTGCCCCCACACATCTGCGGGATTCGATATGACCCGGGCGCCTTCGTTCCTGTACTCCTCATCCGTAAAGCCGCTGCCGAGTCCCGCACCCGTTTCTATCAGCACCTCATGCCCGGAATGGGTCAGCATGCGCGCCCCTCCCGGCGTAAGAGCTATGCGGAATTCATTGTTTTTGATTTCTTTCGGTACGCCTACGATATAACGATTCGCTGCAACCATCTGATCACCTCACGGTAGTGCTGGTTATGAACGGGCTTCCTTTCATAGCATGCGTTGGAAGTCTGCAAACTATCCTTCCTCCCCACCCGATCGGCACATTCGCCGCGAATGCAAAAATCCCCGGACAAGCGGGGTTGCCGCTGCCGGGGATTTCTAAATTACTCCGCTTCGGGAGGTAATGCTTTGTCTTTGCACCGGTGGCATATGCCTTGAAAGTCCAACCGATGGTCCAGTACCTTGAATTGGTATTCCCGCTCCAGACGTTCCTCGAGGGGCGTCAGCCAGTCCTCCATAATCTCGTCGACCGCCCCGCATTGCACGCATATGAGGTGGTGATGATGATGATGGTTGCTCTCGCTTCGCAAATCGTAACGGGCAACCCCGTCGCCGAAGTTCATTTTCTCGACGACATGCAGCTCGCTCAACAGCTCGAGCGTACGGTAAACGGTAGCCAACCCGATTTCTGGCGCTTTATCCTTGACGAGCATGAAGACGTCTTCCGCGCTCAAATGGTCCTCTTCGTTTTCCAATAATACACGCACGGTCGCTTCGCGCTGGGGTGTCAGCTTGTAGCCTTTGGACTGCAATGACTGCTTGATTTTTTCGATACGCGCTTCCATGTTCCTCCCCCTTTTGAGCGCATTCGCGTAATGCCAATTACCGTCGGATTCCCGCTCTCAGCGGTAATCGCCGCCATTTTCATTATAGGGGGAGGAACAAAACAAGTCAAACCTTTTAGAATCATTTTAATTGAGTCGGTTATTTGTTTTTGCTTTTATATTCTGCGATCTTTTTGACCGACTCTTCTTCGGCGCTCCGCAGAGCCGTGTTCAAATCCATTTTGTCCAAGGCGATTTGGTTGCCGAACGAAACGTATTGATTGACGAGATCGGTATCGTAGCCCGCTTTCGGAGGGATCGTCGCGAACTTGTTGAAGAACACCGCATTCCAGTTTCTGTCCTTGTACGGCGATTCTTTGCCGAGCTCTTTCTTGACCGTTTCGTTGTTCAGCACCGGCATGATGCCTTTGCGCGCCATCTCCGTCTGGAATTCGTCGGAAATCATATATTTGAGCACTTCCATAGTCGCTTCTTTGTTGCGTGCCATGTTCGTCATGCCGAAATAAGCCGGGTAAGATTGCGAGCCGATTCCTTTGTCTACCGTCGGAAGCGAGACGATATCCCAGTTGAGCGATTTCAGCTCTTGCTCCCAAACATAGATCAGGCTGGACAAATAGCCGAACATGCCTACGGTCTGATCTTTGACGAACATATTGATATCCGGAATTTTGTTGATTTTCTTAATGCCGTCGAGGTAACCGGGAACGCGCATCGGGTCCAAATAATAAGCTTGGAAATATTTTTTCCAACGCTCGTCTTTATTGATCGTAGGCGTATCGTTCGTCATGTCCGCATCGGGGATCGACATCGGATTCATCCTTATCGTATGGGTAGGCGAATGGGTAAAGCCGAAATATTGCGTTCCGCCGTCGTTCCGCGTCAGCTTTTTGGACATCTCGACCATTTCGCTCCATGCCATGCCGTCCTTCGGATATGCGACCCCGAACTTGTCGAAGAGCGATTTGTTGTAATAGAGCACCAGATTGCTCGTGAACACCGGCAGCCCGTAGAACTTGCCGCCCGACGCTTGCTTAACCGCATCGACTACGGTCGGGTCCAATCGGTTCAAGTCGATTTTGTGGGTTTTGATCATATCGGTCATATCGTATTGAATGCCCGCCGGGAAGGCGTTCGATTCGAAATTGCCGATCGATTGGAAGAAAATATCGAATTTCGTGCCGTTTGCGATCAAATCGTTAAGCTGAGTACCCGCGCCCGTCCGCTGAATATATTTGATCGTCCAGTTCGGAAACTTTTTGCGAAGCGCGTTGCCGAACCGGTAATCGAAGCTTTCCACGGGATCGCCGTTATTGGAATAGAACACGACCTCCGCCGGATCTTTCGTAATATCTTTCGTCGAAGTTCCTTTGTCTCCCGGATCCGCGGCCTTTCCGCCGTCGCTTCCGCTATTCGAGCAAGCCGCCAGCGACCCCGCCACGACTATACAGGAGAGCAGCATCATCATTCGTTTTTTAAACAAGAGAAATCCCCCTTATCATTTCATATCCGATTTTCCTTAAATGCCCGATGCGATAGCAATCGATTTCCAAAGGTCTATCAGGATTCGAATTTGGACAGAATCATTGAGCCCTTACGATTCGTAACCGCTTTCATTATGAGGATTCATGCAAGCTGGACGTCCGAAGTCGATCGTCTTTGCAGTATGAGGCCCGAAGTCTGACTTTTGTTCACCTCCTTGCAGCCGATTTTCTCGAGCGACCGTAAATCCGATTCCCGTAACAAAAATCCTCCTCGAGATTGGTTGAGAAATACCCTTGCTTCGATGAACGACCACTCATTGGGGTTGACGTCCGGATTGGCAATCGATTACTATTATGATTCCTTACGGAGATTATAGCAACCGCTTCCATTTCGAGCAACCCATTTTTTTCAAATCGTCCGTTGCTCCCGTTTTCACGTTTATTTGTGGCGCCCCCTTTTCATTTCCCTGATTCAAACCGATGAACTACCTACATTATTGCAACCATACCAATTAAAGTATTTGCACATTTTATCGCTTATTTTGCACTCCGCTTTGCAAAATACTTCTTGAAATCGATGAAATATTTATACTTCAGCAAGTATTTGTAAGCGATTACATTTAGAGCTTCCAGCCTCCCTCGCCTATGATGATTCGGTGATTTCAGACGCAAAGCCGCTTCGCGGAACAACATGAAACCTATACCGCTTTCGCATCTTTCTTATCCCATAATAAATCCGTTACAAAAAAATGTAAAGTTGTATTTTACGTAATTTATAAAAACAATTTGTAATCGTTACATTTTCCGCAACTATTTTTTATTTCCATCTCATGCTATGATATACGAGAGAACATAAGGTCGATTCGCGACCATATGGAAAGGGAGAACTCCGTGACTACTTTAAAAGATATCGCCCTAGCGGCCGGCGTAACGACCGCCACCGTATCGAGAGCGCTGAACGACGAGCCGGGCGTCAAGGACGCGACCCGCCATAAAATTATCACGATTGCGAAGGAATTGAATTATGCCGCCGGACTTGCCGCCAAACGGATATCGGGGACGAAAGCCAACAGCATCGGGATTATTTGGTATCCCCCGGTCGGACTGTTCTTCAACCATTTATGCAACGAAATTCAACGTCAAGCCGCTTCCCGCGATTATTATATTCTCGTATCGTTCGCCAAGCCCGAAGAAGCGATGCGCCAGCTCAACGAACATCAGGTGGAGAAAATCATTTACTGGTGCGGCACCGGATGGAAGCCGAGCCTGGAGTTTCTGCAGGAAAAGCAGCGATTTCAAGGCGAAATGCTAGTTATAGGAGGAGGAAGCGTTGAGGGAGCCCACCGCTTGGCGGTCGACCGGAAGGACGCGATCATGAAGGCGGTTCGGCATCTGGCCGAGCTCGGGCACAAACGCATTGCGTTCGTCGGAGTCGCAACCGACAAATTAATGGGGTACACGTTAGGTTTGCTCGAAAATCGGCTCGAATACGATCCCGATTATTTTATTAACGTTCATAACGCCCAGCTGCCGGAAGAGCACATCGCCAAGCTGCTGGTCCATAACGACAAAAGCTCGAAACCTACCGCCGTAATCGTAGACAGCCACGGTTATTTGTTCCCTTTCATCCAAATTATCCGGAAGCTGAAGCTGCGCGTTCCCGAGGACTTTTCACTCGTAGCGTACGAGACGCTGCCCGAGATGGAGAAGCTGCTGGATGTCCCGATCACGGCCGTTGGTCCAAGCTTTGAGCAATTGGCGGAGCAGTCGATCAAGCTGCTCTTGGACGTCTCTACCGAACAGAAGGAGTGCGAGTGGTACGACCAGACGCTGCCTTCGGAGCTGATCGTCCGTCCCTCCACCGCCGCGCTGACGGAATGAGAGAGCGTTATCCTGCCTGAGCGACCAGCATCGGCGTCACCCATTTGATCATGACCGGCGACAAATAGGCTTCGAACAGAGCTACACCGAACAACAGCGCCGCCATGCTGAACGCCATCGACGTATACCGGACGAACATGGGGTAGAGCGCACCGCGCTTCTGGATAAACCGATTTTTTACGATATATATGGAGAAGGCGCACGCCCCTACGCTGCACATGACGAGGGCCGGGATAACGATCAGGTTTTGCGGCGCAATCGAGACGAAGGCGAACAGCATGCCTTTCCACGACAAGGAGCCGACCAAATAACCGACCGAAAATCCGATCAGGACGCCTTTCAAAAAATCCAGAAGAAAAATGAGCGGCAGTCCGATAACGGATAACCCGAGCACCCAAATAAGCATGATCCATTTCAGATGAAGGGAGAACGACTCCCACAACGTCGTCTGGCCGCCGAATTCGCTGCCTTGATTGACGATCTGAATGAAGCTGTTGATGTGTCTTGCCATTTCCTCCTTCTGACCGGGCGACAGCGCGTTCACCATCAGCGCGCCGAAGACGACGCCCATGACGAACAGCACCGAGACGAACAAATAGAGCGGCAAATGGTCCTTCATATAGAGTCGCATCCGATAGTTTCGATTCATGTCGGCTTCCTCCCCTTGTCCTACTGATTCCAGCATATGTACAAGGGAAGGAAACTATGATTCCCGTTTCCGGACAAGCTTCACTTTTGGGAGCACTATGGCCTGGATACTTTCCCGTAACGCCCTCCGCCGCCGGCCTCGAAAGCAAGACTGCCTTCCCGAGCCCGGATGATGGCCGAAGCGATATCTTCTCCCGCCGCCTCCCGGATTTCCTGTGCGGATGCGCTGTGCAAAATATTCATTTCCGTTCCGAACGTATCCAGCATCGCTTGAAGCTTCTTTTTGCCGAGCCCGGGAATGAACTCGAGCGGCACTTGAAAGAAATAGGGCGGATGATGCGGTGCGATTTGTCCCGCCCCCCGGTCGGCGATTGCCCGTATCCGGTCCATGACTCCCCTGACGATTTTGGCGCTTCCGCAATACAAGCATCGGTCTACTGCCGTATCCGCTTCGTCGAGTACGGATTCGCATGAGTCGCAATATGTGCGGTGGTATTTGCCCAAGCGCGGATTCAATCCGTAGTTCGCCGCGACCTTGCGTCCTTCCTCGCGGGCGAGCGCGAGCTTCAATTCGTCGAAGCTCGGGTTTGCCATTAGCAGCCGGTTGTATTCCCGGCCGATTTTACCGAGCGAATGGGCGTCCGAGTTCGTCACGAACGAGTAACGGTCAAGCTCCGACAAGCAGCTTGCCATTTCCGTATCCGCCGACAGTCCGAGCTCTACCGCAGCTACCTTGTCGGGGTCCAGCAGGTTGGCGAGCGATGTTGTCCCGCTTCCATACACGCTTTTGTAGGGAGTGAATATATGTGCGGGAACGAGCAGGCCTCCGCGGCCGACGACTTCCTCCTGCAGCGTGCGCGCCGAAACGTATATGCGCTGGGAGCTAAGACCGACGTTTTTCATATGCGGACGCATCCATTCGGTAAACTCCCGCATATCTGCGATCGTAGGCAAATAGGCAAGCAAGTGGGCCGGTCCCATTCCCGGGTCTCTTACTTCGATTTCGCTGCCAAGCATGACTGTCGTCCGGTTGTACCGGATGCCCCCTCCTTGCTGCTCCTCCATCTGCCCGATATCCAGATAGTGCATGATTTCTTCCTGTACGGCCGGAGAATGGCAATCGATAATGCCGATCACTTCGATCCCTTTGCGTTCGGACGCTTCCTTGGCTATATTGTAAAACGTCAAATCGCGGCTGCCGCTTATTTTGACCGGCGCTCCCTTCTCGGTTCGTCCGATATGGATATGCAGGTCGACAAAATAACTGTTCATAGCGTATAGGAGCCGGTTAAGAGGTGCAGCTGCCAGGCGTATACGGCGGCAATCGTCTTCGCATCGCTAATTCGACCTTCCTTGATATATTGCTTGGCGGTATCGAGCGTAATGGCTTCGCAATCGAGAAACTCGTCCTCGTCCGGCTTCGCCGTGCCCGCCGTCAGTGTATCCGCTACGTATAGATGCAATATTTCGTCCGCGAATCCGGGCGACGTATAGAAAGAGCTGATGAGACGAACCTCGCCGCAGCTGTAGCCGGTCTCCTCCTCCAGCTCCCGCTTCGCCGCTTCCGTTTGATCTTCCCCCGGTTCCAGCTTGCCCGCCGGTATTTCCACCTGACTGCGCCCGAGCGCCTTCCGATACTGTTCGACGACGATCATTTTATTGTCGTGTATCGCCAATACCGCAACCGCTCCCGGATGTTTCACTACTTCGCGCGTAGCCGTCTCACCGTTGGGCAGCTTCACATGTTCGACTTGCAGGGAAATGACCTTGCCCTTGAATACCGGTTCCGTCTTGATTGTCACTTCTTCGTATTTGTAGCCGCTCATTCTTCCATCTCTCCAATCCGGTTATGTTCCTTATCGTTTCGCCTGTCCGCCGTCCGCAGTCATAGCTCGTCCAGTCCGCGCATACGTTGTTAGTATAACAGACTTTCAATCGGAAAATGAGGATGGGATGAGCGATGAAAAGCTATGTTACCGAAAAGCATCTCCGGCTTGTAGGCAAAGGATGGGAAGTACGCCAGCAGCTGCGCAAAATGTCCGGAGAGGCAATCGACGGCCAGTCGGAGCTGGCCGCGCTGCTCCCGATGCTCATCCAGGCGATCGAACGCGGGAAAGCGCAGCCTGAGCCGCAGCACACGCGCACAAATAAAACGACGGATCGTCGCGTAATCCCCTTCCCATCGTCGTAATGCCCGCCGGATACGATTCGAGGCAGCGCTCGACATCGTGCAGGCTAACTTCGCGAACCCATTCGATTTCGTGGCGCTCGGCACATCCGGACGAGGCAAGCTGCCGCCGGACGGCCTGTTTTTCCCGCTCGTCCCATTGTTCCGGCAGCGGGATTACCGCCGGTGTCAAGGCAAGCTTGCCGAGCGTTTCAAGCAAATGATCGCTGACCCCGGAGTGCCGTGCCCTCGTATCGGCAAAGCTGACCCGGGGAATGACGATCGGAGTCCCGCCGAGCGCCCGAACGGCATGCACCAGCTCCGCCATCTCCGTAGCCGTATGACCGAAAGGCGTTCCCGTCCCGACGATGCCCGGTCCCATCGCCGCAATGGCTATGTCCGCAGACTGTACGTGGCGTGCGGCCAGCAGCGCCGTATACTTATTGACCGCCTCGAGATCTCCCCCGTATGCATGGCCGTACGTAACCGTACCGCAAATCCACCCGGCTTCCTTTAATAGAGCGGCATGCCTGCTGAACGAGATCGGAAGCGCGCCGCCTTCCGTCATCACGTACGATACGCGAAGCGAATGCAGTGGACGGCTACTCCCGATCCATAAGGCGGCTGCCGGCAGCATGCTGTGCAACTCGCCGATCAGAACCGGCATTCCTTCTAGCGTGCGCGTCTCGGCGAATACCGCATGGTGCGGACTTGCCGGCTCCTCCACCGATAATACGGCCCGCTGCAACGACGTATAGCGCAGCTTCATAATATGTCCCGAATGATTCGGCGTACGGTCCGCATCGGTTTCCGGAATATCCGATTCTCCTGCCACCTCGGAAATAAAATGATACCCGCCGCTTCCGAGTCCCAGCTCTACTGCCGTGGCATTCATTTTCACCCGGTCTCCCAAGCGCAGTGGCCTTGAGACGTCCATATAATGTATGGCATGATTCGTACTACCGTCATCCGTCGCAACCACGACCTCCTGCACGACTCCTCTTTCCTCCGCAATACCTGCTACCGTTCCTCTTTTCCAAATGATCATGCTCTCTCTCCTCCAGCCAGACACAGCGTCAAACCGTATTCAAGTCCATCCTATGGATCGAGCGGCCGTTTTATGAGCATCGGACAGACGCGAAAAACCCCGTCTCCCATTGGAGGACGGGGCAAACGGGGTGACTGGGCTATTCCCAATTCAAACGGTTGCGATAGACGACCTGCTTGTCCCCTTCGGTTATTTCTCCGATGATCGCACCGTTTATGCCGTATTGGGACAAATGCTCCTTTACTTGACCGACAATGCCCGCGTCGACGACCAACACCATGCCGACGCCAAGGTTGAACGTCCGCTGCATTTCCCGTTCGTCCACGTTGCCGGCCTCGCGGATCAGCTTGAACACGGGCAAAATATCGATCGCGGATAAATCCACCGAGGCATTCAAACCCGGCGGGATGACCCGATTCAGATTGCCTTCGATGCCTCCGCCGGTAATATGGGCCATTCCGTGAAGCCCTTGGAGCCCGAAAAGCCCTTTCAAAGCATGGTAATAGCATAGATGCGGCTTCATAATCGCGTCGAGGAAGCTTTCCCCGCCAACCTGCTCCCCGAGAATGTCCGGCTTGCGGTCGATAATGGCGCGAACGAGCGTATAGCCGTTCGTATGGACGCCGTTCGAGGCGATTCCGAGCACGACGTCGCCTTTGCGGATCGCCGAGCCGTCGATAATGTTCGCCTTGTCCACGATGCCGACGATGCTCGAGGTCAGGATGAACGAGCCCGGCTCGAGCACGCCCGGCTGAATCGACGTTTCGCCTCCGGTCAGGACGCAGTCCTGTTCCTTGCAGGCCGCCGCCACCGCATCCACGATTTCGCCGATCGTCTCCTTCTCCACAGATCCGCAGATGATAGCATCCTGAACGGCGAGAGGCTTGGCACCCATGACGATAATATCGTTAATGAGATGGTTCACCATATCGTAGCAGACCGAGCGGATCCGGTTGTGCTGCACGGCCAGCTTCTGCTTCGAGCCCGGCTCCTCGGTTTTCATTACGAGCACCGGATGGTCGTATTCCGGAAATTTGAAGTCGAACAAGGACGCGAAAGCTCCCAGCGAATTGAGCACCCGACCGTCATTCGTCTCCAAGCTTTTGGCCATGTTTTGCTTCACTTCATCCGTATCGTCGATATTGATGCCCGCTTGCGCATACGTCAATTTTTGCTGTTCGCTCATTTGTACCCTCCTTTTACTGCTCCGTTATAGTGTGGCATCGGACCATGTCAATAAGGGGCTTGGTCAAATACTCCGTCCCTCCAACAGCCGCAATACGATCCGGATCGACTCGTTCCCGGGCAGCCACAGACGGGTATGCCTCGGAATCGCGTAGGCCTCCAGCAGCTCCGCGCCGGCTTCAAGCAGCTCCCCGAGCGTTAACGCTTCCTTCTGCAGAAGGCGCCCG
Organism: Paenibacillus hemerocallicola; assembly: GCF_006265175.1. Lineage (GTDB taxonomy): Bacteria > Bacillota > Bacilli > Paenibacillales > NBRC-103111 > Paenibacillus_AB > Paenibacillus_AB hemerocallicola. The sequence continues at coordinate 117,624 of NZ_VDCQ01000005.1, read as the reverse complement.
TGCTCCAAAGGAATGAACACGACTCCTGCCACGTCGTCGTCCGGATTGACGTTAGCTTCCTCGGCCTCGCCGAGATACAGGCAAAAATAAACATATCGGCCGAAAGGGAGCCCCGGCCTGTACGGCTTGTCCGGATGCTTGCTCGTCATGCGCTCCAACAGAAACGGCGCGGTATTATCCGTACTTCGGACTTGGACGATTTCCCCCGTATCCATGTCATGGAAATAAGTGACATCGGATGAAACAAGCCTCACATCCTCATTTCCGAGCTCTTCTCTCGCCTCGCGGAGCGCGCACTCCAGAATCGATTCTCCCGGCTCCTGGCCTCCTCCGACTCCGCCTATTCTCAGTACCCCCTCCCCCAGCTCTTCCGGCATGCCGTCCGGATTCAATGTAATGGCCAGTTTGCCGTCACGTACCCAGACAATCCCGGCGCAAAAAGGCTGGTTGTCGGTCAAGGACAACACTTCGATCGTGCGCAACGGTTCACTCGTATTCGTCATCACAGGGTTCCTCCTGTATGTGCAGCGTCTTCGGCTTCTTTCTTTCCCATCATTTACTATACCATACGCTCGGTCAAGGAGAAGTGAACAAAAATAAAACGCCCGCGTAGGGGCGTGTAGTCGATATGGAAATGCTTATTTATTTGCTTGCGGTCTCCTTGACGATGGCTACGACAAGCTCGGAGATCGCCACAAGCTCGGAGATCGGCATCTGCTCCTCGGTCGTATGTATGTTCTCATATCCTACGGCAAGATTGACCGTCGGGATTCCCATGCCGTTAAACATATTGGCGTCGCTGCCGCCGCCCGTATGGAACGTCTTCGGCGTACGTCCGATCGATTCGATCGCCGTCATGGCCAGCTTTACGACCGGCGCGGTTTCATCGTATTTGTAAGCCGGGTAAATGACTTCGCTTATAAACTCTGCTTTGGCGCCCATTTCCTGCGCGGCCGACTCGCATGCCTGCTTCATCGACTCCAGCTGGCGGTCCAGCTTGGCTTGCTCGCGGCTTCTCGCTTCCGCCGCGATGTCGACCCGCTCGCACACGATATTCGTCGCGCCGCCGCCCGCAAAGCTGCCGATATTGGCCGTCGTCTCGAAGTCGATCCGGCCGAGCGACATGCGAGAAATCGCCTTGCTTGCCACCTGGATCGCGCTGACTCCGTCTTCGGGATTGACGCCGGCGTGTGCGGACCGCCCCTTGATCGTGATCTGGATGCGCGCCTGCGTCGGCGCGGCCACGGCGATTTCGCCGACTTTGCCGTTCGAGTCCAGGGCAAAACCATATTCGGCTTTCAGCTGCTCCGGCGGATTGGCCGCCATGGCCCGCGATCCGAACAAGCCGGATTCTTCTCCGGCCGTTATGACGAACAGGAGCTTTCCATGCGGAACACCTTGTTCTTTCAGCACTTGAATCGATTCGATCATGGCCGCGATGCCGGCTTTATCGTCGCTTCCCAGTATCGTCGTACCGTCGCTGCGGATATAGCCGTCATCATCCACCTTCGGCTTGATACCTTTGCCGGGCGTTACCGTATCCATATGACAGGTGAACAGAAGGGTCGGTGCATGCGTCTTGTCCGGCGTCGCCTCCAGCGTGCAGATCAGGTTGCCCGATCCGTGCCCGGTCGCGGCGGCGGTATCGTCCTCGTATACGCTCAAGCCGAGCTCGCCGAACAGCTTTTTCAGCGCAACGCTTATTTCCTGCTCATGCTTGGTCTCGCTGTCAATGCGTACCAGCTGCAAAAACTGCTCGACCAGCCGATTTTGTTGGATCATCTTACTTTCCTCCCTGCCATGGATTAAGGTACAATATACGTATGTCCTTATCGATTTCTAATATAACCTATTTCGAGGAGTTGAAAGCCTTGTTCGGCAAAACATTCGTCAAAGTGATGGTATACCTGATGTTATTCGCGATGATTTCCTCGGTTATCGTGTCGGCGGTCTTCATGTTCCTCTGATCACGGTCCGTAACTTTTCCGCTGTTCGGGCGGCTCACGGCGGCACATGCATCGCAAGGCACGGCTTAATACAGCTTCGTCTCGATCGAGTAGCTTTCCAGATTTTCCTTCACCCGCTGCAGAAACCGTCCGCATATGACGCCGTCCAATATGCGGTGGTCCAGCGACAGGCAAATGTTCGCCATCGAGCGGACCGCAATCATGTCATGTATGACGACCGGCCTTTTTACGATCGTTTCGAACGTAAGATTGACCGCCTGCGGGTAATTGATTATCGGATAAGATAAAATCGAACCGAACGATCCGGTGTTGTTGACCGTAATCGTTCCTCCTTGCACGTCGTCCAGCTTCAGCTTGCCCGAACGCGCCTTGCGCGACAGTTCGTCGATCTCGCGCGCGAGACCGGCGATATTTTTTTGATCGGCCTTTTTGATCACCGGGGTAATGACGGAATCTTCCGTCCCTACGGAAAGCGAAATGTTAATATCCCGTTTGACGATGATTTTGTCTACCGCCCATACCGAGTTCACGATCGGATAATCCTTGATCGCATTGACGACAGCCTTCAGGACGAATGCCAAGTACGTCAGATTGATGCCTTCCTTCTTCATGAACTCGTCCTTGATTTTGTTGCGCAGGACGACCAGGTTCGTGACGTCCACCTCGATCATCGTCCAGGCATGCGGAATTTCCGCAACGCTCTGACGCATACGGGTAGCGATCGTATTGCGGATCGGGGTTACGTCGATTATGTATTCTCCCCGTCCGTCGTCTCTGCGGCTCTCGACCTCGATTTTCGGAATCGGCGGCTCCTCGGACAAGTGCAGCCCCGTCGAGCGCACCGGCTGCTCGGGCGCTTTGTTCGCAACCGGAGCTTGGCTTGCGGGCGTTGCGACAGGGACTGCTCCCGCAGACGACGCACGCGCTTTCTCCGCTCCGCCCTCTTCGATAAATTTCAGTACGTCTTTGCGGGTAATTCGGCCTCCCAGCCCCGTTCCGTTAAGGTGCAGCAGGTTGATCCCGTGTTCGCTCGCAATCTGCTGCACCGCGGGCGAGTACCGGTTTCGCATCCCCGTATCGCCCGAGGGCGGGAAAACGGCCGGCGTACCGGCAGCAGAAGAGGACCCGGCCGCGTCGGTCTCCGATTGCTCCGTTCCATTGCTATCGCCGGATTCGGCGATCAACGCGACTACTGCGCCGACCGGCACCGTATCGCCTTCATTGGCCAGCAGCTCGATCAACGTGCCTTCTACCGTCGACGGGAGCTCTGCGTTCACTTTTTCCGTAATCAGCTCGCAAATCGGTTCGTATTGCTCCACGTAATCGCCCGGCTTCTTCAGCCATTTGCTGATCGTAGCCGAGACAAGCGACTCCGCAAGCTGGGGAATGACGATTTCGGTGCCTTGCGCCTTCGTTCCTTTCATGCGCTAAACCTCCCGGGTAAATCGCTCCGCGCGCAGCCGCCCCAATTGTCGGGCTTGCGCCGGAGCAAATTGATAGTTATCTAGAGCTTAGTACAAGGCGAGGTTGCGCATCGCTTCCTTCACTTTGTCCTTGTTGAGCATATAGTGCTTCTCGAGTACGGGACTGATCGGCATCGCGGGAACGTCCGGGCTGCACAGCCGCATAATCGGCGCATCCAGTTCGAACAGCAGCTCCTCGGCCACGATGGCGGACACCTCGGCGCCTACGCCGCCGGTCTTGTTGTCTTCGTGAACGATCAATACTTTCCCCGTTTTGGCGGAAGCCTCGAGGATCGCTTCCTTGTCCAGCGGCTGGATCGTGCGCAGGTCGAGCACGAGTGCGCTGATGCCTTCCTTCGCCAATTCCCCCGCCGCTTCCAATGCGAAATGAACGGTCAATCCGTATGTGATGACGGTAATGTCCGTACCGTCGCGCTTGACATCGGCTTTGCCGATCGGCACGATGTAATCGTCCTCCGGCACTTCGCCCTCGGCCAGCTGATAACATTTTTTATGTTCGAAATAAAGGACCGGATCGGCATCGCGGATCGCCGCTTTCAACAAGCCCTTCGCATCGTATGGAGTCGACGGGAAGACGATTTTCAACCCCGGAGTACCGAAGAAGATCGATTCGGTGCATTGGGAATGGTACAGTCCTCCGAAAATGCCTCCGCCGATCGGGGCCCGGATGACGACCGGACACGACCAGTCGTTATTCGAACGATAGCGGATTTTCGCCGCTTCGCTAATAATCTGATTCGTCGCGGGCAGCATGAAATCGGCATACTGCATCTCCGCGATCGGCCGCATTCCGTACATGGCTGCCCCGATTGCGACCCCGGCGATGGCCGATTCGGCAAGCGGCGTATCGAGCACGCGCAGGTCGCCGAACTGCTCGACCATCCCTTTCGTCGCGCCGAAGACGCCTCCCTTGTAGCCTACGTCTTCGCCGAGTACGAATACGTTATCGTCACGCACCATTTCCTCGCGCATCGCTTCTCGGATCGCCGTCAAATAGTTCACGACCGGCATCGGTTATTCCCCCTCTTCATCGGCATAGACGTGACGGTGCAAATGCTCCGGATCCGGAAAAGGAGCTTTGTCGCCGTACTCCGTCGCTTCCTTGAGCTCCGCGGTCAACTGTGCGACCAGGTTCGCGTCTTCCTCTTCGCTCCATATCCCGCATTCGATCAAATACGATTTGTAGCGCGGAATGGAGTCCTTCCCCCGGTGCATATCGATTTCCTCTTTAGTCCGGTAAGCGAGATCGTTATCGGACGTGGAATGCGGAGACAGCCGATAGGTCACCGCCTCGATCAGCGTCGGACCTTCTCCGCGCATCGCCCGCTCCCGCGCTTCCTTGACAACCCGGAACACTTCCAGCACGTCGTTGCCATCTACCTTCACGCCGGGAAAGCCGTACCCGATTGCCCGGTCTGCGATGGAAGCGGCCACTTGCTTGTGCAGCGGCACGGAAATCGCGTATTGGTTGTTCTCGCACATGAAAATGACGGGCAGCTTATGAACGCCTGCGAAATTGCAGCCTTCGTGAAAGTCGCCCTGATTGCTGGACCCGTCTCCGAACGTGACGAACGAGACGAACGGTTCGCCTTTCATTTTGGCCGCAAGCGCGAAGCCGACCGCATGCGGCACTTGAGTCGTCACGGGAGAGGAGCCGGTAACTATGCGCAGCTTGCGGTGCGAAAAATGGCCTGGCATTTGCCGGCCGGCGCTGTTCGGGTCGCCGGCTTTGGCGAACAGCGACAGCATCAGCTCCTTGGGCGTCATGCCGACGCTAAGAACAAATGCGTAGTCGCGGTAATATGGCAGAAAATAATCGCGGTTCCGATCGAGCGCGAATGCCGCGCCGACTTGGGCCGCCTCCTGTCCGATTCCGGAAACGTGAAAGTTGATTTTGCCAGCCCGTTGCAGCAGCAGGGCGCGTTCGTCATACTTTCGTGCGAGCAGCATGAACCTGTACATGTCGAGCGCTTGCGTGTCGGATAGGCCCAATTGCTTGTGCTTCGTCAATTGACCGATGGACATGGGGCTTCAGCCTCCTGGTCGGCCGAACGGATCGGGCGCTAGATCGCCCTCGCTCGCCGGATTAATGGTTATGGATCAAATATCGGGGTCCCCGGAAAGTACTGGGAAAAACTGCTAAGCAATACTTCACTTTTTGGGGATCGTCTTTAGTATCTGGTCCTAAGAGTTGACTCTATAAGTATATTATAATCGCTTTTGCTTGTGAATACAATTTGAACAAAACGGTCCCTATCCGGCTTTATCCGCCGATGGACAGTCCGTCCACCGACAGCATCGCTTCGCCGAGCGCCTCGGACAAGGTCGGATGCGGATGTATAACGCTGCCCACTTCCCATGGCGTCGCGTCCAGCAGCTTGGCGAGCGCCGCTTCCGAGATGAGGTCGGTCGCATGCGGCCCGATCATATGCACGCCGAGCAAGTCGTTCGTTTTCGCGTCCACCACGACTTTTACGAATCCGTCGTTCTCTCCCAATACGAGCGCCTTGCCCAGCGGCTTGAACGAAAATTTCGCCGTCTTCAGCTCGAAGCCTTGCTCGGCCGCCTCGCGTTCGGTCCAGCCGACCGATGCAACCTCGGGGCGGGTGTACACGCATCGCGGCACAAGATGGTCCGGGTGCTTGCGAGTCGGTTTACCCGCGGCATGCTCGGCTGCCGCGATGCCCTCGTGGCCTGCCGCGTGCGCGAGCTGCAGACCTCCGTTCACATCGCCGACCGCGTAAATGTGCGGTTCGGTCGTTTGCAGAAATTCGTTTACTTTGATGACGCCCTTTTCTATGCGGACATCCGTGTTCTCCAGTCCGATCCCGTCTGCATTGGCAATTCGTCCGACAGAGACGAGCATCGTTTCCGACGTCAGCGCTTCCGTTCCTTTGGCCGTCTCCACCGTCATCCGTACGCCATCCTCCTCTGTCGCAACGGAATCGACCAGCAGCTTCGCGCCGGTCATCACGCGGATGCCCCTCTTTTTGAACAAACGCTCCAGCTCCCTGGATATTTCCTCGTCTTCGGTCGGCAGCAGCCGGCGCTCCGCTTCGACGATCGTCACCTCTACGCCGAACTCCTGCAGCATCGTAGCCCATTCCACGCCGATGACTCCGCCGCCAATAATCGCGATCGAGGCCGGAAGACTTTCCATCTCCAGCGCATGGTCGCTCGTCATAATCCGCTTGCCGTCCGCCTCCAGGCCGGGCAGCATGGCGGGTCTGGATCCGGTAGCGATAATCAGCTGCGCAGGTACGAGCGTATCCGTTTCTCCGTCCTCCAGTTCAACCGCTACGGAGCCGCTCCTTGGCGAGAAGATCGACGGACCGATAATGCGACCGTTCCCCCGAATGACTTCGATTTTATGTTTGGTCATCAAATATTGCAGGCCTTTATGCAATTGCTCCACAATCGCGGATTTGCGCGACTGGGCTTTCGCGAGGTCGAACGAAACGGCATTCGCCATAACGCCGAACTCGTCGGCGCGCTTCATCGTGGCATATACTTCCGCGCTTCTCAGCAGCGCTTTGCTCGGAATGCAGCCCTTGTGCAGGCAAGTTCCCCCGAGCTTGTCCCGCTCGACGATCGCAACCGACTTCCCCAGCTGTGCAGCGCGGATGGCCGCCGAATAACCGCCGATACCGCCACCGAGCACGACCAGGTCGAATGTTTTGGACATATGATGATTCCTCCCGTCTTTCGAAACGATGCCTTTATTGTACCAAAAGCGAATTAGACATCAAATAGGATTCGAGATAAGATAGAAGAATGACTACTACTAGGTAAAGAGAGGTCCGCTTCATGAAAGACAAATTCCAGCGGTTCGTCGCCATTCTGCTGCTCATTATACCCGGAGCCGCCGCGACCTACGGCTTTCTTGCCATGAAAGACGCCCTGTTCGCGCAATTCGGGCCGGAGGACGAGAATCCGCATATTTTATGGGGCAAAATGCTGCTCGGCTTCGTCTTGTTCGCGGCCGGTGTCGCATTCATCGGCGGTTGGATTTTTTTCCGCGACCGCAAGCGCAATTATGTCGCTCCCCGTTTCCGCGCAAAAAAAAAGCGGTCCTAGTATGAATTCGGCACGGATTGCGCCAAAATCACATTAAAACCGTCAGCCTTGGTACTGATAACCTCCAGATGTCGGATTAGTATGGATTGGCGCATATAATGAGCCCGTAGACGGTCTGACCAGGCAAGCGGAATAAAAAGTTCCGCTATTCCTTCAGAGAGCCGCTAAAATGGGGCGTGGAGGAAGGATTAGTTCCTTTATTCACAGTTATATGGCCGTCTGAAGGTCGTTTTGCTCGAATAGAGGAACAAATAGTTCCGTTTGTACTGTTCTGTCGCATTTTACCCGGCAATAGAGGAACTTATAGTTCCCTTCCTATCAAGCAACGGAAATCAGACTCATGCAGGTACCGTCTAGGCGCGGCCGAACCTGTCCAGCCAACGGACCCACTTATGCCGCTCGATCCATGCCGTGATCGAGCTTCTTTCCGCTGTCCGGTGCATGGCGGCCAGCATGAAAAGCCCTGTCGCCTGCAGCCAGACGGGAGCGGCGATCGCCATTGTGCAGCCCAAGACGAACCCGAGCAGGTTGGAGCCGCAATCCCCCAGCATATGCTTTCCCTTCAAATCGCCGGGCATAAGGGCCAATCCCCCGGCTATGCTCGGCAGAAGCCATACGCAGCGGGTCCAGTCCGCACTCGCCGCTATCAGGATTGCCGCCCCGATATAGAATCCTTTCCATGCCCGCCCCGGCCGTACATCCAACAAATTCAGCGCATTGGCCGACAATACGATCGTTATCCAATCGACCAGCGATTCCGCAAAATTGCCGCTCTCGCGCAAAACGATCCATAACGCGGCGACTACGATTACGGCCGCTTTGACGACTCCCGTGGACAAAGTCCGGGTATCCCGCCATTTTCGCCAATGTCCTCCGAGTCCTTTCACCGTGCGGTCCCCTACGGAATCATCCAGCCACCCGACCGCGAATACGAGCAGGAACGCGGCCATAGGACCGCGAGCGATCGTATCCGCCGCCGGCGTACGACCTATCGAAGCCGTCAACTCCAAGCCCGTATAAAACGCGGCGAACAAGATGATCAAGACGACGCCGGTTCCGACAGGAATAATATCGCCTGCGTAGTTCGAGGACACCAAACCGTGCTGCCGCAAAAAGCGAACAACCGCGGGAAGCGCCAACCGGCCCAACAGATACAGGCAGACGATCGACAAAAACGGGATGATCATGGAACGGGCCTCATCCATCTGTACAGCATCGTCTTCCCGACAGCGAGCAGCTGATTGCCGCGGTGCCAAAAACCGGGCAGCGATTTTCCGGTTTCGCGGTGATGGAGCGGCAAAGGAATTTCGCAAATGCGGTAACCCAAGCGGGCCGCATCAATCGTCAAACCGACCTCGATGCCGAACCCTTCGGGCAGCCGGCCGACTTGACGGAGAAGTTGGCTTCTAACCGCACGCTGCCCCGACAAAGGGGCTTCGAATCGGAGACCCGTCAGCTTGAATATACCGCCGCCGGCGAACCGTTTTACGATACCGAAGCCTCCGCGCGCAGACGGAGCGGAAAATCGCGCTATCGCCATATCCGCGTCTCCGTTCAAAACCGGCTCCAGCAGTCCGGCCAAATGTACGGCGGAATGCTCCAGATCGGCATCCACGAACAAGACCACATCCCCGCTCGCCCGCGTCCAGCCGGAACGCAGCGCAGCGCCTTTGCCCAGCCGGCGGGTATGCTCGATGACGACAGTCGCCCAGCGGGCGGCTTCGTCGGCGGTCTTGTCCGTGCTCCCGTCATCGACGACGATCAACTCCGTCCATAGCGGGGAGGCAGATTCGCCCCGGATCCGGTGAAGTGCCTCCAAGGTTGCGCCGATTCTCCGTTCTTCGTTCCAAGCGGGGACGATAATCGATACCGTTGTTCCCATCTTCTCGCTCCTTCTTCCGCTTCATCCGCGTATCCGGCGGATCCTTTATCAGTTGCCGGATAGCTGCAGTCCGGGTATCATGTGCAGCAGCGGCTTTTTGGGCTGCTGCCACAAGCTCGCCCCTTTCGCATCGACCAGCTTGTGTCCGATCATCATGCGGACAAGCAGCGTGCTGGCCATGCCCGCCCGACCTTTCTCCAAAAAATCGACCGGCTGGCTGTGCGACCCTACGATAACGATCGTCACGGCGTCCTGCTCGAAAGCGATCCGCATCGCGACATCCTCGCTCGTCCCCGGCGCGGCTATCGTATCGCAGGGCAGTCCGAGGCGCCGAAGCCGTTCCAGTCCGGGAGCTTTGCCGTCCATATAAGCGTGGACGAGCAGCTGAGCCCCGCTATGAAGCGTCTCGTCCGTGACGCTATCCATGTCGCCAATGATTATATCCGGCTTATAGCCTTGATTAATCAACGCGTCGGCCCCGCCGTCAACCCCGACCAGCACCGGCTTCATTGCCATTATGTAATCGCGCAATGCGGACAAATCCGCCTTGTAGCCTTTTCCCCGGGAAACGATAACGACAGGCTTCGTTCCGATCTTTTTGCGAAGAGGCGGGATCGCAAGAGGCTTTCGCAGCATATCCAGTTCGTCCATCGCATAACGAAGCGTGTTTTCCGCAAAGTCGAGCAGCGTATGTCCAAAATTCCATTCCGCCGTCCGATTCGCCCCGTGCAGTTCTTCATAGCCGAACTCCTTGTACGGAACGGCTATATTTCGGCTTAGGAGCAACCCTTCGCTAAACTGAACTTTTTCACCATCCTGAATGTCGCCGAAATGCTCTTCGCCGATTTCGAATATGGGAATTCCGGCTTGCAGCAAGCATAACGGCCCTGCATGCGGAAATGTGCCCGTCATCGTCCTTGCAGCATTTACAATCGCTTTCACGCCCGCTTGCAGCAGACCTTCCGCGGCGGGCGCATCCAAATCGGCATGACGGATCAAGGCGATCTCTTCCGGCCGGACGGAACGGAGCAGCTGCTTCGTATTGGAATCGGATCGAACGGTACCTTCGATATCGGCTATCGGCCTCGCGCTTTTTGCCACCATACCGGTCCCTCCGCAGCGAATACATTGTGTCGTTCGGTATTAGTCTGGACAATTTGGACGGTCGTCATGCGCAAATGAGAAAAACCCCCCGCTTCTTTATAGCGGAGGGATGCTTTCCGGAATCATGTCCGGTTATAAACCTGTATACGATTTTCAGTACTTATTGCACTCTTGCTGCAGTTTGATGAACTGGACCAAAAATTCGTCCAACTGCTGGCTCATCTCCAGCACGGTGTCGTCCGCAAAGGTGCCTTTCTCCATGGCTAGCGCCACCAAATCCCCGCGAAGCTGCTCAATTGTCTCAGCTTCTTCCAACAATACCGCGTTCATGTGTTTTCATTCCTCTTTCGTATTTGATCTTTTCATGTCGTTTTTATTCTAGAAATCATTATAATACGATCCGCCCGTCGGTGTTTGTCACTTCTTGTCACGCACTTTTCAATTTTTTGTGAACATCGGACACGATCGTCCAGCATTCCGCTTAATCCGGCCATTAACAAGGGCGTGTTTCGAGTCGTATCCTTTCATCACGACACCATTCCCGTAATTGCCCGGGCATTCCCCAACTTTTATCTGAAATTAAGGTTCCGCCCGGTAGTTTTTGATATAGTGGGAAAAACGGCCGTCACCCATCATTTTCGTCCAATAGAAAGGGGTTCATACGCATGAAATCAAGAAAATCCAGTAGTACGAACAAGCTATGGATGGGGATTTCCATCGTCCTGTTCGTACTGCTTGCGGGAGTATCCGTATTTGCCTTTACGAAAGGCGGAGAACCAAAAGATACCGTTGTCGCGACCGTGAACGGAGTCGAGATCGGCAAGCAGCAGCTGTTCGACGAACTGATCCGCAACGGCGGCGCGCAAGTGTTGAACAATTTGATCAACGAAGAACTGGTCAAGCAGGAAGCGGATAAAGCCGGTGTCCAAGTAACCGATGCCGACCTGAATAAAGAGCTGGACTCGTTCAAGAAAAGCTTGTCTTTATCTTCGGACGAGGAATTCGACATGATGCTCATGCAGTACGGCATGACCAAGGACGAGCTGAAGAAGCAGATGCCGATGCAGGTGCGCCTGCGCAAGCTGCTCGAGCCGAAGACAGACGTCACCGAAGAGGAAATGAAGAAATATTATGACGAAAACAAAGAGATGCTGGCAACACCGGAGCAAGTGAAGGCATCGCACATTTTGGTTTCGACCAAAGAGGAATCGGAAGCGATATTGGCCCAGTTGAATACGGGCGCCGACTTTGCCCAATTGGCCAAGGAGAAATCGATCGATCCGGGGTCGAAGGACAACGGCGGAGACTTGAGCTACTTCGCGAAGGGAAAAATGGTAAAGGAATTCGAGGACGCCGCTTTCACCCTCCCCGTCGGCCAAATAAGCAACGTCGTACAAACGGAGCACGGGTTCCATATTATTAAGGTTACGGATAAGAAAGCGGCCGTGACGCCGACCTTTGAGGAGAAAAAGAACGAAATAAGGGAAACGCTGGTCATGCAAGAGGTTCAAGAGCTGTCCAACACCTGGATGCAAGAAGTAGCTGGTAAAGCGAACGTTACGAACACATTGCAAGACGTTTGACCATTGAGACATTTCCATGGATGAGTGTCAGGTGGAATCCCGTCCATTTCCGCGACTTAAATAAAAGCCGTTTCCTCCATGTCGGGGAAGCGGCTTTTGCATGAACGGGTTAAGATTTTAACGGCAATTCAATTTCTTTCCCCGCACGGGCGGATTCGTATATGGCCAGCACGATTTCTACAGCATCGCGTCCTTCTCTGCCGGTAATGAGAGGGGCCCGATTATTGCGCACGGCATCGATCATATCCTGAATTTGCACATAGGTCGTGTCCGCCGGCGGAGCGGCTTTGTCGTCTCCGAACTTCCGCCGCATATCCGCCTCTTCCGCCGCCATATCGTCTCCTCGTATTTTCCACTCCGTAATCAGGTTGTCCTTCATCGCGATTCCGCCGTCCGTACCAAAAATTTCGAGCGAGGTGCCAAACCCCGGATAAGCCGCCGTCGTGCCTACGATCGTAGCAAGCGCCCCGTTCCTGAACTTGACCAGCGCCACGCCCAAATCCTCCGTTTCGATCCGATGCGCACTCACCTGCGTATGACCGACTACGGATTGGACCGGACCCATCATCCATTGTAGCAAATCGATCGTATGAACAGCCTGATTCATCAGCGATCCGCCGCCGTCCCATGCCCACGTGCCTCTCCAGCCGCCGTTCTGGTCATAATATTCCTGGGTTCGGAACCATTTGACTTGCGCGTTCGCCAACATCGGCTTGCCCAGACGTCCGGCGTCGATGGCCTGCTTCATCTCAAGTACGGCGGGCATCAGCCGGATTTGGAAAATGCATCCGAGCTGCAGCTGCCGCGTGGCGAACGCTTCGATGGCGCGGTCGATCCGTTCAAGCGTTATATCGAGCGGCTTCTCCGTAATCGCATGCTTGCCCGCTTCGGCGATTTGCAGCAGCATCTCGGTATGAAGGCCGCTCGGAGTGCAGACGTGAACGAGATCGATGTCGTCGCGCTTCAGCATTTCTCCGAGATCGGTATAGGCGTCGACCTCATACTTGGCGGCGAACCGTTCCGCCGTTTCCTTGTTTTTGTCGCAAACCGCCAACAGCTCTGCGCCCTCCGCCCGGATAAGCGCTTCGATGTGTGCACGGCCGCGTCCGAGTCCGATGACGGCCGCCCCTACGTTCGATTTGTCCCGTTTCTTGTTCATATCGTGATATCCCCCTTCAATTTATGCAAAACGATTCCGTATAACCGCCTGCTCGTCCGCTTCGATCGTCGCCCTGCTGGCCGCTACGATGTCCTGGTGCGTAAACGAGCCCGGTTTGCCTTCCACGCGATCAAGAAAATCGCTCAATGCCGTAGACGAATCCGCATCCGGCTGCAAATAAATCCCGCCTTGATCCGGTCCGTCGCCGCGCGTGATGCGCAGCCGCGTCTTTTCTTTCCCTTCTGCCGGATCGTAACAAACTCCGTACTCCGCATACCCTTCCGTCCCCGCGATGACGATGCGGCTGTAGCGCCCGTCCTTGTTGTTCGCCGGCGTATGCCAATCCGCATACAGCTGGGCCGAGGTGCCGTCTCCCATCACGACCTGCACGCATGCGGCATCGTAAAAATCGGGGTATTCGGGCAAAATGGTTTTCGACATGACGCTTTGCGTCATCACGATCTCTTGGCCCGTCAGCCAGCGCAGCAAGTCCATATCGTGAATAAGCAGGTCGATGAGCACTCCGCCGTTGCGCTCTTTGGAGAAATGCCACGCATCGCGCGAAGCGGGCATCAGCTTGTGGGGACTGCTAATATAAATCGTAACGAGCTGCCCCAAAGCGCCCGACTCGATTTCCCTTTTCAATGCGGTCAAGTAGCCCCAGAATCGCTTCGGCAGCATCATTCCGATCTGAATCGCGCCGCGCCGGACGACGGCTTCGAGCCGCTGAAGTCCGGACCGGTCGGTAACGGCCGGCTTGTCGAGCAGTAGATGTTGGCCGTTCCGTTCGCAAGCTTCGATCAGATCGATTTTCTCATTGTTGACCGCCGAGGATCCGACAATATGTACGTTACGATTCAACAATTCCTCCGCACGCTCTACGATCGGAATGTTGAAACGTTCCGCATATTGGCGCGCAAGCTTCCAATCTTCGGGATCATATATTCCGGCGCAAGTATGCCCCCTGTCCAGCATATCCGCGATAAAGCTTTGAATGTGTCCGTGACGACAACCGACAACCCCAAACCGATAAGACATTCGCTACCGTCTCCCCGCATTTTCCGTATGTTTTGCTGCTTTCGTACTACAGAATAACAAAAAGGGCGTCGACCGTATACGTAACCGAAATGACATTTTCTTTGCTATTGTAAACCTTTTATCGATCGATTCATGACGGTTCATAACCTTTACTTATATCCTCCTTCGACCTAGCATGATATGATGGGGAGAGACGGGGGTGAAGCCGATGAGTCGGCAAGCAAACGGCTTTTTGTTCGAATTGGATCAGGGCGGTTGGATGCTCATAAATCCCGTAGCCCCTCATACATACCGGATCCGGCTGAACGATACCGGATTATTTCCCGAACCGGCTCTAGTCCGTTATGGCGTTGTCGGCCAGCCCCGCGATCGCGTTCCGTACTCGACTGAACGCGACGGAAATACGATCTCCGTGCATACCGAAGCGGCAAAACTGTGCGTCGAATCGACGGACGGACAATTTCGCTGGAACGATAGCGACGGGAACGCCTGCGTTTGCACGACCGAGGCTCCATGGTCCTCGGCTTCGGCCGGCTTCGGCATGCGGTTGGCCCTTCTCGAAGAAGAAGCGATATACGGACTCGGGGACGTGGCTCCCGACCGGATCGATCGGCGAGGCCAGAAGGCGGATATGTGGGTCGCCGGGACCAATTTCCATTCCCCGGTTCCGTTCCTCATGAGCAGCCGGGGTTGGGCCGTCTTGATGAATACTTCTTGGAAGCATTCCATCGA
Organism: Paenibacillus hemerocallicola; assembly: GCF_006265175.1. Taxonomy (GTDB): domain Bacteria; phylum Bacillota; class Bacilli; order Paenibacillales; family NBRC-103111; genus Paenibacillus_AB; species Paenibacillus_AB hemerocallicola. The sequence goes on along the minus strand of NZ_VDCQ01000005.1, from coordinate 102,598 downwards.
CATCGGGAAGGAGAGCAAGGATCGTATTCTGATCTCCGGTCCGGAAGGCGAGCTCGATTTTTATCTTATTTGCGGAAACGGCTATGAACAACTGATGAACCGTTATACCGATATAGCCGGTAAACCTCGACTGCTGCCGATGTGGGCGTACGGCCTTCATTATTTTTGCAGCGTGGAATCGGGCGGCAGGCAAATTGTGGAGGATGCTCTGAAGTTCCGTCAAGAGGGGATTCCATGCGATCTGATCGGCCTGTCGGACGGCTGGACGGCCGCGGTTCCGGACGGCTCCGGAAGCGGACCCGGGGATACACGCCGCCTCGTTATTTCATCCGACCCGGGCAGCGAATCGTCCGCGTTCATCGATACGCTGCACAGGCACGGCTTCAAGCTCAGTCTATTGCTTTCGTGCGATCATGACGTTACCGCCTTGGAGGGACGGCCGGCAGACCTTCCTTCGTCGTCATCGGGCGGGGAAACGGAAAAAGCATGGTTCGACCAATTGCTCGCCTTTATCGACGACGGCGTCGACGCGTTCAAAGTTCCGAGTCAAAATCAGACGATTCCGCATCCCGACCGGCGCTACGCCAACGGAATGTCGGATAACGAGCTGCATAACCTGTATCCGATTTTGCTCGGCAAGCAAATGTACGAGGGCTACCGCGCAAAAACCGGCAAACGGCCGATGATTCACGCCGTGGTCGGCTATACCGGCATGCAGCAGTTTACCGCCACCGAATGCGGAAAATACGGTTTGCGGTCGACAGCCGTCATTTCCGCGCTAAATTCCGGTTTATCCGGCCATGTGCATACGGCGATTCATATGCACGTAGACGAGCCGGAAGGCATTCATGCCGGTTTTTTGCTGCCTTGGGCGCAAAACAATTCCGGCAGACATTTCCGCCATCCGTGCTTTCTGGAAGAAAAGCAGCGCGGGCTGTTCCGCTTGTATGCGCGTCTGCGCTACAGACTGTTGCCCTACTTGTATTCGACCGCGCATACGGCTTCGCTGACGGGTATGCCCATTGCCAGGGCGATGCCGCTCGCCTTTCCGGACGACCCGAATTGCCGCCGCTTGAGCAGCCAATACATGCTTGGCGCGGAATTGCTTGTGGCCGTTTTCACCAACCTCGTCTATTTGCCGAAAGGCGTTTGGATCGACTATTGGACGGGAGATCGCTTCGAAGGTCCGGCTGCGATCGATTACAAGGTGCCCGAGCATGCGGGCGGTCCGCTTTTCGTACGTGCGGGAGCGATTATACCGATGCGGCCGGATATGGACTTTATCGGTCAAACAAGCGCGGAACGGATCGTGCTGCACGTTTATCCGCATGGATTTAACGAGACCGTACTGCGCGAGGATGACGGCGTCAGCTTCGAATATGAGGATGGTCGGGTATCGACTACCCGCATACGATGCGAGGCAGTCGGAGATCGGATCGAGATTCGTATTTGGCGGCGCGGAGGAACTTATGTGGGTATGCCGCAGCATCGCGGCTACGAGGTGATCGTGCATACTGACGAAAAACCGGCGGCGGTTCATCTTGGTGGAGAACGGAGCTTGGAGCAAACGCCGAGCTCCGCTCGAAGAAATCCTCTGACCGGTTGGAAATTCGATCGGACCGCAGGCACGCTCCGGCTGTTTGCCGAGGAAGCACCGAACGACGGAGAGCCGCTCCGGATCGAAATCGGCTATCGTTCCCCGGAGCCGGAACAGTCGAACGTGCAAAAGCAAGACAGCGCCGAATCGCTGCCGCTTTCAGGAAGAGGCACGGACGAGACCCGCGACGATTCCGTCCAATGGCTCCATATCGCGTTGGACACCTGCGTCCTGGCCGAAGTTGAAGCCGCCTTAACCTCATGGTGGAACGGCAAAATGAACGTCTCCGGCTCGCCCTCCGACCATTGGCGGACGCACCTGCTCGACGGTTGTCTGCTGTTAATCCGCCATGCGGAACGTCGAGGCTGGAGCTTTGACGACGGCTTCGGTTCCGACATTGCCAACCCTCTGTCGCACGCGGACATCCGGGCTCCGGAGCAGGGCTTCTCGCTGCTGCTTCAATTGGCGGGAGAAGTGATTTCCGCGGCGAAGAGAACGGTCGAGTCGGTAAGGCATCCGATTATTCGCGAGACCGTCGCCCTTGTGCAGCGGGAGCTTCACAAGAAGCTGTCTTTGCAGGAGGCTGCCGACCGGGGCGGGATCCATCCCGTTTATTTGAGCCGTCTGTTCAAGAAGGAGATCGGTCTCCCCTTCTCCGATTACGTGCTTCAGCAGCGGATGCAGCGGGCCAAAGCGTTGCTCGAATCCGGCATGAAAGTATATGAAGCAGCGGCGGCGAGCGGATTTCAGGATGCCAGTCATTTCTCTCGCGTCTACAGCCACTATTGGGGGCAAGCACCGATCCATTTCCGCAACAAAAAGGAATGACAAACCAAAAAGCCGCAAAATCATCGGTCCATGTCGCATGATGATTTTGCGGTATTCTACGACAGCAGCATATTTCGCCTACAGAAGTACACGCCACGCGCGATCGTTGAACGATTGGCACCCAATCCTTCGTTCGCGATACCGCTTATCGAGACAATAGCGGAAATTGCGTATGCTATTGCACCGAAAAGCAGTGCCGTCAGCAAAATAAAGGAAAACGATTCCTCTATTCCGCTGTCAAGCACCTCTTTTCACACCGTGAGCTCGAAATAACGGAAGCATGTGCCGTTATATTCAGGAGTGTAGCGAAAATCGAGACAATAGCGGAATCCAATGCCGTTATATAAAGGCAACGCCTTGTCACGTCCTCCCCAAACTCGTATACGGATCATGTTGTCGTCGTTTTTAACGTTTACGGCAAATAGGAGTCTACGGGTTCAACCAGCAGCTGATTGTCTTTTACCATATATTTCACTCCAATCTGTTTGCCTTTTTGGAAATCCGGAATATGGACGACCGGAATGGCGGTTCTGATTACCGCATTTACGATTTCGCCGTTTTCTTTGGTCAAAGTCAAATCGAGCAATACGACCGGCTGTTCGTCAAGTCTCGAGTTCGTTTGCCGGATCGAGTTGATCGTCGCCCGAGCGTCGATCCCGTTCGTCAATATTTGTTTCCGTTTGTTCAATTCCGCTTTATTCGAGCGGATGAGCTTCATTGCTCTGACCATCGTAATGGAAGCTGTGAGGATGGATAATACGACAAGTGCAATAATAATCTTGGCAGTAGTGTCCATGACACACCTCCTCAATCCATTGCTCCGCTGTGCGAGTCCCGACTAGAATAGTAAAAAATGCCGCTCCTTTAAAGGTTTTTAAGGAACCAGTAAATTAGCGGCATTTTATTGTGTTCTAAAACTCCTTACCCTTTCACGACACTTTATGCTCGATCCTCAGCTTGTCCGCCACCATCGCGATGAACTCGCTATTGGTCGGCTTCGACTTGCTGATGTTGATCGTGTAGCCGAACAGGTGGCTGATGCTGTCGATATTGCCGCGCGTCCAAGCGACTTCGATCGCGTGGCGGATGGCGCGCTCGACACGGCTGGGGGTCGTTTTGTATTTGTCGGCAATGGCCGGATAGAGCGTTTTCGTAATGGCTCCCAATATTTCGATATTGTTGTACACCATCGTAATCGCTTCCCGCAAATATTGATACCCTTTAATATGCGCGGGCACTCCGATTTCGTGAATGATGCTCGTGATGTTCGCGTCGAGATTTCTGCCCTTCGTAATCGGTACGACATTCGGCTTCATCGAGATATGGGAAGTCATCGGACTCGTATTGGTGACAAGCTGACGAATCCGATTCGTCAAAATTTCCATATCGAAAGGTTTTAATATGTAATAGGAGGCGCCCAGCTGGACCGCTTTTTGCGTGATGTTTTCTTGACCGAACGCGGTCAGCATGATGATTTTCGGCTGCGGGTTCAAATTCATCTCGCGCAGCTTCTCCAGCACGCCAAGCCCGTCGAGATGCGGCATGATGATATCGAGAATGAGCACGTCCGGGGCTTTATTGTTGAGCTCGATATAAGAGAGCACTTCATTCCCGTTATATGCGACGCCGGCCACCACCATATCGTCTTGCTCGGAGATAAATTCGGAAAGCAGGTTAGTAAATTCCCGGTTGTCATCGGCCAATAACACTTCGATCTTTTGCAACATCATATCCTCCTTCAATTGTTGTAAAATGTGATGGTTTTATTCCACTACTAAATATTTTCGACAAGGCAGATCAATTTCCTTCTGTCGAAAAATTTTTTTCTTTTATTTTTTCGAAAAATCATCTATAATGAAATTTTTCTTTATTTTCTCTTATAGTTCGACAAAAAGGTAAAAAAATCTTAAGGCCCTTATCCGGCCTTAAGATTTTTTGCTCCATTCGGACTAATGACAACGCCGGCATCCTGCAGCATCCACTCGATAAAGCATCCGTAACCGGAGGTCGGGTCGTTGACGAACACGTGCGTAACGGCACCGATCATCTTTCCGTTCTGGATAATCGGACTTCCGCTCATGCCCTGAACGATGCCTCCCGTTTTATCCAGCAAGCGGGGATCGGTTATTTTAATGACCATCCCTTTCGTTGCCGGAAACTCCTGCTTGGACACATGCGTAACCTCGATATCGAATTTTTCGACCTTCTGCCCCGATACGACCGTATAAATTTGGGCCGGGCCTTCCTTGACTTCTTCGGCAAAAGCGACGGGAAGGGCCTCTTTCACCAAGCTGTGCTCCGGAGAAGCGAACATTTTGCCGAATATGCCGAACGCGGTATTTTTTTCGATATTGCCCAGCACTTTGCTTTCGTTGAAAAAGTTTGCGCGTTTTTCGCCCGGCTCGCCGTTTTGGCTTTTGGCGATCGAGGTGACGTTGGAGTGGACGATCTGACCTTCCCCGACGGAAATCGGCGTCTGCGTATCCATGTCCGTAATCACATGGCCTAACGCTCCGTATACGCCTTGATCGGGGGCATAGAAGGTTAACGTTCCGACGCCGGCGGCGGAATCGCGGATGTAGAGACCGAGACGGTACGCTTTATCCAACGTATCGTAGGCCGGTTTGATTTCCGCCCGAATATGAGTATCATTGCGGCGTATTTTCAGCGACAGCGATCTGGATTGCTCCCCTGCTTTCTTGACGATTTCGGCGACCTTCGAGACGTCGTTGATGTAGGTGCCGTCGATTTCCTGAATCAAGTCGCCGACTTGGATTTTCGCTTCTTCGCCGGGCGATGCTTTCTTGTTGTCCGCCACGTTCACCAGATGATGGCCTACGATCATAATCCCGTCCGATTTGATTTTGACGCCGATCGTTTGCCCGCCCGGAATGACCTTCAGATCGGGCACGACATTGACTTTAACCGTCTTGAGCGGGATTTTGCCGAACAACCGCAGCTGCAGCTCCGTCTCCCCGCTTTGGGCCGATTCCAGCGATATGGGCTCATTCAGATCGACTTGGAACGAATGCCGGGAATTGCCGTTTACTTTGACGACATTGGGATCGACCGTTACTTGCGCATGCACCGGCATCGATAAATGAAGCTCTTTGCCTTGACCCGTAAACAACCTCAATTCGTTGGGAAACGATGCGAAGCTTTGAAAAGGAGTGGAAATACAACCTAAACAAACGAAGAAGACGAGAATAAGACCCATCAATCTTTTCCTTTTGTCGGTGGTCAACTCTGGTCACGCTCCTTTACGCATAGCTGCCTGACTGGGCGTTTTCGCCGTTCGCGTACCTATAAGGTAACCGTGCCCCAACCGTTTTATAACTGAAAATGATGCCACTGCTAGGGGTATTTTTCACGCACTGGTGTTCATTTTCTTTTCATCGGCCAGCTCGATCATTTCGCGGGCGTGATTCATTGTCGTTTCTGTAACCTCTACGCCGCCCAGCATGCGGGCGAGCTCCCGTACCCGATCCGAATCGCGCACGTCTTCTACGGAAGTAAACGTACGGTCGCCTTGAACCGTTTTTTGGATTAAATAGTGCGAATCCGCCATGCATGCCACTTGGGGCAGATGGGTAATCGAGAATACTTGGCAAAACCGCGACAGCTCCGACATTTTCTCGGCGATCGCTTGAGCCGCACGTCCGCTCACCCCGGTATCCACCTCGTCAAAAACGAGCACGGGTATTCGATCCACCCGGGCAAAAATCGATTTCATCGCCAGCATTATGCGCGACATTTCTCCGCCTGATGCAATTTTCGCCAAAGGCCGAAGCGGTTCACCGGGATTGGGGGAAATAAGAAACTCGGCTTCGTCCAGCCCGTTTCGCGACAAATGAGCCGTACCCCCGGCATCCAGGTCATCGCTTCGACGAAAGCTGACGTCAAAGCGGGTCCGTTCCATATGGAGTGCCTTAAGCTCGGCTTCGATTCCTTTGGCCAACAGTTTGGCCGCGTCCTGGCGCAGCTTAGACAGCTTCGAGCCGACGCCAATAAGCGCTTCCTTCTCGCGTTCGAGATCCCGTTCGATCCGTTTGATCGTTTCGTCCTTGTTCTCGATCAGCAGCAGCTCCTGCTGAATCCGTTGCGCATAAGCGATCATTTCCCCGACATCGTCGCCGTATTTGCGTCTAAGCGATCCGATTAAACTAAGCCGGTCTTCGATTTGCTCCAGCCTCGCGGGGTTGAATTCGATTCCGTCCCGGTAATCGCGCAGTTGGAATGCGGCGTCTTCCAATTGGTAATAAGCCGACTGCATTTGCTCCAGCAGCGGATTCAGCTTGGCAGAATCGACGCCTGCGACGTCGCCGACCCGTTGTATCGCTTTCGCGATTGCCGATAACCCCTTCGATCCGTATAAAACGTCGTATGAGTCCGCTACGTTCTGAAAAAGCTTTTCCGCATTAGATAGTTTGCGCTTTTCTTCCGATAACGATTCATCTTCGCCGATTTTTAACGATGCGGCCCCAATTTCCTCGATTTGAAACCGGTACAGGTCGGCCATCTGCAGCGCTTGCTTGCTCGTTTCCTCCAAATGGCGAAGCTCCTTCCTCAGCTCGGTATACCGGTCGTACGACTGCTCATATTGCAGACGTACCGGAACGATCCGCTCCGAATCGAACAAATCGAGCCAATGAAGGTGGGCTTCCGTCTTCATCAGCGACTGATGCTCGTGCTGTCCGTGAATATTGACCAGCCATTCGCCTACTTCGCGGAGCATCGTCAAATTGACGAGCTGCCCGTTGATCCGGCTCGTGCTCTTGCCCTGGGATGATACTTCGCGGCGGATAATCAGATGCTCGTCGCCGACCGTTTCGATACCGATTTTCGCAAGCGCCTCGTATGCCGGGTGGCCTGGCGGGATATCGAACTGAGCCTCGATCTCCGCTTTCTCGCAGCCATAGCGGATCAGCTCCGCCGATCCGCGTCCGCCCGCAATCAGACTGAGCGCGTCAATGATAATCGATTTGCCCGCACCCGTTTCCCCCGTCAATACCGAAAAACCGTTTCGAAACGAAACGGTTACATGTTCGATGACGGCCAAGTTGCGAATCGTCAATTCCGTAATCATGATTTACCCTCCCCGGTTTCGCATGGGTTATCCGAGCATTTCCAAAAATTGTTTCAAGACGTCGGCGCTTTGCTTTTTCGTTCGGCAAATAATCAAAATCGTATCGTCGCCGCAAATCGTCCCCATTATTTCCGTCCATTCCAGGCTGTCGATCAGCGATCCGAGCGTGTTGGCCGTGCCGGGCATACATTTCATGACAACCAAATTTTCCGTAAAATCGATATGCACGAAATGATCGGCCAATGCCCGTTTCAGCCTTGGAAGCGGGTTCATCTTCTGCTCCGCCGGCATTGAATATTTGTAGCGGCCATCCTCGAGCGGAACTTTAATAAGGTGCATTTCCTTAATATCGCGGGAAATCGTCGCTTGGGTTACATGAAATCCGGAACCGCGCATCTCTTCCACCAGCACGTCCTGGGTTTCGATTTCTTTGCTCGTAATGATTTCCCTTATTTTGAAATGACGCTGGGCTTTCATGGACAACCTCCGTTAGTTCCGTTCGACGTCGAACGTAATTTTCCGTATGGAACGAATTTCCGGATCCACATACAACACTCCGGCCGCTTCCGGATATAACAAACTGAATACCAACAATCTTTCCCGGATGGCGCTCGCGCTCATCTCGAGCGGCTGCCGCTCTCTCGCCAGCTTGACTATGTACATCTCGTCATCCTTGAGCACGAAAGCGTCGACGAACAGCCGGCTCTCCATTTCCTGCTCATCCAGCGTAACCGTTATGGGCAGCTTCGTTTTGCCCGCCACGATTTCGTATCCTTGCGTATTCAACAGACGGACCGCCTCCTCGGACGGTACGAATATTTCATCCTGACGCGGAATCGCAAGCGATGGTCTCGGTTTATGGTACCATAGTCGTCCCCGAGCGTAAAACCATACGATTGCGACTACGATCAGCAGCAGTACGACAAACGTGTCGCCGGTTCGCATCGCCGATCCCTCCATGTTGAAACATTCTAGAGGCAGGCGGAAAATCCTTTCGGAACGAGTAAAAAACTCACCTGATTCGATGAGTTTCGGCCAGTCTGGGGATCGGCAAAAAGACCGTCGGTTTATACCGGCGGCCTATCGTTCAAAACGCCCCCGAAGCGGCGGCAACCGTTTCCTCGATAAGAAGATTCCGGTCCTGTACGGATAAAGAGGCGGGATCATTTCCGTTCTTGGCGAGCAAAACCAGAAATTCGATATTGCCTTCTCCCCCGGTGATCGGGGAATACGTCAGACCCATAATGCCGAAGCCGGTATCGGCCGCAAACTGCAATACCGTCCGGAGTACTTCGAGGTGGACGTCGGAATCGCGGACGACACCGGACTTGCCGACCTTCTCTCTCCCCGCCTCGAACTGGGGCTTGATCAACGCCACCGCTCGGCCTTCGTCGGCCAGCAGGGAATGGAGAGGCGGTAAAATGAGCTTCAACGAAATAAACGAAACGTCGATCGAAGCGAAAGTCGGCAGCGGTCCTGCAATATCGCCCGGCTGCGTATATCGGAAATTGGTGCGCTCCATCACGCACACCCGGGGATCGTTCCGCAAGCTCCAGTCGAGCTGATTGTAGCCAACGTCAATCGCGTACACGTAGGATGCGCCGTTTTGCAGCGCACAATCGGTAAATCCTCCTGTCGACGCCCCAATGTCGACCATGACGGCTCCGTGCAGATCGATGCCAAACGTACGGATCGCTTTCTCCAGCTTCAAGCCGCCGCGGCTGACATAAGGATGAACCGCGCCTTTGACGCTGATTCGCGAATCCCGCGAAATTTTCGTGCCGGCCTTGTCGATCCGCTCCTCGTCGACGAACACGAGCCCGGCCATGATGGCGGCTTTCGCCTTTTCCCTGCTGTCGTAATAAGCCTGCTCGACCAATATTATATCGAGCCTTTCTTTGTTGGAAGACATGAATGACGCTCCTACCTGGACTTTAAGCCGGCCGCCTGCCGCTTGCGGGGCAGCATCGCTTTCATTTCCGTTACGATCCGCTCCGGAGTCAATCCGACTTCCTGACGCTGCTCCTTCGGACTCCCGTGCTCTACGAAATAATCGGGAATGCCGATAGGCTTGACCTTGACTCCGTAAATACCGCGGCTGGCATAAAACTCCAATACCGCGCTGCCGAACCCGCCGAGAACGGCGCCCTCTTCAAGCGTCAATAAGTGATAACCGTCCTCGTACAGACCGATCAGCATATTTTCGTCCAGCGGCTTCAGAAACCGCGCATTGACGATTCGCGGATTAATCCCGTCGCTCTTGAGCAGCTCCGCCGCACTGGCGGCCAGCTCCAGCATCGGCGCTCCGGAAGCCAATATCGCAAACTTCTCGCCTTCGCGGACCGTTTCCCACGAACCGATCGGAATCGGCTTCAATTCCTCGTCCATTTTGACGCCTACGCCGTTCAGACGCGGATATCTGACTGCAATCGGACCTTCGTTGTAGTCGAACGCCGTTTTCATCATGTGACGCAATTCATTCTCGTCCTTCGGCATCATCAGCACCATGTTCGGAATGCTGCGCATAAAGGCGATGTCGTAGACGCCCTGATGGGTCTCCCCGTCGGCGCCGACGAACCCTGCGCGATCGATCGCAAAGACGACATTCGTATTTTGGCGGCATATATCGTGTACGATCTGGTCATAAGCGCGCTGCATGAACGTTGAATATACCGCGAAGACAGGCTTCATGCCTTCCAGAGACAACGCAGCGCATAAGGTAGCCGCATGCTGCTCGGCAATGCCTACGTCGAGCATCCGTCCAGGGAATGCATCGGCAAACTTCTCGAGCCCCGAGCCTTTGGGCATAGCGGGGGTAACCGCCACGATCCGTTCATCCTTCTCCGCCAGCTCGATCAAGGTGTTGCCGAACACGTCGGTATACACCGGAGGTCCGACAACCTTGACGAACTGCCCCGACTCGATCTTGTACGGACCGCCGCCGTGCCACGCATGGGAATCCGCTTCCGCCGGCAAATAGCCTTTTCCTTTAACCGTAATGACGTGAATGAGAACGGGACCGTTTACTTTCTCGGCCTGCTTGAACGTCTCAAACAGCTGGGTCAGGTTGTGACCGTCGACCGGTCCGAAATATTTGAAGCCGAGCTCCTCGAACCATACGCCCGTCACTACCAAATATTTCAGGCTGTCCTTTAACCGTTCGGCCGTTTTGGCGAGCGTTCCGCCTATGGCCGGTATTTTTTTGAGCAAATGCTCGAATTCTTCTTTTACTTTGTTGTAATGCTTGTCGGTGCGGATTTTATTCAAATAATTGTGCAGGGCGCCGACATTGGGAGCGATCGACATTTCGTTGTCGTTCAGAATCACGGTCATATTTTTACGCTCGTGTCCGATATGGTTCATCGCTTCAAGCGCCATGCCGCCCGTCAAAGCTCCGTCTCCGATGATGGCGACGATCTTGTTGTCCTCGCCCTTCAAATCCCGGGCGATTGCCATTCCCATGGCGGCGGACAGCGAAGTGCTGCTGTGGCCGGCTTCCCAAACGTCATGCTCGCTTTCGGACATTTTCACGAACCCGCACAAGCCTTTGTATTTGCGCAGCGTGTCGAAACGTCCTTTGCGCCCGGTCAATATTTTATGGACGTAAGATTGATGGCCTACGTCGAATATAAACTTATCCTTCGGGCTGTCGAACAAATAGTGGAGCGCCAGCGTCAACTCGACAACCCCGAGATTCGGGGCGAGATGACCGCCGGTTATCGATAATTTTTCAATGAGAAAGCCGCGTATTTCTTCAGCCAGCGTCTCCAACTGGGGAACGCTCAGCTTCTTGAGATCGGCCGGGCTATTGATTTGATTTAGAAGCACGTTTGTGCCCTCGCTTTCCGTTCGACTTAATGTTTACGCCCGTCAGGCTGTCGGGAAGGATGAACGTTCGACTACCGGCCGCGCAATGCCGCCTGCGATCGGGGTCGAAAGCGTTCTTCCCCTTGCCATACAGTCAACGGTCGCAGCCGACACAAGTCCGGTGAGCAGCATGCCTTAGCGGTGTTCCCTGCTAGTATTGCCCGCTTGCGTCGTATCCACCGAACTTCATATCCAACATTATACCATATCCGCGAATTAACGCTCAACGAAGTTGTCGAAACCCGGCGTTTCCTGATCGGACAAGCATCGCAAAACAGCGCAAAACGGCGGAAAACGCGAATGCGCCCCGCCAGCCTCTAATGGTCCCTCTGCATCAAATAATCGGCAAGCTGCAGCAGTCTTTCCGGATCGGGAATCTCCGCGCGAACGATCGCTTCCTTACCCTGCTCGGTCAGCTCCTTGACTTTTTGGCGCGAAGCGTCCAAGCCGATGAAATACGGGTACGTTACCTTTTGCATTTTCTCGTCGCTTCGAACGGCTTTACCCAGCTTGCTCGCGTCTCCGACGACATCCAGAATGTCGTCTTGGATTTGGAAAGCAAGCCCGATATTCGTTCCGAACGTTTCGAGCGCCTGCAATTGACGTTCCGTCGCTCCGCCGATGCGGCCTCCGGCCTTCAGCGAAAACACGATCAAATCGCTCGTTTTGTGCAAATGGATATACTCCAGCTCTTCCAGCTTCGTCAGCCCTTGTTCTCCCAGCATATCGGCTACTTGTCCGCCGACCATTCCCCGCGGACCGGCATACTCGGCCAAATCCTCGATTACGGCCAATACCCGGTCCGCGGAAATTCCGTGCTGACGGGCCGTTCTCGCCGCGGCGAAAAAAGCGTGAGTCAGCAGGGCGTCGCCTGCCAGTATGGCCGTCGCATCGCCGAACATCTTATGATTGGTCAGCCGGCCGCGTCGATAATCGTCGTTATCCAAGGCCGGCAGGTCGTCGTGGATGAGCGAATACGTATGTACCATCTCCACCGCGCAGGCGACGGGCAATGCCGCGTCCGCCGAGCCGTTGCATGCTTCCGCCGCGGCGATAACCATAATGGGTCTCATCCGCTTCCCGCCCGCCATAAGCGAATAGTCCATCGATTCGCGCAGCACGGCCGGAACCTGCCATTCCGCGGGCAAGCAGGCGGCGAGCTCCCGTTCGATCCGCTCCGCATGACCCTTGATATAGTCCTTAATGGACGGATAACACATGTATCCAATCTCCCTTTAGTCCGAAGCCGGTTGGAACGGCTTTTTTACGAAGTTTCCGTTTTCTTCCAGCAGCGTCTCGATTTTCTGTTCCACCTGCTCCAGCTTTTGGCCGCATAAATGCGACAGCGCCATACCCTCCTGAAACAATTCGATCGCCTTCTCGAGCGGTACATCGCCGCTCTCGAGCTTGGAGACGATCTGCTCCAGCTTGTCCATGGCTTGCTCGAAGCTTACTCCGTTTTCCGCCTCTGCGTTACTCATCCCCGTTCCTCCTCCATTCCCCACACGTGACAATCGAGCTTGCCGTCCGTCAGCCGGATCCGGATCATATCGCCGGGTTGAACCTGGCTGACCGATTTGATGATCCGCTGCTGCTTCTCATCATAAGCAAGACTGTATCCCCGCTGCATCACCTTGAGCGGACTAAGCGCATCCAGCTGGCGCAGCTGCACCGTATAACGGTGACGAGTCTCCTTGTATACCGCCTGCATCGACTGAAGCAGCTGATGACGGGCTACGTCGATCCGCTTCTTGGCGAAGCCGAGCTGCTGCTTCGGATTGTGGGCCGACAGCTTGCGCTCCAGCTTGATCGCCGACTCCCGTGACGCGGAAACCTTCTCCCGCAGCCGGAACGCCAGCTGCTCCCTCAGTCGGTCGAGCCGTTGGGCCGGCTCTTGCAGCTGCCTTCGCGGTTGCGTCAGCACGGGCGACCGGCGCAGCCGGTTCAATTGCTCCTTCTTGACGGTCACCTGCGCCGACAATCCTTTGAGCAGCCGCTGCGACAAATGGACAAAATGCTGCTTCAATTCCAGATGATGCGGCACGGCAAGCTCCGCTGCAGCCGTCGGCGTAGCCGCCCGCAAATCGGCGACGAAATCGGCGATCGTGAAGTCCGTTTCGTGACCGACCGCCGAGATGACCGGGATAGCCGAGCCGAATATGCTCCTTGCGACCATCTCTTCGTTAAACGCCCACAACTCCTCCAGCGAGCCTCCGCCGCGGCCGACGATCAGCACATCCGCTTCGCTATGCCTGTTCATCGCGTCAATAGCCCGCGCGATGCTTGGGGCGGCTTGCGAGCCCTGCACAAGCACGGGATACAGCAGAATGGACGCCGACGGATAACGTCTCTGCAATGTTGTAACGATATCCCGAACGGCCGCTCCCGTAGGCGAGGTGATTACGCCTACCGTTTGCGGAAATTTCGGAATCGCTCTTTTCCGTTCCGACGCGAACAGCCCTTCGTCCCCCAGCTTTTTTTTCAATTGCTCGAAGGCCAAATACAAGTTGCCGATCCCGTCCTGCTGCATGTGGGTCACATACATCTGGTACTGACCGTCCCGCTCGAAGACGGAAATGTTTCCCCTGGCTATTACTTTGGAGCCGTCGCGCGGAATGAAACCAAGCCGCTGGTTGTTGGAGGCGAACATGATGCATTTGACCCGGCTGGCCGCATCCTTGAGCGTAAAATACATATGTCCGCTCGAATGGTGCGTGAAATTGGACAGCTCGCCTCTTACCCACACATCCTGAAGCACCGAATCCCCTTCGAGCTTCATTTTGATATATCGCGTCAAATCTTTAACGGACAATACTTTATCCGGATTCTGCATCGCTTATCGTCGTCCTATCCCGCTTCGCTTATTTGCGCAGCGCTTTAGCGGCCTGCAGCGTATTTTGCAGCAGCATTGTGATGGTCATCGGACCTACGACTCCCGGTACCGGGGTAATAGGGCCGGCCGTGTCGACAACATCGTCGAAATCGACGTCGCCCGCAAGCTTGCCGTCCTCCAGCCGGTTAATGCCGACATCGATGACGACCGCTCCCGGCTTCACGAATTCTTTGGTGACGAATTTCGGCTTGCCGATCGCAACCACAAGAATATCCGCTTCGCGGCAAAGCTCCTTCATATTCTCCGTGCGCGAGTGGCAGATCGTGACCGTGGCGTTTTCGCGCAGAAGCAGCATCGATACCGGTTTGCCTACGATGTTGCTGCGCCCGATAACGACGGCTTTTTTGCCGGAAATCGTCGTTCCCGTCCGCTTGATGATTTCGATAACGCCTGCCGGCGTGCAAGGAAGCAGGCTCGGCTTGCCGATCGAAAGGTTGCCGACGTTGATCGGATGAAAACCGTCCACGTCCTTCTCTATCGCAATCGCATCGATTACCGCGTCCTCGGATATATGCTTCGGCAGCGGAAGCTGCACGAGTATACCGTGTATGTTCGCAGCGCGGTTCAGCTTGTCCACCAGCTCGAGCAGTTCGGCTTGCGTCGTTTCCGCCGGCAAACGATGCACTTCGGAGTATATGCCTACCTGGTCGCACGACTTGGCTTTATTGCGCACATAGACGGCCGATGCGGGATCTTCTCCCACCAACACGACGGCAAGGCCGGGGCGAAAGCCCTCTGCCGCCAGAGCGTCCACTTCTTCCTTGATTTTGCCGCGAATGTCGCCTACAAGCTGTTTCCCGTCAATAATATGCTGGGACATCCATGTTCCTCCCTCTGGTCCATCTTCGAAATAGCAACGTCATTGCGTCGTTTCATAATTGCTCTTGATCGTATCCAGTTCCTTGATCAGCTTGCCCAGCACGCCGTTAACGAATTTTCCGGACTCGTCGGAGCCGAACCGCTTCGCCAGCTCGATCGCTTCATTGACGACGACCTTTGGCGGAACTTCGGTGCCGAACAGCATTTCGTAGGCTGCGAGCCGCAAAATTTGCCTGTCTACCTTGGACAGCCTGTCCACTTTCCAGCCGGTCAAGTAGGCGCTAAGCGTCTCATCTATTCGTTCCTTATTGCCGGACGTCCCCTCGACCAAGCCGGTCAAATAAGGCGTACCCGCAACATCCCCGTCGCCGACGGCCAAATCGGCTTCATTGTCGCTCCGCGCTTCCTCCAGAACGGTCTCGATCGCCAACTCCGGCGATACGTCGTTCATCTCGATGTGGTACAAGCTTTGCAACGCGATTTCCCTGGCCAATCTACGCTTCATCGCGCGAATCATCCTCCTGCCTTCTATCCGAACGCCTCTGCGTTCAATATACCACAAAATCATGCGTACAAAACAGAAGAAGGCCGTTTCCTAGGTGGAACCGCCTTCCGCCGTTAACGAAACCATCTCCAACGATCCGCAAGTCTGCTCAGCTTGCTTAGCCACTCGTCCGCGTTAAACCGGAACCCGTTCGCGTCGTACTTGCCGCCCGCATAAGCGCAAACCGCAATAATAAATGCAACGATCAGCATGTCCCAAAATCCGAAGATCAAGTATATGATGCCCAAAAACAAGCCAGAAGCGACGCCGATCAGGCGGCCTTTGTGCCGTTCCCACAGCTCGTTCCACATCGCGCAAGCCACCTCTATTCGACTCTGCTTTTAAACGCCTGGGATTGCATGACGTTGGCCACGAATACGGAAACGCCCGCGACGGGGATGCCCGTTATTTCCTCGATATGGTTTTTGACCGACCGCTGCATGTCTTCCGACAGCTCGGGTATCGAGCTTTCTCCGTCTACCACGGCCCGTATCACGATATCGAGCCCCGCATCGCTTACCGATACTTTGGCCTTCATATCTTTCACGCCTCTAACGCGGCCGGCCGACTTCAACGCCAAATTCTCGACCGTCTCCAGCGAGATGCGGATATCTCCAAAATCGGTTCTTTGATCGATCGAAGGCACTTGACCGCGCCCCCGACGTACCGAAACATAGAAAAACCGGCACGTTACGAGCAGCACGAACAGGCCGATCGCGATCGCCGGATAGGCGGTGGAGCCTTCGTAATACAAGTTGCGAACAAAGTTCCCGGACGTCTCGATCGGTACCCATCCAAACGATGCGGTCAAAAAAAAGACTACGCTGATTCCGATAATCAGCGTATACAAAAAAAGCAGCAACCGGTCCAATACTTTGATCACGCTGGTCCGTCCCCTTCCGCGTAAGCGGGGCCGACGAGGCCGTCCCCACGGACAGCCTCCGTCCCCGTGACGAGAGCGAGCCCGTTACTTGACTCGCTGCACCGCCGTTTCTTCTTCTATTGGTATTTGCTTATCCGTCGTCTTGAACTGAACGTCATGAATATGTACGTTAACCTCTACGACTGCCAATCCGGTCATCGACTCGATGGTCTGCTTCACATTGCGCTGGATGGCGCTCGCCACCTCGGGAATCCGGTTGCCGAATTCCACGATAATCGATACGTCAACGGCGGCTTCGCGTTGCCCGACTTCCACCTTGACGCCTTTTGACAAATTTTTGCGGCCGAGCAATTCGGCGATGCCCCCGCCAAAACCTCCGCTCATCCCCGCTACGCCCTGCACTTCCACGGTCGCGAGTCCCGCGATCACCTCGATCACTTCCGGGGCGATTTGAATCGTTCCTATATCCGTCTTCTCGAATTCCGTAGCCAACGTGCTCATGATCTCAAACACCTCCCAGACGTCTTGTCTATACTATTACTATACCATTTTGCCATTTTTATGACAAACGATACGGAACGCCGGCAGTTGTCACGATTCGGGATCGTTCACGTCGTGCTCCTCGAGAAATTTGATATCGAACGTTCCCGCCTGGAACTTCTTGTGGTCCATCAGCTTCAGATGGAATCCGATCGTCGTATGGATGCCCTCGACGGCGAATTCGCCAAGCGCCCTGCGCATCCTGGCAATCGCCTCGTCTCGGGTTGGCGCCCACACGATCAGCTTCGCGATCATAGAGTCGTAGTGCGGGGAAATCGTATAGCCCTGATAAGCGCCGCTATCCACGCGGACGCCCGGACCGCCCGGCGGCAAATAAAATTGGATCTGCCCCGGAGACGGCATGAAATTGCGCTCCGGATCTTCCGCATTGATCCGGCACTCGATAGACCAGCCGTTGATGCGTACGTCCTCTTGTCTGAAGGAAAGCGGCTCTCCTTGCGCGACAAGGATCATTTCCTTGATGATATCGATGTTCGTAATCATCTCGGTCACCGGGTGCTCGACCTGAATGCGCGTATTCATCTCCATGAAATAAAAATTGCCGTCGGCACCGAGCAAAAATTCTAGCGTGCCCGCTCCGGAATATTCGACGGCTTGCGCCGCCCGGACGGCTGCCTGTCCCATGGCCGCGCGAATTTCGGGCGTGAGCACGGGGCAAGGCGCTTCTTCCACAAGCTTTTGTCTGCGCCGCTGCACCGAGCAGTCCCGCTCGCCCAAATGAACGACGTTGCCGTGCTTGTCGGCCAATATTTGAATTTCGACGTGCTTCATGCCCGTCAAATATTTTTCCAAGTAAACGCCCGCATTGCCGAACGCTTTCTGCGCTTCCTGCTGCGCGGTCGTAATTTGCTGGACGAGCGACTCCTCGTCGTCGGCGATCCGGATTCCTTTGCCTCCGCCGCCGGCCGTCGCCTTGATGATGACCGGGTAGCCGATATCCCGCGCGATCCTTACGGCTTCGTCCAAATCCTGGATCAGGCCGTCCGAGCCGGGAATAACCGGAACATTCGCTTCCTTCATCGTTTGCTTCGCTACCGCCTTGTCCCCCATCTTGCTGATCGCCTGCGGGGAAGGTCCGATAAACGTAATGTTGCATTGCTCGCATATTTCCGCAAAATCGGCATTCTCAGCCAAGAAGCCGTATCCCGGATGGACCGCGTCGGATTCGGTCAGCGTCGCCACGCTCATCAAATTCGTAAAGTTCAAATAGCTGTCCTTCGACAAGATCGGACCGATGCAGTACGCTTCGTCGGCCAATCGGACGTGAAGCGAATCCCGGTCGGCCTCCGAGTATACGGCAACCGTGTAGATGCCCAGCTCCCGGCAGGCGCGAATGATGCGGACCGCGATCTCGCCGCGGTTCGCCACCAAAATTTTATGAAACGTCATGTCCGCATTATCCTCCATTTATTCCGGTTTCACCAGGAACAAGGTTTGTCCGTATTCGACGAGCTGTCCGTTTTCCACGAGGACGTCGACGATTTCCCCTTTCACTTCCGCTTCGATCGGGTTCATCAGCTTCATCGCTTCGACGATGCATACGGTCGTTTTCTCGCTGACGCGGTCGCCGATTCCGACGAAAGGTGCCGCGCCCGGCGCCGATGCCGAGTAGAAGGTGCCTACCATGGGCGAAGTAATTTTGTGCAATCCCACGCTAGGATCGACGGCCTCCGGCACGCTCGCCTCCTGGGTCGGTACCGATTGTACTTGGGCCGGGGCCGCGATGGATGGTGCCGTTATGTAAGAGTTAGGATGAACCGCCGGAGCATGCGTCACGACGACGGATTCGGTTTTATTCGGTTTACGGATTAAAAGGCGCGAGCCTTCGTTTTCGATTTCCAGCTCTTGCACGGTCGTCGTATCGACCAGTTTGATCAATTCTTTGATTTCGCTTAATTTAAACATCGGTTTCACTCCTTCAACGATTGTGAAGCGCTTGCTCGGACGGGCAATGCTTGTATTATATCACAACCGTCAATCGCACATAAACAAGTTTATGACGAGCCGTTTCGGAGAACCGAAAGACCCCTGGCTGCCCAGAGGTCCTTCCGTCGGTCCGGCGGTATTCCGCCCTTTCGAGCGCGCAAGCCTTATTGCAAATATTGTACGGATACTTTGTCGGGCGTTACGCCAAGCTCCTGCATGACGAGATCGACGATGCTGACCCCTTGGCTTTTCTCCAGCTTGGCCGCTTGAACGACCACTTTCCATTTGCCGCTTTCCTGCAGGACGACGGCATTTTTGAACTGTTTGGCGAGCACGTCTTCCAGGTTCGTTACCTTCTCGTCCTGATCCTGCAGCTTTTGCAATTCGGCGAGCGCTTTTTCCACTTCTTCCGTCGACTTTTTCGAATCCAGGCTGACGGTCATCCATTTTTCCGTTTGCTTCGCCAGTTCTTCATTCCGCTTCATTTGGGTGGATGCAAAGTAGTCGCTGCCGGAAGTCGCCTTGGCCGTTACTTGCTTCAATACTTCTTCGTCTGTCTTGGGCTTGCTCGTCGTTGCAGCCGCGTCTCCTTGTGCAGCTTTGTCCGTTGTTGCAGCTTTGTCGGTTGTCGCCGCTTTATCCGTTGTTGCCGCTTTAGTATCCGTAGCCGCTTTGTCCGAGAGCGGGTTTGTTTTCGTCGTCGTTGCGGCGCCCGTCGCGATCGTGTCGACTTTGATTTCGTTGCCCGCTGCCGTCTGCTGCTTTGTCAGATCGAGATCGTTCACGTCTTCCGTGAACAAGTAATACGCGGAGAGCACCACCATCAAGCTAAGCATCGATACGAGCCAAACCGTTTGTCTTTTCGTATTCATCGATCGTTTCCTCCTCTAAACTTATCGTTATGGTAGTTCGCTGCCCGCTGCCGTCTATTGCTTCCGGGGCAGTACGGATATCCGGTGCGCGGGAACGTCCAGTCCCCGGCCGACCGCTTCCGCGATCATTTGCTTGACCGTCAAATTTTCGGCTCCTTTGGCGACGACGACAACCCCCCTTATGCGCGGTTTTATTTTTTTTAACACGATCGGAGTTTGACCGCCTGACGCTTCATAGAGGACTACCTCTCCGCTTCGTGATATTTCGGTGATGTGGCGGGTCGATCCGTTCTGGTCTTTCTCATTCGTAATTTGTTGGGTTTCCTTCGTATCGGAATGAACAATCGTTTCTTCGGTCGACTCGATCGTAACCAGCACTTCCACATCGCCGATCCCGACTACTTTTTGCAAAATATCTTTGATTGCTCCTCCGTACGCATCCTCGTAATCGCGAAATCCGGATCTTTCGTTGCCGGCTTTGCCCGCGAATGCTTGCTGGGTCTGCGGCTCGGGCGCTCCGCCCGGATCCTCCTGCGGCTGCTCGACCGTCTTGATGTTCAGGAACGAGTTGAGGATCATCAAGGCTACTCCCAGCAAGCCCAGCAGCATCAGCCAGCGGAACGTGCCGACCCTTTTGGGGCCGCCCGGCCCTCCTCCGACTTTCTGCTCCAGCCATTGCAGCCATTTTGCCAAATGAGCTCACCTCTCATTCCTAAAGCTCGGTCTCGTAGAGCAGCGTAACTTGGTCCCGATTCAACTTCCATTGCTTGTTCAACTGCTCGAATATGCGCTGCTTGGCGGTAATTTGTTCGGGCGTAAGCTTGCCCTCGTCCGGCTTGACCGTCGCCGCTCCTATCCGAATATCGATATGGACGGGCTCTACGGCACCGATCGGCTTGCGGCCGGCCGCCTCGCCCTGCGGCTTGGCAGCGGCCGGTGCTGCTTCTATATGATTAAGGACCACCTGCATATGGTTCATGCTGGGCGTTCCGTTATTGTCATAGCTCATTTGCAGCTTGACTTGTTTCACCCGTACTTGCTCCGAATCTCCGATGCTCTGCTGCAGCTCGGCTGCCAATTGAAGCTCCATCAGCCGCTGCGCTTCCGTCCGGTCGTTTTGCCGCCATCGCTCCGCATCCTGCATAATCGCTTGAAGCGGCCTCATCGACTCGAACGATGTTCCGTCGATCGAGCGGCTGCCGAGCTGTTCGACCGAGGCGAGCAATTTTTGCGAATCCCATTTTTGCTGAAACAACGTCAGGATCGGAGACAAAAGCGTGAGTAAAATGAACAGCCCGAGCACGGTCCTTACATAGCGCTGAAAAGCATTGTTGGGTAGAAGCAGATCGACGAAAGCCGCGAACAGGACGATCAAAACGATTTCTCTCAGCCAACCGCTCAGCCAATCGATCATGAGTGCGGCTCCTTTGCACGAATAAAGTCGAATCGGTGAAAACGTTCAGCGCATCATGACGGACACGTTTCCGACCGTAATCAGAATCGTTACGGCGAGAAAAAACATGAAGCCTACGGCAGCGAGCGCCGCGAATACATAAATGAGGCTTTTGCCGATCGTTTGCAGACAGCTGATGATCGGATTCGATCCGAGCGGCTGCATAACCGCTGCGGAAACGTTGTAGATTAGCGCCAGCGCCATAATCTTCATCGCCGGGAAGGTGCACAGGAAGACGATGATGGCGACTCCGGAAATGCCTACCGCATTTTTTACGAGAAGCGATGCTCCGATTACGGTCTCCGAGGCGTCCGAGAACAATCTCCCGACGACCGGCACGAAATTGCCGGTAATGTATTTGGCCGTCCGGATCGTTACGCCGTCCGTAACAGCCCCGGTTCCCCCCTGTACCGAGATGACTCCGAGAAATACCGTCACCATAATGCCGAGCGCCGCAACGCCGATCCTCCGAAGCAAGTTGGCCAGCTGCGTCACCTTGTACTTGTCGCTGATCGAGCTGACGATATGAAGCACGGCGGAGAAGAACAGCAGCGGGAATACGACCGTGTAGATCAAGGTGCCCACCGCATGGATCATGAACACGATAAGCGGATGCAGAACCGCTACCGTCGTCACGTTGCCCATCGCCCCGAGCATCGTCAGCATAAGCGGGATCATCGCGATCATGAACTGGATCATGTTCGTTATCGCCGTCTTGGCGTATCCGATCGCCACGCTGAAGCTGTTGATCGCGATCAGCAGCAGCACCATGTAGGAAATCGCATAGGCGACTTTGCTTACATTGTTTCGTTCGAATGCGCTCTGCAGTGATTCCAATATCATGCTGAAGACGGTCAGAATGACGATCGATGCGAGTAATTTCCCTCCGATAATGACTTCATGGAGGAAATATTTGCCGATCGCAATGCCGATCGACTTCAGGCCGAAGCCCTCGCCGCCCATGACCAGATCCATGAAGCTCGGCGTTTTGTTCTCGGGAAAGTACCCCCCGTACTCCTTCATCAGCTGCTTCCAGTACCCTTCCACCTTTTCCGTCGGCAGCCGCTCCGCCTGCTCCCGGACGATCGTCTCGGTCGGGGAATCCGCGTGGACGACCGTGCCGGCGAGCATGATCCACAGGAAGAGCATGACGGCTGCCGTTCTACGCGATCGTTGCTGGATCAAGCGATTCATCTCCCGTATTCGATTCGTCTCCTCAGGCGGGCAGCAGCTTCACCACGGTTTCGATAATGACCGAGATGATCGGAATGGCCATCACCATAATAAGCACTTTGCCGGCCAGCTCGATTTTGGAGGCGACCGATTCGAGCCCCGAATCGCGGACGATTTGCGCACCGAATTCGGCGATATAGGCGATTCCGATTATTTTCAACACCGTTTTCAGAAACATCACGTTGATGTTCGTCTGGGCCGACAGCTGTTCGAGCACATCGATCACCGCGGAAATTTTGCCGAGCAGAAACAGGAAAATGTAAATTCCGGTAATCGCGACCAGCAAAAAAGCGAACAGCGGCTTATGCTCCTTCAGGACGAGCGTCAAAATCGCTACAATAAATCCGAGGCCGACGATTTGGATCATTTCCACCCGGGAACACCTACCCTGCGGTACCTCTATACAGCATGAAGCTTCGGATGACCTCGCTTGCTACTGGAATAAGAAGATCGTTTTGATTTCCTTGAACAGATCGTCCAGCAGACTCACCACCATGAACAGGACGACGACGAAGCCGATAACCGTCACCCAGTGCGCCATATCCTCTTTCCCCATTTGCTTCAGGACGGTATGGATCATCGCGATGATGATGCCGATGCCGGCGATTTGAAAAATCGCGTTCACATCCACATTCATTACCCGCACCCCTTCTAGTACATCAGAATGACGACAAATGCTCCGGCCAGCACCCCGAGGCTTCTCCACATTTTCTCGTAGCGCCGCTGATCGTCCCAGGCGGCTTGTTCCTCGGCCTGCAGCAGACTGACGGCCAGCCGCAGATGCTTCGATTGATCGTCGCGGTCGCTGATGCCCAAGGTAAAGCTCAACTGGCTCAACACTTCCCGTTCATTCGATGATAGGGCGGTTTGTTTCCAACAGGCGCTGACGGCCTCCCTCCAGCTTTCGCCCGCCGTCTTGCCTGTAGCCGTAAGCAACGGCTCGGCGGCCATCCGGAACAGGGCGGCCAGCTGCGGCTCCAGTTGGGCGGCAATGCGCAGAAGCGCTTCCGGCAGCGGCGTATAGCCGTATGTCATTTCCGTCTCGAGCCGCTGCAGCGCATGGATCAGTTGGCGTATTTGCCTCGGCCGGCGGGCGTAGACGCTCGCTTTGGAGAAGCCGATCATCGTTCCCGCGGCCAGGATGAGAATGGCGCCGAACAGCTTGATCATGGGGACCTCCCGCCGTCGCCAAGCTCGGCGGCGGCCAGCTCGGCCACTTTTCGTCCGAAGGCGTCCCATACGATGTAACGCGAGCCTGAGCGACGGCTCCTCGAGAGCTCGACAAGTCTTGCAAATACCCGATCCTCCAGCATGCGCTTCATAACGGGTCTGTCACGGACGTCGCCGACGCTGCGACCGTGTGCCGTGGCGATGACGCGCACGCCCGCGTGCAGCGCTTCCTGTAGCGCCGAAGCATCCTCGGGGCGTCCGATCTCGTCTACGATGAGCACGTCGGGCGACATGGAGCGTATCATCATCATCATCCCTTCGGCTTTCGGACATCCGTCGAGCACATCGGTTCGCGGACCTACGTCGAATGCCGGAACGCCCTTCACGCAAGCGGCGATTTCCGACCGTTCGTCCACGATGCCTACCCGCAGCCCGGGTCGGGCGAGCTCGCCGCCATTCCTTTCTCCCGCACTGATCAGTCGGGCCAAATCCCGGATGAGCGTCGTTTTGCCTTGGCGCGGAGGCGAGATGACCAGCGTCTGATGGATCGTTCCGACCGACTCGTCCCATATTGCGGACAATAGCGGCTTCCCTAGGCCGGGGAGCGCCCGGGCGATGCGGATGTTGAAGCTGGCGACATCCCGGATATGCTTTACCTCGCCGCGCTCCAGAACCGTTTTCCCCGCCAGGCCGACCCGATGACCGCCCGCGATCGTAATGTAGCCGCGTCGCAGTTCCTCTTCGAACGTATACAACGAATGGTTGGTCAGCAGGTCGAGCAGCTTCAGCCCGTCCTCTTTTGAAGGTCGGTAGCCCGCATCGGCTATGTCGGTAAACGCCCCGTCCGGCGATACGAAGCGGGATTCCCCGTCGACGACGAGCTCCAGCGGCCTCGACTCCCGGATCCGGATTTCCTCGAGGCGATTGCTCGCCGTGCCCGGCAGCCTTTCTAGCATTCCGCGAATCCGCGCCGGCAGAAAAGGTAGAATCGCATGCATTGCGGCACCTCCCCGGTTTGTCCGGGTTTACTCTCATCTATATGCCCGGACAGGCGGTTTATTCCCTATTTTTTCAGAATGCCGATAAAGATGCAGGTTACGCCGAGCCCGACCCACAGCATCTTCGTAAACGACAGCTTCTCGGCCAATCCTACCAATCCGATCGTCGTCGTTAATAGAAGCGTCATCGGGCCGACGATAGCGAGACCCGAATTGACCAGCAGCGCTTTGTCCACCTGGTTGAGCCTCAGCATGAGCAGTGCGGCGATAATTTCCAGACTTCCGGACATGAGCCGCAGACTGGCCATGCCGAGCACGATTTTGTTGATCATCGGTTGTGCTCCCCTCCTCTTCGGGCGTTTCGGGCGAGCGGGACTCTTCCCCTCCTCGTCCGAAACGACCTTTTCCCCATGTTATGCGAGCAAGTCCCATTTTAGGCATGCCGGCACCACGCCCCGGGCGAGTGCATATATTGCTCCCATACATCATACAAATCCTTAAACAGTGAGGAGATTTGTTTTATGGACGTTACTTCACGGCTGGAGTGGCACCCGCTGCTGAAAGATCCGACCGCATGCCGGTCCGTCAAGCCGCGCACCTGCGGCCTAACGATGGTGATGGACAAAGGTCTGGGGCTCCACGCTTTCGAAGATTTGCTCCAAACATCCGCGCCATATATCGACCTTCTGAAGATCGGCTTCGGAACTACGCCGCTTTATCCGACCGACCTGCTGAAACGGAAACTGGAGCTGGCGCGTCAGCATCAAATCGCCATCATGCCGGGAGGCACCTTCTTGGAGGTTGCCGTCGCGCAGGACGCGGTCCCGGATTTTTTCGATACGATTCGACGGCTCGGGTTTACCGCAATCGAAGTTTCGGATGGAACGATCGAATTGGAACGGTCGGTACGCAACGATCTGATCCGGCGGGGACGTGAAGCAGGAATGACGGTGTTCACGGAGTACGGCAAAAAGCTGTGGGGGTCTACGATCAACACGGAACAGCTGCTGGAAACCGTCCTCATCGATGTTCAGCAAGGAGCATCGCTCGTAACGATCGAAGCCCGGGAATCCGGTGCGGGTGTCGGCATTTTCGACGCCAACGGACAATGCCGCGACGAGGAGCTTCATAATATAGTCGGCCAATTGCCCGACCCGAAGCGTATTTTGTGGGAAGCGCCGCAAAAGCAGCAACAAATTGATTTGTTGAAAGCGCTTGGGACATCCGTCAATTTGGGCAACATCGCGCCGCAAGACATTTATTCGTTGGAATCGCTGCGCAGGGGACTTCGCTCGGATACGTTTTGCTTCCCCCAAAAGTGAGGCGATGCTCAGAAGTCTCTCTCGGGAGGCCCTCCTAATCATCCAGACAAAATAGGGGCTAAGCATGGACACGGAAGTCGTATTGCTCCATCGCGCCAGTTGGCGAATAGTGAACCAATTTTACCAATTTTGCTTATTTGTGATTTTCTTGGCTCTCGCCGAAATTGCACATCCATCAAACGAATGGCGCAATGAGGCTCACTATTAGTGAATTTTGGTTCATTCATCCTTTTTATAAAGCGAGGGATCAGACATGCAAGTGGACGTCATCTCGAACGTAAACGAAGCAAGATCGGATGACTTCATTCAGAAGACGGTCATCGTGATCGATGTGCTGAGGGCCACGAGCACGATCGTCACGGCGCTCGCGCATGGCTGCTCCGCGATTGTACCCGCTGAAACGGTCAATCAGGCGATACAGCTTCAACAAGAAGGAGACTTGCTCGGGGGGGAACGGTTTTGCAAAAAGATCGCCGGCTTTCACTACGGCAATTCTCCCGCTGAATATTCGACTCCAGCGATTGCCGGCAAACGGATCATCCTCACTACAACGAACGGAACCAGAGCCATTCAGAAATCTCAGCGGGCGGGCCGGCTGCTGTCCGGCTCCTTGTTGAACGCCGAGGCGTGCGCCAAAGCGGCCTTCAGTCAGAAACGGGATGTCGTAATCGTCTGCGCGGGTACACAGGATGAATTTTGCTTGGAAGACGGCTTGTGCGCGGGACTATTGATCGTATACTTAATGGAATACGGAGGCGATAAAGTGGAAGCGAACGATCTCGGCATGGCGATGAGACATGCTTATGAAGCGGTTCGGGATCGGATCGAAGACACGCTGCTATCCTGCTCCAGCGGCAGAAGATTGAGCAAAATCGGCCATCGCGACGACATCCTGCATTGCTCCCAATTGAACCGTTACGACCTCGTCCCCGTTTGGAGAGACCAATCGATGATGCGGTTCTAAACCTCTTGTCCTTTCATACAATAAGTACGAATGAAAGGCTGTCTTGCTTTCGTTTCGTACTAGGCAAGCATAAGACGGGCAGTCTTGCGCGCTTTGCTTGCGTGCTTATGTATCGGCACACACTCCAGAAGGACAAGGGGTTATTCGTATGAACGGCGAACTTCTGCTATTGTTGTTGATCATTGTCGGCATGGTCGGGCGGTCTCCGATCATTACGACAGCGGCTTGCGTCCTGCTCGTAGTCAAGCTGATTCATCTGGAACGTTATTTGCCGTCCATCGAACGAAGAGGCCTCGAGCTGGGCCTCTTATTTTTAACGATGGGCGTATTGGTGCCTTTCGCCAGCGAGCGGATCTCGACCAAGGACATCATGGCCGTGTTTACGTCATGGCCGGGAATTATCGCCTTGATCGGCGGCGCCATCGCCACCTATATGAACGGAAAAGGGCTCGATTTATTGAAGGTGGATCCGCAGTTGATCGTAGGTCTGGTTATCGGCTCGATCTTCGGAATCATTTTCATGAGAGGGATCCCCGTCGGGCCGCTCATGGCGGCGGGCATAACGGCTCTGCTGCTGAAAATCGCCACCTTTCTGTTCGGAAAATTTCCTTAAGTCCGCGTGAATTCTCGTTGAATCCACAACACTCTTGTGGTAGTGTATCAGAAGAGTCAGTTTAGGAGGAGACGTCATGGCTTTAAAAGTGTGCAAGTTCGGCGGCACATCGCTAGCTTCCGCCGAGCAATTTCGCAAAGTGGCCACCATTGCGCTGGCCGACGATGACAGGAAAATCGTAGTTGTATCCGCTCCCGGAAAACGAAACAAACCGGACACGAAGGTGACCGATTTGCTGATTGCCTTCGCCGAAGCGAAGTTGGGCGGCTCCGGTGCGGAAGCGGTGCAGCAATCGATATTGGACCGTTTTGCAGGCATTATCGAAGGCTTGGAGCTGCCCCGAGAGGAATTCGAAACGATCGCGACGCTGCTCAAATCCCGTGGCGAAGGAAACCGCAATCACCGCGCCCGGTATATCGATTCTATCAAAGCTTTGGGTGAAGAATTCAGCGCCCGCCTGCTTGCCGCTTTTTTGCGCAAGGAAGGGCACGATTTCATATATGTAGATCCGAAGGAAGCCGGACTCGTTCTAAGCGACGAACCGGGCAACGCTCAAGTTCTGCCGGAGTCGTATGAGCTTTTGCGCCCTCTGCGGGACAGCGCTCACCGTATTATTTTCCCGGGCTTTTACGGATACGCGAAGAACGGCAATCTGGTTGCCTTCCCCCGCGGAGGCTCGGATATTACCGGAGCTATCTTGGCCGCAGCCGTGCATGCGGACGTATATGAGAACTTTACGGACGTGGACAACGTGTTCGCCGCCGATCCGCGAATTGTCGAGAAACCGGCCGCGATTCATGAAATGACTTACGCCGAGATGCGCGAGCTGTCATATGCGGGATTTTCCGTCCTGCACGACGAAGCGCTGCAACCGGCATTCAACGCCAAAATTCCGGTTCATATCCGGAATACGAACAATCCGGAGTCGCGGGGAACGTTAATCTCTCTCGAACGCAGCAACCACGAGCTGCCGGTAGTCGGCGTGGCGGGCTCTTCGGATTTTTGCGCCATTTTCTTAAGCAAATATTTAATGAACCGCGAAAAAGGATTCGGCCGCCGCCTTCTGCAAATTATCGAAGACGCCGATCTGTCCTATGAGCATACTCCGTCGGGAATCGACCATATTTCGGTCATCATCAAGGAGTCGACGTTTACTCCGGAGGTGGAGAAGCAGGTGCTCGAGCGGATCCGCACCGAGCTCCAGCCCGACAAGCTGATCGTACAGCGGGGAATCGCGCTGATCATGATCGTCGGCGACGGCATGAGCAAGCAAATCGGCGTCGCCAAACGCGCCACCGGCGCTCTGTCCGACCACGGCGTCAATCTCGAGATGATCAACCAAGGCGCCTCCGAGAGCAGCATCATGTTCGGGATCCAAAGCGGCGACATGAACAAGGCGATCGTCGCCCTGCACGACGCATTTTTCAATACGTGATCATAATGATCAGCTCTGTCGGGCCTCCGGCAGAGCTGATTTCGTTAGTTAGCCAGCAGCAGGGAACCAGTAACGCTCATTTGAGCACTATCCGCGCCAGTTTGCCTTCTCGCACCCGAAATAACGCCGGTTTGTGCATTCCTATTGTGGAGGAACCCGACAGTATGCAGTAATCTCCGTAAGCTTCGTTTCGCCGACTGATTGAAAGCTGCGTTCAAAAAGTCAACGGCCGATCGCCGTTTAATCGATATAAACATATTCTCCGATTGCCGGAAGCCGGGATGAACCACTTTTTATCGATTAAGTCCGCAATCAGCCGGCTGCCTTTCGTTCTGCCTATCCCAAGATAATGGAACAGCTCGCCTGGCGCCACCTTGCCGTTTTGCCGATACGCAAGCCGGATTGCCTCCTTCTCCAGAATGGACAAGTTTTCTCCGGTGCGGTTACGATCCCCGAACAGTTTGCCGAAGAGCTGCTGCAGCAATTGTTGGCAGTGTCGAGGCCGCTCCTTTACGTCGTCGTATGTAAATCGGATTACGATCCAGCCGTCGATCACCAGATGATTTTGCCGGGTCAGTTCGTCGGAAAATTGTCTGCGGTCGGCATCCCGGCGATGCGGTCCATATCCGTCGATTTCGATGCACACCTTCGCTCCTTCCCGGATATAGGCGAAGTCCAGATAGCGGGAACCATCTTTGAAGTCGGACACTTCATATTCCGGATGCAGCCGGTCATAGCTTGTAAAGGCTGGCCACCAAACCGATTCGGCAAACAGCTTCTCGGCATGGCCGTGTCCTTCCTTCAAACGTCGAAGCCTCTCGCCCTTTCGATTCCCGGCATGTTCCCGGGTCCATATTTCGTATGCCGATCCGCTTACCATATTGAAACTCCTCCTCCTCGAATGTATCAATAAACAAACCGCAAAAAACAAAAAAGCACCCTTTCAATTAGAAGGATGCTTTCCTTGTCGGTTTGCTTGTACAGCTTAAGCGCGCGAAATGTATTTGCCGTCGCTCGTGCTGATCAGAAGCGTGTCGTTTTCGTTGATGAAAAGCGGCACTTGCACGTTCAGGCCGGTTTCGACCTTCGCGTTCTTCGTAGCGCCCGTAGCCGTATTGCCTTTGATGCCCGGCTCCGTCTCGATTACTTTCAGATCGACGCTGTTCGGCAGGTTGATGCCGAGAATTTCGCCGTGATAGCTGACGATGTTGATCGTCATGTTTTCTTTCAGGAAATTCAACTCCCATTCGAGCTGGGATGCCGGAAGCGTAATTTGGTCGTAGGTTTCGTTATCCATGAACGTATGCTCTTGGCCGCTTGCATACAAATATTGCATGGCTCGGTTCTCCACATGGGCACGGCCTACGTCTTCGCCGGCACGGAACGTTCTTTCCACCGTATTGCCGTTGCGCAAGTTTTTCAGCTTCGAACGGACGAAGGCTGCGCCTTTCCCGGGTTTTACGTGTTGGAAATCAATTACGGTAAAAATATCGTTCTCCACCTCGATGGTCAAGCCAGTGCGAAAATCGTTAACAGAAATCACAATCGTTTCCTCCTAAATAGTTCTGGATCGGTCCTATCTAAAAAAAGATTCACTAATCGATGATAATAAAGTCTTTTGTCGATTGTGTCAATCTTTGGACTCCCGTGTTCGTTACGACAACGTCGTCCTCGATCCGGACGCCGCCGAATCCGGGCAAGTAGATGCCGGGTTCGACCGTGACGGTCATTCCCGGGGTCAGCACGGTCTCGCTCTGCATCGAAAGTCTGGGCGCTTCGTGGACCTCCATGCCCAGTCCGTGGCCGGTGCTATGGCCGAAATGATCCCCGAAGCCGTGGCGCTTAATGATATCGCGGGTCAGCGCATCCGCTTCCTTGCCGGTCATACCGGGCCGCATATGCTCGAGCGCATTCAATTGCGCCTCCAGCACGATATCGTAAATTTGCCGGTGCTTTTCGGTCGGCTTGCCCAGCATGACGGTACGCGTAATATCGGAGCAATATCCTTTATAATAAGCGCCGAAATCGAACTTTACAAATTCCCCGGACTTCAGCACCCGGTCGCTCGCTTTACCGTGCGGCAGCGCGGATCGTTCTCCGGAGGCGACGATCGTTTCGAACGATACCCCGGAAGCGCCATGCTGGCGCATAAAAAACTCGATTGTCAAGGCGACGTCATTTTCCGTTATCCCCGGCTTAAGCGTCGTCAGCAGATGGGCGAACGTCTTGTCGGCCAACTCCGCCGCTTCCCTCATGACCTTCAGTTCCGATTCGTCCTTCACCATCCTAAGAAGCTCCACCAACGAATCGGTTGGCACGAGCCGGATGTCCGCCAAATCGGCCGCATAAGATACGTATGAAGCATAAGTAATATGCTGCTGCTCGAAGCCCAGCTCCCTGACGCCTGCCCGGTTCAGCAGCTCCCTGACCGTCGCGGATACTTTAGGCTGATGCTCGACGACTTCGAAATGCTTCGCTTGAGCGGGCGCTTGCGCCATATACCGGAAATCGGTCAGCAAGTACGCCTTGTCGGCCGTAATGAGCAAATACCCGGACGACCCTGTAAACCCGGACAAATACTTCCGGTTATGTTCTCCGGTGATGAACAGCGCCTCCAGCTTCCTTTCGAGCATAAGCTTTCGCAATCGGGACAGTCTGGCTTGTTCCATCAGGAGCTCCCCTTTTCTTCAAGGTGACGGTGCAGCGCCAACAATCCCAACTCGTAGCTGGCAGCCCCGAATCCGGCTATTTGGCCGACGGCTACGGGAGCGATGACCGACACGTGCCGAAACGGCTCTCTTTTATGAATATTGGACAAGTGGACTTCCACCGTCGGCAGCATAACGGTAGATATCGCGTCACGAAGCGCGTAGCTGTAATGAGTAAAGGCGCCCGGATTGATCAGGATCCCGTCCTTCGTCCCGAACGCGCCGTGAATCCGGTCGATCAGCACGCCCTCATGGTTGGACTGATGAAACTCCAGGTTAACGCCGATCGGTCCGGCCAATCCGGCAAGCCGCTCTTCGATGGCGGCCAACGTTACCGTCCCGTATATGCCGGGCTCCCGGATACCGAGCATATTCAAGTTGGGGCCGTGCAGAACCAATATATTGTACAATCTAACCACCACCCCGAATCGGAAGAATCGAACCGAAGCCATTTTACCATAAGTTTCCCCGCTTTGAGAACTTTTTTTTGGAATGGCACGGTTCGACAACCTGGACTGTTTGCATAAATAAACTTATGCAGCCGCCTAGCATTAAAATTTGCTATTGCCAGGGAGGCAAAAGCTCGACAGTCTCTAGGTCGTTACGGAAGGCTCCCTTTCCCGTTCATCGGTAAATTCGAACGAGATCGAAAATCCGATGAACAACCCCCACAGCAAAAATAAACAGGCGTCTGTTACGATCGTATTCCATTCGTACCGGTATATCCATTTCATCATGCCGGTCGACGGTCCAACGAGCAAGTACAGCAAAGCCCACCACGCCGCTCCGTAAGCAAGCCCCGTCCAATGCCCCACGACCTTGCGAAACAGCGCCGCGTAAAGCAAAGCGGCGGCGATCGAAAATACGATGAAGGCCAGCCATCCCATCCAAAAACCGGCGGTCGTATTCATGAAAGACGGCGCGAAAAACGGTTTGGCCATAAATGTTGCCGGTATTTTCGTAAACTTGAAATAGGTTTCGACCGCTTTGACCGCTCCCCAGATCAGCCCCGCGAAAAATCCGATCTGCAGCGCAAATGACCACACGCCCGTAGGCTCCTTCCGCTCTGGGCCCATTGCTCGTTGATCCATGACTTTTCGTCCTTTCATTGCCAAAGTTAGCTTTAGTATGCGCATTTCGGGGTGAACTAAACGAGTGGCGTTCCGCGCCGGAATTCGTTACAATGAATATATACGAAATCCATTCTCAGTCGAAGGAGGGTGACCTCATTGTCTCAAAATCAGGCCGTTTACGGCGGTCAGGCGGTTATGGAAGGCGTCATGATGGCCGGCAAAACCGTCAATGTAACTGCGGTTCGCCGTAAAAACAATCAAATCGAATTTTTCGAGGTGCCCCGCAAAGATATTTCTTGGGTGAGCAACCTCAAAAAAATCCCGCTGCTTCGCGGCATTGTAGCCATTATCGAATCGAGCGCCAAAGGCGCGCAGCATCTGAACTTCTCCGCGGAAAAATATGCCGAGGACGAGGGCGGAGCCGAAGAGCAGCCTTCCAAAAAACAAGGCGGATTCGGCAATGTTTCCATGATTCTCGGTGTTGCCGTCGTAGGCGTCTTATCGTTTCTGTTCGGTAAATTCGTGTTCACGCTCGTACCGGCCTTTATCGAGCAGCTGTTGTTTCAGAACTTGTTCGAGAATCAGATTTTGCACAATTTGCTGGAAGGCGTCATCAAAATCGTTTTGCTGCTCGGGTATATTTACTTTATCTCGCTGACGCCATTGATCAAGCGGCTGTTCCAATACCACGGCGCCGAGCATAAGGTAATCAGCGCCTACGAAGCGGGCAAAGAGCTGACCGTCTCCAACGTACAGAAATTCAATACTTTGCATTACCGGTGCGGCAGCAGCTTTATCGTATTTACCGTCCTCGTCGGAGTGATCGTATACTCGTTTTTCGAATACGATAACTTATGGGAGCGTTTGTTGCTTAGGATCTTGCTGCTGCCGCTCGTCATCGGTCTCTCGTACGAAGTACTCCGATTGACGAACTCGGTAAGGGAAACGCCGGTGCTGCGCTATCTCGGCTACCCCGGATTGTGGCTGCAAAAGCTGACGACCAAGGAGCCGGACGACTCGCAGGTGGAAGTATCGATCGCCTCGTTCGAACGGATGCTGGAAATCGAACGGGAATTGCTGCAACACCGGAATGCGGCCAATGCAGGACAGGCGGTTTAGGAGATAGGCATATACGCTGAAAGGGGGAAGCTGCATTTGAAACGGCGCATACATCCGCTTTTTATTCTCATTCTCGTCTTGATGGCTATCGGCATCTTTAGCACGATGATGTCCAACCCGTTTAATCTGATCATCGCGATCGTTATATTCGGAGGCATATTCGTCCTCTATAAATATCCGCCTGCCCGTTGGCGCAAATCGAAGCAGCGCAAATCGTCACCCTCTTCTGCCGGAAAGAAAACGAAAGAAAAACGGAAAAACATCCCGTTTCGCGTCATTCAAGGAAACAAGCGGGATGACGACGAGCCGCCGGAGAAGCCATATACGTATCATTGACCATAATGAAGACCCGGGATATCGATCCCGGGTCTACTTTTTCGACAACATTATTTTGTTTAAGCCGGTCGTCCCTTCTGACCATCCCGAATAAGATGATTGAACGTTTGGATATAGTGCTGGTGCGACCATTTTTGGAAATAAGCTTTGGCTGCCGCATATCCCGCGTTGAACAGCTCCAAGCTTTTCTCGGGCTTAATATCGAAGTCGGTCAGCCTTACGCCCAGCGTCGGGATTTTGATCGTACGGAACCGGTTTTTCTCTTCGATGTACCGTTCATCGTGCGCTTCCATCATAGTCGCAAATAGTGCCTGAAACATCGACAACGGTCCGACAATGGTACGGGGGCTGTTCGATTGCTTCCCTACAAGGTGGAATCCGAGTGTGGGAATTAGCTCGCTCTCCGGTATTTTGCCGTTCTCCTCGTCATAGATCCAGAGCGGGAAATTGCTTAACAGCCCTCCGTCGACGATATAAATGAACTGATCGGCGAAGGATTCCCCCTTTTTGCGTACCTTTGGCGTTTTCCGCAAGACGACGGGGTCGAAGAAATAAGGGATGCTCGTGCTCATCCGGACCGCTTTCGCGACAGGCAGCTGCTCCGGATCGATTCCGTATTGGGCGATGTCGTCGGGAAGCACAAGCAGCTTTCCCTGCGAGATGTCCGATGCGATGATTTTCAGTTTTCCTTTGGGCAAATCGGCGAAGGTTCGCACTCCTTTTGCAGCGAGCTTCTCCGCGATCCATAACTCGAGACGCTGACCCGAGTAAAGACCCTTTTTGATCAATATTCGCGCGGCGGGCCCGACGATCGGCAGCTGATGCAGCCAGGAACGGGTCAGAAAGTCCGTAAAGGGCGTCTCCAATATAATTTTCTTCAGCTCGTCGGCCGTATATCCGGCAGCCAACAACGACGCCACAATCGCACCTGAGGAGGTGCCGGCGACATGACGAAATTTGACTCCGTACTCCTCTGCCGCCTTAATCGCTCCGACGAGCGCAATCGCTTTGACGCCCCCTCCTTCGAACACACCGTTGACGATCATGGTTGTCACCCTTCCGCAGCCGTCTTTAGCGATTAACTACTAAAGAACTGTATGCGGTACCGGTTTGTTCGTATGACACCCTCGGCTCCATAGCGGCATAAATGCGAAAACGCCCCGTTTGCCCCGCCTTGCGGGACACTCGGAGCGTTTAATCAATCGGTTATTCCGATTCCAGCTCGTTGCGAATATTCATCAATTCCGTTACGCGTTCCGGTTGCCGTTGGAAATACTCGACGAGCACTTCGATGCAGGTGATCGAATCCCAGCTCAGATGATGCTCGATTCCTTCGACATCCTTATAAATGTTCTCCTCCTGAACGCCGATCAGTTGGAGGAAGCTTTCCAGCAAATGATGCCGGTCGACGAGTCGTTTCCCCATCTTTTTCCCTTTGGAAGTAAGGACAAGTCCGCGATATCGTTCGTAAATCAAGTAATTGTCTTTATCCAGCTTCTGAATCATTTTCGTAACGGACGAGGGATGAACTTCAAGCCCTTCGGCAATGTCGGACACTCTGGCATATCCTTTTTCGTCGATCAGCTTGTAAATCTTCTCCAGATAGTCCTCCATGCTCGGTGTCGCTGCCAAAAAGACCCCTCCTCGGTTCCGGTTTGCCAAACCTTATTAATGATACACCGATTAACCGGACAAAGCAAGTTTACCCAGTTAACCGATATAAGAACCGATAATAAGGAGGCCATTGACGTCCGGAGGAACGGTGCCGCGGCATGCGACATCGATTAAACGAGCCGCGCTTGACTGCCTCCGCCGATTTCGACGATTTTGCCATTCGCCGAAATCCAAACCGGACGGGCCGACGGGTTATACACGAACGAACGCGAGGCGGAAAATTGCAGACGCTGAAACGCTTTGAAATAATCGACGATTTCGATATTTGTCGCATACCAAATGTCGGTTTGACGGCCGGCCCTCTCGCAAAATGCCTCGATCACGTCCCAATTGTTGTCGTTGTCGAACTCGTAGCTGTGGCCCCACACGTACATCATGTACAAATACTGGACTTTTTGCAAGGATAGGAAGTTGTCGGCCACGCCAATCAGGTTTTGCTTGTGATGACACGTTGGTCTCCATTCGTACCAATCGTCGGGTATGGCGAAGCCGCCCGTGCTGTGCGTAACTCTGGAATATTCGATTCCCATGTAAGGGAGCATCTCTTTAATCAGCTTGTTGTATGAGCCGTTCGGATAGGACAGTCCTCTCACCGTATAGCCGGCAATGCTCTCCAAGCCTTTCCGGTCTTCCATAATTTCGTCGACGATTTGCTCCTTGGGGCATCTGGCAATGGTCGGATGATTCACCGTGTGGGCGGATATTTCGTGCCCCTCGTAAAGCGAAGAGATATCTTCCTGCGGGATTCTGTCGTTCGATCCGAACAAACCGGAATTCAGGTGGAATGTACCTCTGATTCCGTGGCTGTTCATGATTTCCACCAATCTCCGGTCGGCATTTCTGCCGTCGTCGTAGCTTAATGTCAGCACTTTGAACTTGCCTTCGGGGAACGTCATTAACACTTTCGTCATCTGAACTACACCTCAATCGGATATCGGCACCGGATATGCCAAGTTTAATAGACCGTCGTACGACTTATGACTTTATCATTCTATCATAACGAGCGATTGAGTTGGTACAATTTAGTAGACGCTCGGAAGCCAAATTTGCCGATCACTGTTATGTCTCGGACAAGACTCGAAGCATACGCCCAAGGGAACACTATGGCGAATCCGACTACATTCATTCCTGCAAAGGAGATGA
The DNA here is from genome assembly GCF_006265175.1 of Paenibacillus hemerocallicola. GTDB lineage: Bacteria > Bacillota > Bacilli > Paenibacillales > NBRC-103111 > Paenibacillus_AB > Paenibacillus_AB hemerocallicola. Next base: position 65,481 of record NZ_VDCQ01000005.1, on the reverse strand, counting down.
CTCCTTGACCACCGAGCTGCTGTCCCCTCCGGTCAAAACGAAAAATACGCTTCAATTCGTCCCGGAACTCGTCTATTTCGAACCGGATTCCTTGCATTATCCGAAAGGCCGGCGCATCCATGAATGGGCCGTCTCGCTGGGGCTGCCCATTCGCATGACAAGCTCGCACAACCGGATTACCGGCTTTCCCGGAGATAGCGATTCGGAAAAGTACAAAATCGCCAAACGGACGCTCGTCGTAGGCGTGCGGAAAACGTTAAAATTCGATACGTCCAAGCCTTCGGCGGAGTATGCCATTCCGATCGCGACAGGCTGCATGGGGCATTGCCATTATTGTTATCTTCAGACGACTCTGGGGGCCAAGCCGTATATTCGCGTATACGTCAATATGGACGACGTTCTGGACGCGGCTCGGGGATATATTACGGAGCGGGAGCCAGAGGTTACGCGTTTCGAAGCCGCATGTACGTCAGACCCGGTCGGCTTGGAGCATATTACCGGATCGTTGAAGGAACTGATCGAATTCATGGGCGAACAGCCGCTGGGACGGCTCCGGTTCGTCACCAAATTTCATCACGTCGATTCGCTGCTGGATGCGAGGCATAACGGAAATACGCGGTTCCGCTTCAGCGTGAATGCCGATTATGTCATTCGCCATTTCGAACCGGCCACCTCGACTTTTGCCGAACGAATCGAAGCTGCCGGCAAAGTGGCGAGAGCGGGATATCCGCTCGGATTTATTATCGCCCCGATCATATGGCACGACGGCTGGGAGGATGGCTACAGCGCCTTGCTGGAGAAGCTGAGGGCCGCCGTACCGGAGGAAGCGTCGGACGGGCTGACGTTCGAGCTGATCCAGCACCGGTTTACGAAGACGGCCAAAACCGTCATCCTCCAGCGCTATCCGAAAACGAAGCTGGAGATGGACGAGGCGAAGCGCAAATACAAATGGGGACGCTGGGGTCAGGGCAAATACGTGTATCCCGACGAACAGGCTCACGCTTTACGCGAATTTATTACCGAGCGCATATTCGAGCAATTTCCGCAAGCCAAAATCGAATACTTCACTTAGCGCGCAATTGAAAAAAACCGCTCGCTACCGAGCGGTTTTCCCCGATTAAAACTTCAGCCAATCCGGCGTCCGTTCCTGCAGCCAGATCGTAATCAAAATCATTTTATCGAAATAAAGCAGCGCGGCCATCAAGATCATCAATCCTCCGCCTATTTTCATGAGCAGCGAAGAATAACGGACGATCCACTTCGTAGAGCCGATAAAGAAGGCAAGTATGAAAAACGGGATCGCGAACCCGACGGAATAAGCGGTCGTCAATTGAAACCATGTGCCCGGCTCCGTAGCCGCGAGCAGCAAAATCGACGAGAGGATCGGACCGACGCAAGGCGACCAGCCTGCGGCAAAGCCCATTCCTACGACCAAAGAGCCAAGGTATCCGGCCGGCTTCGATTTCACTTGCAGCTTCCGTTCCCGCATCAGCCATTGCGGTTGGAACACGCCGATCAGAAACAAGCCCATGACGAAGATGAGAATGGCCGACAGCTGGCGAATGATATCCCGGTAGTCGTTGAACCAGTCGGCTACAAGCCCGACCCCGAACCCGAGCGAATAGAAGATGATCGAAAACCCGAGTATAAAAAACAGCGTATGCCCCGTCGTGGCCAGCCGCACTTCCTTCTTCGTCCGGTCTTCCTTAAGCCTCTGTACGGAAATACCGGTTATGTAGGACAAATAAGAAGGATACAGCGGCAGGCAGCAGGGCGATATAAATGAAGCGAATCCGGCCCACAGCGCGATCCAAATGTTGACTTGAGTCAAGCCGTCCCCTCCTCTTCAAGCAATTGTACGACTACACTTTGGCGCCGCTGCGCCCCCGCACGAGCAGCGTGACGATCAGCAGAGCGATCAGCATCAGCACGACGGTTGCGCCGGGTGCCCAGTTCCAAACGCCGGCCGCGACAAGTCCGCCCACAACGGCAATCTCCGAATACACGAGCGCGATCCATACCGAATGCCGGAAGCTTTTGGCCACAGCCAAGCTGCATGCGACCGGAACCGTCAAAAGCGCGGATACGAGCAAGGCTCCGACGATTTTGATGGCCACGCCGATCACCAGCGCCGTCAGTATGGTCGTCAGCAGGTTCAATGCGCGAAGCGGTATTCCACTCACGGCCGCCGCGTCCTCATCGAACATGATCAGAAACATTTCCTTGAAAAAAACGATCAGCATGCACATCACGACCAGCGTCACGGCCAGTACGAGCCACAAATCGGTCCAGCTGAGCGTATAAATGCTGCCGAACAAATAGCTGGTTACGTCCATGTTGAACCCTCTGCCCAACGTAAACAAAAACGTGGCCAGCGCCACTCCCCCGGACATAATGATGGCAATGGACAATTCCGCATACGTCTTGTACGCTCTGCGGAGCCGTTCGATCGCGAACGAGGCGAGAATGGAGAACAACAATCCTACTGCCAGAGGATACACGCCGAGCAGGAAGCCCAACGCGACGCCGGCGATCGAGACGTGGGCCAGCGTATCGCCGATCATCGACAACCGTCTGAGAACCAGAAAAACGCCCAAAAGCGGCGCCATTCCCCCGATCAGAATACCTCCAATCAATGCCCGTTGAAAAAAGTATTCCGAAAAAATATCCAATAGTATTCTTCTCCCTTATCGTGCCGTTAACGGTTCGGGTTCATCGGCAAGCCGAAGGTCGCGTAGGCTGTGCGCCAGGTTTGTCTCGGCGCAATTGTCAAGCTCGTGCGAATGCTTGACGAAAAATTTCAACTTTCCGCTAGCGTGGGCCGGCTCATAACCGAGATACGCATTCATCATATCGAGATCGTGCGATACCATCAGAAATGTGATATTATGCCGCTGATGCATATGCCGGATCATATGAAAGAAGCTTTCCTGCGTCTCCGAATCGATGCCGACCGTCGGCTCGTCAAGGATGAGCAGCTCCGGACTGTTCACCAGCGCCCGGGCGAGGAATACGCGCTGCTGCTGTCCGCCCGACAATCGGCCTATACGGCGATCGGCAAGCTCCTCGATGCGCAGCGCGTGCAGCGCATCGTCGCATTTTTTCAAATCGTCGCGATTTATCCGCTTGAACAGCTTCTTGCGTCCGTATAAGCCGGATAACACGACTTCCCGGACGGTAGCGGGAAATAGCGGGTTGAACGCGTTCTTCTGCGGAACATACCCGATCCGCTCCCAATCGCGAAACTGCGGCAGCGGCGTTCCGAACAAGCGAACCTCTCCCTGATCCGGCTTCAGCAAGCCGACGATCATCTTGAGCAGGGTCGTTTTGCCGGCTCCGTTCGAACCGATCAGGCCGACGAAATCACGCTGCAAAATGTCGAAGTTCAACCGATCGATAACGGTCCGCTGCTCGTACTGAAATGAAACGTTCTGCATAGAAACGACCGGCAGGTGACAATGTTCTCCCGCCGGTCGGGTCGATTGCTGCATGGATGGCTCTCCATTCGCGCTTGAAATGGTCATGTACTCCTTCTTTATTGTAATGCTTTCAATAAATTTTGCAAATTGTTCTCCATAACCGTCACGTAATTGTCACCGGCCTTCGCCTGCTCCTGAGTGAGACCTTCGAGAGGGTTGAGCACGAGCGTTTCGATTCCCGCGTCCTTCGCCAATGTTTTGGCCATTCTGTCGGACACGAGCTCCTCGAAGAAAATATATTTGACCTGATTGTCTCTAACGAATTTATTGATCTCTTTCAAGTCTTGCGCCGTCGGCTCCGAATCGGCGGACAGTCCCATAATCGGCATTTGCGTCAATCCGTAGTCGCGGCACAAATAGCCGAACGCCTGATGGGATACGACAATTTCCTTTTTCGGCGCCTTCGCGAGCGATTGCGTAAACTTGGCGTCGAGGTCGGACAGCTGCTTCCGGAGCGTCTCGTAGTTCGCTTCGTAGTACGATTTATTCGCCGCATCGGCTTGAACGAGTCCGTTCTTGATGTTTTCAGCCATTTTCAGCGCCGATTTCGGACTTACCCATACGTGCGGGTCGACGTCCGAATCGTCTTCCCCGTGTCCGTGTTCATCCTTGCCCTTCGTTTTCTTCTCGTCGTGGCCATGGTCGTCTTCATGTGCGGCCCCGTGGAGCAGTGCGATGCCTTGGCTCGCCTCGATGACCGATACGCCGGAATCTTTCTTCAAGCTGTCTAGAAAATCGTGAACCCAGCCTTCGAATCCGGCGCCGTTATAGACGAACAGCTGCGCCTTGCTCATATTTTTCAAATCGCGGCTTTTCGGCGACCAATCGTGCGGCTCCACCCCGGCCGGGACCAAATTGATCACGTTCGCTTTATCGCCGCCGATTCGGCTCGCGAAGTCGTAAAGGGCATAAAACGTAGTAACGACATTGACTTTTCCGTCGGATAACGTTACATTCGACTTGCCGCCGCAGCCTGTCATAACGGCCGCCAGCACCAGCATAACAATGAGAGAGACGATTAAGCGGACCTTGCTTCGGTTCTTGTTCTTCATATTGGTTACTCCCCTCCAGGCAAACCGGTGAAACGAATTTGTAAATCGTAACTATTTCTATTTACAAATGTGATTATAAAATTCCACCGGTCGGGTTGTCAACCTAAACTTTTCGCAACAATTAGCTTCCGCATGCAAATAACGCCTCCTCAACCTTGTACGGGTCGGGAGGCGTTACGATTTTGCCGCGATCTATTTGACGATCGAGCCGACGGGAATGTCTTCCGCTACGGTAGCCAGAGTCAGCCGGTCGCCTTCCGAAGCGGCCAGGATCATCCCTTGCGACAGCTCGCCGCGCAGCTTGACCGGCTTCAGGTTTGCCACCAGTATTACTTTGCGGTCCACGAGCGAATCGGGGGAATAGTACTTGGCGATGCCGGATACGACTTGACGTTTCTCATAGCCGAGATCGACCTGCAGCTTCAGCAGCTTGTCGGCTCCTTTGACAGGCTCGGCGGCCAGCACTCGGGCGACGCGCAGCTCTACCTTCATGAAGTCGTCGATGCCGATTTCCTCTAGCGCGTCCGATGCGGCTCCCGACTCCTTCTTGCCGGATTCCGTCGTCGGCGCACTCGCCTCCGGAGATGCGGCAGGCGGCGTTCCGCCCATCGATTCGATCAAATACGCGACCTCCTGAGCCACTTCCAGACGAGGGAACAGCGTTTCGCCTTTTTTCACCTTCGTCCCGGCCGGCAATAAACCGAAAGTGTGTACGCTATCCCACTCCGTCAGCCGCCCGTCGCCGGATATCCCGAGCTGGTCCCATATTTTCCGCGGCGTGCGGGTCATGAAAGGCTGCAGCAGAACCGAAGTGATGCGCAGCGATTCGGCGAGATGATACAGCACCGAGCCAAGCTTCGGACGGGAGGCTTCGTCTTTTACGAGCGCCCAAGGCTGCGTTTCGTCAATATATTTGTTCGTCCGTCCGATCAGCTGCCAGATGGCCGCGAGAGCGACGGAAAATTCCAGCTTCTCCATCGCCTCTTCCATTTTCGCAACGGCCTGACGTACCGTCTCCTGTAAAGCGGCGTCAAATTCGGTTGCTTCTGGAAGCAACGGCTGAATGTCCCCGTTAAAATATTTGTCGATCATGACGACGGTCCGGTTGAGCAGGTTGCCCAGATCGTTGGCCAAATCGAAGTTGATCCGTTCGATAAACCCTTCCGGCGTAAATACGCCGTCTTGTCCGAACGGAACGTCACGCAGCAGGAAATAACGCAGCGCGTCTAGACCGTATCGCTCGATCAGCAGCACCGGATCGATGACGTTGCCTTTCGATTTCGACATTTTCCCTTCCTTGGTCAGAAACCAGCCGTGCGCGAACACTTGCTTCGGCAGCGGCAGATCGAGCGCCATCAGCATGATCGGCCAATAGATCGTATGGAAGCGGATTATGTCTTTGCCGACGAGATGAACGTCAGCCGGCCAGTGGGAACGGAACTTCGCTCCGTCCGACTTGTAGCCGAGCGCCGTAATGTAGTTGGACAAAGCGTCGATCCATACATAGATCACGTGCTCCGGATGGCCCGGTACTTTAATCCCCCAATCGAACGTATTGCGGGATACGGCCAAATCGTCCAGCCCTTGGTTGATAAAGCTGATCATCTCGTTGCGCCGCGTGTCCGGCTGGATAAAGTCCGGATGCGCCTCATAATATTGCAGCAGCCTGTCGGCATATTTGCTTAACCGCAAAAAGTAGTTTTGCTCCTTGACTTTCTCGACGGGGCGGCCGCAGTCCGGGCAATTGCCGTCGACCAGCTGGCGCTCCAGCACATACGATTCGCAGGGCGTACAGTACCAGCCCTCGTACTCACCAAGGTAAATATCGCCCTGATCCAGCAGCTGCTGGAATATTTGCTGCACCACCTTCGTATGGCGTTCTTCCGTCGTCCGGATGAAATCGTCGTACGAGATGTCCAGCTTGCTCCAGAGCGATTTGATTCCGGTGACGATGCCGTCCACGAAAGTCTGCGGCGTTACGCCTTTCTCGGCCGCCTTGCGCTCGATCTTCTGCCCGTGCTCGTCCGTCCCCGTCAAATAAATCACATCATAGCCGCGGAGCCTTTTGTACCGCGCCATCGCATCCCCCGCGACGGTCGTATAAGCGTGTCCGATATGCAGCTTGTCGCTCGGATAGTAGATCGGTGTCGTCAAATAGTACGTTTTCCTGCTGTCGCTCATTGAATATGCTCCTCCTCGTTATGGTCGTAAAAAACACAAAGACCCCCGTCCACATGGGACGAGAGTCGAAAGCTCACGCGGTACCACCCAATTTTCCCCGCCGCATGAAGATGGCAGGGCTCAGTCAAGTCCGATCCGGACTTGCCCCCGTAACGCTGGCGTGCGTCGCGGTCTGACCGGTCTGCGACAGACGGCTCGACGGCGATTCCTCCCGGACCATATTCGGAAGCGACCCTATGCCGGTTCTCACCAATCCCGGCTCTCTGCTATAGGAGCGGACTTCTTACTCATCCGTTCAATGGAAACGTTATGAAGTTACACCCATTCTACGCAAACGCCGCATGTCATGTCAAGTCGGCTGCCGCCCTTCTCCGTTCTCCATGTCGCGGGGCGGAACCGGATCGAAGCCTCCGGGATGAAACGGGTGGCATTTGCAAATGCGCTTTACCGCCATCCAGCTCCCTTTGGCCGGTCCGTACTCCTCGATCGCTTCGAGCGCATACGCCGAGCAGCTGGGGTAAAAGCGGCAAGTAGGCGGCTTTAGAGGAGAAATCCACTTCCGGTAAAAGCGGATCGGCATTTGCAGGGCGACGCGCATTCCTCGCCCGGTCGTCCCGTTTGTTCGTTCCGCGATCATGTTCACCCTCCATCCGATACGGCTTCATTCTCCCTATCATAGCACGATGCGAAAAAAAGGGCGACTCCCGCACCGGGGAACCGCCCTTTCCTCATATCCGTTCTTACTTCTTGACCTCGTATACTTTGTACAGCTCGTCGAGCAGCAAGTTCGCCGCCTTCACGCCTCCGGCCGTATTCCAGATCGTGTCGCTTACCCGGATCGCCTTTTTGTTTTTGACTACGTTCAGGTTGTTCCAGAGCGGATCCTTCACCCACTCCTCTTCCATCTTGGTCGCTTTGCCGTCGCCGGTCTCGTACGTGAAATAGAACAACAGATCGCCTTCCATATCCGGAATCCGTTCCTTCGTCACATCGTCCGCGAACGTCTCCTTGTTCTGCTTCTCCGGACGTGCGATTCCGACCTGCTTGAAAATGACGCCCGCAAACGTATCATTATAATAAATCCGTGCCGTGGCCGGCATAAACCGGACGAGCGACACTTTTTGCTTCAGCTTGTCTCCGGCTTTCGTCTTCAAATCCTCGATCCGTTTATCGAAATCGGCCAGCACTTTATCGCCTTCCGCCTTCTTGTTCAGCGCTTCGGCATACAATTTGAAATTGATTTTCCAATCGCCGCGAAGCTCGGCGGAATAAACGGTCGGAGCGATTTTCGACAGCTGGTCGTATACTTTCTCGATGCGCATTTTGTTGCCGATGATCAGGTCGGGCTTCAGCGCGGCGATTTCTTCGATATTAGGCTGGCTTTCGGTGCCGACGTTTTTGACGCCTTCCATCTCGGCCTTGATATGATCGTACCAAGGTTCCCCGGTCCACGATTTGACCGCGCCCACCGGCTTGACACCGAGCGCGAGCAGCGCTTCGGTCCCTTCGTTCGTCAGGATGACGACCCTCGAAGGCGTTTTCGGGATCGGCGTTTCCCCCATGGCGTGCTTGACCGTATAGCCTTGGCTTGCGCCCGATGCATTATTTTGAGCAGGCTCTGCCGCTTTCTTGTCCGAACATCCTGCCAAAACTACCGTCGCTCCGACTACGGCGGTCAACACGGCCGTCCCCAAACGGTTCCATCTCCAGTTCATTGCGTAACTCCCCCTCGTATCCTATGCAATCATCCGACTTCGTGAGAATGATTATCATTAACGAGATAAAATATTACACGTAGTCGGCGATTGTGTCAATGACAAAAAAATGACAAACGGAATTTGCGATTGACATGCATTTTTGCTTAAACAAAAAACGGCATAAATGATGAGAATGACTCTCAAACTCATTGACATAATCGTCACATTCCCCTACACTGATCGAAGAAGATATATTGCCTTACGATCGTCGGGAAAGAGGAACTTTATGCCATCGGTTTTGAGAAGCACTTCCGGCAAACTGCTGGGAATCGCCGCGGCGCTTCTAATACTCGCAATTGCTCTCTACGCAAGCATCGTATACGGAGTGATCGTCACGAGCTGGAAAACGGCCGTAGACGCATTCCTACATTATAACGGCTCGAATGAACATATCGCCATCAAGGAGCTTCGCGTGCCCCGCGCCTTGATCGCCGCCGCGGTCGGAGCAAGCCTGGGCATCGCCGGCACGCTGCTGCAGGCGTTGACGAAAAACCCGCTTGCCGATCTCGGATTGATGGGAATCAATTCCGGCGCCGGACTTGCGATCGTGTGCGCCGTTACTTTTTTCTCTGTCAGCTCGCTGGGCGATTATACGTGGATCGCATTCATCGGAGCCATCTTGAGCGGAATCGTCGTGTACATACTGGGCTCCGTCGGCAAGGAGGGCCTCTCTCCTCTCAAAGTAACGCTGGCGGGGGCGGCCGTGACGGCGCTCGCTTCGTCGATGATTCACGCCCTGCTCCTGATCGATAAAAAGAATATGGAAGAAGTGCTGTATTGGCTCGCCGGCTCGGTCCAAGGCCGCAAGCTCTCGCTGCTATGGGACGTTCTCCCGTACATGTCGGCCGCATGGATCGGCGCATTGGTTATATCCGGTCCGATGAATACGTTGATGCTCGGAGACGACGTAGCGAAAGGACTCGGTCAACGCACCTTGATCGTAAAAGCGGTCGCAGGCGCCATCGTCATGACGCTGTGCGCAACGTCGGTCGCCATCGCCGGACCGATCGCCTTCGTCGGGCTCGTCACCCCGCACCTATGCCGATATTTGGTCGGCAACGATATTCGCTGGATGACCCCTTACGCCGCATTCATCGGCGCGATTTTGCTGATCGCGGCCGATATCGCCGGACGGTTCGTCGCGATGCCGGGCGAAATGCCGATCGGCGTCATGACCGCCTTGATCGGAACGCCGTTTTTCATTTTCGCGGCGCGCAAGGGGTGGTCGAAGCCGTGAGCAAATATATTCCGTTCCGCAGCAAGACGCTGAGGGCTTCGGGCCTAATGGACAAACGGACGTTGTCCGTAATCGTCATTCTGACCGTCATAGCAGTCGTTGTAGCTATTGCCAGCGCAGCCATCGGGTCGTTGCGAATCAGCCCGTTGTCGGTCGTCCGGATATTCCTTGGAATGGGCGATCAGGCCGAAGCGACGGTCGTGCTGCAATTCCGGTTGCCGCGAATTATCGTAGCCATGCTGATCGGCATGCTGCTCGCCGCTTCCGGGGCGATTTTGCAAGGCATGATCCGCAACCCGTTGGCATCTCCGGACATTATGGGGATAACCGGCGGGGCATCCGCGGCAGCCGTCGTCTTCATTACGCTTCTTCCCGCCGCAAGCGTCCGGTATTTGCCGTTCGCCGCCATATTGGGTGCGGTGGCCGCTACCGCCATCATCTATGTGCTCGCCTGGAAAAAGGGCGTGTCGGCCATGCGTCTGGTTCTGATCGGCATCGGTATCGAAGCGACGATGAAGGCGGTCACGACGCTGTTGATCGTCAGAAGCCAATTTTATGCTTCGAGCAAGGCTCTGACCTGGCTGACCGGTACCGTATACGGCTCCAACTGGAGCAACGTGTTCGTATTGCTGCCTTGGACGCTCGTGCTGCTCCCGGTCGCCTTCTTCATGGGGCGCACGTTGAATGTCCTCCAGTTGGGCGACGATACGGCCGCCGGGGCAGGCAGCAAGGTCGATCGGGATCGTCTCTTGCTGCTCGTTCTATGTGTCGGTCTGGCCAGTGCAGCCGTGGCAGTAGGCGGGGCGATCGGATTCGTCGCCCTGCTGGCGCCACATGCGGCGCGCAGACTGGTAGGCCCGTCATTCGGAGGGCTGCTGCCGGTTTCCGCGCTGATCGGCGGCATTATCGTAGCCGCCTCCGATTTGATCGCGAGAACGGCTTTCGCTCCGCTGGATTTGCCTGTCGGCATTTTCACTTCGCTGATCGGCGCACCGTTTTTCTTATACTTGCTGTACAAAAACCGCAACGCCTGAATCGGGCGGCAGCGATACTTATGCAATTCGGCTATAGATTGTTGGAGCTTTGGGCATTGACGGACTCGGCGCCGTCCACATCCATCCGGGGAGGATTGACTTATGATAGCTCTTGAAACGAACCGGCTGACGCTGTCGTACGGCGAACAACCGATCATTGAAAACCTGGACTTGTCGATACCGAAAGGGAAAATCACCGTCCTGATCGGCGGCAACGGTTCGGGCAAATCGACGCTGCTCCGTTCGATGGCCCGCTTGCTGAAGCCCGACGAGGGCGCGGTACTGCTGGAAGGAGCCCCCATCGCCAAAATGTCCACGAAGGAAGTGGCGAAGCAGCTGGCGATATTGCCGCAAGGGCCGACGGCGCCCGAGGGGTTGACCGTCCTTCAGCTCGTCAAGCAAGGCCGGTATCCGTACCAAAACTGGCTGAAGCAATGGTCCGAGGAAGATGAGCGCATGGTGAAACTCGCCTTGAGGGCGACCGGGATGAACGAGCTGTCCGAACGGCCCGTCGATTCGCTTTCCGGCGGACAGCGGCAGCGGGCATGGATCGCCATGACGCTCGCCCAAGGAACGCGGACGATATTGCTCGACGAACCGACAACCTATCTGGATTTGACGCATCAAATCGAAGTGCTCGACCTGCTGTTCGAGCTGAACGAGCTCGAGAATCGGACAATCGTGTGGTGCTGCACGATATCAATCTGGCGTGCCGGTACGCCCACCACATCGTCGCGGTCAAAGACAAGACCGTATTCGCGAGCGGCAGCCCGGAAGATATCGTCGACGAGCAGCTGATTCGTCACGTATTCTCCATGGAATGCCGGATCGTCCCGGATCCCGAATTCGGTACGCCGATGTGCGTTCCGCTTGGAAGAGGCCGCGACATTGCCGCACGGAAGCAAGCGATCGTCTCGGCTTGAGCTTGCTGCGGCTCGGCTCCGCTGAAGCTGTCACCTCGATATGATGATGTATCGGGTTATGCCTGCCTGCTACTAGCGATCCCGCTTCGGATTCTCCTCGATGACGAAAGAATTGCCCGCTCGCTCGCCAGCGTGTACAACTGGCTCATGGTCTTACTGTCTTGTGCAGTCCCAGTAATCAGCCTGCAAATGTGCATCTGAATATTGAAATAGCCTGCTTAAAAAACAATTTGAATGCAAAAGTGCATGCTGTTTCAGAAAAATCAACCATTTTATTCCATTTATCAAAAAAACACATGCACTTTTGCACTTGCATCGATAAAACCTGATGAATCTGAATGATCAACATGCACTTTTACATGCAAGTTGTCGTTTGTGACCTATTCAAACGCAAAAACTCTCCGGCCCTAGGGACAGGAGAGTTTTTTTACTTAGTCAGAAGTATATTTCTTTGCCTTGCTCGGCGGACTCGTATATGCCGCACAGCATTTTCATCATCTCGACGCCATCCTCGACCGGACTGATCGGCGTTTTGCCGGTCAGGCAGCAATCGACGAAGTGGTCGATTTGGTTTTGGAACGCTTCTTTCACGTTCAGGCCGAGCGAATTTACTTGCGGAGTCACATTCAAGATCGTATCGTACTTTTCCGAAATGATGGCAAGCTCCGGCTCGATCTCGCAGCCGCCCTTGTCTCCGTACAGCTTCGCGGAAATTTCGTTCTGCTTGGCGTGCAGCGTAAAGCTGACGTCCACCATGAGGGAGGCGCCGTTCTCGAAGCGGATGACCGCGTTGGCCAAATCTTCGACCGTGTTCTTGGAGGCGTCGTAATCCGCCGCTTTATAGAAATTCAAATGCTTGACGTTGGACCGGTTGCCGAGCTTGTTGTACGTATTGCCGCTGATCGATTTCACCTTCGGCCGGCCCATCAAATACCAGCATACGTCGATCATATGTACGCCCAGATCGATCAGAGGACCGCCGCCGGAACGGGACTTGTCCGCAAACCAGCCGCCCGGATTGCCGAGTCGGCGCAGACAGGACGCCTTGGCATAATAAATGTCGCCCAGATCTCCGTTGTCGATAAATTGCTTCAGCAATTGCGTGTTCGAGCCGTAACGGCGAACGAATCCGACCTGGACGAGCTTGCCCGTCCGGCGAACCGCTTCCTGTACGCGGAGCGCTTCCTCGACCGTCGTGCTGAGCGGCTTCTCGACCAGCACGTGCTTGCCGGAGTCGAGTGCCGCAATGGCCAGATCGGCGTGAGTATTGTTCCACGTGCAGACGCTGACCGCCTCGAGCTCGGAATCGGCCATCATATCGGCGATGCTCGTATACACTTTGGAAAAGCCGTATTTTTCCGCCAAGTTTTTCGCGCGCTGCTCGTTCAGATCGCATACGGCGTACATTTCGACGTTCGGGTTGCTTTTGTACGAGCCCATATGCAGCTCCGAAATCGAACCGGCCCCGATGACGCCTACCTTCAACTTCCTCATGACTGTCTCCCTCGCTTCTCCATGATCGATAACCTACTTTATAATAACGGAGATGAATGGCGGAGACAACCGTTTAATGACTCGTACGACTGTATGTATAGGCGATTCGCATCGCCTTTATAAATAACCGAGAATAATGCCGGCCGTCTCCTCGATCGCCTTGTCCGTCACGTCGATAACGGGGCAGCCGAGCCGCTTCATAATGTCGTGGGCGTACTCCAGCTCCTCGGATATGCGCTGCAGCGTAGCATACTTGGCGCCGTAGGGCAATCCGACAGCCCGCAGCCGCTCCGTACGGATCTTGAGCAGCTGCTCGGCGTCCATGGTGAGGCCTACGACGCGATTGCCGGGGAGCTGCATCAGCTGCTGCGGCGGCTTCACCTCGGGTACGAGCGGAAAATTGCCGACTTTGTACCCTTTATGCGCCAAAAAAATGCTGAGCGGCGTCTTCGAAGTGCGGGATACTCCGATCAGCACGATATTCGCCTGCAGCAGCAGATTCGAATCGCGGCCGTCGTCGCATTTGACGGCGAACTCGATCGCCTCGACCCTGCGGAAATACGCATCGTCCATTTCGTGCAGCAAGCCGGGCTTGCGCTTCGGCGAATCGTTGAACGTATCGATAAACGCCTGCATCATCGGCCCCATAATGTCGACCGCGCGCACCCCGAGCCGGATCGACTCTTCCTTCATCATCTCGCGCAGCTCCGGCTGGACCAGCGTAAACGCGACGAAACCGCCGCTTCTCGCCGCATCCTCCGCTACCGCACGAACTTCATCCTCGTTTTTGATATGGCTGACCCGCTTGATTTTGACCTGATGCGCATCGAACTGTCGAATCGTCGCCCGCACGACCGCTTCCGCCGTCTCGCCGACCGCGTCCGAGCAAATGTATATGAATTGCTGCCGTTCCTCGCTCATTTCCGTCCCCCTATCGATTACATGTCCACGGCGCCGGTTAAACCGACAAGCAGCTTCGTCATCGTCGTTTTCGTTATGCGGCCGATCACTTCCCATTTGCCGGGATCGTCCGGATGCGGAACTACGACCGGAAGGCTGTCCACCTGATGATGGATCATTTTGCGGCCGGCTTCCAGCACCGTTTCATCGGGCGTCGCCACGATGACGTTCGGATGCCGTGTCATGACGAGGCTGACCGGCATCGTCGAAGCGCCCGGATTGCCGAGCGTGACCTTCAGCAAATCTTTGCGAGATATGACCCCTACCAGCGCGCTGGACTCGTCCGCCACGATCAGGCTGCCCACGTTCTCCATGAACAGCGTGACGACCGCATCGTGCACGGTGGCCGACTCGCGGATGATCACCGGCAGCGATTGTACCGATTTCACCTTAAGCTGGGCGGCGTCGGCAGCTCCCTTCTCCTCCGGCGCCGCGGTCTGCCCCGGAAAATAGCCGACCTTCGGCTTGGCGTCCAAATGTCCGAGCATAACTAGCAGCGCGAGGTCGGACCGGATGGTCGGGCGACTGAGTCCGAGCATTTCCGCGATCTGTTCGCCCGTAATCGGCGCGTGCTGCCGGACGAGCCGAACGATTTCCAACTGGCGTGGCGATAATTGCATGGCGGCCCCCTTCCTCGAACGGAAGCCGAAAGCTATGCGCTTTCGGCTCATTCATTCCTTAATCCTATCCTCTATGTTAGCTCGTAAACGGAAAAGCTGCAAGCGGCCCGCATGAACCGGCCGATTATGCTTCCGTTCCCGCCAGAACGGCTTCGCGCTTAGCGGCATTCGTTCCTGCAACCGGCCCGAGGGCGATACGGGCTTGAGCGGCCGCGATTCGCGCGAGCGGAATGCGGTACGGCGAACAGCTGACGTAATCGAGACCGGCGGCATGGCAGAAAAAGATCGATTTCGGATCGCCTCCGTGCTCGCCGCAAACGCCGGTCTTCAGATCGCCGCGCACGGCTTTGCCTT
The DNA here is from genome assembly GCF_006265175.1 of Paenibacillus hemerocallicola. Lineage (GTDB taxonomy): Bacteria > Bacillota > Bacilli > Paenibacillales > NBRC-103111 > Paenibacillus_AB > Paenibacillus_AB hemerocallicola. The sequence goes on along the minus strand of NZ_VDCQ01000005.1, from coordinate 50,390 downwards.
TGCGCAGCGCCCATTCGATAAGCTGCCCGACACCGTCGCGGTCCAACGTCTGGAACGGATTGTCCGGAAGCAGCTTGTGATCGACGTAATGGCTCAAAAATTTCCCTTCCGCATCGTCCCGGCTGCAGCCGTAAGTCATTTGCGTCAAATCGTTCGTCCCGAACGAGAAGAAATCGGCGCACTCGGCGATTTGATCCGCGGTCAAGGCAGCCCGGGGCACTTCGATCATCGTGCCCACCTTGTATCGGCACGAATCGGCTTGATCGCCCAGTATGCGTTCAGCCGTACGCTCGATCCGTTCCCGCACAAAACGAAGCTCGTTGACGTGTCCGACGAGAGGCACCATAATCTCGGGAACGACTTTCACGCCGACCCGGATGCATGTAAGCGCGGCGCGGAATACGGCTTCCGTCTGCATGTCGTAAATTTCCGGGAACAGGACGCCGAGACGGCAGCCCCGCTGGCCGAGCATCGGATTCGCTTCGTGCAGCGAGCGTACTTTGCGCAGCATCGCCTCCAGCCCGGCCAACTGAGCGCGGCGTTCGTCTGCCGCATCGGCGCCCGCGCCGATTTCGGCGGCCAGCTCGGCCGTTCGCTGCCTCAGCTCTTCGGCATTCGGCAAAAATTCGTGCAAAGGCGGATCTAGCAGACGGATCGTCACCGGAAGTCCGTCCATCGCCCGGAACATCCCTTCGAAATCGTCCTGCTGCATCGGCAGCAGCTTGGCGAGGGCAATTTCCCGCTCCTGCTTCGTCTCGGCCAATATCATTTCGCGTACGGCCGGAAGCCGGTCCGGTGCAAGGAACATATGCTCCGTACGGCACAGCCCGATCCCTTCGGCTCCGAATTCGCGGGCTTTGACCGCATCGGCCGGGTTGTCCGCATTGGCGGCTACGCCGAGCGTCCGGATCCCGTCTGCCCAACCGAGCAGCTGAAGCAGCTCGGCCGACATTTCGGCGGAACGAAGCGGAACTTCGCCCAGAATGACGCGCCCGCTCGAGCCGTCAATCGACACGGCGTCTCCGTCACGGATAACGACCTCCCCCGCCCGCATTTCCCGCGCCTCCATATCGATGCGCAGCTCCTCGCAGCCGCAGACGCACGGCTTGCCCATGCCCCGCGCTACGACCGCAGCGTGGCTCGTCATGCCGCCGCGGCTCGTCAGCACGCCTTCTGCGGCGAGTACGCCGTGGATGTCCTCCGGCGTCGTTTCCGCGCGGATCAGAATGACCCGCCGTCCAGCGCGAGCCCGCTCCTCCGCCGTATCGGCGTCGAACACCGCTTCACCCGTAGCCGCCCCCGGCGATGCCGGGAGGCCGGTTGCCACTACGTCAAGCTTCGCGTCTGCCGGAATGGCCGGATGCAGCAATTGGTCGAGATGGCCGATCTCGATGCGGGCGATCGCTTCCTCCTTGGTCAACAATCCATCCCCGACAAGGTCGGCGCTAATTTTCATGGCCGCTTGCGCCGATCGTTTGCCTCCGCGCGTCTGGAGCAGGTACAGCTTCCCGTGCTCTACCGTAAATTCGATGTCCTGCATATCCCGGTAATGCCGCTCCAGCCGCTCCGCCGTCTGCTTCAAGCTGGCGTACACGCCCGGCATTTCCTTTTCCAGCTCCGCAATCGGCAGCGGCGTTCGGACGCCCGCTACGACGTCTTCCCCTTGGGCATTGGTCAAATATTCGCCGAACAATACGTTTTCGCCGGTCGAAGGGTTCCGCGTAAACACGACCCCGGTTCCGCAGTCGTCCCCTTTGTTGCCGAATACCATCGCCTGGACGTTCACGGCCGTCCCCTGCTCGTCGGGAATCCGGTTCACCTTTCGGTATACTTTCGCCCGGGCGTTGTTCCACGAACGGAATACGGCATCGACCGCCAGCCACAGCTGCTCGTCGACCGACTGCGGGAACGGCTTGCCGCATGTTTTGACAATGAGCTCTTTATATTTCTCCACAAGTTCGATCCAGCCTTCGGCCTGGACGTCCCTGTCCTGTTCCGCGCCGACCTTGCGCTTCAGCTCGTGCAGAAGCTTCTCGAACCGGATCGGCTCGATGTTGAATACGACGTTGCCGAACATTTGAATGAGCCTGCGGTAGCAATCGTAAGCGAACCGGCCGTTTCCGGAAGCGGCGGCTATTCCCCGCACCGTCTCGTCGTTCAAGCCGACATTGAGAATCGTGTCCATCATGCCCGGCATCGAGGTCACCGAGCCGGAGCGAACCGATACGAGAAGCGGTTGCGCGGCGTCACCGAATGCTTTCTGCTGCTTCGTCTCCAGCTCGCGAAGCGCCGCTTCCACCTCCGGCACGAGACCGTCAGGCATTCTCGCGCCGGAAGCGTAGTAGGCTCGGCAAGCTTGCGTCGTTATGGTGAAGCCGGGAGGAACGGGCAGCCCGGCATTGGTCATTTCCGCCAAATTGGCGCCCTTGCCGCCCAGATCCGCCTTCATTCCCGCATTTCCTTGCTCGAACGATTTCACCCAATTGCCGCCGTTCGTGTTGGCGCTAATCATGCCGTCATTGCTCGCTCCGCTACCGTTACTCATCGTCCGCATCCCCCTGTCGTATCCCGTTCCGGCATGATTCCTCCTGGCAGCAGCCATACAGGACCGTCACCTTCTCGGTTTCTACTTCATCAATCCAACGGCCGCAATGCTGACAAACGATAAGACCCAACTTGACGCTTTGACCGATCGGTTTCATGCCGGATCGCCTCCATTTTTCGAATAAGTTATTTTTTTCGCAAAATGCAATGAAAAAACCTTATATAATACATACCATACAAATAATTATGACGCAATATATATTTATCTATATCCTCCTACAATTTATTCCGTTCTCTCGCGAATATTCGTGTTCAATCGCAGGACAAGTCCTGAATACATCTGACTCCGCAACCGAAATACAACTTGTGGGGAAACAAGCAAAAAACCGGGGAGCTGTCGGCTCCCCGGCTTTTACGAACGATTATTTATGACGTCACATTGACCATTTCATCCACACTCAGCTTAAGCTGGTTTTCCGCAAACTCCCGATACATCGGATGCGATCCGACCAATTCCTTGTGCGTCCCGATCCCCGTCACGACGCCTTTCTCGATAAAAACGATACGATCGGCATCGATCACGGTCGACAGCCGATGGGCAATGACAAGCGTCGTCCGGCCCTCCATCAAATTGTCCAGCGCCTGCTGCACGGCGACCTCCGATTTGCTGTCCAAGCTCGATGTCGCTTCGTCGAGCATCAACAGGCTCGGGTCTCTCAGAAGCGCCCTGGCGATGGCGATCCGCTGCCGCTGGCCGCCGGACAGCTTGATGCCCCGTTCGCCCACCTCCGTCTCATACCCGTCAGGAAGATCGCGGATAAACGTATCGGCATACGCCATTGACGCCGCGCGTTCCACTTCATCCGTCGATACTTCCCGGTCCGTACCGTAGCATATATTATCCCGGATCGTTCCCGCGATAATCGGGCTGTCCTGAGACACGTACCCGATCCGCTTTCTCCAGTGCTCGAGCGACAGCTCCCCGATCGGCTCCGCTCCGAACCGGATCGCCCCCGATTGCGGCGAATAGTATCGCTCCAGCAGCGAGAATAGCGTCGTTTTGCCTCCTCCGCTGGGACCTACGATCGCCGTCACTTCCCCCGGCTCTATCGTAAAGCTGACGCCGCTCAGCACCGGCTCCCCGGGCTTGTAGGAAAAAGCTACTCGTTCTAGAGAGATGGGCAGGTCCGCAGAGGGGACGGGACGTCCGGCTTCGGCATCCTCCTCCTCCTCGTTATGCAGGACGGCGACGATCCGTTCGGTCGCGCCCATTGCCTTCTGGAATTGGGTGAAAAACTGCGTGATTTGCGTCGCCGGCATGACGATCTGGAACAAGTACAGCAAAAACGCTACAAGCTCGCCCGCCGTCATAAGCCCGGAGGATACCCGAACCCCTCCATAGCCGATCAAGGCCACGACGAGTCCCATGATGACCAGCATCATGATCGGCATGATCAATGCCTGGACTTTCCCTTCCCGGACGCCGAACCGGTACAGGCTCGTGATGCCGTCCTTGCCATTCTCGTATTCGCGTCGCTCCGCGTTCGACGACTTTACGAGCCGGATTTCCGACAGCACCATATTCAGCACGGATGTAAACCGCGCCGTCTCGTCCTGCATGCCTTTCGATATTTTGAACATTTGTTTGCCTAGCGGGGCCATGATGAGAACCGTTACGGGAATCGCCACGAGCATGACGAGCGTCATTTTCCAATCCATCACCAGCAAAATGACGATGGAGCCGATCATCGAGATGACTCCGTTCAAAGAACCGGACAAATGCTCGGTTATAAGTCCCCGGACGATGCCCGTGTCATTCGTCATCCGGCTCGTCAGCTCGCCGGTTTGGCTGTTGTCGTAATACGAGACGGGCAGGACGAGCAGCTTTTTCCACAATTTATCCCGAATTCCGGCGACGATCCGGTGCCCCGTCCGGCTGAGCAAATAAATGGATACTCCGCCGGCTACGGTCTGTATGAGAAACGCGGCAACGAGCAGCACGATATGGAGCGGCTGCAAATTGTCGAGCGAGAAGCCGTCGACCATATTTTTCGTAAACAGCGGGATAACGAGACTGACCCCCGTACTTGCCAAGCTGAGAATCAAGGCGATGGCGAGCTGGAGCTTGGGCGGATTCGCTCCGCGGATCAAGGCGACGAATTGCCTCCAATTCCCTGTCGATGGTTTGGTATCCATATATCTGCACTCCATTTCTTATCCGAATAACGACAGCTTACACTCCTTTTGTGAACTGAATATTAACGAAACCGCAATGTTGCCCCGCCCCAGACGAGAACGCGGAAGGGCGATAGCACATACACATAGGATAAGACCGAAAAAGGAGGGATCATGCATGAGCCAAACGAATAATCGGGGACATTCGGCCGGAGACGGTCGGCAAAACGTCGATTGGGTACAATTCGAGCGGTTGATGGACGATTTGCTGCCGAACGTGGTGCCGGGGATGAAGGGCGACCCGATATCGCGGATCGGGCATTTCGTGCGAGGGGTTATGGAACGGGCGAAGCCCGATCCGGATTCCGCGTCTTCGCATGAACGGAAGAGCGCAAATTCGATGCTGTTTCGAACGGACGTGACCGAAACCGAGCGTTTCGTCAAAGTGAGAGTCCACGTACCGGATTATGTCGACCCGCGCAAGCTTCAGTTGTTTATAAACGGTCAAATATTGAAAATCGAAGGTCCGCTCGGCAACAAGCAGAGCGTCAGCCTTCCCGCGCCGGTCGGAATGAAGTCCGGTCAAGCGGTGCTCCGGGAAGGCTCGCTCCATATCCGCCTGCGCAAGCGAAGCGTGCCGCCGTTCAAGGAGGTTTACATCCAATTTCCTTGACGGCTATTCCGCGTCCGCCTGCTTCGGCCGTGGAATCGAAGTCGTTACGTAGTTCTCCTTCAGTTGATGCTTGGCCAAATACAAGATTTGTCCGAGATGCTCGGAAAAGTGGTTGGCGCATTGGTTCAGCACCTCGAATACGGTCGTCTCCCGGTCGCGGACCGGCATCGTGCGCAGCCACTCCTCCGGCGTCAGCTTGTCCAGCGCTTCGTCCAGCAAGCCGAATGTATAGTCGATGGAGGCCAGCAGCCGGGCTTTGTCCGAATAGACCGACGTCTCGAACTCCGACTCTCGGTCGCGAATGTCGGGCTCGCCGAATATGCCGGCGGAGATGCGCTGGCGCACGTTTCCTTCAATATGGACGATCAAATTGGCAATGCTGTTGTCTCCTTCGTCGGGACGCCAATTCAACTGCCGATCGGACAGCTGCCCGACCGCCTTTGTCATCCGTTTGCGGATTTCCGCACATTTTTGCCGCAAATACGTTTTGGACAGGCCGTAAAAGTCCATTCCGCCATCTCTCCTCGCTAACTGCGCATTTACTCTATATGGTAAACGTTTCACGGTGAAAAAGAAACAGAGGACCGGAACGATTGTCCGGCCCTCCGATGCTCAAATTTCCCAATTGTGCCATTCCCGCTTGCGCTTCTCGCTGTAATTCAGCCAATTCAACGTTTTGTCGTACAGCTCGCGCTTGCTCTCTCCCGAAGAATAAGTATGATCCGCTTGGAAGATGTGTTCCATGTCGCACTGCCCGTACGTACGCATCCAGAACAGCTTCTGGTACAGCGAGCAATAGTCTGCCGGTATGACCCGGTCCGAGGTGCCGTGGGCCAAAAACACGTCTCCGGAAAATTTGCGGATTTGCGCAAAAGGCTGGTGCGCCGCGAGCGAGTCGAAAAATGGGGGGCGGAACGTATACCCCATGTAATCCGCCGTCCCGTAACGGACGGCGTCGTCATACGTATTCTGGCCCACGATCCGGAGTATGTCGTTGAACGGATGAGCTACGGCGGACCATAGCAGCAGCGTCTTCACTCTCCGGTCCTGAGCGGCCGTCAACAGGGCAACCGCCCCTCCGAGGCTATGGCCGAGCAGCGATACCCGATTGATATCCACATAATCGATATCGAGCGCATAGTCCAGCACGACGCGGGTTTGCTCGATCAAGGAATCCAGGCCGCCTTCTCCGTAATCGCCCGTACTTTCTCCGCAGCCCGCATAATCGAAGCGAAGCACCATATAGCCGGCGGCGGCAAACTTGCGCGAGGCGTTGACGAACAGCCGATCCACGCCGATCCGGCTGCCGATGAAGCCATGGCAAATGACGATAAGCGGACAATGTCCCCCTTGGTTCCCTGTTTGCTCACCCGCCGTAGCCGGGTAATGCAATGTCGCTTTCAACTCGATCGAACCGTGTTGTATCGTAATTGCCCGTTCCATCGTTACGTCTCCTCCTTGACGGTCGTTTGCGGCGCCGCCTTCTCTATTCTAAATTTAATAATTCCTATATGTTTACTATGATTTAAATGTATCATTTTGCATTCCGTTCTGTCAATCCATTATTTAACGAACATATGGCCCGATATCCGCACTTGCATGCGAACGCCGGGCCATATGTTTGTCACAGCCTCAACCGGACGGCGGTTCCAAGCTCGATCGATTCGTAGGCGGCTAGTGCAACCGCCGTGGAACGCAAGCCGTCCTCGCCCGTTATCGGAACTTCAGTGCCGTTGCGGACCGCCTCGACGAAGGCTCGTACCATGTATCCGCTCATGCCGTCGCCCCAATAGGACCATTGCATTTTACCGAGCTCGTCGCTGTATAGCTCATTGACTTGGCCGAGCGCATTCACATCGATCACGCCTTTCGTCCCGATCAAGCGCATTGTGATATCCCCGCCGATCGGAAACGACTCGGCTCTGGACCAGCTCGGGTCAAGTACAGCCGCCACTCCATTTGCAAACCGGACATGAACGATGCCGGCATCGTCGACGTCCAAGTCATCGTGAAACAGCGTTCCGGATTCGGCGTACACTTCCTCGGGCTCGGATTGCAGGAACCAGTTCATCAAGTCCGTCACATGCACGGTATGATCCATAACGGCTCCGCCTCCGGACAATTCCTTCCGGATGAACCAGCGACCCGGCATACGGCCCCGGTTCGTCGCTTTGATCGCCATGATGTCCCCGATTTCCCCGCGCTCCACAGCAGCCTTTGCCTGCCGTACCGCAGGCAAATACCGGCAAGGAAGCGCCGTCATCAGCTGCACCCCGTTCACCCTGCACGCCTCGATCATCCGTTTCATGTCCTCGACCGTTATTCCGAGCGGCTTCTCGCACAGAACGTGCTTCCCTGCCGCCGCGGCGTCCAACGTATACTTCGTGTGGAATGCATTCTCCGAGCATATGACGACCGCATCCGCATCCGTCGTCTCCAGCAATCGTTTGTGGTCTTCGAAGTACGGGATTCCGTTCTTGTCCGCATGATCCGCTACCCTCTCGGGCTGATTATTGAAAATGCCTACAATCTCGACGTCGGGTATGGCCAGAAGTTCTTTCAATATGCCGTTAGCGTGGGAATGGGCGAAGCTGATCATGCCGATTTTAACCTTCTTCATGCCACCCCGCCCTCCTTCGTGCCGGTCGGCTCCGCTTTTGCCAATCTGACCGGCTGTCCGGTCGTCGCCGATTCTAACGCGGCGCAGGCAATCCGTACCGCTTCCTTGGCGTCTCGGACCGTTACGAGCGGCTGCCCGCCCGTACGTATGCATGCGATGAAATGCTCCAGCTCCAGCTTGTACGGATCTTTGTACATCGGGCTTTGCGGGATTTCCACCCCTTCGTTTCCGGATTGATCGGAAGAGACCCGATGCACGACAACCGACCTGGAGCTCCCGTTATCCGCGCGCAGAATGCCGTTCTGACCGGCAAACTCCACCGATGTAGCGAAAGGTCCCGGGTAACCCCACATCGCTTCCAGATTGGCGATTGCCCCGCTGTCGAACCGAAGCGTCGCCGACGCGTATTGAACGCCAGGCGACTTGCGCACGATTGCGAACACGGTATGTACCTCGCCTAATACGGATCGCATAAAATCGATATCGTGTATCATCAGATCGAACACGACGCCACCGCTCCTCGATTCGTCGGCGAACCAGCTCCCGGCAGGCGGATGAAGGCTGAACCGCTTCGCGTGCGCCACGCCGATCCGACCGATCGCACCGTCATCCGCATGCTTGCGCAGGTTGGCGTACTCCGGAAAAAATCGCAGCACGTGTCCGACATACAGCTTCACGCCGTGTTTCGCGCAAGCCTCCTCCATCCGATCCGCTTCAGCGGTTGACAAGGCGATCGGCTTCTCGCAGATGACGTGTACCCCTTTCTTCGCAGCCATAACCGTATACGGTTCGTGCAGATGGGTCGGCAGCGCAAGCAGGACCGCATCCAGCCGTTCGCTTCGCTCGAGCAGCTCCTCCCCGCTTGCGTACCAGCGGGCGCCCAGCTTCTCCGCCTCCCGTGCGGCTGCCGGCGACGTACTGGAAACCGCCGAGAGACGCACCCCTTCCATACGCGACAAATGGCCGGCAAATAGCTTGCCCATCGTTCCGAATCCGATTACAGCAACTTCCAGCTCCTTCATGCTCGTTCTCCCCCGCTATCGGATCATCTCCGCCAACGCATCGCGAAGCGTCCCTTCTATGCTTTCCTCGAACCTTCCCGGCATATGGAAGTAATAGGTAGACAGCACCGGCTCGTAGCCGCCGTATCCGATCTGCTTCTTCGTCGGCACGTAACCGATCATTCCATTTGAATAAGGAACAGGCAGCACGGTTCCGGCGGTTTTTTCCTTGATCCATAATCCGTATTCGACCACCACTTCGGCATTCATCGTAAGCAAAGAAAGTCCTTGGGCAATGTCGAGTCTGTTCATCTCCACGACTAGCTCCGTCGGCCGCTCCCCCAGCTTGCCGATCATTTCGGCCGCCCACTCGTCATAGGGAGATTCCCCTTTGGCCGCGATGGTCTGCAGCTGCTCCAACGTTTCCAGCGGCTTGAGAGGCAACGGCACGCTGCCGGCTCTCCCGGCAAGTCGTACGGGCTTCATAGACTCCATCGGTGCGTCAAGGACGCCGGTAACGGTCTTCGCAAGCTGCAGCCCGAAATAATCGATAATGTCGTAATCGTCGGTAAGCGAAGGCGGAGCGCTCGATTTATAAATGTTGATGTCGCCGCATGCGCCCTGTAAAAAGAGGCATACCGCATCTCCGTCCAAGCTCTCCTCGAGCGACTCCATCGCCTTGCCGGAAAATTCGGACGACACGTAATTCTCGCTCGACGTAACGGGATGGCAAGCGTAATGGACGATTACGGCTTTCGTCTCACCCGACGCTGCGCAAAACCGTACGACCGCAACCTCGGGGTCCATCGGACCATCCGTATTCGGTCCGCCGACGATGTGTCCGTTCCCGTATTTGCGACGCTGAACTCCGATGCGCGACTGCCCGGCCCCCCGTTCGATCGATACGGGTTCCGCATTGGCTACGGCGATCGCGATCGCTTCGGCCAGCTTGCCCTCGAGAAATTCGATATAGTCCGCATCGGCCTTGCCAAGCAGACGGTGAAACCGGAAGCTGGTCTGCGGTCCGGAATGGCTATGCGTTCCATTCAGCACGATCGATTCCGGCTGAAGCCCCCATTTTTCGAGCAGCATGCTCCGGATATGAGGCATCCGGTCCGATCCCCACCAGAGCAAATCGGCGGATACGATAACCGCATTGCGGAACGAGCCGTCGTCCTGCCGCTGGCGCAAATAAAGCGCCCTCAAATAAATCCGGCTGCGAATTCCTTCGTACGGCTTGTTTTGCCTGACCGCAAAGCCGGCCAACGGCACCGCCGTTTCCGGCGTAATATCGACTTTGGCGCATCCGAGCTCCAAGTTCATATCGGTTTCCCCTTCCAATCCGGCGTATTGCGATCCGGTATTCGTTTTCCGACATCTATGTTACCGGACTGAACGGCAGGATGCATGCCATTTTCATATCGCGACTGGACATTTTATGGTGCGCTTTCCGATATTTTGTGTGACGGAACGGCAAAAAAACGGCTGCGGTTTCGTTCCGCAGCCGTTTTTCTATCGAAGGGATCAGTCGGTTTTAAATGTGATCTTTTTGCCAAGGGCGGTCGTCGTCTGCTCCGCGTAAGCGTCGAAGATCGCTTTCGCCTTGTACTTGATCAGCAGCTCATCCAAATATTTCGGCCAGTTCGACGAATCTTTGTCCTCGAACAGCGTTTTGATTTGCAGGGCGCGCATTTCTTTGCGGTAAGCCCCGATATCGAGTCCCGTCGGCGGCGCCACGTTGGTGCCCAGTTCATAGAACTTCAGCTTCTTGAACACTTCGAGGATGGCGCGGTCATGATCCGACTCGCGCGGGTCGACGATTTGAAGTCCGATCGCAGCAGGGTCTTTGGCATTATAGGAGAAGATGCTTCCCCATACTTCAGTAAAGTTGCCGTTCGACACGATATCCTTTTGGATCGCATCCGGGACGAGCGTAATTTTGTTGCCTTCTTTTTTGTAATGTACGCCTTCCTTGCCGATGTTCGCAAGCAGCCAGCCTTCCGGACTGGCGAGCCAGTCGAGAATTTCGATCGTACGCTTAGCTTTTGCCTCCGATGTCTTGGCGTTTATAAGGAACGGCACGCCAGGCAACGGGGAGTACGACACCGGCACGTCGCCGGCAATATGGAACGCCTCGAATGTGGCGTTGGCATTGCCCGTAATTTCGCGCGTTTTCTTCTGCACGCTGTTGTTCGAGCTTTCGAACGCAATGTCGCGTGTGCTGCCGAAGAAAATGCCGACTTTCCCCTGCTGCACTTTGTTGATGTTTTCGCCGGCCTTGTTCAGGAACCAATCCGGGTCGATGATTTTCATGTCCAGCGTTTTGCGGATATCGTCAAGCACCTTCGCGGTACGCAGGTTCGTGCCGCTGTCGACGAGATTGTTGTTTTTGTCGATATAGAAGCCCGGCGTCAAGCCGTTTTTGAACCATTCCGGCATATCATTCGGGATAGTCGTCCCGGAGCCGACTGTCGTGAAGCCGTAAGTGTCGTTTTTGCCGTTGCCGTCCGGATCGTTGAACGTGAACGCTTTCATGACGGCGATCATTTCATCATAATTCGTCGGCACCTTCAGCTTCAGGTTAGGATCCTTTTTATTGAGCGCGTCGATCCAGTCTTTACGGACGTAGTACGCTCCGAAATAGCTTTTCGGAAACGGTACGGGAGCCCGCTTGAATACGCCCTGCACCTGATAACGCTTCAGCTCTTCGGGAGTAACCCATTTGAAATAGTTCGGCATGTTTTCCGCAGTCACGTATTTGCTTAAATCGGCTACCACGTTATCCATAATATAACCATTGGATTTGGCGCCGTCCGCATGAAACATATCGGGAGCATTTCCGGCGGCCAGAAGCAGGTTCAGCTTGTTCGAGAATTCCTCGCCCATTGCCATGTAGTCCAGCTTCAGCTCGACATTGAATTTTTCCTCGATCGTTTTCTTGATAAAATCCTTATCGCCGCTTGGCAGGTTCGAGCTGTTGGTCGGAACGGCCGTCATCCAATAAAGGGAAAGCTTTTCTTTTTTGGCCGCGTCCGTGGAATTGCCGTTGTCTGCGGCCGGCTTCGGCTCGGTTTTGCCGCATGCGCTCAATACGAGTGCCGCCGCTACGGCAAGGACCGCTATTTGTTTAAATTGTTTTCTCAATTTGTAGACCTCCCGGATGTCTGTTGTGGATAGTACGATACGATCACATGTTGGTGTAACCCTTTCCATTAACCGCTTACAAGAAGGCAAGCGGTCGCTTGCAGCTATAAACTCACCTCCGGACCGTAGTATGTCTCGGGTATCACTAATCTGTATTAGACATGTATACGAAGGGCCGCAGTCAGCTTACCTCTACACTATAAAGATTTGTCCGCCACAAGTCCACCTGCAATTATTTGCAGTTCGGCGGCTTGATCGAGAGGAAGTGATCAAGCTGTATTTTACATGTATATTATATTACAATTGTTTCTTCGATTTGAAAAGAAAAATTTTGTCGGATCTAAGAAATGCGCACTGCCTCCGGACCGTGCTTGCCATGATAGCCGCCTGTTTGGAAGTTAGCTTTTTAAAACCTGTATGATAGTTGTTATGTTTATTTTACTATAACAAACGAGGGATTGTCCATTCAATAGGCCAAATATTTACATCATCGCGAACCGAACCGGCTGCCCATCAGGACACGAACGTTGGAAAAGCCCGACCGCTGTGCCTTATCGTAAGCTTCTTCAATATGCAGCTCGACGGCTACGCTTCTGCCGTCTGTGCGGATAGGCAAACAAACGGATGCTTCGTCAGGAAGCACAGTCTGAGTCCGCAAGGCAGCGTCCGGGCTTCCATATTCCATCCACCCGAGAGAAACCAGCTTCCCTCTGCCGAATCCCGATAACGGAGCATCGTAGTCTATTACGGCTTCCAGTACGAGTCCGCACGGAACTAGCGGCACATTGTGCCATTGCGAAGCATAATGATAGGCCAGCGATTGAAATCCCGACCGGGACGGATGCACATTGTCGACGAACAAAGCCGGATTCACCCCGTATCCGCGGTTCCGGTCCATGGACCATTCGTAGAAATCGACTACGGAAGCACCATAGTCCGGTAATGTGGCATGCATCCACCGATTCATTCGCACAATTTGTTCGCGCATTTGAGGCGTAGCCGCATTATGCTCGCCCATATCGGAGAATATACATATTATGCCGCGTTGCCGCGCATCTTTGGCCATTTTCAGCAAATGCTCTTGTATAAACGGATCTTGCTTTCCTTGAAACACATCGTTAATTCCGGCGATAACGAACACGGCATAGGCTTGATCGGGCAGCGTGAGGTCACCCCTTGCGTCCGCCGGGTCGAACTTCTCGCCGAGAACGTCCCTTCTCCATCTTGCCCATACTTGATCCGTCCGCTGGCCGCCGATGCCGTGATTGAACCAATGCATTCCCGTAATCGCGCCGAACTCGTATGAAAGCTGTCCGGGCATATTCCGATGAAGCTCGTTGAAGCCGGGCTGACCGTCTTTTTTCAGACGGCCGAACGTATGCGGCACTCCTTCGCTGATGCTGTCTCCGATCACTACGCCGAAGGGCAGGGCAAAACGAAATGCCGCCTCCGGGACCGGGGCGACGAAGCCGTTCAGCCGGGCCGGATCGTCGCTGATCAGCCCGGTGTTTCTACGGTTCGGTTGTGCAATAGCCGCGATGGTGTCGCTCTGCGGGTCGTGCGCCGTTTGCAACGTTACGATACGATTCATGGTTTCTGTTCCCCTTTCCAACCTGCTCTCCGTTTTATCGTATCTTATCGGCAAGGGACAGAAAAGCCATTTCTTTATTGACTAGCTCTTTAATCTGTTATCTTTCGGCACGATGAGGTCGTATAGCGCTGTGTATGGACTAATGAAACATGGTCTTCACCCTTCCGACGTATTACTTAAAGTATACAAGAAAAAAGGCACAGCGCCCTCAAAATATTAAGCGTCTGTGCCTTTTCATTTAATGGACTTTTTCAGTGGCCCCCATACCGAAGCGCTCCTTTTTTTCAATGCTCATTTCTTAAGCTCTACAGGAATGTTAACGTAATGCATGGATGTCTTTTTTTAGATAATAATGAGTGTGACTTCCAGCATTTTGTATCGTACCAAAAACTTCATAGCCTTGTTCCTTGTAAAAATCCACCGCTTGGAAGCTCAAAGTATCTAGCTTTATAAAATCGCATTTTTTATCTTTTGCAATTTGTTCCGCTTCCAAGAGAAGTTTCTTCCCATATCCTAACTTTCGATAGGCGTCATCTACAAAGAGAATCTGTACCTCTAACCAATTCCAGCATATTTCACCCACTAGCCCACCATAAACATTCCCATTGGCATCTTTCAAATACAGGTTTACGATTTGAAACCTGTCCTTCAAATCGTCTGGGAAATGCCTAAAATTATATTCAATCATTTTGGTTAGGATATATGACTTGGCGGAATCATTAGTCTGATTAGATATATGCAATTCCATATACGTACAACTCCTGTTCAATTCGAGGTATAGTTTAGTATTAGTACATCATAAACAACCACAATTTGGTGTTATAGAGAGCTTTTATATTCAAGCTAAACTGCCCGTACCTCGCATTCCTGTAGGGCGTTAAATTTAAGCTTTGCAATTAAACGAGCGCCTCGGTACGATGGGAGTACGCAACGGGTCATAAATCCGATTTTTATATAATGTTAACAGAGGCTATTCCACCACAAATTCCGAATAGCTCTATTTTCTTGCCATTCCCCGCATCCTCACATCCGACACATCTATGATTAAATTTCATAAATTAGGGCATGAAACCGCAAGGCGCAGCTCTATACGCGCAAAGGCGATGGCGCTGCCAGCTAATCGGCAGCGCCTTTTTATTTATGCCGTAACATATTTGGCTCAACTCGAGTTTCAACACGTTCGGCCCGTCATGGCCGTCAGTATAATATTAATTGGCGTACAAATTTGACCCTGAACAAACGTCATCTGGTTGCAACAGGAAAAATGGCTTTCGGCAACCATTATCTTGGAGCACTTTAAACTGCCAGTTCAGATTCGCTGTGCTTAAAAATTTGGCGATGAGCACTATATCTACGCTATAACGCTACGATCATAGACAGCCACGGTCGCGCGCAGCTGATCGAGTTTTTTGTCTCTGTCACCATGTCTCGTGAAATTAGATCTATAGCGTAGAATAGTAGAGAAGATTGAGGCCGTTATACACAATATGCACCACGACCCCGGGCCAGATCGAACCCGTCTTACGGAACAGTATGCCCGTCAGGATACCGGCCATGAATGCGTCGAACAGGATGACGTTGAATCCATGAACGACGCCGAAGATCGCAGCGCTGCCGACCACGCCGGCCCATGCTCCGTAACGGTTCAGCGCATTGGCAATAACGCCACGGAATACAAACTCCTCGCCGAGCGGCGTGAGGATGGCGCCAGTGATAATCAGAACGAAGAGTGAGAGCGCGCCACCTTTCGCCGCCGTCTGGAAGTCCGCTTGGTTGTTCGGCTCGGTGATGAAGTGAAAATACACCCCCTCTATAACGAAGCATCCGCCGAACGCGAGAACACCGAGAGCGGCTCCCACAAGCAGCCATTTCCGTTCGGTCGCCCGGAAACCGAAAGCGCGCAGATTGCGAACTCGCAGGGCATAGGCTGCGAACAAGGCGGCGAGGCCAACGAGACCATTGACTACACCCCCGATGTTAATTCGCAAGATGGCTTGCTCGTCAGGGATTTGCGTCATCCAAAGAGCGAGCATAACAATGCCGATCAGATAGAAACCCAGTGCAGTTAGGATCTCTGGCCAGCCAGGTCGGGCTTGGGGCATACTGGACGTGGAAGGGCTAATTACCTCCATGAGTTCCTTATCAGTCTCAGACAATTTTTGAACATTTTTCACGGGTATACACCTCTTTGCATCGTTAGGCACTGAAGCAGACCATCGTATCACCTATACGCTAGCTGCGGCGGATGAAGTCAAGCAACAAGCCTTCACAGAAGTAACTTTTCCTACTTTGAAAAAAGGTTAATGGACGAGAAAATCGCTCACTTGCTCTTCAAAGATGAGTCGATGATCCGCGATTACCAAGCGCTTCAGCATACGTGGGTTCTCAAAGGCAAGCAACGTGTCATCCAGACAACAGGCAAACATCGTGGTGTTAAACGATCACAGCCGTCCCGCTTACGGCGACCATCAGCATGCCATCGCGAATGACTTCATAATCAATGTCGACTCCGACAATCGTATTAGCTCCCATCCCTGAAGCTTTCTGAGTCATCTCAGCAAATGCCGTATCTCTCGCTTCCTGAAGCTTGCCTTCGTAAGCGCCCGAGCGCCCCCCTACGAGGTCGGTAATCGAAGCCTTAAAGTCTCTGAATACGTTGGCTCCTATAATGACTTCACCGGTGGCAATGCCCAGATACTGCCTTATCGGGGAACCTTCAATAGTTGATGTAGTGGTTATAATCATATATTATCCTCCTCAATTGGCCTGGCTATATGGTAATACTTTTGTTGCTGTTTTCCGCTTCAGGCCCCAACCGGCCTTTTTTGGGATGAGCTCCTAATGGACGCTGCCAGCTTGGTTCAGCATCCACTTACCGGTATCCTCAATGACCTCGGCTCAACATGTCCAGGAGTGTTCATCCCGTACATTCTGGAAAGCGCCCCATTAGAATAAACCGGTAACCTCCCAAACGTGTTTGTCCACAGGCGGCTTGACCCCGGTAGACTTGCTATTGACCGCTGGCTGGTTCGACGAAGCCGAGGCGGAGAACGAAAATGACGACATGAATACAACAAGAGCGGCGGTGACTAGGGACGATCTTCTCATAAACCAGTCCTTTGTATGTTCGAATAGTTTTCTCACCCCTATCCTACCAGCCCCAATGAAACAGAACCTAAACGGATTGACAAACATCAGCTTAATTTCGCTCCCGCCGTTTAGGTTCTGTTAAGGTGATTATGCTACTATGTAAATGGGTGAAAACAATGACAAGTCTAGCCGATTTTAAAATCGCAATCGTCGACGACGAACCTTCGATTGTCACGATGCTGCAAATGGTGCTTCGCAGGGAAGGGTTTCATCAGCTGCACGCAGCTTCCACCTGTGCAGAAGCTCTCGATTTAGCGAAGCGTGAAGCCCCCGATATCATCCTGCTCGACATTATGCTCCCCGACGGCAGCGGCCTGGAGCTCTGCTCCAAGCTCCGCAAATACGGAAATCCGCATATTTTGTTTCTGACGGCCAAGGCTTCCGATCTCGATGTCCTGCGAGGCTTCGCTATGGGTGGGGACGATTATATCACGAAGCCCTTCAATCCTCTGGAGGTGGCCGCAAGAATTCAGGCACGCATACGCCGGCTGGAGCCAGAAACCTCGACGGCCAATCCGGCGAAACGGACCGATCCGGGGATTTATCGGTTTGGCCGCTTCACCGTCAACGAGGCGGAGGGCGAACTAATCGTAGAGGGACAGCCAGTTCCTTGCCCCGCGCAGGTGTTCCAGCTGCTGCTGCACTTCTGTAAGTTTCCCGGCATCGTATTTTCCAAAACACAGCTCTACGACAAGGTTTGGGGGATCAACGGACAGGGCGATGATTCGACGGTAATGGTGCATATCCGGCGCATACGGGAGCGGATTGAGATCGATCCCGGCAATCCGAAGCTGCTGCTTACCGTACGCGGGCTTGGCTACAAGCTGGTGAAGGAGGAGCCTCAGGAGCGATGAAGATCCAACAGCGCATGGCCTTCCACTTCACGTATCAATTGATTTTTTATGCCCTGCTTATGGTGGCTATTACTCTACTTGCCTGCGTCTTGTTTTTCCAGAACATGACGAGTAATGAGATACGCCGGAACTTTCCGGTTGGCGTCCTGCAACAGATCGCTCAAGAAGCTCATTACAAGGACGGGACGATTCAGATCACCCCCGAGTGGGACAAGCTCATCGAGGAAAAAGGCATGTGGCTTCAGGTTATCAGTGCCGAAGGAGAGGTGATCTACGCCGTCAATACAACTCCCCATCATACGCTGCCGGCCTCCTACTCCATCGCTCAACTGCTCGATATCCAAGAGACACGGACGTTTGGGACGTATGCCGTACACACTCAGCTTAATTTTGCTTTCCAAGACCCGCTTCTGTATATGCTGGGCTATCCTAGTCCTGACCTTGACCAGCTCGTAGCCTGGTTTGATGCCTACGGGCAGCATGGAATCGTGCGTAGCGAAGCGGTTTCCCACTTGGACCGGCGGCTGCTCGAAACCGGCAGCTATCTGCAGGTGATCGACCCCGAGAGCCAAATCGTACAAGGCATCGGCGATAGAACATACGTGCAGAAGGCGTATCGACAGCTGGATATCCTGGCCATCCAGCAATCGCCCAGCAACTATGATACGAATATTGTCGCCCATCGGGACAAGCTGAGCGGAATGACGTGGATTCTCTATACACCCCATGCAGCGGGAGCCCCTCTGAAGCATCCTGTGATGGAAAAGGCAACGCGTGGACTCGTCTGGATTACAGTTCTGATCCTGCTCTTAGCGCTGCCGATCTCCATCTGGCATGGCTATCGCTACGGTCAGCCGTTGATTCTGTTCGCAGGCTGGTTCGAACGTATGGGCCGGGGACAGTACGACCAGGTACTGACCGCCAAGGACATGCGCAAGGTATTCCGCCGCAACGGCATGATGCGAATCTGCTACAGGCTCTATAAGGAAGTGATTCAATCCTTCTATCAGATGGCCCATCAATTGGCGCAAACCGAGAAGGAGCGCGAGAGGCTGGAGAAGGCGCAAGCGGAGTGGATGTCGGGAATTTCACACGATCTGCGCACGCCCCTGGCCACAATTCAAGGCTATGGGTATATGCTGGAGAGCTTGCCTGAACAATGGAGTCACGAGGAGATGCGAATCATGGGATCGACGATTCGGGAAAAGGGGGAATATATGCTTGAGCTGATTTCCGACTTTGCTATGATTCATCAGCTCAAGCAGGGAGATTCAATCATGGAGCTTCGAAAGATGGATTTGGATGAGCTGGTTCGCTGCTCCGTACTGAAGTACGTCAACGATGTCACGATGTCCGGGTATCAGTTTCTCTACATTGGGGATGAGCGTCCCCTACTGGCAAAGGCAGATGAGACCTGGCTACGGAGGCTGATGGACAACCTGCTGTCCAACGCCGTAAAGCATAACCCACCGGGCGTGGTCGTCACCGTCTCTGTCGGCATGATGAACGACAAGGCATACATCCGAGTAATTGATAATGGCAAAGGGATGGACGAGGAAACACTGAATCATTTGTTTAATCGCTACTACCGGGGAACGAATACTGAAGAATCGACGGATGGCTCCGGACTCGGAATGAGCATCGCCAAAACCATCGTGGAAGCACACGGCGGCGAAATCCATGTGCAGTCCAAAGTGTGGCAAGGCACGAAAATTGAGATCATATTGCCCTGCTGAGATGACGGAATTCCCCCTTTTAAGCCAGGTGAAATGGTTGAACGATAACCAAAAGCCGGCATGGATGGGCTGCTCATCCATGCCCGCCCCGTCGATGGCGAGCGATTGTTTCTTTCCCATACATGCGCAAGTTGCCGGACCGCTTTTCCCAGCGAGTCCGGCAGCCTTTCCCTTCTTCCTCAATTGGCTCATCTTTGCCGCAAAGTAAAACGTGCTGACACTCCCGCGAGGGTCTCCATTTGCAAAGCCGCGCCGCGCAATTTCCTTAGAGTGTGTCTTCAAACCTAATTTAGCCATAGCAAAATAGAGGCCAAAGATAAAAAGGCCGCAAAAGTGCAGGAAAGCTTATCATATCGAGTAGCCAACCTGCGATAATGTTTGAGCTTGTTGAATAAACATTCCACCAGATGGCGTTCTTTGTAGAGCCACCAATCGCATGTTCGCTGAACTTTGCGGTGTTTGCGACTCGGAATGACCGCGGTCGCTTGTTGCTTCACAATGAGTTCCAAAATGTTGTTCATGTCATAACCTCGATCTGCAATGACAGTCTTGCCGGCGAGATCCATCTCTTGAGGCATTTCAAATCCTTTTACACAGTCGTGACTATTTCCAGCAGTCAGGTCAAAGCGCAACGGATTACCCAGCGCATCCACAATGGCATGGATTTTGGTCGTTATTCCTCCTCTGGAGCGTCCGATGGCCTGGAATTGCTGCCCCCTTTTGCACCCGCGCCATGTTGGTGGACGCGAACGATGGTAGCATCGATCATAATGTTTTCGAAATCAGGAGATATGGACACATGTTTCAGAATTTGATCCCATATTCCCGCCATCTGCCAACGGCGGAAGCGTGTGTACACCGTTTTCCAAGAACCATAATGTTCGGGCAAATCCCTCCATGGGGCTCCCGAGCGTGCTACCCAAAGCATCGCATTTAGCATCATGCGGTTATCTTTCGCAATTCGTCCACCTTGACGTTTTCGCTCAGGTGGAAGCAAGTCTTTGATTTGATCCCATTGATCGTCGCGTATCTCGTATCGTCTTCTCATAGGATAAGTTTACCATGTTTTATGGTGATTTTATAGTTTGAAGACACGCTCTAAATAACGGCTTGAGCGATCGGGGACGCCTTTACGGAATGCACCGTCATAACAGCCGCATCGATGACCCGGCAAGCATACCCCCATTCATTGTCGTACCAGGCGAGCAGCTTCAGCTGATTGCCGGATGCCGCCATGGAAAGTCCGTCAATTGTCGCCGATTTGTCGCACCCGATGTAGTCGGCCGATACTAGAGGTTCCTCGCTCCAGTTGACGTACGCCGAGTAGGCTTCGCCAGCTGCCGCCTTCTTCAGCGCCGCCGCCGCCGCTTCGCGATTTACAGTCTCTCCGAGCTCGACCGTCATATCGGCAAGCGATACGTTCGGCACCGGGACACGCAGGGACACTCCTTCTACGACAGGAGCCAGATGAGGAAGAACGCCGGATAGCGCTTTGCCGACTCCGGTCGTTGTCGGAACGATCGATTGGGTGCACGCCCTGGCGCGGCGCAAATCTTTATGCGGATTGTCCATATGATTTTGATCGTTCGTGTAAGCGTGCACCGTCGTAATCCAAGCCCTCCTCACCCCGAACAGCTCGTCAAGCATGCGCAATACGGGCGCGACGCAGTTCGTCGTACAGGAAGCCGCGGATATGATCCGGTGCCTCGACGGGTCATATAGATGATCGTTCGCTCCCATGACTACCGTCAAATCCATGTCCTTGCCCGGCGACGTAATGATAACCCGCTCGGCTCCGCCTTTCATATGGTTGGACGCGCTCTCCCGGTCCGTAAACTTTCCGGTAGCGTCCAACACGAGACCGACTCCCAAATCCCCCCATGGGATCAGGCCCGGATCGCGCTCGGAAATTACTTTTACCGCCTTCCCGTTAATGACGAGGTCTCCGTTGTTTGTAGCGATATCGGCGTCCCAGCGTCCGTGCACCGTATCGTATTTGAGCAAATGGGCTATAGACGGCGCCGGATGGGAAGCATTCACGACCCGTATATCCAAGCTTCCCTCGTCAAAAGCGCGGCGGATCAACAGCCGGCCGATTCTTCCCAGTCCGTTAATGCCAGTTCCGATGGTCATCGCAAAAGCCCTCCTCAACGAATAAAAGTATTTATAATACGTACTATAACATAATTTAGTGTGTTTTAAATAGGTTATTTTTATATTTAGTGTGTATTATTTGTGCCGAGACGACAATAAGCCCGTTAAAAAACCCGCCTCCCTCACACCCGGGAAGCGGGTTTTCCTCATTTATTTCATTAATTTGTTTACCGTCACCAGCAGCTCGTCGATAATATCCTGGTCGCCTTCCCGGATCCGGTCGACTACGCACGATTTCAGATGGCCTTCGAGCAGCAGCTTGCCGACTCCGTTCAGCGCCGCCTGGATCGCCGCGATCTGATTCAGCACGTCGTCGCAGTACGTATCTTTCTCGATTAACCCCTTCACGCCGCGAATTTGCCCTTCGATCCGGTTAAGCCGGGTTGTCAAATTGCCCTTCAGCTTGTCGGAATGATGGCTTTTTCGTCCATCCGCTCCATCCGTATGGGAACAAGCATCGTCCGCTTGATGTATCGTTGATTTATCGTTCATGGAATTCGACCTCCTTCTATATATGTATGATACCCTCCCCCCGTACCAACGTCAAGTGGACCGGATGAGGGACTGATACCGCCTTCGAGGGTGTCCGCACAATGGTGGCTTCAAACCCGTCAAGCCCCGCCGTCGTTGACAAAACAACGCGATCATTGTAATGTGAAGAATGAACCGAATCGATACGATCACTGGGGGTGCCCGAAATGCGGGCTGAGATGAAGGATGAGACCTTCGGACCCTTTGAACCTGATCTGGAGTCATACCAGCGTAGGGAAGTGGTGCCGCAATCCGATACTTGACCTTATTCGATCGAGCGTCGAACGCGCACCGCCCTAACGGGCGGTTTTTTTCATTTATCCGATGTTTTGGAGGTTGATAGGCCGTTATGCATGCGGACGAAACGTCAAACCGGTATTCCCGGCAAATGCTGTTCAAACCGATCGGCCCCGACGGGCAGCGGAAGCTGGCCGAGCGGTCCGTTCTCATCGTCGGCATGGGCGCGCTCGGCACCGTCCTGGCCAATCATATGGTGCGTGCCGGTGTCGGCACGGTCCGGTTCGTCGACCGCGATTACGTCGAAGCGAGCAATTTGCAGCGGCAAATGCTGTATGACGAGGACGATGCGGCGGAGTCGATACCGAAGGCGGTCGCGGCCCGTCGGCGGCTGGCCAAGATCAACTCCGGAATCAAGCTGGAGGATATCGTCGCCGATGTGTCCCCGGGCAATATCGAAAATCTGCTCGAAGGCATCGATCTCGCCCTGGACGGCACGGACAATTTCCAGACCCGATATATTCTGAACGACGCCTGCTACAAGCACGGCATTCCATTCGTTTACGGCGGCTCGGTCTCCTCCCGCGGCATGAGCGCCATTTTCGTACCGGGACATACGGCGTGCTTGCGCTGCCTGATCCAACCGACGGAAGGTTCCGGAGAAACATGCGATACGATCGGGGTCATTGCGCCCATCGTCGATATCGTAGCTTCCTATCAAGCGGTGGAAGCGATCAAATATTTGGTCGGGGATCACGCGGCGCGCAGGAAAAGTCTCGTCACGATGGACGTATGGCACAATCACTATTACGAGATGAAGCTTCCCCCTTCCCGGCCGGATTGCCCCGTATGCAGCGGCAGCCATTACCCTGCGTTGGAGCATGACGAAGCCGGCAACGACTTTACTTCGCTGTGCGGACGGGAAACGATCCAGATCCGGGCGCGTTCCTCATTCGACCTGGCCGTTTGGCGGGAAAAGCTGGAAGCCGTCTCGATCGTACAGACGAATCCGTTTCTATTGAAAGCGGAGCTTCCGGAAGGCGAAAGACTCGTCCTGTTTCCCGACGGCAGGGTGCTGATTCAAGGCACGGAAGACCCGGTGCGGGCGAAAACGTTATATGCCCGGTATATCGGATTATAACCATGGCACGATCCAAGGAGGATAACGCAATGAAAGATTTCAAGCTGTACGCGATTACCGGCGAACAATTCCATCCCGGCCGGACGATGCTGGAAGTGATGGAAGAAGCGATTCAAGGCGGCTGCGATATCATCCAGCTGCGCGACAAAAAAAGCCCAAAGCGCGAAGTTCTGGCAAAAGCAAAGGCGCTCCGCGAGCTGACGCGGCGTTACGGTACGACATTTATCGTTAACGATCATATCGATATCGCGCTTGCTGTCGATGCCGACGGCATCCATCTCGGCCAAGACGATCTTCCGCTGGCAGATGCCCGCAAAATCGTCGGCGATAAAATAATCGGCATCTCTACGCACGCGATCGAGGAAGCCCGTCAAGCCGAGCTGGACGGAGCGGACTATATCGGAGTCGGTCCCATATTTCCGACGAAGAGCAAGGAAGACGTCGTTGCTCCGGTTACGACCGCATATGTGAGTCAAGTTGCGGCCGAAATCGGCATCCCTTTCGTTGCGATCGGGGGCATCAAGCTGCACAATGTGGATCAGGTGCTCGAAGCGGGAGCGACGCGCATTTGCGCCATCAGCGAAATTGTCGGCAGCCCCGACATCGTCGGAACGTGCAAATCGTTTCTCGCCAAAATCAATGCGTCCAACGCACAGCTTCGCACCCGGCCGTCGCGATAAATGCAAACCTGGAGGCAATAGCATATGAACCTAATCGTCAACGGACAACCCCGCTCGTTCGAATCGGGCACGGTGCATGACTTGCTGCGCTCATACGGTCTGGAGCAAAAAATGGTCGTCGTCGAAATCGACGGTACGATCGTCCCGAGAGAGGCATGGGAAGCGACGGTGCTTCGTGAAGGCCTGAACATAGAGCTAGTCCATTTTGTCGGAGGAGGCTGAACACGTTATGCAATTGGATCAACTCGTCATCGGCGGCACGGCGCTGAATTCCCGGTTTTTCCTCGGCACCGGCAGATATCCGAACCCGTTCGTGCAAAAT
Source organism: Paenibacillus hemerocallicola (assembly GCF_006265175.1). Taxonomy (GTDB): domain Bacteria; phylum Bacillota; class Bacilli; order Paenibacillales; family NBRC-103111; genus Paenibacillus_AB; species Paenibacillus_AB hemerocallicola. The sequence goes on along the minus strand of NZ_VDCQ01000005.1, from coordinate 25,837 downwards.
GCGGCAATCGAATCGTCCGGTGCGCAGGTGCTGACGTTCGCGATTCGCCGTATCAATCTGGATGCGCCCGAGGAGGATGCGATTTTACAGCATTTCGAAGGCAAATCGTTCACTTACTTGCCGAATACGTCCGGCGCCCGCACGGCCGATGAAGCGGTACGGATCGCGAGACTGGCCCGCGCCTCGGGCATCGGCAGCTGGATCAAGGTGGAAATCAGCGCCAACGAGAAGACGCTGCTCCCCGACCCGATCGAAACGTTAAAAGCGACGGAGCAGCTCGCATCCGAAGGCTTCGTCGTGCTTCCTTATACATCGGACGACCCTATTCTGTGCAAACGGCTGGAAGAGGCCGGAGCGGCGGCGGTTATGCCTGGCGGAGCTCCGATCGGCACCGGCCTCGGCATTCTGAATCCTTATAATATCGGCTTGATCGTAGAGGAAGCGTCCGTTCCTGTTATCGTCGACGCCGGGCTCGGCTCGGCGCAGGATGTCGTACAAGCCATGGAGCTTGGCGTAGACGGCATCCTCATGAATACGCCGGTCGCCAAAGCGAAAGATCCGGTCCGCATGGCGCTCGCGATGAAGCTGGCGATCGAGGCAGGACGTCTATCTTACTTGGCCGGGCGCATTCCGAAGAAGCGGTATGCTTCCGCGAGCAGCGGTTTGGAGCAGCTGATCTCGAATCCGAACAAATAAATCGCGACAGAAGCATCTTCCATTCAACAACAAGAAAGCTGGTCTGATCATGACACAACACGTAATGGTACTCGGCGGCGGCGTTATCGGCTTGTCGTGCGCTTTCGAGCTGAAGCGGCGCGGTTTCGCCGTCACCGTACTGGAGATGGGCAAATGCGGCGGCCAAGCTTCCGGCGCGGCGGCCGGCATGCTCGCCCCCTACTCCGAAAACGTGGAGGAGCCTGACCCGTTTTTCCGGCTATGCTTGCAAAGCTTGCTCTTGTATCCCGAATGGCAGCTTGCCGTCAAAGAAGCTTCCGGTCTCGACTTCGAATATTCGGCAACCGGAAGCCTGTATGTGATGTATCATGAGGCAGACATGCTCGCCATGAAGTCCCGCAAGCTTTGGCAGGACGAGCATGACGCCGCAAGCGAGCTGCTGGACTCGGCTGAGCTGCGGAAGCTGGAGCCTTTCATCGCACCCGAAGCGATCGGCGCTCTGCGCTATCCCGGAGAATCCCACGTGTACGCGCCAGGCTATGTCAAGGCGCTCGAAGAGGCATGCAGACGGACCGGCGTGTCGATTCGCGACGGCTTGGAGCGGATCGATATTACGAGATGGCGGGACGGAGTCGAGGTTCAAGCCGCCTCGACCGGCGAAACGTATCGCGGAGACACGTTAGTCGTATCGAATGGAGCATGGGCCGGACTGATGGAATCCGTATTCGGCATGGCGATCCCCATCTATCCGATTCGCGGACAAATATGCGCCTACGAAACACCGGATATGCCGGTTCGCCACATGGTATTTTGCAGTCAAGGCTATGTCGTGGGCAAACGGAACGGAACGCTTGTATGCGGCGCTTCCGAGGATATCGCCGGCTTCGAGACGACCGTGACGAGACGCGGCATCGCCCGGCTGGAAAGCTGGAACGGCAAGCTGTTCCCGTTCCTCGGCGGCATGCGCCCATTTCACGAATGGGCCGGTCTTCGTCCCGCCACTCAGGACGGCTTCCCGCTGCTCGGCAGGCTGAGCGTGTCGGATTCCGTCTTGTTCGCGGCGGGACATTACCGCAACGGCATCCTGCTAAGCCCGGCAACCGCCGCAGTCGTGGCCGATCTGCTGGAAGAGCGCGTCGCGCCCGGACTGCCGCTCCAAGCGTTCAACCCCGAGCGGTTCAGCTTATAACTTGCCGCGACCGGGTACGGTCCGGTAATCAGGAGGTATCGATAACATATGACCCTATTCAAAGCGATGACGATTGCCGGCTCCGATTCCGGCGGCGGAGCCGGCATACAGGCCGACCTCAAGACGTTTCAGGAGCTCGGCGTATTCGGGACGAGCGCCATTACCGCCATTACGGCCCAGAACACGTTGGGCGTTCAAGGGGTATACCCGCTGCCTCTTGAAGCGATCGGCCAGCAGATCGACTCCGTCCTATCCGATATCGGGACGGATGCGGTCAAGACCGGGATGTTGTTCTCTGCGGAAATTATTACGCTGGTAGCGGAGAAGCTGAACCGCTACGGACCGTTCCCGCTCGTAGTCGACCCCGTCATGATCGCCAAAGGCGGGGCCGCTCTGCTGCAGACGGAAGCGGTAGAAGCTCTGCGGCGGCATCTGCTCCCGATCGCCACCGTCATTACACCCAACGTACCGGAGGCTTGCGCCATTCTGGGTACCGAGGACATCCGCGACGTCGAGCATATGATCGAAGCGGCGCGTCGGCTGCACAAGCTCGGACCGCGCTACGTATTTTTGAAGGGCGGCCATTTGGACGGCGATGAAGCCGTCGACGTGCTGTTCGACGGGACCGAGCCCATTTTGTTCCGTTCTCGGCGCATACGGACGAAGCATACGCACGGCACGGGCTGTACGACCGCATCGGCGATCGCAGCCGGACTGGCCAAAGGGCTATCGATGGCCGACGCCGTATCCGAGGCAAAACGGTTTATAACGGCCGCCATCGGCTCCTCCCTGGCGATCGGCCATGGAATAGGCCCGACCAATCACGCCGCCCTGCGGCAGCAGGACCAAGGAGGGAACCTGGCGTAACCGTCAACGATCGCCGCCGCATAGCCTGCTCTTAAACAACTACGACAGCATATCCGCTTCCTGTCCGGAAGCCTCTCGATATAGCGGGTGCAACAGGTGGCCGTAAATAGAGGAACTGTATTCCGTAATTGCCCCAATTTTCGTTGCATACTTTCAGATAACGGAACGGGCTTCCGTTATTCCGATCTTCCGGGGTGAAAATGGGAGTAAGCAGCGGAATAGCGGAGCGTTTTTCCCTTATTTTGCAACCAACAAGGGAAATCGGGGCAATAGCATACGCCAGTTCCTCTAATAGATGGACTCGCGGTCCCGCAATACGGTTGACCGTCCCCCGGAATTGCCCATAGCCTCCCAGAATGCCGCGAAACCCGGCAAAAAGGCTCGATCGGCTGTGCGAGCTGCGCGCGGTGTGGGCGCTGCGAGCCGGCGAAGACAGCCAACCTTTACCGTTCATCCGGTACGAGTACTATTGTTCGCAAATGCTGCCGCCATTAGAAAAACGCCACCGACCGGAAAAGGGTCAGCGGCGTTTTTGGAGTTAGAACGGGTTAGCTTTCCCCCGGACCGAACTATAGGTTCATACTTCCCAATAGTCCAGCAGAACGCGAATCGCTTGCTCTTTCTCGTCATACGAGACACTGGCGCCCAGCCACTCGGCAACGGACCGGCACGGTACGTATACAACGTCATCGTGCAAGCGGACCGTACCGTCCAGCACTAACGGCTCCCCGTCCGCATCGGCTTCCTTGCTGCCGATCGTAAATCGGATGGATCCCCACGGGTCCGTCAGCGTAACTCGATCCCCGTCGTACTCGATGTCCGCATACAGTTCTTCGGCGAGCAGCCACAACGGCGCATAGGCGATCCCGTCTTCGATGTAGGCCCCCGTCAAGTCCGGAGAGTTTTTATCCTCGACCGGAATGTAGAACATATCCAATTCCGGCTCCGGCATGCTCGGACGTTGCGCCTCCAGCAGCTGACCCAGCAGCGAGTTCGGGTCTACGAGCTCGGAAAGCTCTTCGGTTGGTCCGCCCTGTCCGACAATGAACGGGGAAGCTCCAGGGTTCAACACGTCCGCCTTGACCGGCTTGTTGATGTCCCAAATCTCGGATTGCATCTTCACCTGCACGGAAGCGATGCCGGCCGTATCGATACCCTTCGGGGTGACCGACAGCTCGACCTCGGACTTGCGGAGATTGAACGTGCGGTCAAAATACAGCTTCGTGTTGACGAACGTTTTGTCGTTCAGAACCGCCTTAAGCGGATTGTCGTCCGAGCGGTTCAGCGTATCTACGCCGATCATGCCCGCGAACATCAATTCCTTGAGCGTCGTATGTATGATATCGATGGCCAATTCCCGATCCGAGGCCGCATCCAGAATGCTTTCCAGCAAAGCGGTGCGGTCCGGTAGTCTCGAGAGCATCGGCGATTCGCCCAGCAGCTCGTCATTTTTGAGATGCTTCTCGATGACCGGCCAGAGCACATCGTACAATTGACCGACCAGCTGTTTGAAATTGGCTTCGTCCTTCGTCATATTGCGCAGGAACGTTTTGAGCAGCGGAATCATTTCCGTGCCGTTCAACGTCGTTTCCAGCTTATAGACGTTCACTTGCTCGCCGTGTATCGATTCGTTCGTCGACAGCACGTTGATCGTTTTCGGATTGGGCAAGTTGTTGACGATAAAAGATGAGATCAGCTTGTCGATGCCCTTTTCCTTGTAGCTTTTCAATAATTGGTCGCGGATTTCCTTGAATGCCAAGTCCGCTTCCTCCGAGCCGCCCATGTCGTTCAAGCCGTACGGAAGCACGATCGTTTTCTTCGCGCCCTCCACCTTGATTACGATTTGATCCGGGCCACCGAACATTTCGAAAGGAATAGCGCCTTTCGACAGCTTCAGCTGCCCTTTGACGGAGACGCGCTCCCGGCTTTCCATTTTGATTTGCTGAAGCTCCAGCGAAGCGTCGTTCAGCAGCTCGATCATCGCTTTCGTGCGCTCGTCGGGCATCGTGTTCGGATCTTGCTTGAGATGCAGCGAGATGCTGGCGCTTTGCTGCAGCGAAGTCGTATCCATGCCGCTCAGCAAGGCGCGATTCAAATCCAGCCCTCCGAGCGATTGGCATCCCGCCACAAGCAAGACGACAAGTATCAGCCATATGCCATGACGCTTAACCTTCCATTTCTTAATCATACTCATCTCCCGGTAAAAAGTATTGGCTCGTGCCGCTGCCGCCTATTGCGGGCGAACACGAAGGTCGCTTTCCGCAAGCTCTGGAACGGAAGCTAGTATAACATTCTCTGTCAAAATGACTTATCCTGCTAGAGTTGGTTCCGAACCTGCATAGTTTGCGAAAATACGACTTTTTTCCTATGCCTTTGACTGACCGCGTTCATGCCCGGATAATCAAAAACTGTATTGCACTGAATCGTTAATAAACCGGCAGGCCTTGTCATCGGCCTGCCGGTTGCTTGCCTCGAACGATTATGCTTTCCGATGCAGACGAAGAGCATTGCAGACGACGGAAATCGAGCTTAGCGTCATTGCCGTCCCGGCCATCCATGGCTCGAGTACGCCGGACGCCGCGAACGGGATCGCCAATACGTTATAGACGAGAGCGAACAATAAATTTTGCCGGATATTCGTGATCGTCATGCGGCCGATCCGCACCGATTCCGGTACGCCGGTCAAATTGCGCTTCAGCAGCGTGACGTCCGCGGCTTCGATGGCCATGTCCGTACCCGAGCCGACGGCGATGCCGATATCGGCGGCTCCGAGCGCGGCGGCGTCGTTCATGCCGTCGCCGACCATGGCTACTCTCCGCCCGTTTTGCTGAAGCTTGCGCACGACCGCGACCTTTCCTTCCGGCAGCACGTTGGCGTACAATTGCCGGATTCCCATCTCCGCGGCGATCGCCTTCGCGGTCCGTTCGTTGTCGCCCGTCATCATGATGACGTCGAGCCCGAGCCGGCCGAGCCGCTTGACCGCTTCCTTCGAGGTTTGCGGAATCGTGTCCTGCAGAGCCAGGAAGCCGGCATACCGCCCGTTGACCGCGACGAACAGCACGGACATCCGGTTCGCCTCCAGCTTGCCGATCCGCTCCGGATCCTCCCGGGGCACAACGCCTTGCTGCTGCAGCAATTGTCTCGTACCGACATACACTTCCCTGTCATCCGCCACGGCCCATACTCCGTAACCGGGTATCGCTTCAAAATGGACCGCTTCGGGAACGTCCAAGCCTTCGCGCACGGCGGCAGCCACGATCGACCGGGCGAGAGGATGCTCCGAGCTCCATTCCGCCGCCGCGGCAAATCGCAGCAGCTCCTCCCGGGTACCCGAAGCGGCGCTCAGCTCGATCAGCTTCGGCGTCCCGTCGGTAATCGTACCGGTCTTATCCAGAATAACCGTATCGATCCGGTGCATTTGCTCCAAATGCCGGCCTTCCTTGAACAAAATGCCCTGCTGCGCCGCTCTTCCCGTGCCGACGAGCACCGAGGTTGGCGTCGCGAGCCCGATTGCGCACGGACATGCGATAACGAGCACCGTTATGGCCCGAACAACTGCGGTCGCCGTATCCGAGGATTCCGCCACATAGTACCAATACGCGAACGTCCCTGCGGCAAGCGCCACGATGACCGGGACGAACACGGAGGCGATCCGGTCCGCCATCCTTTGAATGGACGGCTTGGAGCTTTGCGCCTCCTCGAGCAGGCGAACCATCTTCGCGACCGTCGATTGGTCGCCGACCGCCATCGCGAACACTCTGAGCGCACCCGTCTTGTTGATCGTACCCGCTATGACCAGGTCCCCGGCCCGCTTGTCGGCGGGATCGGTCTCTCCGGTAATCGGCGCTTCGTCCACGATCGAGCTCCCTGAGAGGACTCTGCCGTCTACGGGTACTTTTTCCCCCGGCCGGATCAACACCGTATCTCCCGCCTTAACCTGCTCGAGCGGAACTTGAACCTCTTCCGATCCGCGCTGAAGCGTAACCGTCTTCGACTGCAACTCGTGCAGACGGCGGATTGCCGTAAGCGTCCGTTTTTTGGCGAGCGCCTCCAGCCATTTGCCCAGGTGGACGATCGTAATGATCATGGCGCTCGACTCGTAATAGAGCGGGACATGACCAGCGTGCGGGTCCGCCCCATGCATCGGGCCGTGCCCCGAAGCGGAAGTGGCCGTCAAATAGTGGCTGTAGAAAAAAGCGACGGACGTACTCAGAGCGATCAGCACGTCCATATTCGCCGTCCGGCCGCGAAGCGCCCTGAATGCGCCCGTATAGAACTGCATGCCGAATACGAACTGGACGGGTGCGGCCATCGCGAACTGAAACCACGGATCCATCAGCAGATCCGGCATCCATACGCCGGACGTAAACGACCAGTGGCCGAACATCGTCCACAGCAGCGGCAGCGTGAACAGCGCGGACAACAGGAAACGGTTGCGCAGACGGTTCCTCTCCTCGTCCCCGTCCCGTTCGTTCCCGCCATCTTCCTTCGCGACCGGCTGCAGGCCATAGCCGAGCTGCCTTACCTTCTCGCCGATTTGCTGAGCGCCGACCTTGTGACGGTCGAACGCTACGGACATGCGCTCCATGGCCAAATTGACGGTTACCCCGTCAACCCCTTCCATCCGGCCGAGCGACTTCTCGATCCTCGCGGCGCAAGCGGCGCAGGTCATCCCGGTTACCCTGAACGTGGAACGCTCCATTAACAGCGGTGGGGTGCCGCTCATCGTCATCACCTCGATCTTGACAAGCGTTACACCCCATGTATATGGATTTCATTCCCGTTTCATGCTGGCCCGATCGGGCCGTTTTTGCCCGAATCGTTCTCTTAGGCGAACTTTCTATCCCGTATTTCTGGTCGAAAAGATCGAGCCGGCCCTCCAGCACGCAGGTGACCGTCTCCATCCCGCGGTGCGGATGAACGCCGAACGAGCCTTTCCGAAACCAATCCTCGGCCAGCAAAAGAAACGAATCGTATTGCTCCCAGTTGCCGGGCTCAGCAGCAGCCCGTTCGAGTGAATCGGGCTAATAGGGCTCTTTTGCGGCGAGCGCTCCTTTCCGCCCAATAGCGGAACCGGCGTATGTTATGGACCTGAAAAGCAACACAGACCGCACAATAACGGAAAACGATTCCTCTATTCCGCCATTAGCTCCCCTTTTTCAATACATGAGTTCGAAATAGCGGAAGCCTGTGCCGTTATATTCTGGAGTACGATGATATTCGAGACGATAACGGAACTCAGCGCCGCTATTTATCAGGCAGCGTGTTTTCACGCCTCTCGCCCGCCAGAACGCCTCCAGCTTGTATGCGAATGATGCGGCAGCAGAAAAAAAGGCCGGACAGCGTTTCGCAGCCCGACCTTGCGCTTATTTATCGAACAAAGAACGATACCGGCCCAAGCCTTCCTCTTCCAGCTTGTCCTTCGGCACGAACCGGAGAGCGGCCGAGTTGATGCAATACCGCAGGCCCGTCGGCTGAGGGCCGTCCTCGAACACGTGTCCGAGATGGGAATCGGCCTCCTTGCTTCGCACTTCCGTCCGGATCATGTTGTGGGTTACGTCGACATGCTCGTTGACCTGCTCGCCTTCGAGCGGCTTCGTGAACGACGGCCAGCCGCAGTTCGAATCGAACTTGTCCAGTGAGCTGAAGAGCGGCTCGCCGGATACGATATCGACATAAATGCCTTCTTCCTTATGGTCCCAGAAAGGATTGCGGAACGGCGGCTCGGTTCCGTTGTTTTGCGTCACTTCAAACTGGATCGGCGTGAGGCGGTTTCTCAGCTCCTCTTCCTTCTTCGTATCCTTCCAATGGCTCTTCACAAAGTCCGCACGCCCGGAGCCTACATAGTAAGCTTGGTACCGGACCGGATTCGTTTTGTAGTAGCCTTGATGGTAATCCTCTGCGGGATAGAATGTCTTGGCCTCCATAATCGGCGTGACGATAGGCTTTCGGAATTTTCCGCTTTCCGCCAATCGCTGCTTCGACTGCTCCGCAATACGTCGCTGCTCTTCATTGTGCACGAAGATCGCCGCCGTATAGGAATGGCCGCGATCCGCGAACTGGCCTCCGGCATCGGTAGGATCGATTTGCTGCCAGAAAAGCTCGACCAGCTTTTCGTAAGGAAACACGTCGGGGTCGAACGTAATTTGCACCGCTTCCACATGTCCCGTCTTATCGGAACACACTTGCTCGTAGGTAGGGTTCTCCACATGCCCGCCGGTGTAGCCCGATACGACTTTCATGATTCCCGGCTGTTTGTCGAATGGCTTCACCATGCACCAGAAGCAGCCGCCCGCAAAGGTAGCCTGCTCGTATCGTATGTTCTGCTCGCTCAAAAGAATCATCTCCTTCAACGTTTGCTGCAATGAATCGTTCATTTCGATATAGGACGTGTTGATCTATTATACCATTATTGTATGCGTGAACCTATCTATATACATATTTGCGCTTGGAGCTTTGAATCGATACGATCGGGCCCAAAAGAAAAACCGCCTCTCGGCGGTCCATCCAACGATCCGAAGATTCGTTGCAACTTTGGCGGGAGAGTCCCATAATGCCAAAGTTACACTTTCGCCGCCTTGAAAGGATGCGCTGTCAAACCATAATTGAATAGTCGAGATCGTTGTTTGGGTAACGGACGTTTGAAACGTTTGACCTATCGGCTGTATGGAAGTCGCCGTATCGCTAGCCAGTTGATCCAATCCAAGCTGGCTATTCGTCGCGTAGGTTGGCAACAAATTAACCTTGACCGCGTGATTCGGATCAATCTGATGAAGTCTTTTTGCTGCATCCTCCAACTTCGTAAAGAGAGCGGAAGAAGGTTCGTCCCAAAGACTATAGCCTAGTAGTGCAGGGTGTGCTTGATAGTGATTCGCCAAATCGTCCAGAAGTACCGTGGATTGCGTATTGCCGTCGCTATAAGGACGCTCCGGCTGATAGAAGCGAATCTCGAAAGCCAAATCGGTGCTTTGTGGCACACCATTTACATAAGCCTGTCCCCCTTCGTAGACATCGGCGTCACTGGTTTTCAATAAGCCTACGTTGTTCGGGCTTGTCGTTGCAAATTCCATATAGTATGACGCATTGCTGTCCATAGTAAGATTTCGCGGAAGAAGCAATTCCGGATGAGTCGTCTCCGATGGGCAGGTGAAGATCCGGGAAGCGTTTGCAATCAATTGATTTTTGGCGGGACTGTCGTATACGCTTAGTGTTACCGTTGCCCCGGCGGGACAGCTGGTCCCGTCCAATTGAAACTCCACCCGTTCCATGATCCACCCTGTTCCTGCCGTTGGCGTCGTAAACGTTTGGCCGATTCGGATATCGTTTCGCAAATACGAACCGCTCCCGGTCGTCGCCTGCTTCAGCATTTCCGTCTTCCAGTGAAACCCCCAGTCGTCAACGAGAATTTTGATCCCATGAGCTTCTGCCAAATTCAGAGCTTTCTCGTTTGTCGTCTTCGTTACGTTCTCATTCCCGCCAACGATTACATTAACATTCATGTTCTGAATTTCGGCATAAGTATTCATGTTGGCTTGCGATGGATGCGGTGGAACAGTAATTCTGATAGAGAACGGATCAACCAGAGGCGGCGAGGCAAAAAGGATCGAACCGAACGCGGTGGACAATAGAATCGAAACGGTCAGGGAGCCAATTATTTTTTGGCGGAAACTTGGAAAAGGCACACATGAAATCTCCTCCTCGAACGATATGATAATCAGCTTTCAATTTCCTTACTTTCCTTGCACCGACTTCGCTTCCGCAACCGCTTTATCCGCAGCTTCAGCCGCCTCCCGCATAATCGTGTTCATATCTTTCTGGCCTTTCACAATTTCCTTGATCGTCGCAATATAGATGTTCTCCACTAGCAGTTCGTATTCCGACCTGTAAGGCATCGGAGCAAGCTTATTGTAAAACACAGCCTTCCAATTTTTATCCTTGAACGGACTGTCCAGGCCAAAAGCCGCTTTCACCGACTCATCCTTCAGAACGGACAGCACGCCTTTTTTGGAGTAAGCGGTTTGGTTTTCCACCGAAGTGATATATTTGATTACTTCCATAGCCGCATCTTTGTTTTTGGCGATCGATGTGATACTCATGCTAACGGCCGTCGCTTGCGATCCGACACCGTTTAATTCCTTGTAGGTAGGGAACGCAACCATATCCCAATCGATTTTCTCCATATCCTTCGGAACGGCGTTTGGAAACTCGGAGTGAAAATGAAACATGGCGATTTCCTTCGTATTGGTAAATTCCAGCCGGTATGGCAGCGCATTTTTTTCAATGATTCTAGTTCTGAGAGCGTTGTCAAAATCATGATCCAAAAACGTGTCTTGAATAACCTTTTTCCAAGTTTCCTTTTCGAATGTCGATTTTCCCGTATTCGGGTCCAGGTACGGCTCCGAGAAAGGATTCGTTTTGAGCGCAAATTGCGGGAAACCGACAAAACCGTAGTATTGCTGATTCCCCTCCTTGCGCGTCATTTTTTGCGACAAGCCCTTCAACTCATTCCAAGTCATCCCGTCTTTCGGATAAGGAACCCCGAATTTATTAAACAGTTCCTTGTTATAAAATAACATCGAAACCTGCATGCTGGCCGGCAGCATGTACAGCTTTCCATTGCCGGCCTTTCGAATCCCTTCCATGACGGTAGGCTCGAACTTGTTCAAGTCCACCCCGTGCTTCTTGGCCAAATCGGTCATATCGTACTGCAGCTTGGAATCCACGAGAGGCTCCAGAACATAGTCGAACACATTGTAGATGATGTCGACCCGCTGGTTGGCCGCGATCAATTCCGGAATAGTCGCCCCTTTTTCTTTCCGTATATACTTGATCGCATAGTCGGGAAACTTGGCCCGTATGACATCCCCATATCTCCCGTTAAAACTGTCTTCCGATTCCCCGGCATGGGAATAAAAAACGAGCTCTACCGGCTCCTCCGGTTTGTTTGGACTGCTTTGCTCCTGATTAAGCGTCGTCCCGGACTTGTCGGCTCCATTCGAGCATGATGTCAACAGTGCCCCGTTTAGAGCCATAAGAAGCATTAATGAAACCCTTTTTTTCATAGTTAAGCCTCTTCTCTTCCATTTTAGAATTTTGTTTGCGCTTTCGTTATTCACTTTATAAAACTGCGGCCGATTGTACCATTGGCGATATGGACCGCCAACTTGTTGATTCGGCCAAAATCGTAATAATTACAAATTTATTGCAAAAAAACTACGACAGCATCATCCACATACAACCTGAAGGCGTTTTGATGGACATGACATGACGTTGCCCGAATAGAGGAACTACATTCCGTTATTGTCCCGAATTCCGTTACTCGCTTGAAGATAACGGAACAGGCTTCTTCTATATCGAGCTTTCGGGGTGAAAATGATCCTGAACAGCGGGATAGCGGAACGCTTTTCACTTATTTTGCACTCAACCACGAGAACTCGGGTCAATAGCATACTCCTGTTCCGCTATTTGTTGGACTCGCGGTCCCGCAATGCGCCCCCGGCAGAGGCAGCGGGCTTTCACCGAACATGCGCTATTCCAATTACCCACCACGTACGCGGATTGTGCCGTCGCAGAAAAAAAATCCCCGCAGTACGCGGAGATCATCGATTCTCGTCTCTATATTTTCCTGGTGAACACCCCACTTCCCGTGTAAACAATTTACTGAAAAATGCGGTGTCCTCATACCCTACCTTTTCGGCCACGACGGTAATAATTTCATCCGTCTCCGCCAGCAACCGCTTGGCTTTTTCCAGCCGGATTTTGTGAACGTATTCGATCACGCTGGAACCCGTATGACGATTGAACTGCCGGTTCAACTGACGGACTCCGATATGAAATAGTTCGGAGAGAGAGGATAACGTAATTTTCCGGTTATAGTGCCGTTCCACGTACCCGCATATGCGATGAACGATCAACTCGCTTGGCGAACCGCTTCCGGAATTGTTTTTCCGTTCATTGTAAATGCGGGACAGCAGAATGAACAACTCCGTCATTCTCAATTGAATCAACGCCTGAAAGCCGGGGCCTTGCCTGCTTATCTCCCAATGGAGCTCCTCCAGGATCGATTGCGTCTTTTCCGACGCCTTGCCTCGCAAATTCAGCTTATGATTGAATCGGGCGTCCCCGTTCAAAAAGGGTTGGACATAGAAAAAGTCGAGGGAATCGGAAATACGCAATTCACTCAACAGCGAGGTCGGAATAAAGCCTGGCTCGAACAAGCAGTTTATAATTTCGATTCTTTGATCGTTCTCCGTCACATAACCGTGTTTCTCACCCGGATTTATAATAAATACATCCCCTGCTTGCATCTCGTAGGAAATGTCTTGAAACAAATGAGTGGCCTGTCCCTCCGCAACATATATCAACTCCACAAAATTATGTACATGGAGACTTGGCATATTACGCGTATCGTGTTGGTTTCGCTGAATCCAGAACGGAAAATTGCGCGGATGAGAATACTGGTCCAATGATTTTATTTTCATACGACGACACCTCGTATTATATCGATCCTGGGCAAAGCGGCAATTCCCTGTTAGCAGCGAAAGCAATTCGAGTGTAACACATACGATTCGTTATGCACAGAACATATCGTTTTCTTTGCCTTCCGCTTTCGGTACATGGGGCAAAGCTTGGGCAGCCCTGCAGCCTTGCCTACACAAGCCCCGATTCTATGATAAAATACTAGAAAATACATCCAGACGGGAGAGAACCTATTCATGGCTGTCCAATTGCAAAACGACTGGGCTCCGCTGCTCGAGACGGAGTTCGCGAAGCCCTATTATTCCGAGCTGCGCAGCTTCCTGGCCCAAGAATACCGCAGCCGCACGGTATATCCTGACATGCACGACATCTTCTCGGCGCTTCGGCTAACCGGATATGAACAGACGAAGGTCGTCATTTTGGGTCAAGATCCGTACCATGGTCCCGGCCAAGCCCACGGGCTCAGCTTCTCGGTCAAACCGGGCGTTCCCGCTCCCCCATCTCTGCAAAATATTTTCAAGGAGCTGCACGACGATCTCGGCTGTAATATTCCAAACAACGGTTACCTTGTCAAATGGGCCGAGCAAGGCGTGCTGCTGCTCAATACCGTACTGACCGTTCAGGCGCATAATGCCAACTCGCATCGCGGCAAAGGCTGGGAAATGTTCACCGACCGCATCATCGAGCTGTTGAACGAGCGTGAGAAACCTGTCGTATTCGTGCTGTGGGGCAGTCCCGCCCAACAGAAAATGCAGCGGATCGATACAACGAGGCACTTCATTATCCGCTCGCCGCATCCGAGCCCGCTATCCTCTTATCGGGGATTTTTCGGAAGCCGGCCGTTCTCGCAAGCAAACCGTTTTTTGCGGGAACGCGGTCTCGGCGAGATCGATTGGCAAATACCGAATTTGTAAACCGTCATTCATTCGATAGAATTACAGAGGTGGGGAGCCTGTGAGCGTCGGACGCATCATCCGCGCTTTCCTGGATTCGACCCGATCGGAGCTATTTGCCAAAGACCGGTCACGGAGCACATGGTGAACCGGACGGTATCGATCTTTTTGTCCGAACAAAATAATCGTTGACAAATCCGTATGGGGCATAAAAGGGTATGCAATGATGATGGCGAAGGAGAAATTGCCGTGAACGAAGAGATCGTTCAGTATTATGTCGTGAACCGGGAGCTGTCCATGTCCCCTGGCAAGCTGGCAGCCCAGGCGGCTCACGCGGCTACGTTGACATCGGTCGATTTGCTGCAGGGAGACGCCTCGCAGTTTCCCGCTCCCGAGTATTTGCAATGGTTTGTCGAATGGTATCGCGGCGGCATGAAGAAAATCGTGCTGAAGGGAGCGGCCGGGGATTTGGAAAAGCTGGTCGACCTCGGATTTTATCCGATTCGGGACGGCGGGCTTACGGAAATTCCTTCAGGCTCTTTAACCGTCGTCAGCTTGCCGCCGATGCCCAAATCGAAAGCTCGGTCCTACGTGTCGGGCTTGAGCTTGTGTTAACGACTCCGCAACCGAGGTGTACTTTCATTGAATCCGATTCGCAATTCCGCTAAAGCGGTCATCGTGCGCGAACGCGCCCTATTGCTCACGAAAAATAAAGATCCCGAAGGTTATTTTTACTTGTTTCCCGGAGGCGGCCAAGATCCCGGAGAGGAGCTTGCGGCTGCGGTCGTCCGCGAATGCATGGAGGAAATCGGATGTCCGGTTGCCGTAGGCGAGCTGCTTCACGTGCGAGAGTATATCGGGAAAAACCATCAGTTTGCCGACTGGGATGCGGATATCCACCAAGTGGAGTTTTATTTCCGCTGCGAATTGCTGTCTGCGGACGAGACCGCATTTGCCGGCAGCAACCCGGATTCCGACCAGGTCGGCGTGGAATGGGTCGATATTGCTCGGCTGCACGAAATCCGGCTGTTTCCCGAGACGCTTAGCCGCTTTATACAAGCGGGAACGCAGGCGCCTTGCTATTTGGGGGACGTCAATTAACCATTTTTCAGTGCCCTGAAGACTAAGTCTCACTTCCGTCTTCCATTGAATGCGAGGGGAGCCTTTCTATATGAAGAGAATTATAGTCATAGGCTGCTCCGGATCGGGAAAATCGACGTTCTCCCGTCAACTCGGTGAGAAGATCGGGTCCAAAGTGTATCATCTCGACGCTTACTATTGGAATCCCGACTGGAAAGCGACCGATCCGGAGACGTTCGATTCGATCGTAACCGGGCTCACAGCAGAGGACGAGTGGATCATCGACGGCAATTATTCCCGTACATTGGATCTTCGCCTCAAGCGATCGGATACCGTCATTCTGTTCGATTTCCCCCGTTCTATTTGTTTATACCGCGCACTCAAACGGAGATTTCAGTACCACGGACGAACGCGACCGGATATGGGCGAAGGGTGCCCGGAGAAAATCGATTTCGCTTTTCTCCGATGGATATGACATTTTCGGAAGCGGAACAGGCCGAAGCTGCTGGCCAAGCTGGAGCAGGTCAGGTTGAGCCAAGACGTAATCGTGTTCCGGAGTCCGCGGGATGCGCGGGACTATTTGTAGGAAACGGCCTCCGTCCTAAATCGTATCGCCGGACAACCGGATTATGAACATAGGTTTATTATTTATGAATCCAAGTTCATTATTTCCGCCCAAAAAAGCGCTTGGCAACAAATAATGAACCGAATTTTACTAACAGTGAACACAAGTTCAGCAATAGTAATATTCGGCTCATTATTTGCGGAAATCCGCCTAAACCCAGCATAATAGCGCAATGAGGTTCACCGAAGCCTCGTCTGCGCCGGAGAACGGCACGACCGTTTCCGGCCGACAGCTTCTCCATCTCCGCTGCAAAAACGGCGGCGGCTTTGCCGTCATAAGGGGTAACGATGCAGGCTTTTGCAAAACGCTTCGGAAAAAATGCAACGCCTTTGTCGTATCCGCACGCAATAGCGCAGGAGATGCGCATAAAGCTTCGCCGCCTTCCAGGCCGCGATGTTTTATGCGTTGGTCTTCATGACGTAAACCGTCAGCGTATGGGCCCCCAAATCCACAGCCGATCCTGTTAGGTTAGCATATACCACAGTCACAGTGTCGTTCGCAGTGACGGTGCCCGTCACCAGAAGGCCCGCCGTGCTAACCGATACGGACACAAGGATCGCATCCGCATCGGAGACGCGGCATCCTGCCACCGTGACGGTCGTTGAAACGGAGGCTCCCGATACCATGCTGTCCGGATCGAAGGACTTTGAGCCCTTGAGGCGCTCGTCCCTAATTACGACCGCATTGTTTGTCGTACCCGCAAAGTCAGGCGAGTTGTTCACATGGATTGAGTTTCGATCAAATGTGACGGTCGTGGTGCGGAAGTCGTAGTTACCTGCGTCAAGCACAGTGGTTCGCGAGCAATTGTCCAGGACAATTCCACGCGCCCCTACGGTGAGGTTCACGAACTCGAAAACGTGCACAGACTCGCCCGCCTCCGGCGCGAAGATGCAGTCTCTCGCAAAGCACGTCGCCGTGCCGGTCAGGTAGACAAGCGCAGTCGTGCCGTTTCCGAAGTAGCCTGACAGAGACAAGCGAACGTGCTTTCCCCATACGCCGAAAAGCGACTTCTTGGTCGATGGCTGGCGTTCGACGATACTTCCGCCATCAACCCTCAGTTCAATAAAGATCGACGAAGAAACTCCAAGCGCGCTTATCTCCTGCTTGCCGGTGTGCGATGTGCTGCAACATACAACATTGTTATTTCGCACCGTGTTATTCACAAGCGACACTTGGTTTGTCTTCAGCCAAGCGCCCCTTGCGGGATTTCCGGCGACACCGGCCTCGAACCTGATGGGCAGATTTACTTCTTCAAACGTATTGTTTTCGAATAGTTCATTCGATCCTGACGTGCGTATCCCCACATTGCTGATGTTGCGGAAATAACAGTTGCGTACCGTATGATTGTCGAATCGGTAGCTGCCCGCCTCATTGAAGTCCAAGCCGTTGCTGTCATCTACGTAATCGAAAATGCAAGAACTAATGAGGCCGCCGCCGGATTCCCAGTTTACCGCCCCCTTGGTGAAGAAATAGAAATGGCTGTTGCGCATCTCCGACGACGGATGGCAGTTTAGCACATTTAGTGCTGACGATGACCATTTGGTGCTTGGATTGCCATCCCGCGCCTTGGTGGCATACAGTCGGTTGATCTTCAGGACCGTTCTGGCGTCGTCTGACTGCACCTGCAGCATTTCTCCGGGAGATGATCGCAGGGTGCAGTCGTCAATCCAGACGTGATCCAGATTATAGAGAAGGATCTCCATATTGCGGGCATCAAGCAGCAGAGTCGGGGCGGCGATGCCGGAGCCTGTTGTGTAACGGCGGTTTGACCCGCGCGTCATCACAATGTTCTCCATGATGACCTTGGAGTTTGCGGGAGACGCCGGCCCCCTGAAATCGATTAGCGGCGTCCCACCGATCATCGGATTCGCCGGACTATTCTGGCCGTTGATGGTCATGTTCTTCAGCGTCACGGACGGCGCATCGGCCGCCACCGAATAGAACACGTTTTTGGTCCAGTAGATCGGAGTGGCGTTTACCGAGTGCGTCCCCCACGCCCCAAAGTCTCCGAGGATCGTCGCGCCGCCAAGGTCAATCTCGATATCATCGGTAATCTGGAGCTCGACAATCTTGAATTGCTTTATCGAGTTCTTGCAGACTATGCGGTTAAAACCAAGGAACTGCGACAGGGAGATGGCTGCGGCGAATGCCGTTGTGGCGTCGGATCCGTCACCCGCAGCGCCGAACCAGCGCACGTCGATTTCGTCATAGACACGCACCCAGGCGCCTGCAGTGACGGCAATGGCATCGGCTTTTATGAAGATACCCTCGGCAGTGTCGGCGGCGATATGCGCAGAATAGTCGCCAGCGGTCCACTCAAAGATACCCTCGCGCCCCGACACACCAAGGAAGGCAAGCGTAGTCACTGCGGTATCAAGTGCCTTTAGCTCAGTCCTGCTCGCAACGGTGACGAACGAACAGCAGTTCGAATCGAACGAATCCGCCGCCAAAAAATCGGGCGGACCTTTGCGGCCGTAAACTTCGCCACTCACCGGTCTCCCGGCAGCGAACGACGTGCCTAACGTTCCTCCGATCACGCTGCCCGCGGCCAAGGCCGCCCCGGCTATGCCGAGCGACGACAGCATCGCCCTTCTCGTGAGCAACGGCAGCTTGCCGCCGGTATCCAAACCCTTGTCTTCTTGCATTTCATCCATTTCTCGCCGTTCCATCATGTACGCCGCCTCTCGCTTCAATTGGATTTTTGTATGCGTTTACATTATATTGGTTTCATGCGCCTTCCACCGTTTGTATTCAATTCCCATTTTCCTCGAACTGAATTTGTTTTAGGATATTCGACTCCATTTGTTTAACCGACTGCAAATATATTGAAGGAGACATCTCGTGACCCCTTCAATTTTTACTTTCTTAACTTTCAGGAAAAACTTCTGATCGAAGCCTTCTCGGAAGATGTACATTCGTGCTTCAGCGGTAGCTGTTATTTATTATGAATCGGTTGGAGGGTCCCATATGATTCGAGCGGCAACGGATCAAATATGAGACAAGTTTTAGACTAAGTCAATTGGACTTCGCTCCCACCTCCGATCTCAACGATTTTGCCATTCGCTTGAATCCAGACCGGGCTTGCCGACGGATTGTATACGAAAGAACGCGATGCGGAGAACTGAAGCCGGTGAAACGACTTGACATAATCTACGATTTCGATGTTGGTGGCGTACCATATATCGTCTCGGCGTCCCGCACGGGCGCAAAACGTCTCGATCAACTCCCAATTGTTGTCGTTGTCGAACTCGTAGCTATGCCCCCATACATACATCATATATAAGTACTGGCTTTTATTGGCGGCGAGGAAGCTTTCCGTCAAGTGCAATAAGTTTCGATTGCGATAATGGTGGCAAGTCGGCTTCCACTCGTGCCAATCGTCGGGCATTCCGAATCCACCCGTACTTTCCGTTACTCTCGAGTACTCGATCCCGAGCATAGGAAGTATTTCTTTAATCGCTTTGTTGAAAGAGCCGTTCGGATAAGACATCCCTCTTACCGTATATCCGGCTATACTTTCGAGTTCCATCCGGTCTTCCATAATCTCGTGTACGAGCTGCTCCTTCGGGCATCTGGCGATAGTCGGATGCGTCACGGTATGCGCGGAAATTTCATGTCCGCGGAACAGCTCGGCTATATCCTCCCGAGGGACCCGGTCTTTAGCGCCGAACAAGCCGGAATTCAAGTGAAACGTTCCTTTGATTCCGTAGTCGTTCATCAACTGTACCAATCTCCGGTCAGCATATCTGCCGTCATCGTAGCTAAGCGTTAGCACTTTGAATTTGCCATGGGGAAAAGTCATCAATACTTTCGTCATCTTCGAAAAACTCCTCTATCCGGATATCCGTAAATCAGACGCGGCCAATCGTTCGCGATGCGTAACGCTTTCATTTTATCTCAGGACCTATGATATCCTCGTCAATTTGCTCGCTTACAACCTGTTCGAACGCTTCAAACGCGATTGCTACGAGCCAGTCCATCAACGTTATACGATCGCTCGATTTCATCAGGAATTCTTTCAATGCGCAGCGATCCCCATACATCACAGTCGCTCCATAGTCCTCAAATTGGTTCAAAACTTCGCTGGGCGCCATACCTGGAAGTGTAGAAACTCTAGTGGCGCAATTGGAATGAATTCTTGAACTCGCGCTTTCTCTCACGAACCTTGATACTAGAAGCTTTAGAAATTCAGGATCTTTTAAGAAAAGTCGCCATTAGGCGACCTTTCTAAAAGGTTATACGAAGCGGTTGGGAAGGTCCCATTCGATACGAGCGGCATACACGCTGTTGTCGGCACCCCATAACGAGATCAGTCCGCTCATATGCGGCGCCGATTCGAAAGGGGCCAGCTCCTCGGCCGTATGCGTCAGAAGCAGCCGCCGGTGCATCTCCTTGCCGGACGCGCCGCCGTTCTGCATCCACTCGGATACGGTGACCCAAGTTTCCCGCTCATTCACGTTTACGACTCCGAAGTTGCATAGACGAGCCCCCCGTTCCGGGACCAACACGCGTTCCGACGAGCGGACCAAACAAAGCCGTTCCGGATCGACCTCGGCGATAAACAAAGGAGCCCGGTGTCTGAAAATGTGATCGTTGTTGTCCGTCTTTCTCGTATAGACCAGGAACAGTCCGTCGCTATGCGTTACCCAATGCTGCTGGGTGTTGTACGTGAGTACATCGCTCCCGTCGTCCCAAGTCCATTGTTTCGGTTCCCCGAAATGCAATCCGTCCGCGCTTCGCGTCACGGCGCCGTGATCGTCGGCCCGCAACGTCAGGAAAAATCCCCCGCCGAACCGGGTCAAGGATGGCTCCGCATAGCCGCGACCCTTCGGAACGGTGAGCTCCGTACCGTGCTCGATATATTGCAAGGCTTCGCCGTCAAACCGGCAACGAACGACCGTGGAGCAGCAGAATTGCCGATCAATGCCCGGTTCCTTCGCCGATTTCAAGTAATAGACGGGCAGCAAAATATCGCCGTTTTCCAGATCGAAGCGCTGAGTCGATCCCGCACCTGACGCAAATAACGACGAAGGCACCGCCATTTCCCGCCAATCGGTCCAGACCCGACTTTTGGGATCGTATACCGCATATGCCGTTTTGCGAATCGTCCTTATAATCTCGTCCCCTTTATAGGTTACGGTATGACCGATGCCGAGCAGCTTTCCCGACGCTTCATGCCAACCGGGAGTAAAATCGCAGATCACTTCCATGAGTCCGTCATGCAGCGCGCGTCGACCGAGCGACGGCTGTTCGACGGGAGGAGACCACGTCCGCCCCCCATCTTCGGAGCTCATCCCGGTCAATGCATAGAAAACATCGCTGCCGGTCAAATCGAGCGGAGACATGGTCAATACGATGGACGGCTTCTCGCCCTTCACGATGCCGGCTCGCGGATGCGTTCGGCAATAAACTTGACCGGGAACGAACCCGGAGCAGATCGTGTCCAGCCGAATGTCATATCCGGAACTCGCCTTCGATTTCTCGCACATCATTCGATCATTGCCTCTCTATTATCGGTTTCATCGGCCAACGGTTACTTGCCCGCGGAGATTTGCGCTTCGATCGCTTTATCTGCCGCTTCCGCCGCCTGTCTAAGCGCAGTGTTCACATCGGCGACGGTTCCGGCCGAAAGCTTCTCCATTTCCGCTACAAAAGCGGCGTTGGCTCTGCCGTCATAAGGAGTAACGGTGTAGGCATCGGCAAAACGCTCCGGAAACCATCCGGATACATTGATGTTTCTTTCTTGCATCCATGCGTTGTCCTTGCTGTATTCCGCACGGATTTGCGGGTCGTCAATAACCGGCAGGGAGCCGCTCCCGATTCTGGCTTGCTGAAGCTGGTACTCTTTGGAGGCCAAAAAGGCGATAGCTTGAAAAGCCTCATCCTTATGTTTGCTTATGCTCGTCACGCCGAAGAAATTCGGAATCAATCCGCCTCCGACTCCGGGTTTGTCGGGAGATACCGGAAAGCTTGCGACGTCCACCCGTCCGTTCCAGTCCCGACTCAGATTATTGGCCGTCAGCATCATGGCGGCCGTTCCTTTTGTAAATTCGTCGAATTGATTTTTCCATCTGGCGCTTTCCGCATCCACTTCGTTGCCCGGAATATTGTAAAAACGGATCAAATTCGAGACAAGCTTTTGCCACTTCTCGTCCTTGGCGAATAAGGCTTTGTTCGTTGCGGGGTCGACCAGACCGGCGCCCATCGGATTAAATGTAGCCATGTAAGTCCAGCCGATCGCAAGCCCCCTGTACTTCACACCGCCTTCGGTGCGGGCCATCTTTTTGGTCAAATCATACAATTGATCCCAAGTCAAACCTTTCTGGGGATACGAGACCCCGAATTTGTCGAACAGATCTTTGTTGTAGTACAAATAGAGGCTTCCGACCGCGACGGGCAACCCGTAAAGAGCGCCTCCTCCGAGTCCTTTCAGGGAATCGACCGCCTGCGGAACCAACGAATTCAAATCAAAGCGATTCCGTTTGATCAGATCGGCATGATCGTATTGCAGCCCGAATGGTTGCAACGATTGCGACACATTGGACAGACTCGCGTACAACACATCGATAGGCACTCCTGTAGCGACGGCATCCGCAAGCGTTAGCCCCTCCGAACCGTTAGCTTTGGAAGTTTGATAATATTTCATTGAAATATGCGGATATTTCTTCATGATTGGATTTCCGATAGTTTCCATAAACCGTTGCTCGCCATAGTTGCCGCCCGAGTAGTAAAACGATAATTCGACAGGCTCCGTGCTCGGCTTCTTCTCTTCCGGACTCGCTGACGACCCACCTTGGCCGCCGGCGCAAGCCGTCAAAAGCAATGCCGGCAAAACTGCTGCAGCGGAAAACCGTAAGTTAACAAACTTTCGCATGGTTGAATCCCCCTCTATTTTGCTTGTGTCCATTTTGACGTATGCCGCTCCTCGGTGCCTGATCTCGCGGGCAACGGTTATTGTGGGAGCGCCGTTACATGTGCAAGTCGGCCTGCCTCCTTTCATCTTAATGATATGCCAGCATTGAATGCGGTTTCAATCTGTCCAATCGCTCTTCTTTTTAGCCATTTGTGCCGGATGTCTAACAAAGCTTGAGGAGCCATTATGCCATTTGCTACCTTGATCTCAAGAAGCTTATCACTATTGTGGGTAAAGGGGGGCAACGCGAGTGACAATCGATGTGGGCATATATTTATGTGATGGATAAAGTCCAAGGAAGCACCATTATCCGATAACTGGCATGAATATGTATGGCGAAACCGGTGGGGGGAATTGAAGGAAAAATGCCTGCGACTCCTTCCGGGAAATGACCTCTGAAATCTGGCCGCCGAACACCCGAACTCTCGATCCCCACTTTAGAAGCCAGCTTCAGGCAGGCGCCGGCCGTTTCCACAGCGGATTTCATCGGCTTGGCCGGCCTGAGCGATAAAGCCAGGCACGGGATCGATACTCCCGATGCCTCGCATTCCGCCCGGACCGAAGCAAAGTGTTCTGGTGATGCCGTCAAACTCGACGCCGTGCGCATGATTCGTGTCGGTACACAATCTCCACGCCATCATAGCCATAACGGCGAGCCGTTGCCGTCAGTTCCTGAAAAAATAATTGCGGTGCCGAAAACGAGAAACTCAACACGAAGGGCCCGCTTAAAGCCACTCATAGTTGTTCGAGAAACCGCTCCAGTGAGTCGATCGTGCGGTCCGTCTTTTTCTCGAACGAGCAGGTTGCCAGCAAGGCGGCGACTTTTTCCCGCGGGAGCCATGCCGTCAAGCTTTTGCCGAGCGCGGTATGGTAAATCGCCCCCCGCTGGCCGACCGCGCCGGACAAATATTGGCGGTGATCCGGCTCGACATGGACGAGATAAAGGACGGCGTCTTTGTCCAGCACCGCCAAATGCGTCGTCAAGCCGGTGCGCTCGACGAGCTCGATCAATATTTTTTTCCTTTCTACGGTCAAGTCGGTCGAGTTCGTATAAACAGCCCCGAGCTCGAACGACAGGATGGAGTCGTCTCCGGCGATTTGATGTTTGATAATGCCGTTGCGGTGAGTGCGCGGAGGTTTCCGGTTTTGCTTTAGGAAGTCATCTCCTTCGGGTAAATAGTGTCTCGTATTGCCGCATCTTCGCGATCTCCCGCGGAAGATGATCTTCATAAGGCTCCCAGTTGATCCATTCGCCGCTGATGTAGCCGTCATAGCCGGCCGCAAGCAAAATCCGCACGACCTCGGCATGATCGATTTCTCCCTCGCCCATCGGGCGGAATTGCAGTTTCTCCAAGGTAAGCAATCCGTCGTGAAAATGAACATGGCGGATCCACGACTTGAGGCGCTGAAACGAATAGTCGGGTGAACGCCCCCCTCGTCTCTGCGTATGCATAACGTCCCATGTAACCGCGATATTCGGATGATCCACTTCGGACATGATTTCCGCCATTCTATCGGGATCGTACCAGGCATCATGGGTTTCGATACAGACCGTTACCCCTTCCGACTCAGCCATGGAAGCGAGTTGTCGCATCGACCGGATCAGAAATGCCTGTGACTCCTCCCGGGAAACGCCCTCTGGAATCTGTCCGCCGAACACCCGAACTCTCGGAGCCCCCACTTGAGAAGCCAGCTTCAGGTAGGCGCCTGCCTCTTCCACAGCGGATTTCATCGGATTGGCTAGCTTGAGCGTTAAGTCCAGACCCGGAATCGATACTCCCGATGCCTCGCATTCCGCCCGGACCCGGGCAAGGTGTTCCGGTGATGCCGTCAACTCGACGCCATGCGCATGATTCGCGTCGGTACGCAGCTCCACGCCATCATAGCCGTAACGGCGAGCCGTTGCCGTCAGTTCCTGAAAGGATAATTGCGGTGCCGAAAAGCTCATAAACGCGTACTTCATAGTCGTCCTTTCCTTTCCGATACAGAAATGATCTTCCCGGTTCGTGCCGAATCACACATCAGATCGAGCGCCAGCTGCGCCGAATAAGCTTGCTCTAGGCCTGTAGAAGGAGATCTCCGCTCAAGAATGGCATTCGTAAAATCCAGCAGCGGACCATCATGGAGTATGCCCCAATCCTCGTCTCCTTCCCAGATAACCGTCGACACGGTACCGGTTCCCGGAACGAACTTGCTTGCGATGAGACTGTTCTTCCTGGCAGTGGTCATTTGCAGCGTGAGCGCACCATGGCTGCCGATGATCTGCCAACTTTCCTCCGCCGGAGCAGCCGCATATTCGCCGCGCTCGAACGTGACGACGGCGCCGCCCTTGCAGCGGATCAGACCTGTGCCGTGCGTCTCCCCGTCCGCCCCGGCACCGGTATACGGGAATCTGTCCGGGTCGGTGCCCCAGGTCTGCGCCAGCGCTTCCACCGGCTCCAGCTTCCATCCCGTAATCCCGAACAGATAATCGAGATCGTAGCAGCCCCAGTTGAACCAAATACCGCCGCCATTCATGTCGATTCGGTATCGCCATGCCGGCGGCTCCTTCTCGGGGGGACGCCCGGCAGACTTGACCGCCCGACAGCGAATGACGCGAAGCTCCCCGAGCTGGCCGGACTGCAGATACTCTGCGGCGGCCTGCGCGTGCTTCAGGAAACGGAACCGGGAGGTGCAGAACGCGACGACACGGTCACCCTGAACATCCCGGATGCGTTCCAACTCCGCCGCACGAGTCGCCGACGGCTTCTCAATCAGCACGTGCTTGCCCCGACGCAGAGCCTGGACAGCCAATTCCGCCCGCCCGGCGGCCGGCGTGGAGAGCACAACTGCGTTTATGTCCGGCTGCGCGAATAGCTCGGCAGCATCCGTAAACCGTTTCGGAACCCCGTATTCCTTCGACACGGCCTCAGCCGCAGCCAAATTCAGATCGGCGACGGCGCCGATCTCAATCCAGGACTTGTCGCGGGCCGCATCCAGATGCTTTCTCCCGATAAGGCCGCACCCTACGACACCTAATCTGACTTTTCCTTCCATGCCTCTCACTCTCGCCCTTCTTGTCATTTTAAATGGATGCGTTTTCCCGTCAATGCGGCCTTCCGGGTCGCTTCCACTAC
>NZ_VDCQ01000049.1 GCF_006265175.1 Paenibacillus hemerocallicola | reverse complement strand
AACGGTTCCACAGGAACGAACGGTTCCACGGGAACGAACGGCTCTGCAGGAACGAATGGTTCCACGGGAACGAACGGCTCTGCCGGTTCTTCCGGAACTGCAGGCTCTACAGGAAATACCGGCTCCAATGGAGCCAACTCGGGAGGTTCTACTTCAAGCGACGGCAAGCCTTCCGGAGGAACTTCGTCCGGCGGCGGTACGAGCCAGGGCGGGACTTCCGCGACTTCGGCATTGACGAAGCTGGAAGTTTCCGGCGACGAGATTATCATTCGCACGAGTGCGGATGTCGTCCCCGTCACTTCTACGCTGTCTTCTCCGTTTCGAATCGTAATCGATTTGCCGAATTCGACGTTAGGCGCGTATGCCAAGCCGGGCGTCACGGGGCAGATCGAAATGCAGGTCCAGCATCCGAAGATAGAGAAGATCCGGTATTCCCAATACTCCGATAATCCTTCCACGGTCCGGATCGTGCTCGACATGAAACAAAACTCGGACTACCAATTAACGGAAACGAAAGCGACCAAGCAATGGGCTGTAAGCTTCCAGGACAAGAAATATACGGTTGTCGTAGACGCCGGTCATGGAGACTCGGATCCCGGCGCCATGTCCATAACTTCGCGCAAGGAGAAGGATTTTACCCTCCCGGTGGCGAATAAGGTATACAAGCTGCTGCAAATGGAGCCGTCGATCAAGACTCTTATGACCCGTACGGGCGACACTTATCCGACGTTGCAGGATCGGGTCGATTTGGCGAATGGCGCAAAGGCCGATTTGTTCATCTCGATTCACGGCAACTCGTTCAAGCCTACGATCAGCGGAACCGAAACTTATTACTCGCGTTCGGACAGCATTTCTTTCGCCAATCTCGTCCACAAGAAAGTGACGGAGGTTACGGGACTGCCCGATCGCGATGTGCGCAAATCGGACTTTAAAGTAATCCGGGAGACGACCATGCCGGCCGTGCTGCTGGAAGTCGGATATTTGAGCAATGCTATCGACGAAGCTTTGATGTACACCGAAACCTTTCAGGACCGGGTTGCGGCCGCGATCGCTGCGGCGATCAAGGAGCAGCTGAACATATCCGGCATGCCGGTCGAAGTAAAGTCGGCGTCATCCCAGACTACGCAACAAAAGGAGTCGTCCAAAGTAATGACGGCATCCGAATCGTCCGCGGCGAAGACAACGGTTCCGGATTCGACTCCGGTAAAATCGACGGGGACGGCGGCGGACACGACAAAAGATTCGGCTCAAGGCAAAACCGCCCTGCCCGTAAAGTAAGCCCGGCTTACTGGAAGCTTATGCAGCGCTAACGAAATGAACTTTGCTTGGCAAAGTTCTTAGGAGTGATTTCGATGAAGCGAAAGTTCGGTTACAAGCAAATACTTCTCGGTCTGACGCTCACCCTTGCCGTGACCGGCTGCGCCAACGCGAAAACGACACCCGGTCCGGCGACGTCCGGTTCGGGAACCGGTACGAATACGGAAACTCCGGCCGCGAAGCAGTTGAAAGTCAAAACGTATTACGCCGACGACAACCTGGACAAGCTGATCGAGCGCGAAGCGAACGTTTCGTTTTCGGCCGATGCCGACAAGTACAAAGCGGCGCTGGATGCGTTGAAAACGCCGCCCGAAGCGACGCTTTCGTCTCTCAGCAAAGGTATCACGTACCGCACCGTAACGAATCAGAACGGGAATTTGACCGTGGATATTTCGATTGCCGACAATGGGCGCCTGGGTGCTCCCGGTGAAGATTTACTCGTGCAATCGATCCGCAAATCGCTATTCCAGTTCACCGAAGTCCAGACGGTCGAAGTGCTTCTGGACGGCAAGAAGGCAGAAAGCTTAATGGGACACGTCAGCCTCCCTCATCCGATGAAACGGAATTGACACAATGGAAACGGACGATAAGATTGGAAAAAGGCGGGGAGTAGAAGCGTAATGAAACGGAAAATGAAAAAGACACTGAAGCTGGCCGTAGCCTATTCATTGGTATCCACGATGATGTTGGCCGCTCCCGCATATGCGGCGGAGACTACGGGAAGCAGCACGACCGGAAATACGAGCAGCACGAGCAACTCCACATCGTTGCGCCTCAGCTTCCCGGACGTCCCGGCAAGCCATTGGGCGATCAAGCATGTAACGAGACTTGCGGTCGAAGGAGTCGTGCAAGGGGACGATTTCGGCCGCTACAATCCGGAAAGCTCGGTCAGCCAGCAGGACGTCATCATTATGGCGATCCGGATGATGGGCTTGGAGAACGCGGCTCTGCAGAGCAAGACAAACGTAGCGCTTCCTTTCAGCGAGGATGACGTAAGAAAAGATGCACGTCCTTATATCGCTTATGCAATCGACCAGAAGCTGATCAATTTGCAGGAAGAATATACGCAAGGGAAGAAGTGGGGGACGAAGGAGGCTGCCCGGGAGTGGGTAGCCAAAATCGTCATCCGCGCAATCGGTAAAACGCAGGATGCGGTCAATAAAGCCGGAGTAACGACCTCATTTGCGGATAATCAAAAAATTTCCACGGATACGCTCGGTTTTGTCAACGCCGCCCTGTCGCTCGGAATCGTGCAAGGCTTCGAGGACAATACGTTCCGGCCTGACGGCAGCGTGACGAGAGCGCAGATGGCTACGTTCTGGAGCCGGGCCGAGAAATATTTGGCGAATCCGTCCACTCGGATCGTTGCCGGTACGGTCATGGCGATCGATGGCAGCAAGCTGACGATCCGGGACAGCAAAGGCAAGACGCAGGATCTGCAAATCAACACGGCCGCTTCCTTCTATACGAGCAAGAGCGATACGGAGAGATTGTCCGCTTCCGATATAAAGCTGTATAACGAAGTGTATGTGCTGCAAAATCAAAACGTCGCTTATTTCATTGAATTGACGAATGACGAAGTGCCCATGAAGAGCATCGAGGGAACTTTGGTCAGCGTGAATATTAACGATTTGACGGCTTCGATTCAGGCGGACGGCAAGTTTTATACATACGAGCTCGCCTCCAATGTGTCGGTTCGGGATCTGGACGGTGCCGGCCTGAGCCTCGGATCGCTGCTCGAGAACTCCGTAGTGGAGCTCCGGAAGCACGCCGTCATTGCGGAAGCGAAAGTATCGCAAATCATCGTCAAAAAAGTTCCCGTCAACAAAACCGTAACGGGAGCGTTCCAGTCGGTCGATCTGGCGGCATTGACCGTCTCGATCAAAGACAAAGATACCGGTCTTGTCGAGACGTATCCGATCCCGGACAAGTCCGTGTTCACGCAGACCGAGAAATATTTCGATCCGGCGAATTTATTTGCGGGCGACGTCGTTCGCGTCGTCGTGAAGAACGACAAGGTGACTGCGATCGAGGTTGTCCAGCAGTTGGTGGAGAAGCGCGATACGGGCAAGCTGTTGTCCATCAGCGACGACAAAACGATCGTGACGATCCAGAAGGCGGGCGAGCAGCTCGCCGCCTATAAAGTGTCCGACAAGCTGCTCGTCGTGCTGGGCGACAATCAATTCGGATCGGTTCGGGATTTGATGCCGGGCGACGAGATGAATATCGAGATCAACCAGAACAAAATCGACAAAATCACGGTACTCGGCCGCACGATCGAGAACCTGACTTTGGCCACGATCGAGCAATACAATGCGGATAGCAAATATTTGATCGTCAAGGACGAGCAAGGACGTCCGAAAATTTATACGATCAACGATACGACTGCGCTGAAGTACGATGATAACGCGATTCCGCTGGAAACGTTCAAGGGATATTTGGTCAAAGGCAAAAGAGTCAACATCATCGCTTCGCAGGACAAGTTGATTTCCGTTCAATTTGCTACTAGAATGGAAGGCACAGTCGTTTCCGTCAGTACGACAACCGGCGAAGTGACGATCAAGACGGCAAGCGGCGTCTCCCAGACGTACAAGACGATGAGCAGCGTGTACGTGAACAAGTACAGTCAGCCTCTCGCCAAGCTTTCCGACCTGAAAGCGGGCGACTATGTTCGCGGCTTTTTCGACGGAAACCAAGAGAACGTCGTATCGCTTTCCGTCAAGGAAACGCAGCTTGTCCAGACGACGACTGTAGATGCTTCCGCCAACAAAATCACGGTTGTGGATGCGGCCGGGGGCATTGGCAATTATTCGTTATTCGGATTGCCGGTCCATCATAACGGTACGGCTGTCGGGGTCGGTTCGATCCAAATCGATGAACCGCTGCAGATGACGTTTGTCGGCAGCTCGCTCGAGAGCGTACAGGTTGTCGACGCCGTCAGAGGCAAGGTCGCTTCGGTCGATGCCGCGGCAGGCAAAATTACCGTTACCGACTACTCGAACAATACCCAAGTCGTCGAGACCGGGACGAACGTGACAGTCAAGAGCGGAGCGACGGTGCTGCCTTCCCTTGCGGTGCTGAATCCGGAAGATCGGGTACAGATCGTCAAGAATGCGAGCGGAAATACGACGGTCCAAATCATCGGCGGACAACAGCGGACAGTCCAATCGTATGATGCGAACACGAAGGAAATGACGTTCATGCGCGCTACGATCAACGATAAAGCGACTTTCCTTCTGCATGCCAAGGCTTACTTGCATCAAGGCACGCAAGTGCTCGCTCCGACTTCTTTCGTAGCCGGAGAAATCGTAACCGTCTATTTGCTAAACGACAAAGTTCTCGAAATCGCCAAGCCGTAACGTGCATTCGCCAATACGTACGGTTAGCGTCGCCGGAGCGGGCTGAAGCCTGCCCCGGCGACGTTTTTGCGTGAAAGTTCGATGAATCCGACCGACTGGTACACGAGGAGCGACTGGCATGACGACCAAAAAGACGCGGCATATTCTCGACACGATCGCCGAATTGTTTCCCGACGCCCACTGCGAGCTGCATCATTCCAACCCGTTCGAATTGACTATCGCGGTTTTGCTGTCCGCTCAATGCACGGACGAGACGGTGAACAAAGTTACCGCCGACCTGTTCCGCAAATACAAGTCTCCGGACGATTATTTGTCGGTACCGCTCGAGGAGCTGGAACAGGACATTCGACGAATCGGTCTGTTCCGCAACAAGGCCAAAAACATTCAAAGCTTGTGCCGGATTTTGTTGGAGAGATATGACGGGCAAGTGCCGGAAAGGCACGAGCAGCTCGTCGAGCTTCCCGGCGTAGGGCGCAAAACGGCGAATGTAGTCGTATCCAATGCATTCGGCATTCCGGCGATCGCGGTCGACACGCATGTGGAGCGGGTTTCCAAACGTCTCGGCATGGCCGGGCCGGACGATTCGGTGCTTCAGGTCGAACAGAAGCTGATGAAGCAAGTACCGCGAGACGAATGGACGCAAACGCACCACCGGCTCATCTTTTTCGGCAGGTACCATTGCAAGGCGCAAAACCCTCAGTGCGAGGCTTGTCCGCTGCTGGACCAATGCAAGGAAGGGAAAGAGCGTATGAAAACGCCCAAAAAGAGGAAATCTATAAAGTAATAAAGGATCAGGCATAGCCAATAATCGAAGGTGGGATTCAGCATGAAATGCATAGCCGTATATACGAACGATTTTGAAGTGTTCTCCGACATTTACGAAAAAGTGATCAGCACTCCGCTCGCCGAGAACGAGGAGAAGGAAATCGAAGGCGTTATGGTCAGCGAATCGGGAGACGTTCCGGAGCATTACATCGAACGGATGAGAGCGAAGCTCGACGTCGTCGTCATGAAAGTGCGCGAAAAGGATATTACGATTTTGCAGCATGGCGAAGTGTTTGAAATATTTATACCTGAAAATGAAAATGTGGTACACTAGAAACCGGAGAAATTCGGTTTTTTCTTTTTAAGCGGATAACTTCCGGGACTTTCTCGGAATAAACTGCCATTGCAATCATACAAGGCATTGTATTGTGGTCATACTTTTATGGGGATTACTGGGGGAGAGTTCAATCATGAATACGGTGGAGATCCGGGCCATGGCCGATGCAAGGGATGCGATCGCGTCGATCGGCAGCACGATGGCCAAGGCCGGGGATCGCTTGCATGCGGGGAAAATGAATCAATTGGCCGACAAAGCGGCGGATCACGTACTGAACATTGCGTTCTGCGGGCATTTCTCGGCCGGGAAATCAAGCTTGATCAATTTATTATGCGAACATCATTTGCTGCCTTCGAGTCCGATTCCGACGAGCGCCAATGTCGTAACGATCCGCAATGGAGCGGCCGGCGCCACGGTCAAGCTGGCGGGCGGTGAAAACGGCGAAGCGACGTATACCGAGATTCCGCTCGACCTTCTTGACGACTATTGCAAAAACGGCGAAGAAATAGAATCGGTCAGCATCCGTTACCCGATACCGTTTCTTGCGGACAAGGCGGCCTTGCTGGATACGCCGGGAATCGACTCGACCGACAATGCCCATATGATGGCTACGGAATCGGCGCTGCATATGGCAGACGTCGTGTTTTATGTCATGGACTACAACCATGTTCAATCGG
This sequence comes from Paenibacillus hemerocallicola, assembly GCF_006265175.1. Taxonomy (GTDB): domain Bacteria; phylum Bacillota; class Bacilli; order Paenibacillales; family NBRC-103111; genus Paenibacillus_AB; species Paenibacillus_AB hemerocallicola. The sequence goes on along the minus strand of NZ_VDCQ01000049.1, from coordinate 70,491 downwards.
AAATCAATTTTGCGTTCACGAAACGGCTGAAGGAATGGGGCAAGCCGCTATATTTGATCGTGAACATGATCGATAAGCACCGGGAGGGCGAGCTTCCCTTTGCGGAATACCGGGACAGCGTGCATCGCGCTTTCGAGAGCTGGCATATCGAGCCGGACGGCATCCTGTTCACCTCGGTGAAGAAGCCCGACGATCCGAATAACGAATGGGGGAAGCTGCTCTCCTTGATCGGAAGGTTGACGGAAATAGCCGATCCGCTCAGAGACAATAGCTTGATCCAATCGGTGCAGCATCTGATCGGAGAGCACGGGCAATGGCTGGCGGAGCAGAACGAGGCCGAGAAAGCGCGGCTCCAAGCCCGGATCGAGGAGGAAGGGGATGCCGACCTGCCCGAGCGATACGAGACTCTTCTGAGGACGATCGAGGAGCGAAAGCAATCGGGAGAACGGCTGCTCGCCGAATGGAGAAAAGAATCCGTTCATTTGCTGGAAAATGCCAACATTACGCCCGCCACGACCCGGGATTTGGCGCACCATTATTTGCAAAGCCGGAAGCCGGGCTTCAAGGTCGGATTATTCTCCCGGGCGGCGGCGACGGCCAAGGAAGTCGAAAGCCGGTTGTCGGCGTTTTCGTCGGATTTTGCGGAGAAGGTAGAAGCCAATATCGTCTGGCATTTGCGGGGACAGCTAATAAAGGCCGGAGAAAGCTACGGCGTCGAACCGGCTCAAATCGACGAGGCGCTGGCATCCGCGATGCGAACGATCAATGACGAGTGGCTGGCCGGTCAAGTGCAAGCCGGGGCCATCGTTTCGAACGAATATACGTTAAATTATTCGAAGCAGGTCGCTGCGGAAACGAAAAGCGTATTTCGACGCGCCGCGTTCGACTTGATCGATCAAATCGTCCGCAGCGTATATGCGGCGGCCGATCGTGAGGTCGCGGAGCTGAGCCGGGAGAAGGAGCGGCTGTCGGAACGATTGACCGCCTATCGCGAGCTGCAGGCGATCGAGGGGAATGAACGGAAGAGCATAGAAACATTGCTCGCGCTGTTCCCTTACCGGGGACCGGACTTGGACGGCATGCTGCCCGATCCGGAACGTCTTCAGGAGCTTACGGAAGGAAGCGTTCCGGCGAGAGCGCATCGGACCGAGAATGAATCCGAACGCTGGTCGCTAGCCTTGAGTCCCGATTCCGGAAACGAACAAAGCTCGACGGGCTCCGGATCGGATAATTTCCGCGCGACGATGGCTCGTACGGCGAATCAACTGACGGAAGCGTGCAAGCTGCTCGCCCCGATTCCTTCGATGCAATCGATCATTCGTTCCATGAAAGAAAAAGCGGAAAGGCTCTCGCAAAGTCATTTTACGATCGCGTTGTTCGGGGCGTTCAGCGCCGGCAAATCGTCGTTCGCCAATGCGCTGATGGGAGAATCGATCCTGCCCGTCTCCCCGAACCCGACGACGGCCGCGATCAATAAAATTATGCCTCCCACGGAGGCGTGGCCGCACGGCTCCGTCAAGGTCAAGATGAAGTCGGCGGAGGCGGTACGCGACGATGTGCTGTTCTCTTTGAATGTGCTGGGCGTCCAAGCGGCGGATATGGAAGCCGCGCTCGCACAAATCGAAGGGCTTTCGCCCGACCGGGTCGGTCCGAGCGGCAAACCTCACTATACGTTTCTGAAAGCCGTCCGCAAAGGATGGGACGAAGCGAAGGACGTACTGGGACAAGAGCTGCGGGTCGATCTTGAACGGTTTCGCGATTTTGTGGCAGAAGAAAGCAAATCGTGCTTCGTCGAATTTATCGAGCTGTATTACCTTTGCCCGTTAACCGAGCAAGGCATGATTTTGGTCGACACGCCCGGGGCGGATTCGATTAATGCCCGCCATACGGGCGTCGCCTTCAACTATATCAAGAACGCAGACGCGATCTTGTTCGTAACGTATTACAACCATGCGTTTTCTCAGGCGGACCGGGAATTTTTGCTCCAGCTTGGACGCGTGAAAGACAGCTTCGAGCTCGATAAAATGTTTTTCCTCGTCAATGCCGCCGATTTGGCGGCAAGTCGCGAGGAGTTGGACGGCGTTGTCGGCCATGTGGGCGATAACTTGCTCCGTTACGGGATACGCAATCCCCGCATTTATCCCGTTTCGAGCTTGATGGCTCTGGAAGGGAAGCGACAGAACGAGGAGACGATTGCCGGAAACAGCGGCATCCTGAAATTCGAGCGCGATTTTGTCCGGTTTGCCGTCGGAGAGCTGGCTGGCATAGCGGTCCGTTCCGCCGGTCAAGAGCTGGAACGCTCGGCCTCGCTGCTGAACCGGTGGATTTCCGGCGCCCGGGAAGGCGAGGAGCAGCGCAAGCGGAATTTGGAAACGGTACGGGAAGCGAGGCAGCAAGCGGAGCTGCTTCTCCGCGATACGGATTCGGCTGCCGATGAGCGGGAAGCGGATAAAGAAATCCAAGAGCTGCTGTACTATGTAAAGCAGCGGTTGACCTACCGTTTCGGCGAACTGTTCCTGTATGCATTCAATCCGGCGGCTCTGCGGGAGGACGCCGGTTCGATCCGCAGCTCGATGCGGGCGGCTTGGTTCGATCTGCTGAGACTGATCTCCTACGATTTGTCCCAAGAGCTGTATGCGACTACGCTGCGTGTGGAGAACGCCCTGAATCGTCTGGCCGCGAAGCGCCACGAGGAGAAAGAGCAGCGCATCCGACTACTGCTGGACGGCTTTGAGGCGGGCGATTACGAAGCGGCGTCGTTTCAAACTCCGGCTGTATCCGAGACGTTGGAGGTGCCGGTCGACGAGAAGTGGCTTGCCGGTTTTTACAAAAACGGCAAACAATTTTTCGAGGGACCGGGCAAAAGCCAGCTGAAGGATGCGGTAGAGAAGCTGTTGACTCAGCCGATCGCGGAATACGTCGAGCGTCACGGCGTCTTGTTCGCGGCCGAATATATCGCCCAATACCGGGAGCGCGTACGCACCGTTCAGGAACAACTGGACCGGCGTCTGAACGAGCATGCGGAGGGGATGCTGGCTGCGCTCGAGATGAAAGTCGACATCGGACAGTTGACGGAAACAAGAGAGCAGCTGCAAGCTTTAATCGGCGCATAGCGCCGCCGGTAGAAAGACGTTTTCCCCATTGGAGGGAGAACGTCTTTTTTTCTATGGAGGCATAATTCGCATACAGAAGCGAACGAACTGGAGCGGTGGAGACTAGTACCTAGTACATCGTATCGGAAGTCCGTTCCCTTCACGCTGGCGCGACGGTAAAGGTCGCCCGGCCGGGAGGGAGGAAGGCAGGCAGGCGAGCAGGCGAGCAGGCGGACAGGCAGGCAGGCAGGCAGGCAGGCAGGCGGATCACCGCTATCCGCCGTGCGTACCGGTATTTGGTCAAGCCGGCTGCGGAAGTGTCCGACAGCGGGAACGACGGGAACGGACATCCTGGCGGTGGATGGAGAGTCACGGATCCGGTGGCCCCTTCCAACTCACCTGCAAAAGTGCATGCAGATATGGTCCAAAACGGCCCATCCGACGATCTGCCTGTAAAAGTGCAGGTAATTTCCCTCAATTAGCCGTTTTTAGCGAGCTCTGGCGCGATCTACCTGCACATTTGCAGGTAATAGAATGAACAGGTCAAATTGCGGCCAAACAAGATGCACTTTTGCAGGTGGGTCCCCGGAGGATCCTCACCGCCGATCTGTTCCCGCTGTTCGTTGACCTCGCTCGGTCCGGCGTTTGCCTGACTGCTATCCCCGGTATTTTTGCACGCCTTTGCTGCGCAGCTGCCTCCGGCACAATTGCACGCCGCCGCCCCTTGGCTGTCTCCGGTACAATTGAACGCGCCGCCAAACGGGTTACCTCCGGTACAATAACGCGTCGCAGCCACATAGCATCTCTTGGTAAAATAGCACTCCGCTGAGACACGGGCTGCCTCTGTCACAATTGCGCGACTTCGCCCCATGGCTGATTCGGGTACAATTGCACACCCACACCGCCGCGACACGGCGTTCCCTTCCGAGAAATCCGTATACGATCCGATAGCGTTGCCGGCCACTGGCTCGAATTTACGAACCAGCTGCTTTGACGGCGCTTGCGTACCTGCAAATCCATCAAATAACGGAACTGGCGTATGCTATTGCCCAGATTCCCCCTGTTTGTTGCAAAATAAGGGAAAACCGTTCCGCTATTCCGCAGTTTACTCCAATTTTAACCCTGAATGATCGTGGTAACGGAAGCCGGTTCCGTTATCTTCAAGCGTATTACGAAATTCGTGAAAATAACGGATTCCAGTTCCTTTATTTATTGTACACGCCTCATCAGAGGACTCCAGGTTATATGCGGACGATGCTGTCGCAGGTTTTTTCGCAATCTTCTTTCTATTCCAGGTATTGACGGAAACAAATGCCACGCTATACTGAAATACAGGTACAATACTGGTCGTAATGGGAGGGGAATGGATGGAATCGGGGCAGAAAAGGGAACGGAAGAGCATTCAGGAGGAGCAAGAGGAGCAAGAGGAGCAGGAGGAGCAAGAGGAGCAAGAGGAGCAAGAGGAGCAAGAGGAGCAAGAGCAGCAAGAGCAGCAAGAGCAGCAAGAGCAGCAAGAGCAGCAGGAGCAAAGCATTTATGAGCTGCTAGGACGCCCTTGCCGCAATTTCAATATTTTGGCGACGGCCGTTATGACCGATCCGCTGGACGGACGGGAAAAGCTGGTGCTATCCAACTTCGCCGCGGGACAAACGGGCAATCTGATCTTTGTCGATACGATCACCGGAGCAGGCGAGTCCGTCCCGATTCCGGGCGATGCGGGGGCATGGGGGCTGGTCAATTGGAACAACGAGAAGCTCGTTGTCGGCACGTGCCCGCAGCATGCTTATCTGCACTGTCTGGACTTGAAGACCCGCTCATGGGCCGAGCCGCTCAGCGACCCGGGGGAGAAATATTTTTGGAAAATGACTCTTGGTTCGGACGGCAACGTATACGGGGGGACTTGGCCGGGCTGTTCGCTGCTGCGCTACGATCCGGTAACCCATACGCTCGATAATATGGGGAGAGCGTCCGACAATCCGAAAAACCAGTACAGCCGGCCGGTCGATGGCAGCCTGCCGGGCTATATTCTGCTCGCCGGCGGTTATGACGAGCCGTTCCTGAAGGCGTTTCACATCGAAAGCGGTACGTTTCGCGATTTCGGCACCCCGGGCTTCGTCGTCAGGGAGGTGACGGATACTTTTATATGTACGGCCAAGGACGGGCAATACGAGTTTTATGACCCACGCACGTTCGAGCGGCTTCCGGACGACGGGCTCAAGGACAAGCTGACCGCGCAGGAAACCACGCTCTCCAGTGGCAAACGTCATCGGGCCATCGAGCTCGCCGGCGGGCGCTTTGCCGGCGTGCGGGGACAAGATCTGTATTTCGTCGATAGCCTGGATGAGACGCCGGAGTTGAACCGAATTCCCGTGGAGGCGCCTGCGACGCAAATCCATACGCTGGCTTCCGATGAGGAGGGGCGCATATGGGGCTCTTGCGGCTTCGGGCAGACGATTTTTCGCTACGACCCCGAGGATGGCTCTGAATGGAACTCCTCCTCGGTATGCGATGCCGGAGGTGAAGTTTACGGCATGGTATTTCTCGACGGCAAGCTTTTCATGTCGTCCTACGTCGGCGGAGACCATATCGTATACGATCCGGCCAAGCCTTGGGATCAGTTGAACAATGCGAATCCGAAGACGCTGAAGTCGGTGTCGCCGGAGTACGTACGACCGGAAGGTCGCAGCGTCCTGGGGCCCGACGGAGGCATATGGACCGGTTGGTCGGCCAAATACGGGACGTATGGCGGAGCTTTGTCCAGAATCGACCCGCAGACGCTTCAGGTCGAATGCTGGACAGCCCCTATTCCCAACGAGCAGCAGGTTTCAGGGGTGGCAGCCGATGAACGTTACGTCTACTTCACGACAAACGGCGGAGCGAGCGGTCTTCCTTACAAGGACGTTGTTTGCCAATTCGGCGTATGGGAGCCGGGGACCGGGCTCGTATTCGAGCACCGCTTCGAGGCGGGCCAGCGGACGGGCAATGCGATCGCCGCCTTCGATTCGAAAGTATTCGTCCGCGCCGGCGCGCACATTCGCATATTCGACCCTACGCTGCTGCGATTCACCGGGAGCGTCGCGACGGGGACCGATTGCGGCTGGATGGTGCGGGTCGACGGCCGCACGTTGGCCGCTTTTTGCGGCCGCAAGCTGCTGCTCATCGATTCGCGGAGCACGGACGTTTCCCGGGAGATCGGTCTGAGGGGGCATGTGGGAGCGGCTGCCGCTACGCCTGCCGGAGATTTGGTTTTCGCGATCGGGGAGGCGGTATACCGTTTGTCCGCCGCCAGCATTGCCCGTACATAGTCGCGACTAGAACGTATTGGGATGCAACGGACGTTTTCTGCCCCGGCAGGGAACGTCTTTTTTTCGTATACCCGATCCTTATGGGTTGCGAGCATTACGAAACCGCTTTTTGCCAATACTTAGCTTAAGCTCGATGGCAGAACCATGTGTTTCAATCTTGTCCATTGACGTTACTAATTGATTAGGGTTGATTCGAGCCGGCGCCTGCGCGGAAGTCGATTTTTATCGCCTTGACCGCAACAATTGCCGAATTTTACCGTCTAATGGTACATGGAGGTGAGGAGCTTTTGATTCGAGAATGGACGACCCGGATCATAACCGTACTGACATTAGCCGCCGTATTGCTATTCGGCTTGCTCGGCTACTACGAGCGCAATCCCGAAGCTTTCGCCGCAGCTAGCGTACCGGCTTCCTTGCCGCAACCGATCGGAAGCGAGCAGTTGTTCGATCCGGCTGCGATTCGTGCCGGAGATACGATAGCCGGCATGTCGGCCGAATCCGTAACGGCAGGGACGCACGGAGTGAATTCCGTTACCGTACGGTTCCTGGGCGATAGGGAAGTAAGCGGTCGGTTCGAAGTGCTGGACGTGGAAACGGAAGCTTACAATCCCGGAGACGTGGTGTTCACGGTCGACGAGAAATCGGCCGCGAGCTTGCCGAAGGCGAGAACGTTCCATGAAGTGCCCAATCGCTTCGCGCTGCATTTTGCCAAAGAAACGGACAAGGACATATTCGGCGCAGCAGGCTCCACGGGAACCGGCTCCATTGTGATAACGGATTATACGGCGGTTTATGCCGATACGCTGGAAGGCATTCCGGATAAGGCGGCGTTCGCGGAAGTGAAGACGCTGCATGTGATACCGCCCTTCAGGCCGGAACAAAACAACCCGGATTTCGATAAAGAGATGAAGACGTTCCCGGCGCTGAAGCTTGATCCGAAGAGAGCGACCGCCAAGCCCGGCGCCGTATACGACTGGCTCGAGAGCGTAAACAAGACCTTTTACGGGCTTGCCTACAACGGTAAAAGAATCAGCGCTTCGCAGCGCGGGCAAGTCGGCCAGTGGCTTCGGGGCGCGTTTACCGAGGCCCGGACGGATCAGCTGCTTCACACCCATGTGCCGGAGGTTGAAGGCGGTTATTTGATCGGAGGCGGCTCCTCCGGGCTCATTCCGCCCGTCGTGATCAAGGAGGTGCGCGATCCGCTGCTGACGGCCGGCCCTGACGGAGAATATGTGTTTACGGTAACATGGATCGTATCCGGCACCCAGGATGCGAAATTGACTTGTTATTTGCGTTATGAAGCGGCCGGCTGGAAGATTGACCGTTACGAATACGAGATGATTTGACGGGCTATGGGTCCGTACGCTTTCCCTACGCCTAACCGGACCGAAAAGTCCGGTTTTTTTGCTTTTTCGCGCTGCCGATTTCCATTTTCCGGGAGTGAAAAATGGCCGTTTTATGCGGTTCTGGGGAGAGTTGTCACCTATTTTTCACAAGTTTCGTGAAAGCGTATCCATGCAAGCGTAATGTGATGAATCGGGAGAATCTTATGGATTCCTTCCCGTTTTCGTCTTATTTTGTGGGTATTAGGGGGATATTGAACGTTTCTCCCGTTTCGCTCGATTGCTCGAACTTGGGGATGGTGATAAGATTCATTAAGAAATTCGAAAGCAGCCGGCTAGGAGGGCGAAAATGAACGTTTTAAAGCAATTAAAGCAATATTACTGGAAAGACCGGCACTTGCTGTTCATCTCGATTGTCTGTTTGATGTGTTCCACCGCTTTGGGGCTCGTGTACCCTCACTTGCTCCGGTTCCTCATCGACGACGTCATCAAGAAGGAACAGTTCGAATGGGTGCCCTATCTAGCGCTGCTTGTCGTAGGAGTCGTAGCCGTCAAAGCCTCATTCGCTTATATCCACGGTTTTACGGGAGGCCGGCTCGGCAATCGGGTCGCCTTCAGCTTGCGCAACGCCCTATACGAGAAGCTGCAAGTTTTGTCGTTTCAGTATTACGACCGCGCCAAAACGGGGGATCTCATGTCCCGCCTGACCGCGGACCTTGAAGGGATCCGGCAGTTTATCGGCTTCGGCTTTGCCCAACTGCTGAACGTGTTCCTCATGTTCATATTCGGGTCGATCATGATGTTCACGATGGATTGGAAGCTTACGCTGGTCACGTTCGTCACGATGCCGTTTCTGGTGTTCACCGCCTTGAGACTCGAGAGAAGGATCCATCCGGAATTCCGTTCGATCCGTCAAGCGAACAGCAATTTGACGACAGCGGTACAGGAGAACATCAACGGCGTACGTACCGTCAAATCGTTTGCGCGCGAGCCGTACGAAGTGGAAAAGTTCGCGGTCCGCAACGGAGAATTCAAAGAAAGCAACATCAGCTTGTCCCACACTTGGGCCAAATTTTTCCCGATGCTCGAGCTGCTGTCGTCGGTATGCGTGGCCATTTTGCTTACGACAGGCGGAATGTTCGTTATTAACGGCTCGATGACGCTTGGCGAGCTGGTCGCATTTTTCAGCTTTATTTGGTACATTATCGCACCGATGAGAGATATCGGCTTCCATATTAACAACTATACGCAATCCAAAGCTTCAGGCGAACGGGTTTTAGAAATCTTGAACCAATACGTACATGTAAAAGACAAAGATACGGCGGTCGCGCTGCGGCACGAAGACGTAAAGGGCTCCATCCGGTTCGACCACGTCACCTTCGCTTATCCCGATAAGCAGCCCGCGCTCACCGATTTCAATCTGGAGGCGCCGGCCGGCTCCGTTATCGGACTGCTCGGGGGAACCGGTTCCGGCAAATCGACGGTGATCCAGCTCATTTTGCGGGCCTACAACATCAAGGAAGGCCGCATCACGCTGGACGGCAAAGACATTCGCGACGTTACCGTCGAAAGCTTGCGCCAGCAAGTCGCGCTCGTCTTCCAAGAAACGTTTCTGTTCTCTTCGACGATCCGCAACAATATATCGTACGGCCGAAAGGACGTATCGGACGAAGAAATCGTTCGGGCCGCCAAGCTGGCCAAGGCGCACGACTTCATTATGGAGCTGCCGCTCGGGTACGACACGATCGTCGGCGAACGCGGAATGGGCCTTTCTGGCGGACAGAAGCAGCGGATCGCCATTGCCCGGGCACTTATCAAGGACCCGAAAATATTGATTTTGGACGACGCCACGAGCGCGGTCGATATGGAGACGGAGCACGAAATCCAAGCCGGCTTCCAGGAATTGATGAAAGGCCGCACGACGTTTATTATCGCCCACCGCATATCGTCCTTGAAGCATGCCGACGAAATTGTCGTTCTGGACGGCGGTCGCATCATTCAGCGCGGAACGCACGAGCAGCTGCTTCGTCAGGCCGGCCATTATTTCGAAACGTATAAAATCCAATATTCGGATCATCCGGATTTTGCCGAACAGAAGGAAGAACGGAGGGTGGCCAATTGAGCCGGTCCAAGGAACATTCCGAAGACGATCGACAGAACAAGCAAGAGGGCGGGAATGCCAAGACGCAGGAGCGCTTCGTCTATCAGGACGACGACAAAATGGAGAAGTCGTTCGACTGGGGGCAATTGAAGCGGATGGGGGCTTATTTGAAGCCTTACCGACGCCAACTGCTGCCGATCATACTGGTCACGATGATTCTCGGCACGTTATCGAAGCTGGCCATTCCTTACTTGATCAGCTTGGCGATCGACATCGCGATTTTTAATAAAGACGGCAATCTGCTCGTGATCTACGCGTCTACGATGCTGGGTCTGTATATCTTGCAATGGCTGGTCAACAATTACCGTATCCGCTACATCAACGTCATCGGTCAAAAAGTGCTTTATGATTTGCGGTACGCTTTGTTCAGTCACATCCAGAATTTGTCGTTCCGCTTTTTCGACAAGCGGCCTGCCGGCTCGGTGCTCGTGCGCATTACGAACGACGTCAATTCGCTGCAGGATTTGTTCACCAACGGTGTCGTCAACTTGATGATCGACTGCGTGCAGCTGCTCGGGATCGTCATTATTTTGCTCTCGCTCAACTTCAAGCTAGGGCTTGCCATTATCGTAACGGTACCGCTGATGTTCATCGTGTCCGGTTCTTTGCGGAAACGGATCCGGTGGGCATGGCAGGACGTTCGCATGAAGCAGTCGCGGATCAATTCCCACTTGGCCGAAAGCATTCAAGGCATTCGCGTCACGCAAGCGTTCACGCAGGAGAAGGAAAACATCAAATATTTCGACGACATGAACTCGGTCAACAAAAAATCGTGGGACAAGGCGTCCGCGCTCAATCAGTCGTTCGGCCCGATTATCGAGCTGACCGCCGCCATCGGAACTTGTATATTGTTCTGGTATGGAGCGCATTTGATCGAAAGCCAGGAGCTTAAGATCGGGATGCTCGTTGCATTCGCCAACTATATCGGCAACTTCTGGGAGCCGATCAACCGGCTCGGGCAAATGTACAACCAAATGCTGGTGGCGATGGCTTCGTCCGAACGGATATTCGAGTTTCTCGACGAAAAGCCGACCGTAGGCGAGAAGGAGAAGCCGGAGACGCTGCCGCTCATTGAAGGCAATGTCCGTTTCGACAATATCGTATTCGAGTACGAGAAGGGCCGTCCGGCGCTGAAAGGAATCAGCCTCGAAGCGAAGGCCGGCGAATCGATCGCCCTCGTAGGTCATACCGGCTCGGGCAAAAGCACGATCATCAACCTGCTATGCCGGTTTTACGATCCGGTCGAAGGGCGCGTTCTCATAGACGGGCATGATATTCGCGACGTAACGCTGCAAAGCTTGCGCTCGCAAGTCGGGATCGTGCTCCAGGACACGTTCATTTTCTCCGGATCGGTTCGCGACAACATCCGGTTCGGGCGTCTCGACGCGACAGACGAAGAGATCGAAGCGGCCGCGAAAGCGGTGCACGCCCACGATTTCATCAGCCAACTTCCGTTCGGGTACGATACTCAGGTGGAGGAGCGGGGCAATATGCTGTCGATGGGACAAAGACAGCTCCTGTCGTTCGCCCGCGCGCTGCTCGCCAATCCGCGAGTCCTTATTCTGGATGAAGCGACGGCGAGCATCGATACGGAAACCGAGCTGAAAATCCAGGAGGCGCTCAAAACGCTGCTGATCGGACGAACCTCGTTCATGATCGCCCACCGATTGTCTACGATCCGCAATGCCGACAAAATCGTCGTGCTGGATCACGGAAACATTATGGAGGAAGGCACGCACGAGGAACTGATGAAGCAAGGCGGCATCTACTTCGGCCTGGTCGAAGCCCAATACAAGTTTTTGAGCGAAGCGGGCTAAAGGATCGGGATAGCCTGTGACAAGCCGGAAACGGTGGAAATAAATTCAAGAGCTCTTATGACGCACTCTACAGGCGTCCTAAGGGCTTTTTTGCATGTCCAGGAACGGCAATGCCGAGCTTATTTTTTCGCAGGACTTGCAAGTAGATGTCTTCGATCGAATAGGCTTGGAAGTAGAGGCGAAGTTTGCGGCCGTACCGAATCGGCAAGCGCAGCAGGAGGAGGAGAACGATGCAAATTGAAGTGGTGAATCCCGGCGACTCGTTGTGGGCGATAGCGAAACGGTACGGAGTGCCGGTCGACGACATAGTCCGCATCAATGAAATCGACGAGCCTACGCGGCTGGCGGTCGGGCAAGCGCTCGTCATCCCGACGAGCGATACGGTGCACAGGGTCGTGGCCGGCGAGTCGCTATGGACGATCTCGCGGCGTTACGGCGTGCCCGTGGAGGAGATTATTCGGGCCAATAATTTGACGAATCCGTCGCAGCTATACGTCGGACAGAGGCTTCAGATTCCGCGGCAAGGCGCCAAGCGGACGATCGAAGCGAATGGCTATTTGCAGCCGAGCAGCGAGGAGAAGGATCGGACGATCGTCAATGAAACGGCGGAATTCCTTACATATTTCAGTATTTTTCAATATATCGTCGAGCAGAACGGGTCGTTGACTCCTCCGAAGGACGAAGCGGCTCTCGCGGCGATCGCGAATACGAATTCGGTTCCGATGATGGTCATCACGAATTTCGAAGGCGGCACCTTTTCTTCGGAAAAGGCCCGGGCCATCTTCGATAATGCCGAAGCCAAGCAGGCGCTGATCGACAATGTGGTCGCGACGCTCCGAACGAAACGGTTTTTCGCGCTGAACGTCGATTTCGAGCACATTTTTCCGGAGGACCGGGAGAAATACAACGCTTTTCTGCGGGAAATCACCGCCCGCGTTCACGAGGAAGGCAAGCTCGCTTCGACGGCGCTCGCTCCGAAGGTAAGCGCGACTCAGGCGGGGAGATGGTACGAAGCCCATGACTATAAGGCGCATGGCGAAATCGTCGACTTCGTTATTATTATGACCTACGAATGGGGATGGTCCGGCGGTCCCCCGATGGCGGTCGCTCCGATTCCTCAGGTGCGGCAGGTGCTCGATTACGCCGTATCGGTTATCCCCCGAAATAAAATTATGATGGGAGCGCCCTTGTACGGATACAACTGGACGCTGCCGTTCACGCCAGGCGGCAAGTTCGCTCCTACGCTCAGTCCGAAGGCGGCCGTCGACCTGGCCCGTGACGTCGGCGCGTATATCCGGTTCGATTCTACGGCCCAAGCGCCGCATTTCAGTTACTACGACAACGACGGGAAGGAGCACATCGTCTGGTTCGAGGACGCCCGAAGCATGCAGGCGAAGTTCGATTTGATCAAAGAGTACGGACTTCGCGGCATCAGCTACTGGGTGCTCGGCCAAAGCTTCCCGCAAAACTGGGTATTGCTCGAGGCGAATTTCAATATCAAAAAATACAAATGAACGATTGCGGCCTTTCCGGATTTTGCCGGAAGGGCTTTTTGTTTTCCTGCTTCCCGACTCTGGAAAAGCGAGCGGCAGAGCCAAAGTTGACGGATTTGCAAATTACGGACGGAACCTTTACTCTAGAATTAGTTGCCATTCATGCTTGCAGGTTGGGGAGGGGTCAGCTTGTGAAATCGACGCGAACGCTATGGAGGACGGTAGGCGCCGCCGCGCTGTTGACGACGCTTCTGATGGTGGGCGGGCTCGTCTACGCCGTCAATGACGTCATCAATCCGAAGCCGGCCGATTATATGCAGTCGGAGGAGCCGGAGCCGGCACGGGAGACGAAGACGACGATCGATATCGTGGCGCTCGGCGATTCGCTTACGGTCGGGACGGGAGACGTAACCGGCAAAGGCTATGTGCAGAACGTCCGGGAAAAGCTGGCCGCAGTAACGCAGAAACAGGTTAACGTCATCGGCAATTATGCGGTTAACGGATACCGCACGGAGCAGCTGCTGACGGCTTTGCAAAATGCGAAAGGGATTCCGTACGGGATCGAGAAAGCGGACGTCGTGCTGTTCACGATGGGCGGCAACGATTTGTTCGCGATCGGCCAGAACGTGCTGAATTCCCAGTCGGACGAGCTGGATCCCGGCAAGGTAAGAGAGAGAATGCCGGAGCCGTTGAAGCGGCTGGAGCAAATTATGACGAAGCTTGCCGAGCTGAATCCGAAGGCGAAGATCGTCTACGTCGGCGTTTACAACCCGTTCTACGACATTCCGGACATGAGGCCGGCTTCCGTTCATGTACAGGAATGGAACGATCAGGCGTTCAAGATTGCGGGCCGGTTCGGCAATATGGTCTACGTGCCTACGTTCGATTTATTCCAATTCAACTTCGACAAATATATGTACAGCGATCACTTCCATCCGAACCAGGAAGGGTATGTCCGGATCGCCGACCGCGTCGTGCAGGCGCTCGAATAAGGGAGGGTACAGCGTGTCCAGTGATCCGTCCGTCGTATTGTCCGTTAACCGGCTGAAGAAGAAAATCAAAGACAAGCTCATTATCAAAGGCGTATCGTTCGACGTGCGGCGCGGTGAAATATTCGGCTTCCTCGGTCCGAACGGCTCCGGCAAGACGACTACGATCCGCATGCTCGTCGGCTTGATCAAGCCGACGGAAGGCTCGATTACGCTCGGCGGCCACGACATTACGAAGAAACCGACCGAAGCGCTCCGCCATGTCGGCTGTATCGTCGAAAATCCCGAGCTGTACTCGTATTTGACCGGATGGGAAAACCTCGAGCATTTCGCCCGCATGATTCCCGGCGTAACCGTCGAACGGATCCGCGAAGTAACCGGGATCGTCGGTCTGGATCAGCGTATTTTCGATAAAGTCCGCACCTACTCGCTCGGCATGCGCCAGCGGCTCGGTATCGCCCAAGCGCTGCTCGGCAATCCGAGCCTGCTCATTCTCGATGAGCCGACGAATGGGCTCGATCCACAGGGCATTAAAGAAATGCGCGATTTTATCCGCAAGCTGGCGTCCGAAGGGCTGAGCTTGTTCGTTTCGAGCCATTTGCTGAGCGAGATTCAACAGCTGTGCGACCGGGTGGCGATCATCAGCCACGGAAGCGTCATCGCCGTAGGCGCGGTGGACGAGCTGCTGCGTCAGTCCGGCAGTACGGTCAAATGGAGCGTGGAGCCTTATGAACGGGCTCGCGAGCTGCTGTCGCAGTCGGAGGAAGTGCAGCTGCTGAAAACGGTCGAAGCCGGCTCGGAGCCGGGAATGGAGAACGAATCGGGCGGCCGCTCCGTGGCCGTGCAGATGGATCAGGAGCTTATTCCGGAATGGAATGAAAGGCTGGTCGCGGCAGGAATCCGGGTATACGGCATCCAAATCGTCAATCCGACGTTGGAAGAGCTGTTCCTGCGCGTGACGGAGGGGGAGAAAATTGAATAATATCGGCCTCTACCCGCTGGTGCAAAACGAAACGATCAAATTATGGAAAAAACGGCGGTTTCTCGTCATCCTGCTTATTCTGGCCGCGCTTATACCGATGTTCACCTATGCGCAAATGAAGGTGGCGCAAAACAACAAGAAGCAATTCGGCTCCCAGGACTGGAGACTCGTAACCCAGCAGCAGATCAACGACTATACGAACCGCCTGGCCAGCAGCCGCGTTCCCGAAGAGTGGAAAAAATATATGCGCGTGCAGGTCAAGGTGCTGCAATATTATTTGGACAAAAATGTCGACCCGAAAGCGCCGAACGGCGTCACCTTTACGAGCACGTTCGTGGCGAACGCGATCGGGCTGTTCATTCCGCTCATGGTGATGGTGCTTGCCTCGGACCTCGTCTCCTCCGAGCATTCGACCGGCACGATCAAGCTGCTGCTTACAAGACCGGTCCAGCGATGGAAGGTGCTCGCGAGCAAATATATCGCGCTCATTTTGTACATCTCCTTGACCGTATTCGCGACGATGGCGCTCGCTTATCTCATATCCGGGCTGGTCTTCGGCTACGGCGGCTGGAACCTTCCCTCTTTCACCGGCTTCAAAATCGTCGGCTCCGAGGTCGATTTGTCCTACGTGCACCCCGTTCCGCAATGGCTGTACGTTCTTATGCAGCTCGGACTCGTCTGGTTCTCGGCGCTTATCGTCGGCCTGATGTCGCTTATGGTCTCGGTGCTCGTACGGAGCACGGCAGCGGGGATGGGCATCATGCTGGCGGTGCTGATTGCCGGAAGCATTTTGACGAATATGGTTTCGTCGTGGCAGACGGCGAAATATTTATTCATGGTCAACTTGTCGTTGACCGACTATTTGTCGGGGCGGATGCCGCCGATCGAAGGCATGGATCTCGCTTTTTCCATGACCGTGCTGGCGGGGTGGGGACTCGCTTCGCTGATCGTTTCGTTTCTGGTTTTTACGAGAAAAGACATTTTAAATTGAGGAATAGGGCCGGAATCTCGAGCTTTTCGGCTGGGGGCATGGTAAAAGCATACCGCTTTGAGTATAATGCATAATAGTTGTTACTACTTAGTCGGAGAATAGGGGGCGCGCGGATTGGCAGAACAGTTGGACTTATTTTCGGGACCGGCATCATCGGACGGCAAAAAATCGGCAAGCCCATCGGGAAACGGCAAAGCGGCAGCCGGCAACGGCAAGCTTACCGTCGAACGGCAGGCGGCGGAGGCGCCGGCTGCGAACGGGCCTTCTACCGGTTACGACGCGGACGATATTCAGGTTCTGGAAGGTTTGACAGCCGTACGCAAACGGCCGGGGATGTATATCGGCAGCACGAGCGCTTCGGGTCTCCATCACCTTATATGGGAAATCGTCGACAATGCGGTCGACGAGCATCTGGCCAAGCATTGCTCCAAAATCGACATCATTATACATAAAGACCAATCGGTTACCGTACGGGACAACGGCCGGGGCATTCCTACGGGCATGCACAAGATGGGCATTCCGACGCCTCAGGTCGTCTTTACGATTTTGCATGCTGGCGGCAAGTTCGGCGGCGGCGGATACAAAAAATCCGGCGGATTGCACGGCGTCGGCGCATCGGTTACGAACGCGCTGTCGGAATGGCTAGAGGCGGAAATTTGGCGCGACGGCAAGACGCATCGGCAGCGGTTCGAGTATTGGGTGGACAAGGACGGCAAGGAGCATGTAGGGGAGCCGGTCACCGGACTCGAGGTGCTGGGCAACACGAATCGTACCGGGTCGCAGATTACGTTCAAGCCGGACAAGCGGGTGTTCCAGAGCGGCACGACGATCAATTACGATACGCTGTCGGAGCGGCTGCAGGAAATCGCCTTTCTGAATTCGGGACTTAAGGTGACCTTGAAGGACGAAAGGTCGGGCAACGAGGAAATGTTCGAATATGCGGGCGGCGCCAGGCAGTTCGTGCAATTTCTCAACGAGGACAAAACGGTGCTGCACGATGTCATTCACTTCGTCGCCGAGAAGGACGATATCGAAGTGGAAGTGGCGTTCCAATATAACGACGGGTATACCGAGACGATCGCCTCGTTCGTCAACTCGATTCCGACCCGCGGAGGCGGTACGCACGAGACGGGCTATAAGACCGCTTACACGAGAGCGATGAACGAGTACGCGAGAAAAGCCGGTCTGTTGAAGGAGAAAGAGAAGAATCTCGAAGGCGTAGATCTCCGCGAAGGCATGATGACCGTCATCAATATCAAGATGGGCGAGGTCGAGTTCGTCGGACAGACGAAGGACCAGCTCGGGAGCGCATCCGCTCGCGGCGCGGTCGACGCGGTCGTCTCCGAGAAGATGGCCGTCTTCCTCGAAGAAAACCCGCAGGTGGCCCAATTGCTGCTCAAAAAAGCGGTGCAGTCGGCGAAAGCCCGGGAAGCGGCCCGCAAGGCGCGCGAGGAAGTGCGCAACGGCAAGAAGGGGAAGAGCGAGAGCTCGAACCTGGGCGGCAAGCTGACCCCGGCGCAGTCGAAGGATCACATGCGCAACGAGCTGTTCATCGTGGAAGGCGATTCCGCGGGCGGTTCGGCCAAGCAGGGGCGCGATTCCCGCCATCAGGCGATTTTGCCGCTCAAGGGCAAGCCGATGAATCCGGAGAAGGCGAAGCTCGTCGATATTTTGAAAAACGACGAATACAAAGCGATTATCGCCGCGATCGGCGCGGGGGTAGGCTCCGAATTCGAGCTTGAGGAAATCAATTACGGCAAAGTCATTATTATGACCGACGCCGATACGGACGGGGCGCACATTCAGGTGCTGCTGCTGACGTTCTTTTACCGGTACATGAAGCCTCTCATCGATGCCGGTAGAGTGTACATCGCCCAACCGCCGCTCTATAAAGCGACGAAGAAGGCCGGCAAGTCCACGGTGATGAAATATGCGTTCTCCGACGAGCAGCTCGGCCAGATCATGAAGGAGCTGGGCAAATCGGTCGAGCTGCAGCGCTACAAAGGGCTTGGCGAGATGAATCCCGACCAGCTGTGGGAGACGACGATGGATCCCGAGGCGCGGACGCTGCTTCAGGTACAGATCGAGGATGCCGCGAAAGCCGAACGCCGCGTATCGACGCTTATGGGCGACAAGGTGGATCCGCGCAAACGGTGGATTATCGAGAACGTCGACTTTACGGAATACGAGCAATAAACGAATCGAAGCGAACGGGGCCTTCCCGCCGTCGATTCTTGAAGCCGATACAAACACCCTGCCCGCTTCGGACCGACGCCGCACCTTAAGAGCGCCGTATGGAAGCGGGTTTCCTAATCGGTCCCATAAGCGGGCCTTAGGGAAACAAATTAATTGAGGTGACGAAAGCTTGAGCACATCCGAGCAGCATTTGCCCGCGTTTCTGGAAGAAGTGGTAGGAGACCGCTTCGGACGTTATTCGAAATATATTATTCAAGACCGGGCCATTCCCGACGTCCGGGACGGTCTGAAGCCGGTGCAGCGGCGTATTTTGTACGCCATGTACGAAGCCGGCAATACGCCGGACAAGCCGTACCGCAAATCGGCGAAAACGGTCGGGGACGTCATGGGCAACTATCATCCGCACGGGGACGCTTCGATCTACGAAGGTATGGTGCGGATGGCTCAGCCGTGGAAAATGGCGCATCCGCTCGTTGACGGACACGGCAACTGGGGCTCGATGGACGACGACCCGGCGGCGGCGATGCGTTATACGGAAGCGAGATTGTCGAGCATCGCGATGGAGCTTCTGCGGGATATCGACAAGCGTACGGTCCTGTTCAAGGATAACTTCGACAATACGACGAAGGAACCGGTCGTGCTTCCTTCGCGCTACCCGAACCTGCTCGTCAACGGCGTCAGCGGGATCAGCTCCGGCTTCGCCACGGAAATACCGACCCACAACTTACGGGAGGTTATCGACGCTTGCGTCGCGTTGATCGACGACGCCGATATTTCGCTGGAACAGCTCATGCAGGTTATCAAAGGTCCGGACTTCCCGACGGGCGGCATCATCATGGGCGAGGAAGGGATCAAGGAAGCTTACCGGACCGGCAAAGGCCGCATTTACATACGCGCCAAAACGGCGATCGAAGACATGAAGGGCGGACGGCAGCAAATCGTCGTCACCGAAATTCCGTACCAGGTCGTCAAATCGAAGCTTGTAACGGCCATGGAGACGATCCGCATCGAGAAGAAGGTCGAGGGCATTGCCGAGGTGCGCGACGAGAGCGGACGGAACGGCTTGCGCATCGTTATCGAGCTGAAGAAGGACGCCGACGCCCAAGGCATTTTAACGTATTTGCTCAAGAAGACCGACCTCCAGGTCGCCTACAGCTTCAATATGGTGGCGATCATCAATAAAGCGCCGAAGCAGTTCGGCATCAAGGAAATGCTGGAGGCCTACGTAGAGCATCAGCGGGAAGTAGTGACGCGGCGCTCACAATACGAGCTGGAGAAGGCGGAGGACCGCGAGGAGATTTTGGAAGGGCTCGTCAAAGCGCTCAACATTCTCGACGCGGTCATCGAAACGATCCGTGCCTCCAAAAATCGTCAAGACGCGCAAAAAAACTTGATCGACAAGTTCGGCTTCACGGAGCGCCAAGCGGACGCGATCTTGACGCTGCAGCTGTACCGGCTGACCAATCTGGAAATCACTTCGCTCGAAAAGGAGCTGAAGGACGTACAGAAGACGATTCAATATTTGCGCGGCATTTTGTCGAGCCGAACGAAGCTCATGAACGTGATCAAAACGGAGATTATCGAAATACGCGACCGGTTCGGCATCGACCGCAGATCGGCCATACAAGAAGAGATCGAAGAGCTGAAGGTGAACCTCGAAGTGATGGTTACGCCGGAGGATGTGCTCGTCACGCTGTCCCAGGACGGTTATTTGAAGCGGACAAGCATGCTGTCGTTTACCCGATCCGGCGGGGAAATCGAAAGCTCCGGGGTGAAGGAAACCGACTTTATCCGGCATTTGCTCGAGGTCAATACGATCGACAACCTGCTGCTGTTTACCCAGAAGGGGCTGTCCTTCCTGCTCCCGGTCCATCAGATTCCGGAATACAAATGGAAAGAGAACGGGACGGCGATCGTGAACGTCATCCCGATTGCGAAGGAAGACCGGATCGTGTCCGTCATTCCGATCAAAACGTTCGACGAGCCCGGCAAGTCGCTCGTGTTCGTAACGAAACGGGGGCAGGTCAAACGGACGGAGCTGAAGGAATACCAGACGAACCGTTCCGGCGGGCTTGTAGCGATCAAGCTCGGGGAACAGGACGAAGTGATCGGGGTCCGCTTGAGCGACAATACGAAAGAAATATTGCTCGTTACCAAGCTCGGCATGAGCATCCGGTTTAAGGAAATGGAAGTCAACCCGATGGGAAGAGCGGCAGCGGGCGTCAGAGGCATTCAGCTTCGGGACGAGGACGAGGTCGTCGCCGCCGAGTGGGTGGAGGGAGAAGAAGGCGAGATCTGGGTCGTCTCCGATCTCGGATACGCCAAAAGCTCGCTTCTGCTCGATTATCCGGTGCAAGGCCGCGGCGGCAAAGGCATCATCACGTTCGAGTTCAAGGAAGGCAAGCGCGTCAAGCCGAACGGGTCCGTCCTGCAGGAAGCGTACTTCGTGAAGCATGCGCTCAGATTGACTGCCATCCTGAAAAGCGGCGGCCAGCATACGTTCTCGACCGAAGAAGCTTCGATCGAAGACCGCAAGTCCACAGGCAAATCGGTTGTGCCCCTGGCCAAAGGGGATTCCGTTGCCGTCATCGTCAAACGTCCGTCCCCGGTATAACATTCCGCTCCCGCGGGGCTGGCGTCGGTTTAGATGGCGAACGGATTGCGCCGTATCCCCCATGGAACTGTTGCGCTTTTATTGCCGGATAGAAGTAACGGCATCCGCGCGACAGTTCCTTAATCGTATGTTTCATAAGGGGGATCGAGCTTTTCCAGCAGCTTTACGAGCATTTCGATAACGGCCCACGCCGGCATAGGCTCATCCAGCTTATGAAGCCATTGTGGGTCGTTTATGATGCCCGCAGTTAATGCCCTTTTCACGATTTCCGCTTTGCCGGCTTGATCCATACGGTTCATCCTCCTCAATCGGGTCTTGTCGTCAAGTTCCGCATCGTATAATGCAATATATGTTGAACCCTATCAAAACGTTAAACGGTTTCCCACATTATGTTGCAAAATATTAATAGTATTAACCTTTAATCCGACAACCGCGATTGTTATAATAGAAATAGGAAAGGATACGGCTGACGCACAGCAGTATCCGAGCGATTGGCGCAGCGGCTTTCTCCGCGAAAGCTTTGCCAATGCTTACGAAGCGGCTTTTCTTCGAAAAGCTCTCAGGAGGTGTAAAGGTTGTATTCCAATCAATTCGCGAAACTGTGGAGCAAGATCAGCAAAGACTTGAAGTCGCACATGGAAACGCAGCTGTCGCCGGCCTTGACGGAAGGGCAGCTGAACGTACTGGAGGTACTGCTGAACCAGGAACGGATGAAGCCGTCGGACTTGCTCGATCATCTGCACACGACTCCGGCGGCGGTAACGACGCTGCTCGACCGGATGGAGAAGAACGAGCTGATCGTGCGGCAGCGCGACGAGAAAGACCGCCGTATCGTCTGGATTATCCCGACCGAGAAGGGGCTGGAAGAATGCGTGCGGGGCGTAGACATCCGCGATGAATTTATCCATTCCCAGCTGGACCGGATATCGTCCCATAACCAACAGCTGCTCGTATACTTGCTGGGCAAAGTGGCCAATTGACGGTCGCCATACGAAACCAAAAGCGCAGAGATTTCGCTCTCTGCGCTCTTTTCTTGCTTGTTTATTCGCTTTCCCAACGGCTCAGTATTCCGGCCGGCAAGAACAGCTTGGATGACGTAATCGGCAATCCGATCTCCCCGCACGTGATCTGCCCTCCGTGCTTGCGGGCTACGGTCATCGACAGGATGTTGTGCATGACCGTAGGAGACAGTCCCGTCGTGTAAGAGTTAATAAGGAAAAACAACGGGTTGTCCGTCAAAATGCCGGCGCAAAATTCGACGAACGGATACAGGTTCGTTTCCAGCTTCCACGTCTCGCCGCTCGGCCCGCGGCCGTATGAAGGAGGGTCCATGATGATGGCATCGTACTTGCTGCCGCGGCGTTCCTCGCGCTGCACGAATTTGAACACGTCGTCGGTTATGAAGCGAACGGGGCGCTGTCCCAAGCCGGACAACTGCACATTCTCTTTGGCCCACTGGACGACGCCCTTGGACGCGTCGACGTGGCATACTTCCGCACCGGCGCTTGCGCAAGCGACAGTGGCTCCCCCCGTATAGGCGAACAAATTCAATACTTTGACCGGTCGGCCGGCGGCGGCGATTTTGTCCATCATCCAGCGCCAGTTGACCGCCTGCTCGGGGAATAGCCCGGTATGTTTGAAGCCGGTCGGCTTAATATAAAACGACAGCTTATCGTAACCGATCACCCAGCGTTCGGGAAGCTCGCGCTTCATTTCCCATTGTCCGCCGCCAGCCGAGCTGCGGTGATAATGCGCGTCCGCTTGCTTCCAGGCCGACGTTTCTTTGCGGATCGGCCATATGATTTGCGGGTCCGGCCGCCGCAGCACGACGTCTCCCCAACGCTCCAGCTTATCTCCGTCCCCCGTGTCGATACATTCGTAGTCTTTCCAATCATCGGCGTAAAACATTCGCTATAGTCCTTCTTTCGTCTCGTTATCCATTCTATTCTACATGAAATGACCGGGCGATATCCACTTTTCACGCGGGATTGTATCCATAATCGCGTATTTTGTGGTAGCATTAGTTTGGCATAATTTTACGGAAGGGATGCTGGAATCGAACATGAACAAGATGAAGTACTGGGTCGGAGCCGTTCTGCTGCTGATTTGTTTCGGCGGGCTGGCCGCTACGATGAAAAAAGACGGTCCTACCGCTTTCGACGAATCGGTCGGCAGCTGGATACGCGGTCTGCGGACGGACGGTCTCACGACGTTTTTCAAAGCGTTGTCCCCGCTGGTCTCCACGACGGTATTCGCCGTGCTGCTCGTCGCATTCGCGGCGCTTTTCGTCTTCGGCTTCAAGAAACGGCTCGAGCCGCTGCTGCTCATTGTCAACCTTGCCGTTGCTTTCGGGCTGTACAAAGGGTTGAAAAGCGTGTTCGAGCGGCCTCGGCCATCGGCAGACGCACTCATACAGGCGACCGGCTTCAGCTTCCCGAGCGGAAATGCGTTGATGTCCGCTTCGTTTTACGGTCTCGTCGCCATTTTGCTAGTCCGCCATTGGAAGAAGCGTAAGCCGGGCGTTGCTTGGACGGTAGCTGCGGCCGGCATTGCGCTCATCGCGCTTATCGGGGTGAGCCGCATTTATTTGGGGGTGCATTACCCGAGCGATATATTGGCCGGTTTCGCCATCGGCGGCGCGTGGATGCTCGTATGCGCCGGCGTGGCGGCGAGTCGCGAATAGCGGCTGCGTCCGATTACAGACACCCGTGACGGGGGATACTATACTGTACCCCAAAAAGTGAAGCTGAGCTTCGAAGCCGATTCCGAGTACTTTTTATGAGCCCGAATCGATTATCCCCGTCACGGAGGAGCTATGAGCGGAAATGTGTTGCTGGTGGAGGACGAGCAGAAAATTGCCCGGGTGCTGGAGCTGGAGCTGCGCCATGAAGGGTACCGGGTGACGCTTGCGAAGAACGGTCCGGACGGGCTGGAGCTTGCGCGGGGAAGCGTCTGGGACGTTATTTTGCTGAATATTATGCTGCCCGGCATAACCGGGCTCGAGGTGCTGGAGAAAATCCGGGAAACGAATCGTACGGTTCCGGTTATTTTGCTGACGGCGCGCGATTCGGTTCCCGACAAGGTGACCGGTCTCGATCTGGGGGCCAACGATTATGTAACGAAGCCGTTTGCGATCGAGGAACTGATGGCGAGAATCCGCGGATTAATCCGCTTGTCCAGACTAAGGCCGGACGGGGACGATAGCGTATACCGGACTGCGGACCTCGTGCTCGATGAGAAATCGAGAGCGGTAAAGCGCGCGGAGGAGCCGATCGACCTGACGCCTCGCGAATTCGAGCTGCTGCTCTACTTTATGAAGCATCCGGGCGTGGTACTGACTAGAGAGCAAATATTGTCCGACGTATGGGGCTACGATTTCGCCGGCGACACGAATCTGGTCGACGTCTACGTCCGTTATTTGCGTCAAAAAATCGACGAAGGCTATAAAACGAAGCTCCTCCAGACGAGCCGGGGCGTGGGCTATTATTTGAAGCATTCGTCTCCCGAGGATAAGCAGACATGAGCTTGCGCGTCCGTCTCATCGTATTGTCGACGGCGTGGCTCATCTTCATCCTCGTCTTGTTCAACACGCTTCTGTACTGGTTAATCGTCAACATTACCGCGAAGAGCGAGAAGGAGCTGCTGTTCGGCAAAGCCCAGTCGATTTTGGAAAACCGAAAAATCCATGATCCTGGCTACTGGGGCGCTTCGGACCTGCTCGAAGATTTTCTCGTCAGCGACGAGATGATCCGCATTATCGACATGGACGGTCTGATCAGGCAAGAGGTGGAGAGCAACGAGATCCTTGGCGTTCAGCAGCCCCATGTAACGACTCGCGAAAGCTACGCGATCAAGCGCATCGAGAAAACCCGTTATTTATACGTGCAAGTCCCGATTTTTGCCGGCAACGAGCAGATCGGCGTGCTGGAAATTGCCCGCGTGTTGACCAAATGGAGTTTATACATAAATGTTCTCACCTCGGCCTTGGTATTGATGACGATCGGGGCGGTCACGATATCGGTCATAGGCAGCCTGTTCTATACCCGTTTTTTGCTGCAGCCGCTTCGCCAGCTGAACAATACGATGCAGCTGATCCAGCAGAGCGGCACGTTCCGCAAGCTCGATCGGGAGTTCACGGCGAGAACCGACGAGTTGGGCAAACTCGGCATTACGTTCAATGAGATGATATCCCGGCTCGAAGAGCTCGTGCAGAAGCAGAAACGATTCGTCGCCGACGCTTCGCACGAGCTGAGGACGCCGCTGACGATTATCGAAAGCTATGCCAATATGCTGAAGCGGTGGGGGGGCGGAGATCCGGAAATCAGAAAAGAAGCGATCGAGGCGATTTTGGGGGAGTCCAATCGGCTGAAAGGACTAGTCGGAACATTGATGCAGCTCGCGGAATCCGAACAGGAGGACTGGCTTCAATTTGCCCCGGTCGAGCTGATGGCGGTCATCCGTTCCGCCGCTTCGGCCATGGAATTGGCATTCGACCGGACGATCCGGGTGGAAAGCGAGGCCGACTCGGTGCCGATTGCGGGCGATCCGGAGAAGCTGAAGCAGCTGCTGCTCATCCTGCTCGACAATGCGATCAAGTACAGCTCCAAGCCCGTACGCATCCGGGTCGTTCCCGGCGACGGTACGGTACGGATTCAGGTCATCGATCAGGGGATCGGGCTGGAGGAGAATATGCTTCCGTTCATTTTCGACCGTTTTTTCCGAACGGACCGGGCCAGAACGCGTCAAACCGGAGGGTTCGGACTCGGGCTGGCGATTGCCAAGAGCATCGTGGAACGTCACGGAGGCACGATCCGGATGGCCAGTCGTTCGGGGCGGGGAACGATCGTAACCGTGTCGCTGCCGAGCTGATCCGCTACCGGCGGCGGGATGAAGCGCTTCCAAACGCAAACAACCCTTCATATAGAAGGGCGTCGCGTCATGTGGAGTGGCTCTCGTTACCGCCGTGTCGCGGTCGCTCATCGCTGCGATTGCGGCGATGATTACAAAACTCGGCGAGCCGTCATATAGTGGGAGCTCCAGTAGCTGGAGTTCAAGCTGGAGGTCGTCACTCCGACTCCTTTTTTATACGTATGCAACAGTTTGCCGTTGCCCATATAAATCGCTACATGACCTACGTTGCCTCTTCCTGTCCGGCTTGTCCAGAAAAAGACGAGATCGCCCCTTTTCAAATTGCTTCTCGAAACATAACTGCCTACTTTGGATTGCTGCTTGGAAGAGCGGGGAAGCGAGATGCCCTGCTTTTTGTACAAATATTGCGTGAAAGAAGAGCAGTCGAATGCGCTTGTGCGGCCCGATTTGGCTCCGAAAACATACGGCGTGCCTTTGAAGTTCAAACCGTTGGAAATAATGCGATCCGCACGCGTTGCAGAAACGGAAACGGTTTCGGCATGAGCCGGCGTTGACATGAATCCGAAATTACCGGATAATGCTATCGTTAGTGCGATAGAAGCGCCAATAACAGGCTTGTACCATTTGGATTTCTGTTGCTGAACCATTCGTACCTCCCGATTGTTACTTAATATGGCGGCCACCTACAAACAAGTATAGCAGAGTAAAATATGGATGTTAGTTCCAGTCAAAAAACAAACCCTAGAGCCGCCTGACATTCGGGGCAATTATTAAAATAACATTAAAAAAGTCCGGTAAGCGTCCGCCGGAGCGGTTGGGGAGAGGAAAAGCCGTGCAAACGTTCATGGAAATGGTGCAAAAAGGGCTTTTGCCGCGGCTTGAAATACGCAGCGCGGATCCCCGGGAACCGGTCGAGGTTATATCGGTGCCGAAGCCGTGGCGTCTTGTCGGCGCCGGCAATTATGCGGCGGTCGTGTTGCATCCCGAGGAGCCGGACAAGGTCGTGAAGGTGTATGCGGAGGGCAGGCCCGGACTGCGTGAAGAAGTGGAGGTTTACCGCAAATTGGGGCGGCACCCGGCTTATTCGGAATGCTATGGGGCGGGAGACACGTTTCTCGTGCTGAAGCGGTTGACCGGCGTGACGATTTACGAATGCTTGCGGCGCGGGATCCGCATTCCGGAGAAGGTCATCCGGGATATCGACGCGGCGTTGGAATACGCCCGGAAGCGGGGCTTGAATCCGCACGACGTGCATGGCAAAAACGTCATGATGATCGAAGGGCGCGGTGTCGTCGTAGACGTGTCGGATTTTCTGAAAGACGAATATTGCATCATGTGGAGCGATTTCAAAAAATCGTATTACGCGTTATACAAGCCGCTGCTGCTGCGATTTCCCGTTCCTTTGCCGGGGCCGCTGCTGAATATGCTGCGCAAGGGATACAGGCTAGTCCGCAGAAGGGAATCATGAGGATCATACAGCTTCATACAAGGAGAGATGAGGATGACCGTTGAAAACGAAAAGGATTGGGCCGGGCTGCGCCGAATCGGCCAAATCGTGGCGAGAACCAGAGACGAGATGCTTCGTTCGATCGTGCCCGGAATGACGACCGCGGAGCTGGACGGGATCGGGGAAGCGATGCTGAAGCGGCACGGGGCGACTCCGGCGCCGAGAAAGGTATACAATTTCCCCGGGGCGACGTGCATCAGTATTAACGACGTGGCCGCCCATGGCATTCCGGGAAGAAGGACGATACGCGCAGGCGATATCGTGAACGTCGACGTATCCGCCGAGTTGGACGGGTATTATGCGGATACGGGCGCGACCATCGTCGTAGAGGGCGACTCGCCGGAAACGGAGCTGAAGCAAAGACTCGTGGATAGCTCGCGGAAGGCGCTGGACGCCGGGATGGCCGAGGCGAGGAGCGGAGCGAAGCTGAACCGGATCGGCAAGGCGATCGAGCGGGAAGCCCGTTCGCGCGGCTTTGCGGTTATCCGCAATTTGGCGGGCCATGGCGTCGGGAGAAAGCTGCATGAAGAGCCCGGAGATATTACGAATTTCGAGAACAAACAAGACGGTCGTCTGTTGAAAAACGGCGTCGTGCTTGCGATCGAGACGTTTTTGTCGACAGGCGCAGAATATGTCCTCGAGGAAGAGGACGGATGGACCATTCGGACGCCTGACCGCAGCTTGGTCGCGCAGTTCGAGCATACCGTCGTCGTGACGAAGGACGGACCTGTTATCATGACGGTGTAGGGCAAGTTTGACAAAGGCATCGCCCTTAGATACAATTTGTATCTAGGGCTTTTTTCATAAACGGCGGGCCATCGTTTAGCCGACATATACGTTATGCAGAGTAAGGAGGTGCCATATGCCCTATACCCCCGCCCATCCGATCACGGCTATCGTGATCAATAAGCTGTTTCCGAACAAATTCAACAAAACGGGTCTCGTGCTCGGGTCGATCGCCCCCGATTTGCTCAATTTTGTTTTGCTTCGCCCTACGGATACGACCTTCGGCCATTCCCATATCGGCATGCTCGCGGTCGGACTGCCCGCATCGATCGCGCTTGCCTTTGCGTTCCACCGGCTCGTTCTGCCGGCCGCGGCGATTCATCTTCCCGCGCCTATCAACCGGATTGCCTACCATTATGCCGAGCAAGGGTGGCGCATAGCGGGAATAAAAGCTTGGGTCGTCTTGGTATTGTCGATTATGCTCGGGATGTACAGTCATCTGTTTCTGGACGGATTCTCCCACAGTGGAGGGATTATGTATCCGATTGCCACATCCACCGTGGAGCGGCTGTTTCCTTGGGCTGGCTCACCCGCCATGCTGCTCCAATTTGGCCTGTCGGTGCTGTTGATAGCGATCGAGCTGCTGCTGTTGGCCGTTTTCCTGCTTCGCAGGCTAAGGATCCCTTCGAACGTACCGCGAGTGCCCGGGCGGATGAAATGGACGTATTGGTCCGTCGTTCTGCTCGCGACGTTTGCGATTACCGCCTTCGCTCTATTTATTCACCCTTCCAGCCATTATCGGCACCTTCTGTTCATTATACCCGTCGCGCCGTTAACCGGAGCTGTCGTCGGCCTGCTCGCCGCTTCCGTCGTTCATGCGGGGCGCCATCGGTCGCCGGGGAGCTTCAGCGGAAATGTGAAATAATCGGTCCGCCGACGGTTTGCGACTGACGATTTTATTGCGGCAATGCCAAAAGTCTGATTATGCTGCAAAAATGTGCATACGAGCCATTCGTTCCTTCCGGGCGAATGGCTTTTGTTTGTATTGACAAGAAATGAACAATGGAACATAATCTAAATGAACGCAAACGAGCAAAATCGAGCATTTAGTTGGTTGATATTGCTAAACGCGGTTCGCCGCGATTTTGCGGAAACGGACTGGAAAGGGCGTGCTTCATAATTGAAAACGGAAGCGACAGCATACACCGTCGATTCGAGAAATTTCAGATTGTTAAAGCCCGGTGAAATGTGCGAAATTGTTCTGGAACGCGCCGTGCATGACGGGGAGGTCGTCGTAGAGCCGACGCTCGCGAGCATTTGCCATGCGGACTTGCGCTACTATACCGGCCAGAGGCGTCCCGAGGCGCTGGCGCGCAAGCTGCCGTTGTCGCTTATCCACGAAGGGATCGGCCGCATCGTATCCGGCAGGGCGCCGGGAGCCGAGCCGGGGCAACGCGTAGTCATCGTTCCGAACATCCCCGGCTTCGTTCGCGAAAGGATCCGGCCTGAAGATTGCTGCCCGGCATGCCGCGGCGAAGCGGGAGAAAACTATTGCCACCGGGGACGCTTTCTCGGCAGCAGCATGGACGGGATCGCCCAGCATCGCCTCGTCGTTCCCGCGGAATGCGCGCTTCCGATTCCGGACGAGGTGCCGGATGAAATCGCCGTGCTGGCGGAGCTCTGCTCGGTCTCTTACCGTGCGGTCTCCCGCGTGCGGGAACGGCTTGCTTCCGGCGCGACCGTGGCCGTCTTCGGCGACGGTCCGGTAGGCTATTTCACGGCCGCGATGCTCCATCATGTGTATGGGCTGCAGCGGGACCGGCTGCGCGTATTCGGAGCGATTTCGGATAAAATCGCCCAGTTCGAGTTCGCGAGCGTAGCCCTCGTGCAGGACTATGACTTTGCGGCGGCCGAGCCCGTCGACATTGCCATCGAATGCACCGGAGGCCGGTTCAGCGAAAGCGCGATCAACCAGGCGATCGACCTGCTGAAGCCGGGAGGCAGCCTCATTTTGATGGGAGTGACCGAGGAGCGCGTTCCGGTCAATACGCGGGATGTGTTGGAGAAAGGAATTACGCTGCTCGGCAGCAGCCGCAGCTCCCGCTCCGATTTCGCAAGCGTCATGCAAGCGATGAAGGAGCCTTCCTGCCAAGCTACGCTGCGGCGCATTTTGCCCGAGCATAATTGGATCGTCCGTTCGGTTGAAGATTTTCAAGCTGCGATGGACGATACGGCCGAGCACCGGGGCTGGAAAAAGACGGTCATGGAATTTCACTGGTAAAGCGACCGGACGCATTCATACTCTTATTCCATTGGAGTGGTAATTGTGACGCGAATACCCGATAAAGTGTACTGGCAGGCGCACCGCGGAGGCGGCGCCTACGAAGCCCCGGACAATACGATGGCGGCGAACCGATATGCGTGGAGCTTGGGAGGCATTCCGGAGGCCGACATCCGGACGACGAAGGACGGCGTCATCGTCAGTCTGCACGACGCGACTCCGGCGAGGACGACTACCGCCCCGGATTCCGTGAAAGATCGCCGCATTTCCGAGTTCGACTTCGAAGAAACGAAGGACTGGGACGCGGGAATCAAGTTCGACGCCAAGTTCGCGGGAGAGAAAATTCCTGCCGTGGAAGAACTGTTCGCGGAAATGAAGGGGAAGCCGGAACGATTGGTGTACCTCGATTTGAAGGATGTCGATTTACGGCAGTTGGGTCAATTGATCGACCGGTACGGGGTGAATGAGCAGGTCATCTTCACCCATAACGTTCAGGCGAATTGCCGCGAGATGAAGCAGATTGCGGCGAGCGTCAAAAGCATGCTATGGATCGGCGGAAGCGCGGAACGCATCAAGCAAACGTATGCCCAGCAAGCGCGCGATTTGCAATTCGACGGGCTGGACCAGGTGCAGCTGCACTTGAACGCCAATGCCGACAATGCCGATTGGCCTTACGCCATCGACCGCGAATTTCTGAAGCTCGCCCTCGCGGAGACGAGTGCCGCGGGCGTCGATCTGGAAGTGCTGCCGTTCCGGTTCGACGACCGTTCCATTCATATGCTGCTCGATTTGGGTATCCGTTGGTTCGCTACCGACGAGCCGGCGAGATTTCTGCAATGCGTCCATTCGTGGCCAGGACTAGACAAGTAGACGAAGAACCGAAAGAAGAACCGAAACAAGAACCGGATGGAGAAATTGGTTTCCGGTTCTTTTGTTTGCTCTTTTCCGTTATAGAATGTCGCTTTTGCATAAATATGCTCAATATTATTTAAAATCAAATTCATTTACTGTAATATTTGCCAATAATAAGATATATATGAGAATAAAAGAACTTAAATGAACAAAAGTGAACGTATGGGGAACGCTTTGGACGAGTAACTTTACGTCCGGGCGCTCTTGGACGGAGATGGTGCGTAACGCCATGGCGTCGCGATTCGGTAAATCTTCATCGACGGCGACACGCGAGATTACTCTCCCGCGCCTTCCCGGCGCTTCGCGGCTCCGGCCGCATCGTCCAGCTCGCGGATGCATTCCGGTCCGTCGTTGCTTACATTGCCGACGCCAGCGGCAACCGGATACGCCCTCATTTCCTCCGCCGGATACGGCTTCAGCATGTCGAGCAGCCGGGAAGTGTCGCGCATGCCGCGATCCAGCCAGACCGACTCGTGCTCCGGCCGCAAAATGACCGGCATCCTGTCATGGATGTCGGCCATAAGCCGGTTCGGAGCGGTCGTAATGACGGTGCACGTGCTTACTTTCCGTCCGTCCGGGGTCGTCCATATGTCGTACAGGCCGGCCATCGCGAACATGGCTTCGTTCCTCAGCGTAATTCGCATCGGCTGCTTCGTTTTGCCGTCGTCCTTCTTCTTCCATTCGTAAAATCCGTCGGCGGGTACGAGGCACCGCTTACGCTCGAGCGGGATCCGGTAGGCCGGCTTCTCCGCCACCGTCTCGGCCCGGGCGTTGATCATTTTCGAGCCGATCGACTCGTCCTTGGCCCATTGCGGGATGAGCCCCCACTTCAATTCGCCGATCCGGTTGCGTTCTCCGTCGTTCACGATCGCGGGCACCAGCTGGCCCGGGGCGACGTTATATCGGGGGCGATGATACAACGGAAATGCCGGGTCGATATGAAAGCGGAGCAGCAGCTCCTCGAGCGAAATCGTTATCGTATACCTGCCGCACATGCGTATGCGTTCCTCCTTCTCATGGTCCGTTCATGCGTGAATAGCTTTATTGTACGCTTTTATCCGCCGCGTCGCCACCCGTTGCGGCAGTTGCCTATTTTTGCGCGGTGCAAAATTTTTCCTCTTGAAACAGGAATGTATGTTCGCTTATTGTATATACTAGTAGGGAACAAGTGTTCTTGTCTTTGGCGGAGGGGATGTTGATGGCAGCGAGGTTGGAACGACACGTGGGCAGGCATGTCGAAATCGTCTATATCGATCGCCGCGATCGGATCACGCAGCGTACGGTCGTCGTTCTCGGCATTCGGGGCGATGCGGTCCGGGCTTATTGCACGCGGAAGCGGGAGCATCGTCTGTTCAGGCTCGACCGCATCTTGGCCGTTTCGCTGCCGGGGGGAAGGCGAACGGGATGAATCGGACCCCTCTCGAAACCGAAGAAGAGCTGCAGTGGGTACTCGACTACATGCTGCTCCCGATCGTGCTCGACGTGCTGGAGCGCGACATCCGGATGCTCGATACGCTCAAATTGAAAATGCCGGTCATTTACATCAGAAGCTTGCGCCGCGTACAGGATCAAGTTAGCGCGGAAATGGCCGCGGTGCGCGGCAAGCTGAGGAGCCGGGGAATCCGGGTGTACGACCAGCGCCGGACGAAGGAGCAGGTCGAGGCGGATTTTCTTTGCCGCGGCTACCACCGCAAATGCTCCATGCTGTGGGGGCTGGTGAAATCCGAGGTGGAGCGCAAGCTGTGCGCCTATTTGGAGCTCGATCTGGCCGAGTAGAGCAGCCGTACATCGAGGCGCGCCATACGGCCCAAACAACTATATACGTCAAATGCTTCGATCGTGCGAGCCGATTCCGGCAGGCGGCGACCGGGCGAATAAGATCGGAGGACACACGGATGGGCAAGAAACTGGAAGGAAACGGTCTGTTCGAATCGTCGCGCATGATGCTTCCCGAGCATAAGGCACAGTTCGTGAGCAAGCAGGGAGAGCTCGGCCACAGACGGCGCCCGGTGCTGGACGACCAGGCGCTCGAGCAGTTTGCATTGCTGCTGCTGGAATCGATGGAGCGGCAGGAGGAGGTGGCCGTCAGCGTGTTCGATCCCGTCCGGGACGATGTCGTGAAAGGGCGGGTCGTCAAGATCGATTTTACGCTGCAGCGGGTCAAACTGGCGAGCGCCACGGAAACCGTGTCGATCCGGTTTGCCGATATCGTAAATGTCGCACGGGCGTGAGTATCGTCAGTATGGCGGGGGCCGGGCTTGTCGGGAAAAGGCGACTAAACCGCCGTCATGCAGCGCCGCGACGGGAGGCCGGAAGGAAACCCGTTGTTCGTCGTGCGTTCGCCGCATGAACGGCAAGGGTCGCCAGCTTGCTTGCTGGGCGGTCACGGCATTTGCCCGGGCGGCGGCCCGCAGTCTCGCATCGGCGGCCGGCGAGTGTCAACGATCGGCTTGAACCGGCGGAGTAACGTCCGCGCGAGCAATCGTCTCCTGCATATCGGCATGAGCGTCCGCGAGCCATGGATGCACGACCTTGAGCTTGTCTCGCTGGGCCCACAGATGGCCGATATACGCCATCGCCCCGTGCTCTATCGACCGGTCGAGCTGTGCGTTCAGCTCGGTCAAATACGGCGGGGTGCCGTTTTGGTCCCATGAAATTTTATCGGCGACGAAGACGATCCGGTCCAGCAGAGTGGAGGGCGCTTTCAGCGTCGTATGGCAGCCGATGGCGTCCAGCACGTCCCGGCGTTCGATGCCGAACAGATGGCGGGCCACCTCGACGGACAGCTTCTGGTGAATGATCATCGGAAACGTCTCCTCTTCCGACAGCACCTCGATGCCGAGCTCCCTGGCGATGCGGATCCGATCGGCGTTCGGATACACCGCACTGATGTCGTGCAGCCATCCGGCGATTTCCGCGTTCTCGGGATCGCCCCCGAAGCGGAGCGCGAGCGAGCGGGCCTCGGCGCCGACGGCCATGCAATGCTCCGCCGTTTTCGGACAGCCGTGCGATTCGAGGAAGCGCCGGACGTCGGCGGCCAAGTCGCCGCTCAGCCGGAAGCCGGATTCGTTTGCGAAGAAAGGATGCATATGTTCTCGTCTCCTTTGTTGATCTATTTGGTTTTTAACTTACCATAAAGCGGACATCTCCCGGTAGAGAAAGTTCGATTTAAATAACGAGAAGCTATCGAATCTGCACGTGCCGACCTGCAGATTCATAGACTCTTTACAGCTGCGATGCTTTGGTCCTATAGTAGAGAGAGAAGGACCCGAACGGATGAGAAACGTTGCAGGGCGTGAACGGGCGTATTGCGCGACTGGGGAGAACGGCTGGCGCCAATAGGGCTTCAGGGGGATTTGCACAAAGTGGTAACAACCGTATTGGCCATAGTTCTTTTTATCATCACGATGACGTTCGTCATCTGGCAGCCGAAGAAGCTCGGCATCGGCTGGTCGGCATCGGGCGGAGCGCTGTTGGCTCTGCTGGTCGGCGTCGTCGGCTGGCACGACGTAGTGACGGTGGCGGGTATCGTCTGGAACGCGACGCTTACTTTCGTTGCGTTGATCGTCATTTCAGTCATATTGGACGAAATCGGCTTCTTCGAATGGGCCGCGCTGCACATGGCCCGGCTCGCCGGGGGCAACGGCAAGCGGATGTTCGTATACATCATCCTGCTCGGGGCGGGCGTCTCGGCCTTCTTCGCCAACGACGGGGCGGCGCTTATCCTGACGCCGATCGTGCTGGCCCAAGTCCGGGCGCTCCGGCTGGAGGAGGCCCGCATCCTGCCGTTCGTCATGGCGAGCGGCTTTATCGCGGATACGACATCGCTGCCGTTCATTATCAGCAACTTGACGAACATCGTGTCGGCGGACTATTTCGGCATCGGCTTTGTCGAATACGCTTCGCGCATGTTCGCCGTGAACCTGTTCTCGCTGGCGGCCAGCGTCGCCGTCCTGTACGCCGTATTCCGCAAAAACGTACCGGCAAGCTACGACATCGCCGAGCTGAAGCAGCCCTCCGAGGCGATCAAGGACAAGCGGCTGTTCCGCCTCTCGTGGCTCATTTTGGGCGTGCTGTTGGCTGCTTACTTGGCCAGCGAGTGGATCGCCGTGCCGGTTTCGTTCATTGCAGGGGCCGTGGCACTCCTGTTTCTGCTCGTGTCCCGGGGCAGCCGGGTCGTCCAGACGAAGAAAGTAATCGTCGAGGCGCCGTGGTCCATCGTTATTTTCTCGATCGGCATGTACGTCGTCGTCTATGGCTTGCGCAACGCGGGCCTGACCGATGTGCTCGGGAGCGTGCTCGAGCGTCTGGCCGCTTCCGGCCTGTTCGCCGCCACGATGGGCATGGGCCTGATCGCGGCCGTGCTCTCCTCGATCATGAACAACTTGCCGACCGTCATGATCGGAGCGCTCGCCATCGACGGAACGACAACCGAAGGCATCCTTCGCGAAGCGCTCATCTATGCCAACGTCATCGGCACCGACCTGGGCCCGAAGATGACCCCGATCGGCTCGCTCGCCACCCTGCTGTGGCTGCACATCCTTTCCCGCAAAGGCGTCCGCATCACCTGGGGCTATTATTTCAAAATCGGCGTCGTTCTGACGATTCCGACTTTGTTGATCACTTTGGGAGGCTTGTACGTCTGGTTGAGAGTGCTGTATGGGGGATGACGGGCGGGGCGTTGTTGGGGTCGTACGGCCAACAGAATCGAGAATTGGACTTTTCAGAAGAAGCGAAGGTATTGTATTCTCGCCCGACCATGAGGCATTATTTTCTTCATCGATAGGTTAAGTTTCCGAAAGCATCGGAGATTTGCGTCACCCGTCAAGGGGCGCAGGTCTCCTTTTTTTATTCCCATATACCCTTATATTGGGATTCGATGGTATAATTGGAGAGGCGGCGATGCTGTGGAAATCTACATCAGCAAAGCAAGCGAGAACCATTTGTTCATACGTTTTCCGTACGATGCCGGATACATCGATAACATGCGCCAAATCCCCGGAGCTCGTTGGGACAAGCCCAATCGGGCTTGGAAAATCGGCTACACGTATTTGAACGTGGAGCGGTTTATGGACTTGTTTGACGGCTGCCCGGTTACGGTGGATAGCGAGCTGGGGCAGGAGTGCGAGCCTTTGGTCGAGCGGTTCGGGGAAAACAAAGAGGAGTCGGCCGAACAAGCAGACGATGCGGCGCCCCCTCTCGACTGCAATGGGGAGCTCGGAGGAAGGACTTCTGAAAGCAAGAGTTGAAGGACCGAGGGTAGCGGCTAGTCGAAAATCCGAAGCATAAGCGATTTTGTATACAACTTATGCCTCCGGGCTGCGCGTAAGCGAGGTTGTGCGCTTGCGTATGCAGGATTGGACCCGAATGCAGGACGATTCATATCCGGCAGGGGAGAAAAAAGAGCCGGATCACCGTGCTGCCGTAGTAGCCTACGGGAACTTGCAGCAATATGTGCAGCAAGAACGGTCGGACACCTGGTTATTTCCGGGACAACACCCCGGCCGGCATTTGACCGAGCGAGCGGTAGAAGGTGTTCGAGCAAACGGTATTGCATGCCGGTATCGCGAAGAAGGTCAGCATGCATTTCCTTGAGACGTTCGTTTGCGACTCATCTGCTGGAAGGTGGAACCGACGTCAAGTACATTCAGGAACTGCTCGGTCACCGGTACCTCAGTACCACAGAGCGGTACACGAATGTCAGCGTTCAAGGACATTCGGTGTATCCGCAGTCCTTTGGACGAGCTGTTGGACGAGCCGATTCGGAGAGTGGCGGGTGAAAGTTGGCTTGATGTTATACGAAATACGGAAATTTGCTGCGGGAAGATGTTTTGTGAAATAGATAAAGTGTTAGTGAAGTTGCTGTAATAAATACTCTAAGAAAGGCGATATAAATAAGATGCCACTACCAATGGTTCATTTTAGCTTCGCAGTTAAATATTTTGATTCACAAGATGTTCCTGATACGTTTTTATTAGGAAGCATAGCACCAGATGCAATTCATATCAGGAAGAGTCACAGTAAAGTAGATAAAATGAAGACGCATTTTAATATTGAGACCGAACTCTTTAATTTGGAAACATTAAAGGAACATTTTTTGAATTATCTAAGACTGTCGACGAATGAAGAATGGAACTGGTTTGTCAGAGGATATTTTACACATCTTTTGACAGATCATTATTGGTTTGATTATTTGAATAAGAAACTCAGGGATGTAATGTTGAAAGAGAAGAAAAGACCGGAAGAGTTAAAGAAAATTTACTATCAAGAAACCGAACAAATAGATTTTAATATTTACAATCATGCACAGTGGTGTAAGGAGATATGGTCAAGGTTGTTGCGTGCACAAGCATTCGCAATCCAACCAATACTAACAGTTGATGAAGTAAATTATTGGAGATATAGAACGATACACTGGTTTGATTTAATTGGAAAGGAACCAAAACTAGAGCCTACATATATAACAGAACGTATTGTAGCTGGATTTTTAGAAGATATCGTTCCCCAAATAAAATTCATAATGAAGGATTGGGAAGGAGAACTCGAAGAAGACAGCAACATCAGTTAATATCGCATTCCCGAGTCGGGAGCTGGCGCTTCCTTGGTCCGCCCGTGGTATTTCGAGGAAGCGGAGTCAGGCGGACACACCCGCGCTCCCTAACCGCGTCGCCTTGCGGACCCTTATGGGAGTGGTGCATCGGGAATGCAAGAGCGTTATATGCAATTGGAGCGAAAACATAACTTTGAAATTTTTGAACAACATTCAGAATATTTTGGAGTGTACTGAGATGATAGAAAAAACAATTGGTTACATTGGGGTAGGTAGCTCAAGAACGTTGGGCCACTTAGAATTCTTAGCCGATGCTTTAAAAGTAATTACACTTAATGGTGAAGAAATGCATATAGAGATGAAATTAAAAAAACGTACTGAGTATTTGTACACTGATTATATTGAAAATAACATTAATGGATATAACATTGTCTGTCACCTTATCAAGGCAAACGGTGAACTTAGAGATGTGCTGATAACATTATTCTTACGAAGTATTGATGAATATAAGACTATTGAGAACTATATTACAAAGATGAAAGGTAAGAATGAATTATTTATTAACAAACCGATAAGGGAACAAATCAATCCAACTAAGAAAGGGACAGCTGGGGGCGGATGGTTATCTCATAGGAAGTAAGAAGATAGGGTTATGGAAGTGTTTCGAGGATGGCCCAACAGCATATAACACCGTATTCCCACTTCGGCCCGGCTGCGCCGTCCCTTGGTCGCCAGAGGTATTTCGGAAAGCGATTTCAGGCGATACACCCGCACCACCTAACCGCATCGCGACCGGCCTCCGGTCTTAAGGTGGTGGGGCGTCGTGAATGCTGTAATGTTATACGAAAGTCCACAAAAGGCTTAAAAAGAACTATGGTATAATTTCATCATAAACTCACGAGATGAGGGATGAAAATGAACTGGGAAACACTTCGAAATCATTTTCCAGATCAGTGGGTATTATTTGAAGCTATAGAGGCTCACTCCGATAATGGAAGAAGAATGGTAGACCGAATTTCAGTCATTAACAACTATGAACAAGGCAAAGAAGCATTGGAGGAGTATAAAGTAATTCACAAGAAAGAACCACATCGAGAACTCTATGTAGCTCATACAAGTAAGACTGAACTGGAGATAATCGAGCGCAAATGGTTAGGAGTTCGGATATGAAATCGGCAATTCATCTTTCAAATAGTGATCTACCTTTCACCGAACTTACGGTTTATTACAACAAGCAAAGCATAAGGCTGCCTCAAGTTTTAATTGATACGGGTTCTTCAAGTACAATTTTGAAACTGGATGTTGTTGAAGAAATTGGATTGACGGTAGAACTTGATGATGTATTAGGAACAATTAGTGGAGTTGGCGGAAGTGAATTTGTATTTTTCAAACAGTAGATGCCATTGAAGTGAGTGGATTTCGCATTGAGAACTTTCAAGTAGACATTGGAACGATGAATTATGGAATTAACATTGATGGAATTGTAGGAATGGACTTTCTATTGCAAGCAAAAGGAATAATTGATCTGAATGAATTAATATTGATTTGCAAGCAATAGCAGGAATTGTGGACCCTCGTATAACACCATATGATACGAACCACATTTTGACCTCTCGAAAATTCCGGAATCTCTTGTCCCATAAGGTTTTTTTTCGTTCGCCTACTTCGCTTTTCTCGCTTTGCCTTCGCATAACTTTGATTTTTTCAGCTTAGATATACGAACCAGGCGTTTGTTGGTAATGCGCTGAAAAGGATATACGCACCTAATTTTTACGTGATATACGAAGCTGATGATGAGAGTATAACTTGACTTAGTTTAGTAGTCAAATATTTAGCAAAGTGTTGACATGTTATTTTGCCTGAAAATTACTGATAATGGAGTATAGCAAATAAATTCACGATTTTGTGTAGCCATGGAATATGGGGGGATGTTACTGCATACGATTCATGTGGAGTGCTGTGTGTTGCTCATACGTGTATAGCACCTTTCTCGTTTATTTACAACATGCAGTAGTGGAGGAGAGAAAGTGACTTAAGAGAACATATCTTGAAGATGTTTGCATATAAAGAAATACATTTCGAAAAAGAGTTTCACTATATAAAAAGGGGAAATACCCTGGTCCTATGAATCTGCCTGAGCCGTATTCTATGCATGAAGTTAATCATGAATTTTGGAATTTAATAAGGGAGACAAACATTGAAAATCCAGAGCTCATTACTGAACGAATACTGGCGTCTTGGCAAAGTATAGATCACTTTTTCAAAGAAGTTTATCTTTTTGCATAATGTGTGCTGATAAAATTGTTGCTGTTATTGTTGGAACTGCCAGATTTAATGATGGCTGCAAGCATGAAATATGCATTTCCAAATGGCGCATATGTGGAATCGGTGGCCTTGCTTGAGCGTGTCTAAGTTCGTTGCAAATACCCCTTAGAATAGACATTGGAAAAACCCGTGGGTAATCCGATGCATGCTAAGGGGTGTATTTTTTAGGCCAAGAAGCAGATTCGGCTTACGCTCGAAACCATCGAAGGCTTCTTTATATTTCTTTTGCATATTCAGTAT
The DNA here is from genome assembly GCF_006265175.1 of Paenibacillus hemerocallicola. Taxonomy (GTDB): domain Bacteria; phylum Bacillota; class Bacilli; order Paenibacillales; family NBRC-103111; genus Paenibacillus_AB; species Paenibacillus_AB hemerocallicola. The sequence goes on along the minus strand of NZ_VDCQ01000049.1, from coordinate 30,098 downwards.
TTTCAAATGCCATCGTAAGACGTGGCAAAGGTATGCTTACCTTTTTTGCTTCTCTCACAACTTCAAGTACCGCAAAACCTGCTTTACTATTGTTGTATTCCACAAAAAGTCGCGGTAAGCTGCCTTTTGCAAAAATAACCTTGTTAAAAAGTGTGCCGAGAAGTGCCGGTGGAATTTTAGTCAACAAAAGAGAAATGGTATCAAGCTTTGCACCTCTTGCTTTAAGTACAGGGATCATTTCCCTCATATTCAACCCAACATTGGAAAATGAGTCACTATGGTTCATGAGCGCTGGAAAACTTCCCCGTTTTAACACCTCGGTTTCCATAGCTGCATTCATGGCAAAGTGATTCCATAGCCAGTTTTGCATATCCTTTACCCAACTAATTTTAAAATGGGCACTTTCAAAACATTCTTTGACCAATTGGTTAATATGCTCAGTGCCTACCCGTGGTTTTTCAAGAAATACCATTTTCAAAAAGCCACCTCTAAGCCTATTGTCCGCGATGCCGCCTCCTGCTCCGGGGAAGCCAAAGACAACATTGTTCATAGACAATGGTGCGATCGATGATTTCAAATCTTGCCAAATGTTATTGAATATGAGGATAGGGGAATTTCTTGTAGCAGTTGATAGGAATTGTGCTGCTTCCGGAAGTTGTTCCGTGTTGACGCTCACAATAATGAGATCATAATTTGGAAGCATCTCCTCATGTAGTTTGACGTTCCAGCTTTCTTTTATGAGCTTTTTCCCTCTTCGTGCGTCCCACATTTCAAGCTCTATACTGCTTCCGAAGGTTTCTTTTCTTCCTTTTCTAACGTAAAACTCAACTGTATGCCCTGCCTGTTCAAAAGCCCACGCATATTGGGTCGATATTACACCTCTACCGAAGAATAAAATTCTCATGTTAGCCTCCCAAAAATAGTTGATAATCCTTGTTGATGATCCGACAACGTGTTGTATAATAATATTGTATGCATTCACTATACGGTCATCAACCATCAGATTTTTAATATCTGTCGGATAATCGATTGAACAGAAAAGAGGCAAATAATGAACAAGCAACCTGAAATTACGGACAAAACAAGGCAAACATTTATAAATGTATTCTGTGATTTATATAGCCAAAAACCAATTGAAAAAATATCTATTCAAGAGATTGCTAACAAGTCAGGATATAATCGCAGTACATTTTATCAATACTTTACAGATATCTATGCGTTGTTGGACTATGTTGAAGAGAATGTTTTGAAATCCATTAACCAGGAAATGGCAAGAAGGGAGCTTTCTACGCATACTTTCCAAGATGCACTTCAATGCTTGGAAAATACAGAAGAAATTTCAGTCCTTAAAGCCCTCTTGGGTGACTATGGTTCTGTTCATTTTGTTGAACGCCTGAAAAGAGAAATTCCCTTTGAGAGATTGATTGTGGACCTTCCAACAAATGATATCTTAGCGCCATACTTAATTGAGTTTTACATATCAACATTAATATCTTTGTTTCGCCTTTGGATACGCAACGGCAAAGATTTATCGTCGGAAGAATTGGTCAAGCTGATAAATAGCCTATTCGCAAATGGGATAACGCCGTATCATATCTTTGGCACGGTTAATGAAGAGTAAAAGCGGATCAAATGGTATTCTATACACATGTGGCAATCGAAGGTGAGGGTTAGTTATGCCAAAAAATGATAATATGCTAACCATTCTATGGATGTTGAATTCGGGAGAGAAATGGACTGCCAAGGAAATATCGGAAAAGCTAGAGATACATATCAGAACCGTTTATCGGTATATGGATGCACTATGTGCCAGTGGTGTTCCGATCATATCCGACACCGGGCACAATGGCGGGTAAAGCTTGCTGCACCATTTTATTAAATCTCCGCTGCTGTTTAGTACGGATGAAAAAAAGACACTGCTTCATGCTGCCCAATTTGCCAAAGAAGCCGGATATCCTTCGAGTGAGGCATTAGAGAATGCCACATCCAAGTTGAAGATGTATTCGAATCAGGAGCAGGAAAGGTTATTAAGCCATCATGTAGCCGGATTTGAAGTAATCAACCGCAGGGGGATATCCCGCTGTTCAGCCGGTATTGCAGGAATTAGATCACGATGTAGCAAATGAAGAGTCTGTAAACATTTCGTATCGCAACCGTCATGAAGAGCAATCCCCCAATAGGGTAATAGACTCCTATGGCGTGGTGAATTGGAACAATAAGTGGTACACCATTGCATTTTGCCGCCTGCGCAATGAGATCCGCAGCTTTCGGGTAGAACGGATTCTGAACATCACACGCACGCCATTCTCATTTAGGCGTCCCTATGATTTTTCAGCGCGTACTTTTTTTAGAGTTAATGGAATATTATCAAGCTTAATAACTTCACTGAAAGCAGTTGTCAGTGAAGTTGTTTTATTATAAGGATACCCACTCATTGCAGATGAATGGCTGCTGTTACCTACTAAACTTGATGAGGAGCACGTAGAAAATGAATCTTACCGTATATCTTTATGTGTTTGATACCATGTCCGATTGGGAAATCGGTTATGTAGCCGCGGAACTGAACTCGGGAAGATACTTCAGACAGGGGCTGGCTCCAGCAAAAATAGTCACCGTTGGGATCGAAAAGAATCCAGTCACTACAATGGGCGGATTGAAAATAATGCCTGACCTTACAGTGGAGGAGTGCAGCATGAAAAGCGCAGATGCACTGATTTTACCTGGTGGAAATACATGGACAGAAGCTATTCACGTGCCCATATTAAAAATTGCCGAGATGAATTTAAAGGAAGGGATAGTAGTTGGAGCAATTTGCGGTGCTACCTTAGGACTTGCTCAAGCAGGATTATTAGATTCACGTTGGCACACAAGCAATGATTTGGCCTACCTTAAAATGATTTGCCCTTCTTACACGGGCGAAGAATATTACAAAGTGGAATCTGCTGTAACCGATGGGAAATTGATCACCGCATCCGGAGTAGCTCCATTAGAATTTTCTGTTCATGTTTTAAAAGCGCTAGATGTATTTTCTCCAAAAACATTAGACGCTTGGTATCGTCTTAATAAAACTCATGAACCTAAATATTTCTACGAGTTAATGAATTCAATCCAATGACAGTATAGGGATAGATGTACAGTCACAGCCCTCACCGCAGACAGAGAATCCTGCCAATTTCTATGGTGGATAGAAATGCTTGATGATTGTCCGCCAAGGAAGAAGTTGGTTTTATGCCATTAGCGGCCAATGGCTATTGAAATTCTATGGTATAATGATTGTAAAAATCTAGATCCGTAGATAAGGCGTTGGAGATAATGGCGGTCATTCGAGAAGAGGAAAAAGACGATGCTTCGTCATTGGATATTTCAGCGCTGTCGGAGGACCCTGATTTGATCCGGCAGGTGCAGCACAGCCGCGAGGATCGTGAGCAAGGGCGTGTGTATGGAAGAGAAGGCGGACTTGAATATTTGCAGGCAAAGGTAAAAGAATTCGAGCATAGACAGAATGCTTGGACTCTATCAGAACATGGTATTTGAGGTTAATGAGGATATAGCGAAGGTATGAATATACGGGATTAAGCACAAGCGTGAGAATGTTTACTGGAATTGAAGCGGAAGATAATGATCGGATATTTAATATACTCCACCTCTGAGGCGGTTTTTTTTACTTAAGCCGCGGCGTCTTTAGTTTTGATAGATTTATATACTCATCCGTGATAGCCCTTCAAGGCATGTGGAGTGCGTGGTGGGGATATGTCCAGTCGATACCTAGAAGTATCAGTATTCGGCGAAGTATTCCTCATTTGTGAAGGGTGACAGTGACTATAAAAATAAGATGTTGCGAGATACGACTAAAGTTTCGGTTGTGTTACATTCGAAATGGGTAGATATGGCTAGCGATTATTAACCAACAACGGGGCTGTCTAATTGAGTATTTTGTAGCAAGATCAATAGCCCAAGAACACTGATTTTACGGCATTCTTGGGCTTTTTTTGTAAGGTTTTGTGCTAAAAAACGGCTTTTCGGACAGCCCCTTTAAATTGGTAATGTACACAACAATCCGGTATTCTGTTTTTTACGAAGCGAATTTGAGAACATGGGATCAGCAACAAATCGGCATGAGAGGTCACACGTTCCGTATTGATCTGGAACGTGGCTATTCTCACGCTTCATATCGTTTTGATGATGGAAGACTCGATTAAAATAAGCACTGATCAGTATGTTGAGCCTTCACTCAGACCATTATCACCAATTAAGAGCTAATTCTTCATACCAGCTGACCAATTCATCAGTAGCCGTGAGTGGATGCCTATTGTTGGTAGTTCGACCCTGTTCGGAAATCAAGTATAAATTCTTCTTTGCTCGAGAGCTTACAACGTATAGTAATAAGGCCATAATACAACGGGATCCTTCAGGTTGGTGGAGTAGTTTTATCGAACAGATAGGCCCGGTAGCGAAATACAGCCCGTTCTGCTTTGCCGTTTCGATCAAATTATAGATAATTAAACTAGAAATGGATCAAACAACCTTTTTTTGCCTCCATTACAAACGGCTCGTTTGAAAGACATTTCCTAGAATAATGGCTAAGAAAAGAAGTGCTCTGCAAATTGAATCAGACAATTCGGAATGGCCTCCTCGAAGTTAAAAACATAGTGGAAATTCTAAGCGTTAGTCGAGTAACATTACAGAATATAAACAAGGAGGGGGGAATGAGCCCCTCCTATTGAGATTATAAAATGCGTTTCATATTTTCCACGGGACTAAACTTCTTGTGCTGTTGCTTAATATCGCTGCTGAACAACTCAATATAATAGTCAACCATTTTTAATGAAGCATGACCAAGAATTCGTCTAAGAGTAAAAGGATCTCCACCGTTCAAGTTATAAAATTTCGCCATCGTATGTCGGAACGTATGCGGTGAGACTCTGACGCCGGTAATGTCTGCCGCACAACTATAAGCTTGCATTTTGTCCTGCAAGGCTCTTGTACTGATTTGTTCGTTATCCATGTTGACGAACAAGGCATCGCTCTCTAGGCCGCCTCGTAAGTCCAAGTATTTGCGAATGATTTTCCCGCAGGTTTGTTGGAACGGAACTCTACGTGCCCGCCCACCTTTACCCTTCGTGATTCGAATCTCCAACTCTTTAAAAAAATGTCACCTGTCTTTAAATTACATAGCTCACTGATTCGCATCCCCGTTTCAAGTAACACCATCATCATGGTAAAGTCCCGGTAGCCAGTGAACGTTTTTTTATCCGGTTGCTCAAAGATGGAGACCACTTGTTTTTTCGTAAACGTTTGAATCATTAGCTTCTTGGCCTTGACCACATGGAGATCGTTGGCGATATTCTCTGTTAGCCAGCCTTCTTCAAACAAGTACTTGAAAAACTGCTTTATTGCCTTGATTCGTCCATTTACCGTGTTGTCCGATCTGCCTTGGTCAAACAGATAGGCAATAAAATGATTTTTGATTTCACGTATCGATACCGTATAGATATTAAAGGGAACTTGTTGCGCCCAAAAGGCTTCCTTCATCTGCTTGGCGCTGTCCTGATAGAAACGAAGTGTGAGCGGTAAAAGGTTTTTGGCCTTGCAATCGAGAATAAAGGAATGAAGCAAATCTTCAAAACTGAGTTGTTGTTGGGCTTGGCTTGGATTTTCTGCGTGCTCCAACTTTTTGTCGACGACGAACATTCATAAACCATCAACCTCACTTTCTGACAGCAGGTGAAGGGCTTCGGCTAAGTGTTCAATAGGACTGAACTTCTCATGCTGAGCTTGCAAGTCACTGGCAAATAATTCGACATACATTTCTGTTGTCTCGATTTGCGTGTGCCCCATTATGCTCTTGAGCGTGAAGACATCGCCTCCATTTAATAAATAGTTCTTGGCAAATGTATGTCGAAACGTATGGCAGGAGCATTGAATGCCCTTAATTTTAGCTGATTCGCAATAGCGGGCAATCATCGTGCTGAAGGATATTCGCGTTCCTCAAAAATCGCCGGAATCCTTTGAAACATATGGGTTTTTGGGTGTTTTGAAGGTCAGAGGTTTTCGCAGAGTGGCTCTTATAACACCATATTCCTACTGCGGGCTTACCGGCCCTTGGTTCGTTCGAGGCATTCCGAGGAAGTATCACTCTTATTACGTATACCATTCTTAAGTTTAATAGGAATAAAGATGTTTATTCTCATACAATTTAAAGAACTATGGAATAGGAAATTGAGCTATAAGAATAATGAAATCGATCAGAAGGCATATAAAGATTATATAAGAAAGACAAAAATTAATTGTATAATAATCATTTCTTATGTGATCATTGTAATCTTTGTAGCATTTTATATTTTGATGAATTGGGAAGAGATCAATATCTGACAGAGAATTTAGCTTAATCTAAAATGCGGTTTTTCAGCTAACAATGCATTCACGTTACGGGCCATTCGGACCTCGGTCTGCCTGACGCTACTCGAAGATGCAGATATGGCAGACACATCAATCCCTTCTAAGATAAGAGCTATCTAAGGGGGATTGACGTCGTGAATGCGGGAACATTGTACGAAAGATCGAAGAGATCTTAAAATAAATAAAGAGGGAGACCATTCTGTGTCTAAATACACAAGTGCTTTTTTAGAGCTAATAAGGACCAATAAGGAAATCATGAAAGACCTATCCATACTTAGAGAGCTAGAGTTGCCCAATTGGTACGTTGCTGCCGGTTATGTACGTAATTATATTTGGGATACTTTACATAGTTACCCGAACAGAACCCCATTAAATGATATTGACGTCATTTACTACAATCCTGATGAGCTTGATGAAGAAATCGAAAAGAAGTATGAGCAGAAACTAGAAAGAGAGACTGGAATTTCGATCTGGTCAGTAAAGAATCAAGCTAGAATGCACATTAGGAATGGAGATAAGCCCTATAAATCAATAGAGGATGCAATAAGTCAATGGCCGGAAACAGTGACTGCCGTAGGAATTAGATTGGAAAGAGATGATAACATTTCAATTATAAGCCCTTACGGACTAGAAGACCTATTTGAATATAGGGTAAGAAAAAGTCCATTATTTAAGGATGAAACTTACTATAGATCTAGAATTAACAAGAAAAATTGGAAAGAGACTTGGCCAAGATTAGTAATTTCTTGAGGATCATACAGAGATCCTTCGCATAACACCGTGTTCCCTCTGTGCCGACCTTAGTCTACAAGAGGGGGTTCGAGAAAGTAAATTCTGCAGACAGAGGCGTCGGGAACACAAGAACGTTATGCGAAACCTTTGCACGACTATAGATCCTTATGTGGAAGTGATTTTATGGAGGAGCGACTAATTACTTGTAGAGTCGTTGGAGTATATGGCCACGCTCTTACAAGGGGAAACAAGTACATCATTATTAATGAAGATGAAGACAAATACAGAATCACTGGAAATCATGGAAAGGCAATTTGGATTTGTAAAGGATATTTTATTGAAGGGAATATAGAAGTACCTATACTGGTAACATGGAAAATCGATGATGATATAAATATATTTGATTTAGCGGAGATAACTCTTACTTTTTCGAATGGAAGTAAACGTTGGTGCCTTGTGACTACACCTGAGAGATTAGTAAAACACTTCAACAAAGAAATGGAACCACCTGGAATGAATATAAGACATTTAATCATAACAAAAACAATGAATCACGGAGATATTGAAAAAACATTATTATATTTAGATTCAAATGATGAATTAATAGAAGCAAGTAAACCTTTGGAGTAGTTGATTCGAAGATGGCAGAGGCACCGTATAACATAATATTCACGGTCGGGGCCAAGTCCCTCGATCTGCCCGGAAAATAGTCGGGGAGTGGATCAGGCAGACAACCCTGCAAGGCTAAGTAGCTAAGCCAGCCGGCGCTGAAGCGCCTTAAGCCTTCGAGTTCGTGAATGCGGGAACCTTATCCGGAATTCCCATAATCCGAAAGGTAACTCTTATTCGTACAGAATCTTCGACAGAACTAATCCGTCTTTTAAGCCTTGCTCATACATATATGCTTCAGAAAGACTCTGTAAGTGATTGATAGTACTCTCAAGTTCATACAAAAGTTCAATGTACTCTTCCGGAAGTTGGTGTTTAATGTCATCGAACATTTGATATAAGGTAGTAGATAAATCTGTGTAGCTTACATGTCTACTTGCGATCAGAGGACTATGGTGGATGGTCCGCTGAAAGATAAATTTGGTGAATGCTTCATGGAAATCGCTCATTTGTCACCACTCCGGAATAAAATTATATTTGTAACGGAAAATAAAAATTTAATAAGTTAAATATAACTTAACTAAATTGAATATTGTTGTCAAGGGGATCTTGAAGATAATTTTGATAAACTGAAATAACATCTTTATAATTAAAGAAAAATTTAGATATTGAAAGGAAATTTGAAATGATTAGCTACAAGCCACTATTGAAATTGTTGATTGACCGAGAGATCAAGAAACAAGAATTAATGAAATTAGCTGGCATTTCATCCGCGACAATGGCGAAGTTAAACACGAATGAATATGTATCTCTGGAAGTGATTGACAAGATTTGCAAAGCCCTTGATTGTCAACCTGGAGATATACTGGAGTACATACCTGAGTAAAATCGGGTATTTTTTAATAAGTGGAATGTAAATTTAAAGAAATTAAAGTGAATATTAGAAAGTTGGGCTATGGAAAGGAGAACTTCGGATAACACAGCATTCCCACTTCGGGCCTAACGGTCTGCCGAAGCATTTCGAGGAAGCTGATTCAGGCAGACAACCCTACAAGCTAAGTGGCGGAGCCACCCGGCGCGTACGCGCCTTAAGCCACTAAAGGTTCGTGAATTCAAGAGCGTTATATGCAACCGGTGCAAGAGCTATCTATAAGATTGAGCAATGGAGGAGAGGTATGTCACAGATTGAAGAAATTTTGATTCATCCTGTTTTTGCTTGATATTTCATGAGTTCAGAGCACCCAGAAGGACAATTGCCGTATTTACGGGATGCTCTGGGAAGAGATTGTGTAGCAATGAAGTTTGTAGATGGCTGGACGCGAGCGTACGCAGGGGATGGAAAGCGAAATGAAGATTGGTTTGGTTGGAATACTGATGTATTAGCGCCATTTGAAGGAAAAGTAGAAGATGTATACATCAATCCCAAAACCAATGAACCCGGGATGATCGACCATAGCCGATCTAGCAGTATTGTATTTAGTCGAGAAGACGGTGTGAAGGTGGTATACGCACATGTAAGAGAGGTCGGTGTATATATTGGGGATGCAGTCAAAGCTGGAGATGTTGTTTGTAGAGTGGGGAATAACGGATACTCTCGTCATCCGCATATTCATGTAGGAGCATGGAGAGGGAAGGAGCCGTTACAGATTCGATTTGACTTGAGGGCAATGGGAGAGCAATTAAAGCAATTAGGAGACGAGGAGTACTTGCTCTAAGGTGAAAAAAGAAAAAACAAGAAAATAAAAGGTTTTATGAGTGTTTCATGAAGGCACCGACAGCATATACACCGCCTTCCCGCAGCAGGGCAGGCGCTCCCTTGGTCCGCTCGAGGAATTTCGAGGAAGTGGGAGACGGACACACCCTCACTCTTTAACCGCGTCGCGGCCGGTGCCTTTGGGGCCTAGGGGAGTGGGACGTTGGAAATGTCAAAACATTATTTGAAATCGTCGTAAATATAAAAATCAAGTTGGATGTGATACTGAAATGGTCGAAATAGAGCCAATCACGGACAGTGGTTTTGTTGCGTTAACTAATTTATGTATGTTGGCGACGTATGATTTATCGGAGCTCAATGGAGCTAGGATCAGTGAGAACGGAACCTATTTTAAGAATAATACATGTCAACAATGGTTGGATGATCCGAATTATGAACTTTACTTTATTCGAGTGGATGGAGAATTGGCGGGATTTGTTGTAGTTCGTTACATAGAAGAAGACTCTACCTATTATTTGAACCATTTTTTTGTAGTCAGGAAACATAGAAGGAAACAAATCGGCAAGGAAGCGGCAAAGATGGCATTTAATAAGCATGAAGGGAAGTGGAGAGTCAGTCAATTTGAATGGAATATACCGGCACAAGTATTTTGGAGGAAGGTAGTGCAGGAATATACGAATAATCACTATCAAGAAACAAGAAGAAAAGATGATAAAGGACCGATGCAAGAGTTTACGAGAGCAATTCGATTTTGAAGTTAACCAGAATAAGACACGACTTCAGCTAACACGATAATCACGATGTGGGGTTTTCGCTACTTGGTTGTCAGATGTATAATATTGGAAGGTGACTCGTTGGACGGGATATTTGGATGGCGAGTTTCTTTACAAAAATTAACGGGAGGGTTCTGCTGTATGCCTTACATTAATCTTCAAATTACCAAGGGTGCAACTCGTGTTCAAAAAGAACAAATTGTAAAGGAATTTACAGAAACTTTAGTAAGGGTGCTTGGAAAGAAACCGGAGCACACTCATATCGTCATTCAGGAAATTGTGGAAGAAAATTGGGGTTTTTCGGGGGTATTAACGGACGAGTATAAAAAAAATACAAGCCAAACGGCTTCCGAAACCGGCCAGCAGTAGGTTCGTACAGCCAGAAGGTTTCTAATTCTTTGAGAATTCAGAGGTGAGGGTTATAAAAATATATGGAACTCTCAGCGGGGAGTGTCATATCAAGGGAAAGTATTATAAAAACAAAAAGGGTTTTCAAATAAATGGAAGGCCTAGTTTCTCGCATGACGATTTGCAAAAGTTTCCTCTGATTACTGACTTTGAGTTGGCTTTGAAGTATGGGAAATCAAAATGGTCGGGGAATCATTTGAATTATTATAGTAAACAATTTGGAGTATTGTCTTCATTTCCATGGTGGGATCATGTAGATAGACAAGTGGTAAATTTCGAGTCGAGAGACATTCCACTAGGTACGATCGATTCTCCGTTTCATGGTTGCGGACAGGAGTGGCAAATCATAATTTTCAGTAAGAGAGATTTTGTTTATATTCTACAATGTGATGGATCAGATCATACCAATTTTAATGTATGGTACAGAGTGGGGCTGGAAGATTATCATGAGAATTGGAGTAAACTGATTCAGTTTGTCAAGGAGAATTTTGCAGAAAATTAAGCTCTAAATATATGTTTGGCAGTTTAAGGAAGTCCGAGGCATCGTATAACACCTGATTATACGACTCGCTTTTGACCCTTTAGAAATGCCGAAATCCCTTTTCCAGAAATGCTTTTCGCCATTTCCCTACTTCAACCCTAATCTCGAATGCAGGTAAGTATAATGTCACTCTAGTCATTAATCTAACCCATTATGAACTTAAATGTTTGTAGCGGTACTTAGGAGCAAAAAGGGGTGCCTTAAGGTCATTATTCAATGACTATTGAGACACTCCTTTTTGCTATACAACGACAACACTGCATTCGTTCCAGATAAAAGATAAGGAATGATTGGATCGGGGCGAGCGCACCAGGGCAGCGGCAAGTTGTCTAAACGCACTGCCGACAACGGTAAATCCGTAATTCTCTTTATCGAATTTTAATTATTTCAATATCAATCTTTTATTTTTATAAAGGCAGCTTTTAATTTTCAGTGGTTAAGATGAAAGACAAGGTAATCATCGAAGATATTCGGGGGAAAAGCTTATGGGAAACAAGATACTGCTGGAAGTGCGGGAATTGACGAAAACCTTCGGTTCCAGGACTGTCGTGGATCGTCTGAATCTTCGAATTGAGAAAGGGGATATAACGGGTTCCTCGGCACGAACGGTTCTGGAAAAACGACGACAATCCGCATGATAACGGGCCTCGTCCATCCCGATGCCGGCGAGGTTACGATTGGCGGGTTTCATCTGAAATCGCAGTTTAAGGCTGCTATCTCTCTTGTAGGCGCCATTGTTGAGAATCCGGCTTTTTACACCTATCTTTCCGCTTATGACAATCTCAAGTTGACTGCGAACCTTTTGCCGGGGGTAATCCGGAAGCGGGTGGATGAAGTGCTTGAAATCGCTGGACTATCCGATCGGGCTAAAGACAAGGTCGGTACTTACTCGCTTGGCATGAAGCAGCGGCTTGGCATTGCGGGCGCGCTTCTGAACCGTCCGAAGCTGATCATTCTGGACGAACCTACGAACGGACTGGATCCACAAGGAATGAAAGAAATCAAGGAATTGATTGCGCAGCTCGCGGCGGAGCAAGACATTTCTTTTCTGATTTCAAGCCATCAGCTTCATGAAGTCGAACAAATATGTACCAAGGCAGGCGTTATCAGGAAAGGACAGTTGATTGCGGAAGGCAAGGTCAGGCAGCTGCTCGCTTCGGGAGAGGAAACCGTGGAGATTGTCGCTTCGGAACCGGACAAGGCGGAGCAGCTTCTACGAACAGCATCCGAGGTAATTTCCGTTTCGCGCTCCCAAAACCAACTCATCGTTCGAACGAACGGCGATTGCTCGTTCAAGCTGAATCAACTGCTCATGGCGAGCGGCGTCCACGTTCGATCCATTAGCCGCCGGACCCGGACGCTTGAGCAATTCTTTTTCGACATAACGGAAGGAGATGGCGGGCCGTGATCAGGCTGATCCAAAACGAGCTTTACAAAATGTTCAGATTAAAGAAGCTTTATATTTTCATGGCTATCCTGGCCGTGCATGCCTGGCTAACCGTCCATTTCTATAACGCAGGCGGGGATTGGAAGTCGGTGATTATGATGCCTAACGGCCAGTCTCTCCCACTGACGCTCCTAAACAGTATGGCTCAATTTATGACCGTATTTATCCCCATCTATGTTGCCGACCTGATAACAGGCGAAGTGAAAACCGGCACGTTAAAATTGTCGTTACTGCGTCCAGTGCGGCGAATCGAATGGCTCAACGCCAAGCTCGTTTCATTATTCGTATTCATGACAGTACTGCTTGTTTTCTCCATCACAGCGGAATACGCGATCGGAACGCTCGCATTCGGTTGGGGCGAACAAACACTCTATGCCGGAACGCTCCATACGCAGACAGAGGGCGTTTGGCTGACGCTTTACCTGACCTTCTCCATGCTCCTGCCGTACATGGCTTGTGGAATGATTGTGATGTTCATTGCCGTATCACTCCTATACAGAGAGTACCGGCCGCAATTGATGATTTTGGATATCATGCTACCCAAGCTTGATGGGATGGAAGTATGTCGAACGATTCGATCGGAATCGTCGATACCGATCATCATGCTTAGCGCCAAGAAAAGCGATGTGGATAAAATTGTCGGACTGGGGATCGGCGCAGACGATTATGTCGTTAAGCCTTTTAGTCCGGCCGAGATTATCGCAAGGGTCAAAGCGCAGCTCAGAAGGGCAAATCAGCTTTCGTCTCCTGCGGAGACGTCGGAAATCGTCCGATATCAAGATCTGGAGCTCAATATCAAGGCTTATGAAGTGACGGTCCGGAGTCAACCTGTCCCATTCTCGGCTAAGGAATTCGAAGTGCTTCGTTTTTTCGCCTTTCATCCGAATCAGGTATTGACTCGCGAACAAATTTTTCAACATGTATGGGGGCTCGGCGAACGTGGGGATTTGAATACCGTAACCGTTCATATTAAGAAAATCCGGGAAAAAATCGAAATCGACCCCGCCAATCCGACGATGATCAAAACGGTGTGGGGAGTCGGCTACAAGCTCGACGGTGGTCCGCGATGAAGTTCGGAATTCGCTTCAAGCTGATCGCATCGCTGACCGGGATTTTCATCGTTCCTGCTATTTTGATGAGCATATCCGGAGTTAGAGAAAAGCATACAGATCCAATCGAAGGGGCTCCCGGTATAAACTTCATGTTCGTGATCGGTTTTCTGGCGGTGGCGTTTGTTTTATGCGCTTATATATTAGCGCGGGTAATCACAAGACGTATCCTCCTGCCGCTTAAGGAATTGAATGCCGCCGCGGAACAGATTATGAACGGCAACTTGGATGTTGAAATTCGAAATCGATACCATGACGAGATGGGCCGTTTCAGTTCCGCTTTCGATGTCATGCGAGCCAGGTTAAAGGAATCTCTGGATCGGCAAGCTGCTTACGAGCGGTCACGCAATGAGCTGATCGCGAATATTTCCCACGATTTACGGACGCCGATTACATCCATTCGTGGATACGTCGAAGGTTTGCAGGATGGCATAGCCCGGGACGAACAGAAGGTCACCCGATATCTTGCGGTTATCAAAAACAAAACCGATCAGCTAGACCGCTTAATTGAAGATCTTTTTCAATTCTCACAAATAGAATCAGGACAACTGGTGATGGAGATTCGGGATATAGACAGTCGCGAGTTCCTCGAAGCGATGATAGCCCCATTCGAAATGGAGTTTCATGATTCTACGGTTGTATTGACTGTTGAACGACCCTTCCCCTCCAGATCCATTCAAGTCGATAGCGATCGCATGGCGCAGGTGTTTGAAAATATTATCGAAAATGCGAAAAAATATGCCGGCAATCCCGCTGAAATGACAATTTCGGCTCGAGACGAAGGGGACTGGATTCGGATTGTGATCAAAGACAATGGGATTGGAATCTCCGAAGAGGATCTTCCTTACTTGTTCGAACGCTTTTACCGAGGAGAAAAGTCGCGTTCCCGAGCGTTCGGAGGAGCCGGATTGGGCCTTGCCATATGCAAACAAATCGTAGTAGAGCATGGCGGCCATATTGGGGTGGAGAGCAAACCGGGGATGGGTACCGAGTTTTATTTGATATTGCCGGTTGGCAAAGAGGATTGAATCCCTGACCGCAAGTTAAGGACAAGTTTACTGGCGCTTTCATCCAAAACGGGAGAGGAGTTCACCTCGTGTTTCGTTACTACTTTATAGCCTTGTGCGTGATTATTGCGGACCATGCGGCCAAATGGCTTGTGTCGACTTACATGAAAATCGGACATGAAATCCCCTTAATACCTGGAGTTCTTGGACTTGCATCGATCCGAAACAGAGGAGCTGCTTCTGGTATTTTGCAAGAACAGATCATGTTTTTGATCATCGCGACGACAGTTGTCCTTATCGGAATTATGCTCTATTTACCCAAAGCGCGCCGTGAAATCCGATTTTGCCTTATGGTTTAGCCCTTATATTAGGCGAAGCACTGGGCAATTTTATCGATCGAGTTTTTAAAGGGGAAGTTGTGGACATGGTTCAAGTTCATTTTTTCAACTTCCCCGTTTTTAATGTAGCTGATTCCTTCTTATGCATTGGCGTCATTATTGTGATGATTCATTCTTTGAAAGAGTCACTTAATAAGGATAAAGAATTGAAGGAACTGGTTAATAAGAAGTAAACGCCGGCAGCTGCGAGTCAAGATTAGCAAGATAGCTATGAGGGGCGAGTTCGTTGTAAAAAAATTTGCACTTTGCATTACCTCCCTATGGAGCCATGCGAACCAAAACGGATATACGAAGTAGGAGAGAGGGCTTCGTATAACAAATGGATATACGGCTTCGTATAACTTTCACGAAAAACCGAGATATTCGCAGTTTGTTGGAGTTATTATGAAAATGCCCGAATCCCTTAATATAAAAGGGTTTTTCGTTATTTTGGAGGGATGGACTCACCTCCTTCCGGCACGTATAACACCAGACTCCTCGCAGCGGGCATAATGGTCCTCGGTCCGCCAATAAGATTTCGAGGAAGTGGAGACAGGCAGACCCCCCGCTTCCCATCAAGGCCAGCCCATTCGCGGCGGGCCTAGCGGCTCTTTGGTCTGAAAGAGGCTTTTCAAGGAAGCGGCTTCAAACAGACAACTCTGCACTGGCTTACCGCATGGTGGTCGGCCTTCTGCCTTAGGTCAGTGAGGGTTCGGGAATTGAATAAGATAAACCAAACCGTTGCATCCCATGCCTTGACTGGGCTCGCAGCGGTTTAACATCTACGGACTGTCGAAGTCGGGTTGTAGACCGCCTTCGACCCGGCGTATACTGGAGATGAAGAGATTCTTTCAAGGCCGGTGAAGGTGAATGGAGAGCATGAGTCCCTGTTTGGCAGAGCAGCGTAGCGGCGTATTATACGCAACAGTGGTGCACACGGGGGAGCTACCGGGCGAGATGCTCCCGGAAGGACGATTGAAGCATCATCTGCTTGTGCTGGTTGAGGACGGCCGGGCTCGACTGGAAAGAGAGTATGCCGGTTTTGTCCTGTTTCCGGATAGCTGCTGGCTGCTGCTCCCCGGCGAGCGTATTCGGATTTGCGACGAAGGAGAGCCGCCGCTTCGCTGCCGTGCGGTGGTGTTTGATGTTTGGCGCGTCAGACAGGCGGAGGAGAATGATGCGGTTAGCGAAATGGCGCCGGCTGCTTTGGAGGTCGCGATTTTTCCGTTTTCCGGTCTGCTGGATCATCATCTCGCCCACGAGGTCAGGCGGTGGATGGACTCCAGCGCACAAACGGATATATCGCAAGAACATCGGACTTTTTCCCTTTCGATTCGTTTTCTGGATGTTCTTTTGAAAATACTGCAATCCAGCACAGAACGTCAGGAGAGTAAAGATTTGCGGGAAGCGATTCAAAAAACGGTACTGCTGATGGAGCAGTCCTACGCGCAGCAAATCACGCGGGAGGAACTCGCCAAGCTGGCGAATATGAGTGCCTCGCATTATTCCTTCGTATTCAAAAGAGAGATTGGCAAGAGTCCGATGGAGAAGCTGACGGAAATCAGGATTCGTCATGCCAAGAAGCAACTGTTGTTCAGCGATCGGAAATTGCGGGATATTGCGGAGAGTGTCGGTTATCGCAGCGAGTTTTACTTCAGCAGACAATTCAAGCAGGTGACCGGCGTTTCCCCCAAGGAGTTTGCCCACCGGCATTTTGCCAAGCACGTAGAGATTTCCCATCCGTTTCCGCTGCATATGCAATCGCTTGGTCTGACATCCGGCTCATCCGATCGCTCAAACGACCGAATTCAAGTTGTAGGGCTGTATGTCGAGGATTTTTTGATTGCATTGGGGGTCCAGCCGATCCTGAAATGCGTGGGAAACAATTTCCGCCAAAGCTACCTGAATGCTTATTTGAACGGTGTCGAGGAATGGTCGATCCTCTCGTTTGATTTCAGCGTGATTGCCGACGCCAAGCCTGACCTGATCATACTTGGACATCCCGAATACGGCGGTAACGGCAGATTTGCCCGCTTTTCCGAAATTGCTCCGACCTACAGTATACGCAAAGGATTGCATCACTGGGAGCATGGAGTCCGTATTATTGGACAATTGTTGAACCGGCTTCCGCAGGCCGAAGCCATCATCACGTATCACGAACAGTTGCTGCAAAAAGCCCGAACGCAGCTTGCGATCGTAAGCCATCAAACGGTCGCTCTGATTCGAATCTGCAATGATCGGCGCATTCGCTTGTATGGGGGACCGGAAGGCTATTCTGGGGGCGTGCTGTATCAGGACCTCGGTCTTAAGCCGTCCGCTTCCGTATTGCGGCTTGCTTGGGACAAGCCTTCCGGCTATGTGTCTGTCACTCCAGATGTCCTGTACGAATTGGATGCGGAGCACCTGTTTATCGTCGTGGATCCGGCAGGCCAATCTTACTGGAACCAGCTTGCAGGCGATCCCCGGTGGGGCCGTCTGCCTTGTGTGAGAGCCAATCGCTGCTACGAGGTTCGCTTCGACATTTGGATGACCTTCGGCATCATCGCCCATCGGTTGAAGCTGCAGGATGTGCTGCGCTTTCTTGTGCCACCCGGTCGGGCTTTGCCAACAATCGTATATAAATGAACGTACAATCGGTCATGGTTCTGGATATCCCGTCTGTGTTACACTCTCATTGATAATGATAATCAATAACGAGAGAGGGGAGCACCATGCGCAACATGAACATAACCAAACGTATCGGGATTCATCTGGTTTTGATGCTGCTCATCGTTTGGGCGGCGGCATGCGACAATGGGAAGGAACAAGCCGGACAAGTTCAGAGCGACTCAGCTTCGTCGACAGCCACAACGTCCGATGGTTCCAGGCAGCAGACGGAGGGTACCGACAGGAAGCCCGGAAACGAAAAAGTCGGATCGCCGGAGCAGAAACGATCCTATACGCATAACTTCGGCACGATCGAAGTGTCGGCCACCCCCAAGCGCATAGTGGGGATATATATGGATGATTTCTTGTTGGCCCTCGGTGTCAAGCCGTTGACGCAAACGATGTACGGAAAGCGTCACTTGCCCTATTTGCAAGATCGAATTGGCGACCTGCCGGTGATCAGTCCGGGGGGCATTAATTTGGAATTGATTCTCGAGGAGAACCCGGATCTTATTTTGCTGGCTTATCCGACTTATGCCCAAGAAGGAAGATATGAATTGTTCTCCAAAATAGCCCCCACCTATGTATTCACAGGGGAAGATAATTGGAGACAAACGCTGCTGACAGTGGCCGACGTGATCGGCAAACCGGAACAGGCCGAATCCTGGCTGAACGAATACGAACGCAAGGTTGCTGCCGCCCGCGATTCGTTAAAGAAAGCGATTGGCGATGAAACCGTCATGTTCATTCGCTTTACAAGAGCCGAACGCATTCAAATCTACGGGGGACCGAGCAACTTCTCCGCCGATGTGCTTTACCAGGATCTGGGCTTGAAGCCTTCCGAATTGGTCAAGAAATTGGCGTGGGGCGAAGAGAATTCCGCTCCTGTGATCTCGGCTGAACTTATATCGCAATTCGATGCCGATCATATTTTCATAACGTATGACACTCCGACCAATGAGGACGCCCAGGAATTCAAAAATCATCCCTTGTGGAGAAATATCCCTGCTGTCAAAAAGGGAAACCTGCACGAAGTCGAAATGTTTCACTGGATGAACGATGGCCCGATCGCAAACAGCATGAAAGTGGACGATGTATTGAAAGCACTGCTGAAGTAGAATCACGCAGGAGTGAAACTTGAGAAGCGCTTGCCACTCCTCGCTCATAACACTCAACTTAAAGAGAGAAAAGGATGACTTGAGCCGTTCTTGCCTTGTTCCCCCTCGCTTCCGGCCGATTGGCGGATACGGAATACGTAACAACTGCATAGTCGAAGTCTGCTCCCGCCGCTAGGTGGGGGCTATTTGATTGATACGTTGGTGGGCTTAGCTTCTTGATTGTCAGATGTATAATCGTGGAAGATGTCGTATTCCTCTAACACTATGAAAATACTAATGTCTGAAGGAAAAGAAGCGAGGATCTCGAAGAATATGTTAATTCCAAGATGGTGTTCATGTCATAACCTCGGTCGGCAATCACAGTCTTACCGGTTAGATCCATATCTTGAAGCATCTCATAGCCCTCCAGCGGCGGATCGCACCGACTAACCGCGTCGCAGCCAGTCCTTCCGGCATGAAGTCAGTGAGCGTCGGGAACCATTTTTTGACCATTGATATTGCCGGAATCCCTTGTCCCACAAGGTTGTTTGCCATGTGTGGGACAATCCCAGCGAAAAGCGGTATTCCTCCGACCTGCTGCACGAGTATTTCCTTGAGGTGGACTCAGCGTACGCGGAAAGTTGAGCGCAACGACAGCCAACGCCATTCTTCACGTTCACATTACTTGTGTTCAGCAAATCTCCACCAAGCAATCGTTCCGGCAAACCCTACTATTCCCGTGACTGCAAGAATCATTATGCTGATGAAACCGATATCTGTTCCTGTTAGCAGCAGTACCGGAATTGTCCACGGAAAATAAGGGCCGATTCCTAGCTGCACGACAACATTGGAGACGATCACAATAACGAATGTCACCCCGATCGGAGCCAGGTAACCTCTGGTGATATTGGCTAATAAGGCGCTCGTTGTACTGACCACCATTATCAACAGCGATGTCGTCATGAATGTCCAGAAGATATTCAGTAAGATGGATAGCGAACCGCCGCTGACGCCAATCAGAGCACCGGCGCCTGCGATTACCGCAAATGTAAAAATGGCCATCAGCGTATTCCACATCGTGATTACGATAAATTTGGACAATACACTATATGATTTCGAAATCGGCTTAACGAGCAGATCCTTGATGGTGTTGTCCGTGTACTCACGTCCGAACACCCATGCGGAGGTAAATGAGAACCCTACGACCAGCAAGGAGGCGATGGAACCGAGCAAGTCCGAAAAATAGGTCTCCCAATTGACGCCGGGACTGTTGAAAAACCCGACCATTAAAGGCAACACCGTAAACACTGCAAGGACTACCCAAAAAACCGTGGAACGCCATACTTTACGCACTTCGTTATGAACAAAAGAAAGTATCTTCATTAATGCATCCTCCTTGATGTACGGATGGTCCGTAGAAAATAACCTTCCAGGTCTTCCGTAACAACGCTCAGATGTGTTGGCGGCTGGTTGGATCGTACTAGTAGTTCCGCGAGCTTTTCAGGCTGTGCTATCGCGCAACCTTCTGTCAGTGCCAAACGCCCGTCCGTGGTTTCCGCATAGTTGTACCCATGTTCCGTGAGAATACGCGTAATGGCGCCTTTATTACGCCCATCCAAAACCAAACTTTTTTGCAGCGACTGCTCCAGTTGATCCATTTTAATGTCCTGGACCAGCTGTCCTTCATGCATGATCCCGATTCGGTCGACCAATTTGGCCAGTTCTTCCAATAGATGACTGGAAATGAATATCGTGACGCCGAAGTTTCTGGATAAATCCAAGAGCATCTCCCTGATTTCCACGACACTGGCCGGATCAAGCCCGTTGATCGGTTCGTCCAGAATCAAAATCTCCGGGTTGTGAATCATGGCCTTCGCCAATCCCAGCCGCTGTTTATTTCCCAAAGAAAGCTTTTTGGCCTTCTTATTTTTGTGAGCGTCCAGATCGAGCTTCTGAATTACGCGATCAATGGACTTGCGGTCGGATATCAATTGCATTCTGCGTGCAATGTCCAGATTTTCCATTACGGTAAGTTCCGGATAGAAGGTGGCTTCCTCCAAATAACCTACCTTGTCCCACAGCTTATAATTGCCGGCGTCAACCTTGCTCCCCAACATGTAGATGCTGCCGGAGGAGGGTTTGAGCAACGACAAAAGCATTTTGATGGTCGTTGTCTTGCCGGCTCCGTTCAACCCAAGGAAGCCAATAATCTCCCCGCGGTTCACCTCAAGCGAAAGGTTGCGTACGGCGCGGTATTCGCCGAAAATTTTGCTCACATCCTCCAATTGTATGGCTATGGAGCCGCCTGGTTTTCCTTTTCTCACCGTATAACCACTCCTTTTCAAATCTGTGTTGGACAATGGCTTCAATTGAGGTTAGCTTGTACTTTAATCTCCGAACATCAACTGAACCTCAAATGTTGCGTCGAATTGTAGTTGATGTTCCGTTTATTTATGGACAGTATAATGTGGAAAGAGGGGGGATGCGCGGTGTTTGATATTTTAGTGGTCGAAGATGATGTCAATACGCAAAAGCTGATGTGCGCCGTGCTCAAACATGGGGGCTTCAATGCCCATATCGCCAAGAACGGGCTTGAGGCGCTGAACAGGATGGAGACGCGTCGTTTTGATTTGATTGTGCTGGACTTGATGATGCCCGGGATGGACGGCTATCAATTGTGTGAGGAATTGCGCAGCGTGGGAGACAATATTCCGATTCTGATGGTCACCGCTACTCATGAAATCAGGAATAAGCACAATGGCTTCCTTGCCGGTACGGACGATTACATGACAAAGCCGTTTGATGAGCAGGAGATGCTGTATCGCATCAAGGCGCTGCTGCGCAGGGCGCAAATCGCCAGTGAGCACAAACTTGTGGTGGGTGAAACCACATTGGATTACAACACCCTTACGGTTACAAGAGGAGAGGCGCAAACCTTCCTGCCCCAAAAGGAGTTTTATCTTCTGTTTAAGCTGATGAGCTATCCCGACAAGATTTTTACCCGCCTTCAATTGATTGAAGAAATTTGGGGCCTGGAAACGGAAACCGACGGTCACACCCTAAATGTGCATATAAACCGGCTGCGCGATAAATTCAGGGACAACCCTGACTTTGAGATTGCGACGGTCCGTGGTTTGGGGTATAAGGTGGTGAAGCGCGTATGAAATGGATGAAAAAGATATTTCCACAAAAAATCAGCATTGCGTTTACGTTGGTGGCTCTGGTTTTTCTGGTCATGGCGCTCTCTATCGCATCTGCAGGTCTGATTGCCTTTGTATTAAATAGGGTGGGTGTGCTTGATATGAATCAGCCTTATCCGCAGCGGGGGATTTATGTACTGATATACATCAGTATTTTTCTAGGGGTTGTCATCGCCGCGTTGCTGAGCAGACGATCTGTCAAACCAATCCGGGAAATGATGGAGGCTACCCATAAGGTGGCCAAAGGCGATTTTTCGGCTGAGGTGGAAGTGAAAGGAAGTGTTGTTTTTGAACTGGATGCGTTGGCCGAGAGTTTTAACAAAATGGTGCGGGAACTGAAAGGGATTGAAACATTGCGCAACGACTTTGTGCGGAATTTCTCTCATGAATTCAAAACCCCTATTGTTTCCATCAGCGGCTTTGCGAAATTGTTGAAGAATGGGGATGTCAGTGACGAGGAAACACAGGAATACTTGAATAGCATCATTCAGGAGTCCGAACGTCTGGTTGACCTCTCCACCAGCATTCTCAACTTGTCAAAGGTGGAAAATATTGAAATCGTGAGCGACAAGACGCTCTACCGTTTGGACGAACAAGTTCGACTGGCGATTTTAATGTTGGAGCCGAAGTGGAGTGCCAAATATCTTTCTTTGGATATTGCCTTGGAAGAAGAAATTGAAATGAGTGGAAACAAGAACCTGATACAGCAGGTTTGGATCAATCTTTTGGACAACGCGATTAAACATACAGAAAGCGGCGGAACGCTCAAAGTCGGGCTGTGGCAGAGCGGGCGGAGAGCGACCTTTCGGCTTGAGGATGATGGGATCGGGATGAGCGAAGAGACGATGCGGCGCATGTTTGATAAGTTTTATCAGGGTGACACCTCACGCTCCATGATGGGAAACGGACTGGGGCTGGCGCTGGTTAAGAGAATTGTCGATCTTTGCGAAGGTTCGATTGAGGTGCAAAGCGAACTCGGAAAAGGCTCCACTTTTACGATCAAGCTGCCTTTGGAAACACAAGTAAATGCGTAATAGCAGCTAATAAAGAAGAAAACACCATTGGTTCTCCCAGGATGGTTGATGACGAACAACCAACGGAGAGACCAATGGCTTTCTTTTTTTAAACAAGATGGATGGGAGAGGTTCACAAGCATGAGTTTCTTTGTGTTCGTTCTCCTTGGTATTGTCTGATTTACCTTGATCGAACAGATAGGCAATAAAGTAATTTTTGACATCACGCGTCGTCACTTTATAAACATTGAACGGGAATTGTTGCGCCTGAAAGGCTTCTTTCATTTGCTTTGCACTGTCTTGGTAAAAACGAAGGGTCAGCGGCGAAAGGTTTTTGGCCTTGCAATCGAGAAAAAAAGAATGAAGCAGAGCATCGAAGCTGAGTTGTTGTTTGACCAGGCTTGGATTTTCTGCACTTTCCAGCTTGTTTTGCCGACGCCTGATGCTCACTCGTCCTTCACCTCACTTTCCGAAGCAAAGGAAATTCCCCGGCCAGATGCTCAATGGGGCTGAACCTTTCATGCTGAGTTTGCAAGTCGCAGCTAAACAATTCGACGTACATTTCAGTCGTCTCGATGTGTACGTGGCCAATTATGGTTTTGAGCTAAAGATGTCGTCACTATTCAATAAGTATTTCTTGGCAAATGTATGCCGGAAAGTGGGGCAGGAACATTGAATACCTTGAATATTGGCTAATTGGTAATAGCGTGCAATCATCATTCGAATGCCGCCAGGTAAAAAGGATTGTTGTCTAAATTCACCCAGAGATAGCTATGATCGAGTGAGCCGCGCTGAAGCAAATAGCGTCTCCATTTACCCATGGCAATCCGCTCAATCGGAATAAGTCGTGCTTTCCTTCCTTTGCCCTGATTAATTCGCAGGGAACCCTCATCCAGTAAAACACCCGTGACTTGCAGATTCGACAGTTCCTTTAACCGAATACCGGTAATCCTGAAGAAACAACTGTACGGCATCGTTCCAAGCTGAGTTCAGCTTGAAGCTTTTTGTGCGGCACTTCGCATTTCCTCCTTATGGAGTTATGCGAACCAAAGCGGATATGCAAAGCGGAAGGGATAACAATCGGTTATACCGTTTCGTGAAACATGCAAGATAACCCGGGTTATTTGCAGGGTGTTCCTGCTTCTCCGAAATCGACCGAATCCTTTGATACGTAAGGGTTTATCGGCATTTCGGAGGATCTGATTTTCTGCTGATGGCTCGTATAACACCTAATTCACGCTGCGGTCCAGCTTTGCTGTCCCTTGGTCAGCAGGATGATTTCGGGGATCGTATTCAGCGGACAACCCTGCAAGGCTAAGTGACAGAGCCACCCGGTTCCTGACGGGATCTTAAGCCTTTCGGGTTCATGAATGCAAGAACGTAGGCGAAATCAAGACATAAGGGATGGGGGTTATTTGAGTATTTCTCAGAAGTATAAAGATCAGTTTAAAAGACTAAAAGATCTTCAGATTAGGGTAAACCATGTTCACCCTCTACTACATAACTATTATCCAATAGCCATTGTGGAGGAAGGAAATATAAATATATTTGATTACAATAAAGATAACAAACAATTCGTTTTAAAACATGTGGAGAAAGACTACATGAATATACCGATGGGAGTAAGAGCTGCCTTTCCATTGGAGTGTTACGAAAATCGTTCAGTTGTTGTAGTTACAGGGGAAGTTTTTGAAAGTATAGCAAATCAGATTATTGTTTTCCATGAGTATGTGCATTGTTATCAATTTGAGACATGCGAGATGAAACTTAGATCCCAGATTGAACTAGCCCAAAAATCAGTGAATACCAAAGATTATTTCTGGGAACTTCAGTATCCATTCCCATACGAGGACACAGAATTTGTTAAGTATGTAAATGACTTATTTAAAGCATTAGTCGCCAACGATAGGAAAGAACTCTGCATCCTTAGACAAGAGATAAAAGCCTATCTAACTAGCGAGCAAGTTGAATATATGGTTTGGCAAGAATGGAAGGAAGGCTTTGCAAGGTATATTGAGAACGTCATCAAGCGTGAGATGGGGGTTAAGGAAAACCATTTTGGAGTCGAAACAGGGTCTTGTATGGCAGGATTTTTATACAGAAATAAGATTAACGATCTTCAGGATATTGAAGAATTATATTTTATAATGAGTGAAGATAAGTGGTAGTCTTGACTTCGCCTAGCATAATATTATGCGAACCATTTTTAGATCTCTCAGAAATGCCTTGAACCCTTGTGCATCAAGGGTTTTCCTTGTTTCCTCACTTCGCTTTTTGTGCTTTGTTTTCGCATAATTTTGCTTTGTCCAGCTTAGATATACGAACCGGCGCTTAGTCAGGTTCTATTTGTTTTTTCGCTTCTCCGAGCTTTTTTCGTTCGATATGGGTCGCTCCCCATTGGTGTAAGGCTTCTATAATCGGGGTCAGGCTCATGCCGTATTCCGTGATGGAATATTCCACTTTCGGCGGAATTTGAGGATAAACGACTCGTGTAATGATCTCTTCTTCCTCCAATTCGCGCAGATGGAGCGTAAGCATTCTTTGCGTGATATCGGGCAGCAATCTTCTTAATTCATTGAACCGCAAAGGTTTACCTTGCAGCAAATGATGAATGATAATCGGCTTCCATTTGCCAACGATCGAATCCATCGCCACAGCGAATTGACATTGGTCAAGGTTCTTTTGCATACATCAGCCTCCCTTACAGTACCTTTTTTGATACTATACCACATTATTGTGCCTACTTAAAATAAGTAAGTAAATATTATATGATTACCATTGAAAGTGTAACTATTCTGATTACAGAAGGGAAGTTTTGATTAATGGCAACTGTATTGTATATCACCGCACATCCCCTTGATCCTCAGGAATCTTTTAGCCTCGCGGTAGGAAAAGCATTTATCGAAACGTACCGCGAAGCCAATCCAGCAGATGAAGTTGTTCATTTGGATCTGTACAAAGAGAATATTCCGCAATTCGATGCTGATGTTTTACGCGGTTGGGGAAAGCTTCGGTCGGGTTCGACGTTCGATCAACTGTCTGATACCGAGAAATCAAAAATAGATCGTCTTGGGGCGATTGTAGATCAATTCGTGGCTGCTGCTAAGTATGTTTATGTTTCTCCAATGTGGAATTTCTCGATCCCGCCGGTTTTGAAAGCATACACGGATGCGACTTCAATTCCGGGTAAGACATTCAAATATACCACGAATGGTCCTGTAGGTCTGTTGCCCGACAAGAAAGCCTTGCATATTCAAGCTAGCGGTTCCGTTTATTCGGAAGGTCCTTTTGTACCACTTGAAATGGGATACAGCTTTCTGAATAAGGTTTTACAGTTCTATGGGGTTAAATCGATTGAGGCAATTTTTGTGGAAGGAACGTCATTATCAGAGCAAGCTCCATTTGTAAAAGAAAAAGCAATTGCACGTGCTAAAGAAGTCGCCAATCGTTTCTAATAGAGGCTGTTACAAAAGCACCATTTCAGTTTGAAGACACGCTCTAATCGAATTTGTAGTTCGTATAGGACCAAGAGGAGATATATACAAATAACAACACGCTCATACATGAAAATGTTCGGGCGTGTTAAAGTATATAAAGAATTTTTGTAAGTGCTGTGTTGGAGTCCAATTCAAAAAAGGTTCAATAAATTATAGTGCCAGAGGAAAATCTATATAAGTTGAATTAAAGAAATTCCACAACATGATCAGGCTCCATCCGGACACAGAGCCGATCAATGACGGTTAGAGGTTGCTGCATGACTGCATTCATGAAAGAAGAGACGTTTTTACAGATCTCGGCTAGCGTGTGGTAGAAGACATTGTTCACCACATCGGCTTTCAGCCACTTCCAGAGTCCTTCCACAATATTCAGCTGGGGACTGTACTGTGGCAGAAAGACGAGGTTTAGCCGCTTGTTCTCGTTCAGAAACGGTTTCAGCAATTTGCCATGATGAATGCGGGCGTTGTCCAGCACCATCGTAATCACGCCCGAAGGATACGCTTCGAGCAACTTCTTGAGGAAAAACAGAAACGTTTCGGCATTGTAGGCCTCATCTTCGTGCAAACCGAATCGTTTGCAAACGTCCGTACATCCGGCGGTCCTTTGTGGATCTCAGCCGTTCTTCCACTTCAGCCAGGGCGCCTTTGCTCGTCATCCCGTTCACCGCCTTATCTAGAATCTTACGAAACCAGTTCGACGGCGATAAGTAAATCCCTTGCTTATTTTTGGAAATTCAATGCTTCAATTTATATAGATTCAAGGATTATTTTTGATGGGAGGCGAGAAAGCTGAACGGTTCGCCCCTGATGCAGATACTACGAGACAGCGTGGGGAGGCCGCGGAAGCCTTATGAAAAGAAATTCGTACACGGGTTGAGCGACAAGCAAATCGTGCTCTCGCTGGACTCCTACGCGACATTTTACTGATCACAGGTAGTTCCGAAGGACGATAGAAGCATAGTACAACGAGGGAGCAATCAAAATCATAAAGTTAACCCAAAACCATTTTGGTCTGGTTTTCAGAAGTGGGAAGAAGATTCGAAGATTGATATATGACAACACGAGACTGGCAACAGCTCCCCAAGAAAGCAATTCGAACACCCTCATTTCAGAAAACCGCAAACCAGACATAAAGAACTTATCGACGATTAGTCCCAAAAGAACTGTATAGAGTACGAAGCCTAAGAAATACAAAAGCCAAAGCACTGCACAAATAATAAGTGGCTTAATGATTCTTACATAAAAGTTATCGGTCATTGTTTTGTCCCCCCTGAAACGATTGACCTATTAGTCTGGCATTGATTTTTTTCGAATTCTTCATTGACGTTCGAAGAAATAGTGTAAATCCAAAGGACGATTCCACCAATGATCAAAGTAATGCCGCCTACTACAAATAGCGCTACAAATCTACCTTTCGAGCCTTTAAGGACATGATGACGGGACGAAACAGTTTCTACAACATGACCGACATTGGAATCAACAGGGAGGATCATTACATCAAGTTTTCCGTTGTCATATTCTTGTACTACGACACTGTAATCATTGAATCTCTGATATTGTAAATTGTTTCAATATGCGCGATAACAAACACCTCCTTTCTACCAACATTTTACTATAATGCAAGATTCGGCAGCAAAAACAATCGTTCGCCACAAAATGAAAAGAATCGTGAAGGGTGATGAGGGCGCAACTCCAACGAACGCACCTATTGGAATAAAGCAGGGAAACGTATCAAGCCTTCGGATGTCTGATGTTCAGAAATATTCTTCTGAAGACGATGACATTCGGAGGCTCTATAATGACATGTAGGAGAATGAAATGAAACGAAAGTTAGATCTTTCTCTTCTGGCTCTGCTCTTGATAATACTTATTTCAGTATTAACAGGAGCTTTAATTGTCCTTAGCTACCTTCTTATAGGCAGTATAAAAGCTGCAGATAAAGATTAAGTTGGGTCGCTAATCGGAAGCCTTGGAAATATTATAGGCGGATTTATAGGCGGTGTCATAGCTTATATTGTTGCAGCCTATCAAGTTCATAAAACTCATGAATTTGATAAGAGCAAAGGACAGGCAGGTAATTATGCTGTCTTAAGGTTAGTAAAGGTAGAACTCGATGCAAACTATAGGTTAATAAAGGATAATAGACAGAATTATTATTCTGGTAAAAAGACTACATAAAGTTTCTAAGTAGTGCAAATTGGGAAAAATGCTCAACATTAATTGGACAAGAAGTCGGAGATGGAACAATCAACTCGCTGTCTTCTTTATATAACAAAATCAGATTGCTTAGTTCTGAAACTACTTTACCAGAACAAGTATATGATCAGTTAGTAACTGATTTATCTACTAGTGCTGCTGCGTTGGAGTCTGAGTTGAAAAAATTACGTGAAAGAACTTAATCCGATGTTAAGTAGCAAATTTCACAAACACAGGACTCCGCAAGAGTCCTTTTTTCGTCCAGTTCCGGATTTTTACTTTGGCCTTAATTAACGGTTGAACATAAACATAATGCTTATCCTCGCCCGTCACATATGGCTGAATGGCAGCATAAAACGCCTTCCGCTGCGGCGCAGTAACGCCCAACTCAACCACGCCCGCCGGTCTGATCCGTTCGCCCGCCTGCACCCCGACAAGCCACCCGAACTCGTCTTTTCTCCATCCCGTTAACACGACATCGACGTACGTCCAGTTTATAATCTTCAACCAGCTTAGACTTTTCTGGTCGCTCACGTAAATGGATTCCTTCCGCTTGGCGACGTTGCCCTCCATCTGGCGGGAAACGATCTCCTGATACAACCGTTCACCCTCACGTTCTATGTAGGGCACTACGCTGATCCGAGGATTGCCAAAGTCGATGCCCGCAAGCAGCTCCTTACGCTTCATCAGTGGCCAGCCGCGCAAGTCTTCGCCTTTGTAGCGCAATATGTCAAACACTATGTAGTTCGCTGGTTGCGCAGCGCTCAGACCGAGCACCTTGTCGGCTTTACGGGGGCTGAATCGTTCCATCACCGATTCAAAGTCGATCAGGCTACTGTCCCGATCCACGCAAGCGACCTCGCTGTCTAGTAGAATATCGTCCTGGGCTATGTCGTACAGTTCGGGGTATTGCTGGGTGCATTCGTTGTTCTGGCGAGTATAGAGGTGAGTCTGGCCGTTCGGGCGCGATAAAAGAAGCCGATGACCGTCGATCTTCGGCTCGAAAATATGGTCAGGACTGTCAAATGCGGATTTCGACGTTTCGAGAAGAAATGGAGAAATGAACATAGTAATCACCTACGTTCAATTGTAGCAGTATGTCTGGTATCATTTGACAGGTAAGTATTGGAAATCGAATCCGCTCGGTTTAAGCTGGCGGGGTTATATTGAACTATCGTACCGTTAGTTGAATAACTTGGCATGATTACTTCATACCCATTTTCTAATCTTCTTTTGCAGGCTTTTCATCGTTAAAACCTAACAATAGCACCACATAGGAAACTAGTGTTGAAAATGTTATTTCCGTTTATGCCTTGTTTTTCTAGGGGGCAAT
>NZ_VDCQ01000048.1 GCF_006265175.1 Paenibacillus hemerocallicola | reverse complement strand
GATGTTTTTGATTTTGATTAGACTATATCCTATTGATAAAAAAATCCCGCCAGCCGAATCGAACAGTTAACTAAAATCAATTCATACCGCTCAAAATAAACGGAATGCACTGGTACAATTGGGCATAGGTGATAACTATGTTCATTTCTCCAATGCTGCTCGAAACTCAAAATCCGCATTTAATAGCCCAGACCATATATTCGAGCCGAAGATCGACGGTCATCGGCTTCTTTTGTCGCGCCTGAACGGCCAGACTCGCCTGTATACGCGCCACAATAACGAATGCACCCGACAATTCCCGGAGCTGTACGACATTGCCCAGGACGATATACTGCTTGACGGCGAGGTCGCTTGCGTGGATCGGGATAGTGGACTGATCGATTTCGAGTCGGTCATGGAACGGTTCTCGGCGAAAAGGTCGGATAAGATCCTACGGTTGAGCGCTTCGCAGCCGGCGAATTATATGGTTTTTGATATCCTCAGATACAAGGGTGAAGACCTGCGCGGATGGCCGCTCATGCGACGCAAGGAGTTGCTTGCCAGTATCGACTTCGGGAATCCTCGGATCAGCGTCGTGCCCTACATAGAGCGTGAGGGTGAACGGTTGTATCAGGAGATCGTTGCCCGCCAGATGGAGGGTATCGTCGCAAAAAGAAAGGAATCAGTATACGCGACAGGCCAGCGGAGCGCGAGCTGGCTTAAGGTGATTAACTGGACATATGCGGACGTCGTACTGACCGGCTGGCGGAAAGAGGATTTCGGATGGCTTGTTGGTGTGCAGCAGGGCGAACGGATCAGGCGGGTCGGGGTTGTGGAATTGGGCGTGACGGCACCCAGACTTGCCAGGCATTGCGCATCATACGGCACTTTCTCATCAATCGTCTGGGGAATCTTCATGTCCTTCATCGTTTGACTGATGAGATTCAAATAGCCTGTTGCATATATCGATTCGATTTGTATATTCGGGTTCATTTGCTTTCCTCCGTACATCGTAGACTCTACAGAGGTATTCGACATGGTTTCCCGTTTTCTTGTTTGCTTCTATTTCTTTTTTTCAGATGCTCAAGGGTGCGAAATGTCAGAACTAACAGGATTTTCCTGGGATTTGTAGAATACATAAGGAACAAGAAATGATCAGGAGTGACTCCCCTTATGCTATCGAAAAATCGTCTCGGCACTGTGCCGAAAGTTTACTTCAGACCCGAATTGACAAATTACCTTGCGAGGGCACTTTAAAACGATCCCATACAGCGTGGAACAAGAAAATTTCAACGCTGAGCAGTGTCATACATGCTTGGAGCATGGCCTATGCTTGTGCCAACCCAAACTGCATCCACGTCGGTGTCGCTTACAAGTCGGCAGAAGCAGAAGCTCTCAGTATGAAACATTCTTCTTACAGCTAAGAGGTGCTTTGCCTTGTCGGCGAACTACGGTTTAAGCTTCACCGCACCCAAAGCGATTGCAGATACGCTGAACGATCGCGGTATCGTAATCAGCGAGCGTTACGCTCAGACGTTGTACGAGCGGTATCAAACGCTCATTTCCGCCAGCCTCGATGAGCATGTCAACTGGCGGAAACGACGGCGGAAAATGGCGGGATCCTCCTATCCATGAACGGCGTGCAACCCGAGAAAGGTAACGAGATGCTGTACGTAATCCGCGAAGTGTTTAGCGGCACTATTCTCGCTGCACAAAACATGAAGAGCGGTGCAGCTGCCGAATTACGAATCCTAATCGAACCCATCGTCGAATTGGGATACCCCATTGTTGGCATTGTCAGCGACGGACAGGTTTCGATCCGGAAAGCATTTGAATCGTTACTGCCAGATGTACCCTATCAATACTGCCAATATCACTATCTGAATGATGTCGCTAAACCTCTTGAGGATGCCGATCGCAAGCTTAAAATGGAATTAAAAAAGAGCATGCGCGGTCTGCGTGATGTCGAGCGGAAAATCGAGCGAGTCGAGAAAAAAACGACGGAAGCCGACGTTTCCGGCACTGCGACCGGAGAGGCGACACTTGTAGAGACACGGGTAGCCAAAGGCTATATCGCAGCTGTCCGTGCGTTACTTCTGGAAGACGGTGAACCGCCGCTCTTTGGCAATCTGCTCCTTTCCTTTTACTTATGCATCTTATTTTCCCAGTTGAGTTGAGCCTGAAAGCGGTACTTCTTCTGCTCTTCAGGCGACAGAACAAGCGGATTGCCATCGCTTGAAACGAGCACAAGTCGGGATTCATTACTCCAGCCTACATGTACGTTAAACGTCTCAAGTACGAGCCGTACCGGAATATAGGTTCGTCCGTCCTTAATGATGGCGGGAGCCTCCAGTGTTTGCTCTTTACCGTTGATAAAGGTGGTATTAGAATCGATCGTCAGTTCAATGGTCGTGCCATCTTTGCTGGCAGTTACTTTCCTAGCGACAGGATCCCAGTTAATCTTGGCCCCCAATTTTGTCATCAATTCGCGGAACGGAACAAGTGAATAGCCGTTCTTGATGAAAGGCTCATTCTCTAGCTGCAGCAGTTCGTTATCCCAGAGAATCGCGGCAGCATACTCTATTTCGCTGTCTGGCGCTGTGTGAATTAACCATTCGCCTGCTGGAGAGAATGTCTTAGTGAGAGGTTGATTCAGAAAATCCAACCATTCGCCAGTATGCGCATCGATTATCTTCAATGTGGCCATCGATGACGGAGGGGGGGGGGGGTTGATACACGACCGGGGTAGAGCAACATATAGAAACTATTAAGTACCAATTGACCATGTTCCCGGGGTCATGCCCATCGATAGCTATCCGACGGATTTCCCTGCAAATAGTTAGTGAGGTTAAAGCCCCCCTCTGAACGTCATGACCGTCAATCGAATCCCCGACCATCGATCTATTCGAGCCTCTACGCTCAGCTCTCTCCATTCGATACTTCGAAACTTCCTCACACATGCTGGCAATTCGTTCAATCCTCCCACGGACATCTGCTGCTCCGGCTCGAGCTGCACCACGATCGGTAAGTCTTAGAAGGTGCATGTCATCCGAGGTTAACCTCGATTCAATCTCTCCAACTTTGTGCAAATCCTTCAACGCCTCCAACTTGTACGCAAATTATGCGGCAGTAGTATTATTCAACATCTTCGCATGGAGCTACACCCTGACAGTCTTTTTCTGTGCAAATCCAACCTTTAGCGCGTTGGAGGGAACGGGTATCGGCTCAGCCGCTCTTCCAGTCGATATTGGATCTGATCGATCTAGCAATGCGGAACAAAAAGTTCCGCTATTCCTCCAGAGAACAGCTAAAATGGGGCATAAAGGAACGATGAGTTCCTTTATCGGCAGAATGAAGGTCGTTTGAGGGCCGTTTTGCACCGATAAAGGAACTCATTGTTCCGTATGTGCGATTTCCCCGCCTTTCGCAGGTAATAAAGGAACTCATCGTTCCCTTCACAACAAATAACGGAAGTGCTTGTTCCGCGAACTGCTGGTAAGAGGCCTTTATAGTCGCACGATAAGGGATACTCCTTAGGTCACCCCAAATTATCAATGTATTACAATAATGAATCCCCCGTTGAAGCTTGAAGCTTCAACGGGGGATTCTCCTTATACTTACCGCTATACTTACCGCTATTTGTTTTTATATCATGGCAGCCCTATTGGGGAAGTGTGGAAATTTTTTGATTGGCGGCTTCTTCGGCATCGCGCAGCGCCGAATTAATATCTTTTTTGCCGGCCACGACATCATAGAAGGCCGTGTTCAAGCTGGACGTTGCGGCCGATATATATTTATCGGTCGGAATGCTTTCGCCATACTTTTTCGGTACGAGACCTTTGGCGTTTTTCCCCTGCAGCTCGGGCACGCCGTCGCCGATCGTGTTCAAGTACGATCTGTCCTTAATAACCGGAACGTATGCGTTCGTGCGGGCCGCCTCCAATTGGGAATCCTCATTCAGCAAGGCGCTGATCGCCAAAAACGCCATTTCGCGGTTCGGGCTATTTTTCGATATAAAGTAGCCGTACGGGTTCGAGTTCGGTCCGGCATTCGGCATATCGTTGTACGTCGGGAAGCTGGCAATGTCCCAGCGCAGCCCGTCGCTATTTTGTCCGATAATGTTGAAGGCGGAGTTGTTGCCCACCTGAATGGCGATGTTCCGATCTTTATAGAAATTGACAAAAGCTTTGCCGTAGTTGGCCAGCATATTGTTCGCTTCGGGGTCGCTCGAGAGAGTCACCATCCGCATATTCCGTTCGAACATCTTTTTCCAGTAATCGGTAGCCAGCGTCGCTTTCTTCGTCTGCATGTTCACCAAGCTCGGCACACCTTCATTGACGAACAGCGTATTGCCTATATTAATGCCGAGACCGTAGTACGGTACGCCGCCATCGACCCGGGTCAATTTGCGGGCGGTATCAATGACACTGTCCCACATCATATTGTCCGTCAAATACGGGACTCCGAACTTGTCGAATATGTCCTTATTGTAATAAAGGGTCGTGGAGTTGATCTTGATCGGCAGCCCGGTCAAGACGCCGTTAGCCGCATAAGTAAAGGCATTGATGGCGCTCGATTCGATTTTGTTCAAATCGAACTTGTGCTTCTTCACGAGATCGGAGATGTCGTCGTCCAGCATGCCGACTTCCCGCAGTTTGGCTACCCCGGATTGGGTGTCCCCGAAAAAGTCGATCTTCGTTTTCGTCGTGACGATATCGGCCAATGTCGTACCGGGCGCGTTTTTCATAAACTTAAAGGTGACGTTCGGATATTTCTTTTGAATTCTGGCGCCGTCGCCTTTGCGAAAGCCTTCCTCTAAATCTTCGTTATACATGTAGAAAAACGTCAACTCCACCGGCTCTTTCGTCCAGTCTTTTGTAGCGGCAGCCGGCGCTTGACTCTCGCTTTTATTGCCGCTCGTTTGAATCGATTGCCCCCCGCTGCAGGAGGTCGAAATAATCGCGATAACCGGCAGTAAAGCGACGATTGTCCATTTGGATCGAATGCTGCCGCAAGCAAACAAAACATTTTTCATTGTCGACACCTCTCCTGTGAAATAATGTTTTCCGCTATAAACTGAACCTTCGCGTGATCGACTCAAGCAATAAGAGTAGTCATGTAAGCGCTATCACTGATTCTGAGTATAAGAGTGTTTCGTCCAAAATTCTTTACACAAATCGATGAGAAATTTGCACATTCGAGTATCCTTTTTCCAAGACAAGCAAAACATGATCCTGATTGAAGAACGGATCGAGTTCCAACAGTTTAACGGGTAACAATTTTCAAATTAAAAGGAGCAGAGAGGCTTGTCCCTCTTGCTCCTTCGCAATCTCCATCCCATGATCGCCGCCTTTTACGGCGCTCGTGAGGCCGAAAGTCCATAAATAACGGAACTGGCGTATCTTATTAGCCATATAACCAGATTAGATAGCATAATAACGGAAACCCGCTCCGCAATTCCGATGTACACTACCCATTTTCCCCCGATAACTCCCAATAGCGGAAGACTGCGCCGTTATATCAGGTGTACAGCGATATTCGGGACAATAACGGAAATCAACTCCTCTATTTAAAGTGACATCCCTCAACCGCTTTAACAAAGCCCTTCAGGAGGTCGTTTGCGGTCACGCTGCATTAGTTTTTTTGCGGTAGCATCTTATATAAATAAGCAAATAGTCGTATAATTTGAATAATTCAGATGAAAGTAGGGGCGCTTATGCGGAAGCTGAAATATTTGTACTACCATCTATTGAGTCGTATTTACAAACGTCATGGGAAATGGCAGTCTGAATCGTTCAGACGTCTGATAAGCAAGCGAAACATGTATAAATAATTTGCGCATTAGGAATTATGTTCCAGCCGCTCCATTCCTCCGGTACCGCTACATTCTTTCCTCGATGCTCGCATGCTTGCACCGAAGTCTGAATTCTTTCAGAAAAGCTTGTTCGTCCAACGGTGAAATATGTATGGCCTCGTATTGATTAGAACGGATTTCGAGACTGCGGCCCGAAGCAGCCGCACCGGATTGCCACGAACGGATCGGCTTTATTGAAACTATTTTGTCCAGCGGAATGACTTTGGTAAGGAAGCCGGTTCTAATAACCAGCTCGGAATCGCGGAGCGCGTAATCAATTCCGAACCATAGCCACGATGTAACTCCCGCGATCGCCAGGCAAAAAAGGGAAAGCAGAGTACCGCCAATAATGCCCGTACCGCCTATGATCCATGGAGAAGCTCCGGCCAACGCGAGAGCGATTATGCAAAAATACATGACTAGGGATAGCCACGCATCTCTTTTGGGTGCGAATTTCACGACTTCCCCTCCTTGTTGAAATACGCGAATCCACTAAACTGTTCCTTCAGGACAAGACCGCATCGGGCCAAGGGCACACTCTGTCCGGGAAAGTCACGGTTTCGGCGGATTTTTCTTCGCCCGCATCGAAACAATCGCCAATCCGAGCGCCAGCCCTATACCGATTCCGATTGCAATATTATTTATGGCGACGCCGATTCCGACTCCGAGCGCGATTCCTATGGCCAAGCCCGACCCGACGTTTTTCTTCTTTTCCATTGCAGACACCTCCGTCTCTAGTTATCTACTATTACGGAATACGGAAACGATAGTTTCTAAATCCTCTTCCATCTAATTTTCCCATGCCTTCTTAGAACAAAACCGTCTTCCGAACAAAAAGCCCTTGCCCGGGCGGCTCGACATGCCTGCCGAATCCTCCGGGAAGGGGCGTTTTTTATTTCTTCACATACTGTTCATCCCCGCGGTTTCCGGCAGGCGGAATATCCCGATATAATGGAAGAGAAGGATACTTTCGCCTAAGCCAAAGGAGGCCTTTCCATGTCGCTTCATGTCAAATGCATGACCTGCAAAAAGGAGTACTTGCTCGATTCGGGTGACCCCGAGTACCGGAAAATTAGCAGCGGGCTGTCCAAGCTGTATATTTGCAAGACGTGCAGCATGGCCATGAAGGAAGAAGCGATTCTTACGACGGGAATTAATCCGAATATGCTGGATCCGAAAGGACACGACAAGCTGGTTCCTTGATCCAAGCAGGTCTCACAAATAATGAATTAGCTCGCGCATCGACAGAATATGACCGACCGCAGGCACATTTCTCCGTTGCAGCTCCTCGAGCTTGGCGTTATAAGCCAGGAAAGCGATTCCGCTATCCTGCGCCGCCTTGCCGTCTATCCACGAATCGCCGACGCACAGCCATTCTTCGGGGCGAATGGCCGGATAATTCGACGTGATGTAGGCGATTCCGGAAGGGGACGGCTTCAGCGCGGTCATTTGCTCCCGCCCGGCTATCAGCTCGAAGCGGGACGCGATTCCGGTCCGCTCCAGAGCGTCTATGGCTGCTTCACGCGCATTGTTCGTCAATACGGTTAGACGCGTTTCCACGCTCAGAAGCTCCAATATTTCCGGAACGTGTTCTTCCAATTCGGCTCCGACCATACCCACCTTTTCGCCGGCTACGACAATATTCCATACCGCCGTTTCCAGCTCGGCCGTAAATCCTCTTGCGGCTCGCGCCGACTCGATCAGCGTCGCAATCGTATGCTCTTGAAACGGGAAGGAAGCGGGAAACAAGCCGGCTTCCATACATTGGTCGAATACGTCCTGCTTGATCCGGGGAAAGTTGATGTTCGACTTTA
Source organism: Paenibacillus hemerocallicola (assembly GCF_006265175.1). Lineage (GTDB taxonomy): Bacteria > Bacillota > Bacilli > Paenibacillales > NBRC-103111 > Paenibacillus_AB > Paenibacillus_AB hemerocallicola. The sequence continues at coordinate 69,643 of NZ_VDCQ01000048.1, read as the reverse complement.
ACAGTGTGTTATCCATATCGAAAATGATAGCTTTATAGCGGCTTTCGCGTCTCATCGATGCTCTTCCAGAAAAGCAAGCAGTTGGCTCGTTCGGGTGACGAACAGATCCGGTGTCGTATCGAAACGGTGGGTCTGCACGTTTTCCAGCCAATGAGCGCCGATCGTGAATACCCCCGCGCCTTTGCCTGCACGCATATCGGCTTCGCTGTCCCCGATAAATAACGTCTCCGACTTGTCCGCGCCGAGCGCGTTCATGGCCGTGAGCACTCCTTCCGGATCAGGCTTGGGGCGCTTCATCTCGTCACCGGAAACGGTAACGCCGAAATACGCTTCCATACCGAGCCTTTCGAGCGAAATATCCAAGGAATCTCTCCCTTTGCCCGTTACGATCCCCATCCGATAACCTTTGCTCTTCAGCTCGGAGAGCAGGGCCATCATCTCGGCATTCGGTTGGACCATGCGCTCGTGCTCCTGCCGATACAGCTTGTAGAACAGCTGGACGGCCTCTTCGGCCGATTCCCGTTTGCCCAAGTTCAGCCGAATAATGTCGGCTTCCGTCGGGCCGAACAGGGCCACGACTTCCGGGCCGGTCAACGATTTCCCGTCATAGGTTCGGAAAGCCTCGCTGATCGAATGGATACAAATCGGCAGCGTATCGGCCAATGTGCCGTCAAAATCGAAAAGTACGGTCGTAATCCTCATCATTCCACACTCCGCTCTCGTTGATTGTCTTAATCGTATAGTTAATGCCGCCGACAAGCACTAGTCCCCCCGAACTTCCAATCGTCGAATCTGGCCGCTTCGACAGGAAGGTGACCGGTCCTAATCCAATGGACGGCATCCCGGACCAATGGCGATGCATCCTCCAATTGCAGTTTATCCATGTCGATCCATTCGGCACCGTCCGAATCGTCGATGTTCGGCGAATTCGCCACATCTCCGTCAGCGTAAAGAGCCTCGTACAAAATGGCGATATGATGGCAATGCGTATGATCGAAATTTTCTCTCCTCCACGCTACCACATAATCCCGGGTGCCCAAACACCGCTTGATGTTGATACGAATGCCGCTTTCTTCGATAAATTCCCGCTCGACCGTTTGCTGCAGCGATTGAAGCGGCTCCAAGGAGCCTCCCGGCAAATCATAACGCCGCGTATACGGACCTCCTCTCTTGCGGATCACGAGCAGCTTCCCTTCCGAATGACATATTCCGTACGACCCCAGATGGCGATGCCACACTTCCTTATCGTTCATCACGGCCTCCGCTTTGTCCATATTTGTGACACATCCTTCGAATAGAGCAGGATGCCGCTCCTTTTTTGCCAGCCGGTACCGGACCAGTAGCGGTTGCCGATTTCGTTCGATTCGAGCGTAAACAGGTGGCATTTCGTTATTCCTGCCGCTCGAAGCGCTTCGAGGCTTCGTTCCACCATCCGCTTGGCGATGCCTTTGCCGCGATGCGTTTCGCTTACCGCAATATGATACAAAAATCCGCGTCTCCCGTCATGGCCGCACATGCTCGTGCCGACGACGCTATCTTCCACGAGGCAGACGAAGCTTAAATTCTCGTTTCTTCGCAGAAACAATCCGATTTGTTCCCTGGAATCGGATTCGCTCAGGACCAAGCCCTCCGTCATCTTCCATAGTTCAATCGATTGCTCGTAGTGATCGAGCGTCATTGCCGTAATTTCCATTGCATTTTGAACTCCTTTACGTTGTGTATCATGGAGAACGGGCAGCTCGGGGCATTATCTTTTCCCGGGAAAGCGCAGAAACTGACACGGCCTACGGTTGACGCGAAAAACGTGTCGCTTTTGCTCGCGGGACATTATTTAACCCCATTAAGCATCGATTGTCTAGTGGCAAAGATCGACTACTCTCATTGGCGTAACGACTGCACAAGTTTATGCATCGCTCAGTTGTAAAAGCTTATAGTTTCTAAACATATAGCGAACACCGGAATACACCGTCAATAGTACGGCGGCGACCATTAACGCTGAACCGATCGGCAGCAAATTCATGCTCATAATAGGAAATTGCTGTACCAGCACCCCGGAGATGGCGGCGACTTGCAGGACAAGCTTCCATTTCCCGTAACGGTCGGCAGCCAGCACTACGCCCTTCGACGCAGCCATTACCCGGATTGCCGTAATGACCGCCTCTCTTCCGATAATGACGACAGCGACCCACGATTGCACGCTATCCGTTTGGACGAGCATAATCAATGCCGTCGCGATCAGCAGCTTGTCGGCCAGCGGATCCAGCAGCTTGCCGAGGTTCGTAATCTGGTTGTACGTTCTGGCTACATAACCGTCCAGTTTATCGGTAGCGGCCGCCGTTATGAAGATTAGCGTCGCCAAGTAAACCCCGTATCGGTCAATAAATCCGAAGACTCCGTACCGCTGCACCAGCCATTCCGGAAAAGGCTGCAAAAATAAAATGAGCAGCGGCACCAAAGCGATTCTAGCTATCGTTATTTTGTTGGCCAGATTCATGGGCCACTCCTTCCGGCACTCGGCAAATTACATTTCCTTCTTCCTGAAAAACGACTTGGAATCCGGCCCGTCGCAGCTCCGCGAGGAGAGCGTCCGGAGTCAAATGTCTTCTATTTGGAATCCATAAATAGCCCTCCCGTTCGACAACATCGACGTAATCGGCGGGATCGCGGTCAAACTTGTCATATAAGATCCCTGTAGTTGCATCATATAAGGAACCTTCATAGTCTCGTCCGTCATGGTACACGGCTGTTGCGATGATATAATAGCCGGTGTTCTTCAGCCTTGCCCTTACATTGGCGAATAGAGCCTCACGATCCTCGTCGGTTACGATGCTCTGCAAGCAATAATTATCAACGATTAGATCGTATTGCTTTCCATTTGTCAGGCTCTCTGTCATATCTTGAACCTTATAGTCGATGGCCAGCTCTCTTTCTTTGGCAAAAGCTTGGGCAAGCTCGATAGCTATCGGGGAAAGGTCCAAGCCTACCGCGCGGAATCCTCTATTCGCCAAAAAGCAGGATGCCGCTCCCGTTCCGCAGCCGTACTCCAACGCCGAAGGATTGGGGTTATCGAAGGAAACGAGCGACAATGCCCGCTCCAGGAAAGGCCGCATCATAAATCGATCGAAATCATACCGTCCGGGATCGTAATATTGGTCCCAAGCCATAATCCCTTTCTCCCGCATCGTCCGGTACGCCGTTTCGTGTTCGTCCTCGTAATATTTTTTCATCGGATGTCTCGTCACCTCCATAAGTCATGCGGGTTTCAAGCCATTTGCGAAGCATATTCAGCACTTCATTCGTACCCGGACCGGTGCAATCATACCGCCCTAGCAGTATATTTTTCCGATGTCCCCGGCAGCGTCGATTTGTCGAACTGGAGCCTGCAGAGCAGGGTAATTTCCATGCACATCCGTATTAATCGCTATTTTCATCGTTTCCCTGCTCGGCTCCTTCCTGCTCTACCTGCTGCCCGAACTATCCTCATCGCGCGACTCGAATTCCTTCGGCGTACAGCCGACAAGCCGCTTGAACGTTTTGGCGAACGATTTCGGATCGGAGAAGCCTACCGCTTCGGCAATTTCGTATACTTTCATCTCGCCGTTGCGCAGCTTCCGCTTCGCTTCCTCGATGCGGATCCGGGTCAGCGTCTCGATAAGCGATTCTCCCATTTCTTTGCTGAACAAATCGCTCAAATAGCTGCGGCTCAGCTTGACATGGTCGGCTATATCGACCGTTCCGATATTGCGGCTGTACTGCTCGCGCATGAAGCGGACCGCTTTTTTGATAAACGGGTTGCTGGGCTCTTTGGACATTCCGTCCTCGAGAGGCTTCGACCACAGGCGCCTCGCCGTCTCCTTTACGAACAAACAGAGCGGATCGATATGAGGAATGGCACGAAGTCGGTCCAATGAAGAAGCGAGCACCTCCTCCTCGGCCGGAGGAGCAGCGCTGTGCTGCCTGGCGAATTCGAACGCCAGACCAAGCATTTCGGACAAAAATGTGCGCAGCTTGCCGACATTCGGCTTATGGAGCTTCACCGACTCGGTCAACAAGTCGATCCAGTAAAAAGCCGCCTCGCGGTTGCCGTTCGAAACGGCGCGCAAAAAGTCGTTCCTCTCCCCGGTCGGCAGAGGCCCATCCTCGGCCGTCTCCGGTTCGCCGACGACGAAACGCTCAGGCGTTCCGTAGAACCGCCCGTGCAGCTGGCGCTTGTGGAAGGTCAACGCGTGGCCGAAATCTTGCAGCTTCGGAATTACCGGTCCGAGACAAACGAACCAGTCGTCCTCCGGCGCCATCGTCTCTTTCATCCGTGCGAATAAGCTTTGGGCACAACCGAACATCCGATCGTATCTGTCTTTCTCGGATAACCCGCGCTCGTAGCCGCACAATACGATCCACACCCGGTCGCTCCACTTGACAGCCGCCCGGCTGTGGGGGATATCCCATTCGTCGACGGGCGGCAGCGCCTCCGGCTCCCCTTCGATCCAGATGCTGAACGCACCGCAGCCCGGCGGGAACAGCTCTGCCTCGAGCCGCTCCTGACCCGTTCCCGTCTGCATATTTTGACGCAGCCAATCGGCGATCCGGAACGCGCTCGATTGTTGAATTTGCTCCCGCCATTCGGCGAGCACCCGTTTCGTTTGCCGTTCCTCGTCCAGCTTCGTTCGGACCGTATGAAGAATCGCCAACAGCTCGTCGGGCTCCATTGTCGGCTTTAATATATAGTCGTGAGCCCCCAGCTTCATCGCTTCCTTGACATAAGCAAAGTCGTCCAGACAACTGAGCACGAGCAGCCCGATGTCGTCCTTGACCGATTTCACCTCGCGCATAAGCGCCAGACCGTCCATTTTCGGCATGCGAATATCGGTGATGACGATATCGACCGGCTCGCGTCGAATGTGCTCCAGCGCTTCCGTGCCGTCCGATGCTTCGCCGACAAGCCGGAAACCGTTCTCCTCCCAATTCACGAGAGATTTCAAGCCGATGCGGATAATCGGCTCGTCATCGACGATTAATACGTTCATGCTCAAGACTCCTCATTTCGATGGATGGGCAGCGACAACCGGACCGTTGTCCCTTGATTCGGCTTGCTGATCACATGCATTTTATAGTCCGGGCCATAGTACAGCTTGATTTTCTCGCGGATATTGCTGAGACCGATGCCGCTCATCCGTTCTTTGGCGCTGTGCCCGCGCGGCTGCATGCCCATAACCGCTTCCGGATCGGCCATGCCCTTTCCGTTGTCCTGCACCTCGCACACCAGCATATCCCGGTCTAGCCGCGCATGGATCGAGATTTCCCCATTCTTGACACTGTTCTCGAGACCATGGATGAGTGCGTTTTCCACAAGCGGCTGAAGCACCATCTTCGGCACCAGGCAAACCGAGGCGAGCGGGTCGATGTCATATCGGATCGCGACGTTATCGCCGTACCGGAACGACTGAATGGCCATATAGTCCTGGATGAGACCGACTTCCTCCTTCAAGGAGATGAAATCGCCCTTTTTGCCGAGGCTCGCCTGCAGCAGCCTTACGAGAGCGCTGACCGCATCGGAAATTTGCGGTGTTTTGTGAATTTTGGCCACCCATTTAATTGTATTTAGCGTATTGTACAAAAAATGCGGATTCAGCTGATATTGCAGCGCCTCGATTTCCGCTTCCTTCTTCAGCGACTCTTCCTGCTTCACCTGCTTGATCGTTTCCTCGAGACGGTTGAGCATCTGGTTGTAGGAGTTGCCGAGCTCGTCGATTTCGCGTATGCTCCCGTATGTCCAATACGCCTTCAAATCGCCTGATTCGGCCCGCTTCATCAATTGCCGCAGCAGATGGAGCGGACGGGAAAACAGCTTGGAAAACACAAGCGAGCTGATCACGGACACCGCGAGCAGGATGGCGAAAAAAACAAGTACCGTATTGCGCAGCGTCATTTGCAAGGAGCGGATGTCCGTATTCGGCACTTCCACATACGACATCCATGATTGGCCGGGAATGGCCACGGGGCGCTGCGACAAGAACACGCCGTTCTCGCTGCGCAGAAACGCATTTTTCTCCGACAAAAAGGACACCGGGCTGCGGCTCGTCGCCGGATCGCGCCGGCCGCTCTCGAACAGCACCGAATCGGTAGCCGGATCCCACAGCACGAGGTCGGACAGCAATTGATCGTGACGGACGTCGTCGAGCACGCGGGACATGTCCACGATGATCTTCATATAACCGACGATGACGAGGTTGACCGGGTCGTAGATCGGACCGACCCAGCTGACCGTGTTTCTCCCTTCCTCCTGAACGAAGAAGTCGTTGCGGTTGGCGGGGACTCGGGCGGTGCGGGATTCATAGTCGTACGGATTCCCGACGACGCAGAACGAGCCGCTTCTGTCGAAGGTGAAACAAAGATCGGATACGTTTCTGCGGTATTCCAGCTGAAAGGCGGCCGTCGCGCTGATCGAATCTATGGCCATCCGGGCCGACTCGCCCATGTCGCGGCCGTCCCGGCTTGCCCTCATCAGCTGCCCGACCGCATCATTTTGCAGCCAAACGCTGTACATATATTCGAGCTCGCGCATTTCCCGTTCGAGTCGCCGCTGCACCTGATCGTGCTTCTTCGCGACCAGCCCCCGCCACTCGCTCTCCGATCGTTCGGAGGAATGGAGATAAAAAAACGTGAGCGCCACGAACACGGGAATCGAGCCGATCAGGAACAAGTACAAAAACAACCGGAGCTGAAAACTTCTGAAGGGCTGCGAGCCGATCCAATCGTACAATCGATTCATAGGTCACCACTATTCGTAAGTACTCGCATTCCCCATTAATTCGACAAAGACGGCCGGATTCCTACCTTCTCCGACCCGGAACGGAAAACATGCGGCCGGCAAAAGAAAAAAGCCCGATCGCTCGGACTTTGCAAGGTTATACGATTTCTTTCCGTTTGCCTCCGGTAAACTGGCTGTTGTACAAATCGGTATAAAAACCGTTCAAAGCGATAAGCTGCTCGTGATTGCCTTGTTCGATCACGCGGCCGTGATTCATGACCAAAATCAAGTCGGCATCGCGTATCGTCGACAGCCGGTGGGCAATGACGAAGCTCGTGCGGTCTTTCATCAGCGCTTGCATCGCCTGCTGAATATGCACTTCGGTCCGGGTATCGACGCTGCTGGTCGCTTCGTCGAGAATGAGAATGGCCGGATCCGCGAGAATCGCCCGGGCGATCGTCAGCAGCTGCTTTTGGCCTTGGGACAAATTGGATGCTTCCTCGTTCAGTACGGTGTCATATCCGTCCGGGAGCGTGCGGATGAAATGGTCCGCATATGCCGCTTTGGCTGCCTGCACGACCTCCTCTTCGGTCGCTCCGTCGCGTCCGTACGCGATATTGTCGCGAATCGTGCCATTGAACAGCCATGTGTCCTGGAGCACCATGCCGAACAGCTCCCGCAGCCTGCTCCTTTTCAGCTCCCGGATGTCTGCTCCGTCAATCGAAATGGAGCCTCCGTCGATTTCGTAAAACCGCATCAGCAGGTTAACCATCGTCGTTTTGCCGGCGCCGGTAGGGCCGACGATGGCGACGGTTTGCCCGGGGCGTATGGCGATCGACATTCCTTCCATTAGAGGAGCGTCCTCTTTGTAGCCGAACGATACTTCCCGGAACTCGACATTGCCCCGAGGGGAAGCGATCGCAACGGGTTTGGCCGTTTCCGGCACTTCTTCTGCTTCGTCGAGCAGCTCGAAGACGCGTTCGGCGGAAGCGAGCGCCGATTGAATCAAGTTCGCGATGTTCGCCACCTGCGTAATCGGCATCGTAAACTGCTGCGAATATTGGATAAACGCCTGAACGTCGCCGATCGTGATCGCCTGCCTCGTTACGAATATGCCGCCGACGACACAGACGAGCACATAGCCGATATTTCCGACGAACATCATGAGCGGCATAATGATACCGGACACGAATTGCGCCCTCCAGCCGGAATCGTACAGCTTTTCATTAATGGCATTAAACGATTCGACCGACTTTCTCTCATGACCGAAAGCTTTGACGATCGTATGCCCGCCGTACATTTCCTCGACGTGGCCGTTCAATTCGCCGAGCGTTTTCTGCTGGGCGGCGAAATATTTTTGCGAGCGGGTCGCGACCTTCTTCGTTACCAGCACGCTGAGCGGCAGCGTTATGATCGTGATAAGCGTTAGCAGAGGACTGATCGTGAGCATCATGACAACAATGCCGACCAACAGCACGATCGATGATATAAACTGCGACAGCACTTGCTGCAGCGTATTGCCGATATTGTCGACATCGTTTGTCGCCCGGCTCAATATTTCCCCGTTCGAGCGGGAATCGAAATATTTGAGCGGCAGGCGGTTCAGTTTTTCCTGCACGTCCTTGCGAAGCGCATACACGACCTTCTGGGCGACCCCCGCCACGATAAACTGCTGAACGAACGTGAACAAAGCGCTGAGCGCATATAATCCGATCAACAATAGCAGGATGTATCCGATATAGTCAAAATCGATAGCCGCTCCGGATACTCCGTTAAGCTTCGCCATCGCGCCTTCGAACAGCCGTGTCGTCACTTGGCCCATAATTTTCGGGCTGACGATCCCGAACACGGTACTCAGCACCGCCGCGATAAATACGATAAACAATTGCCCCTGACGCTGCTTGAGATAGCCGAGCAGCCGACGCATCGCGCCTTTGGCGTCTTTCGCCTTCTGTCCGGGCATGCCCATCATGCCGCCCCCCGGTCCGAAGCCGAAGCCCGGCCGGCTGCCCTGTCCTTTCGGCTCCTGGCCTTTTTGATGTCCGCTCATGCGATCTCCTCCTCCGACAGCTGAGACATGACGATTTCCCGATATACCTCGCACGAATCGAGCAGCTCGCGGTGAGTCCCGATCCCGGCGACCTCCCCGTCATCGAGAACGACGATCCGATCCGCATTCATGATCGTACTGACGCGCTGGGCCACGATCAGCATAGTCGCATCGGACGTCTCGGCCTGCAGCGCATCCCGAAGCTTGGCGTCGGTTTTGAAGTCGAGCGCGGAGAAGCTGTCGTCGAACACATAAATTGCCGGATTCCGAACTAGCGCCCGTGCAATGGAAAGCCGTTGTTTTTGTCCCCCCGAGAAATTCGTTCCGCCTTGGGACACGTGCGAATCGTAGCCTTCCTTCAACTCGGAGATGAACTCCGCGGCTTGCGCCACCACGGCGGCATGCTCGATTTGTTCCCGGGTAGCGGCTTCGTTGCCGAAACGGATATTGTCCGCAACGGTTCCGGAGAACAGCGACGCTTTCTGGGGAACATATCCGACCATTCCTCGCAAGCTCTCCTGACTCAATTCACGGACGTCCGCACCATCGATTCGGATGCTGCCTCCATCCACGTCATAGAAACGCAGAAGCAAATTCACGAGCGTCGATTTCCCGGAGCCCGTACCCCCTATAATCGCCGTGATCTCGCCCGTTTCGGCGGTAAACGACACGTTGCGTACGGCAGGCTGCTCTGCGCCCGGATAGCTGAACGTAACGTTCTGGAACTCCACGCTTCCTTTCGACGGCGCGCTTTTCTTCACGGCAGCCGGATCGGCGATCGAAGGCGAAGTGTTCAGCACCTCATTAATCCGTACGGCCGAAGCGGAAGCCCGCGGAATCATCATAAACATCATCGACACCATAGTCAGCGAGAACAAAATTTGCGAGGCGTACTGGGTGAAGGCGATCAAGTCCCCGACCTGCATAAAGCCGAGATCGATACGGATGCTGCCGAACCACATAATCGCCACTAAAGACAAGTTAAGCAGCAGCAGCATGATCGGAAAAATGACGGACATGATGCGCGTTACTTTGATCGCCGTCCGGGTCAAGTCTTCATTGGCTTCTCCGAAGCGGTTCCGTTCGCGATCGGTCCGGTTGAACGCGCGGATGACGCGGATTCCCGTCAAGTTTTCCCGCAATACGAGGTTGAGCCGGTCCAGCTTCGTTTGCATCGAACGAAACAGCGGAATGCCTTTGGACGCGACGAAGACAATAACGCCTGTAAGCAGCGGAATTACCGCTACGAGTACGAGCGATAGTTTGGCGTCCTTGGAGACGGCCATGACGATACCGCCGACGATCATGAGCGGCGCGCTCAAAAACATGCGCATCAGCATGAACAGCACTTGCTGAACTTGCGTAATATCGTTCGTCGTGCGCGTAATCATCGATGCGGTACCGAATTTATCGAATTCCTGCAGCGAAAACCGTTCCACATGGCTGAACACGTTGCCGCGGACGATTTTGCCGAAGCCGGCGGCCGTTTTCGAGGATAAGAACCCTGCCGTCACATTGCACAACGTTCCTATCGCCGCGACAAGAAGCATGACTACGCCCATCGTGATTATGTAGGCGGTATCGCCGTGCATAACCCCGATGTCGACGATATCAGCCATTAAGGTAGGCAAATACAGTTGGGCGATCGACTGCAGAAACATGAGCGCCACTATCGCCACTACCCAATACCGGTATGGCTTCAAGAATCGGAATAATCTGATCACAACGTTTCACTCTCCTATTCGTTGTCGGGAATCGGGCGATGCGGCCGCACGCCCCTCGGCCCTCCGCGACGCGTTTTTCCGTCTTGCGGCCCGGGAGCCGCTTCACGCTGATGCGCTTCTTCCGGCGTCATTGCCGGATGCATGCAGCCGGGAGGCAATCCTTCTCGGAGGAACATTCCTTTCTTCATCCGGAATTCATCCAATATGCCCGTCCGCTCTTCCTCCGACAGCTGTTCCCTGTACGATTCGATCTCGTCGCTCACGAGCAGGGACAAGGCTTCGTTTACGGATAAATTCAAGCTCTCGCAATATTTGCCGAATAAGGCGAACAGCTCGTAATCCACCTTCCACGGATACTGATGGTACTCTTCCTTCGATTTTTTTGCATATTTTTTCAGTCTGCCCACGACCGTCACCCCAATGCGCATATTTATAAAATCAATATTACATATCTAATTAGATATGTAAATAACATATGCGTAAAGATATATAATTTCAACTCCCTTCATGTTTCTATAAACACTATATCGACTACTATAATCGCTCAACCACAAAAAAGAATCGGTCGGGCGACCGATTCTTTTTTGCGAGATTATCCGTTATTAACCGTTCAGCGGGTAACCGGGGATCCGGGTACGTTACGCTGTGAAGTGTCGCTTCCAGAACCTGAACCAGTTCCGGTCCCCGTTCCGCCTATTCCCGTTCCTGTCCCTGTACTGCCTGTTCCGCTCCCGGTTCCCGTTCCGCTCCCAGTGCTGCCTGTTCCGCTTCCCGTTCCCGTTCCGCTTCCCGTGTTGCCCGTTCCACTTCCGGTACCCGTTCCGTGCCCGGTTCCCGTTCCGCCCCCAGTGCTGCCTGTTCCGCTTCCCGTTCCCGTTCCGCTTCCCGCGCCCGTTCCGCTTCCCGTGTTGCCCGTTCCACTTCCGGTACCCGTTCCGCTTCCCGTGTTGCCCGTTCCGCTTCCTGTGCCCGTTCCGCTTCCCGTGTTGCCGGTTCCGCTTCCTGTGCCCGTTCCGCTTCCCGTGTTGCCGGTTCCGCTTCCTGTGCCCGTTCCGCTTCCCGTGCCCGTTCCGCTTCCCGTGCTGCCCGTTCCGCTTCCCGTGCCCGTTCCGCTACCAGTGCTGCCCGTTCCATTACCGGTTCCTGTTCCACTTCCAGTGCTACCCGTTCCGCTTCCCGTTCCCGTACCGGTGCCGCCAGAACCATTCCCGCCCGTTCCCGAACCAGGCTTCGTCGTTCCGTTTCCGTTGCTGGAATTTCCGTTGCCATTCCCCGGATTCGTTTGTCCTTGACCGCCTTGGCCGTTTCCGTTGTTGCCGTTATTATTTCCGTTCCCGTTATTATTTCCGTTGCCATTGCCATTGCCCGGCTTTAACGGATCCGTCGGCCCGCCCGCAGCCGGTATTTCGACGGACACCGTATTCGACTTCTCCGCATCGGCATCCGTTGCCGAATTGTACGGCACCACATAATAGTCGTATTTATCTCCGGCCGGAGCGGATAAATCGTCGGCTGTCGGGTTCGTCGTACGCGGCAGCTCGATGAAGTCTTTGTCCTTCGAGCCTTTGCGGAACACCCTATAGACGATATTGTCGCCTTTGATCGGCGACCAGGTCAACCGGACGGTTCCTTTCTCCGGAACATAGACTGCGGCCAAATCCGTCACCGACTTCGGCGGCTCGCTCAATTCCTGAACGTCCTTCGGCTTTTGGAACTGCGTGACCTTATGCCCCGCTAGCGCCTTCGTCATGACGTCCTTGAACAAGATCGCGGGCCCGGCGCTGCCGCTAGAGACATAGTGCTGCGTATCGGTCGTATCGAAGCCCATCCAGATCGCCGCCGTCCATTCCGGCGTATAGCCGGCGAACCAGACGTCGCGGTTGAACTTCTCAAGTCCTTTCAAATCGAGCTGCGTCGTACCCGTTTTGCCGGCGACCGGAAAGTTCATTTTCGCGCTTGCGCCCGTGCCGTTATCGACGGCGTTTTTCAGCATGACCGTCATATACCATGCCGTTCTCGCGCTCATTACTTGCTTCGGCTTCTCGGCCTTGAACGCGTATACTTCTTCGTTATCCGCGTCGACGATCTTGACGACGGAATGGCTCTCGTGCATTTGCCCGTTGTTGGCGAAAGCTCCGTACGCCGTAGCCATTTGCAGCGGAGTTACGCCGTTGGTCAAGCCGCCCAAAGCGATGGCCAAATTTCTGTCCTTATCTTTATCGAGCTCGATTCCGAGCTTCTTGGAGAAGTCCAATCCCTTCTGAATCCCGATCTCGTTCAGCAGCCACACGCTGGCTACGTTAGCCGACTTTTGCAAAGCCTGCGTCATGCTGATCTGTCCGAGATAGACGTTATCCCAGTTGTTCGGGGAATACGAGCCGAACGACATCTTCTCGTCCTTCAGCATCGTATACGGGTTCCATTTCTTGAAGTCCTGCTCCATGGCCGGAGCATACGCCGCGATCGGCTTGAACGACGAACCGGGAGCCCGCGGCCGGACGGCCCTGTTCAAGTCTTTCGTCTTGTAGCCTCTGCCTCCGATCATCCCGACGATCCCGCCGGTTCTATGATCCAAGATGACCATCGAGCTCTGCATTTTCTGCTTCGGCCCGTCCTTCTGAAACAGCTTGTCGTTGGCGTATGACGTCTCGATCGCTTTCTGGGCGACCGGATCCATCGTCGTGTAGATGCTGTAGCCGCCTCGCAGCAGCTCGTCTTCGGTTTTGCCCGATTTCTCGACCGCTTCATTCAACATGTAATCGATAAAGGTCGCGTAATCGTTATTGCCGGTCGGCGGGGTATAAGCATACTCCACCTCGGCGGCTTGAGCCCGCTCCGCCTCGGAGATGTAGCCTTGGTCGCGCATGAGCATCAGAACGACGCCCCGCCGTTCTTTGGAACGATCCGGATGATCGATTGGATTATAATGGGCCGGCGCTTTCGGGATCGCCGCCAATGTGGCGACTTCCCACAGTTCGAGCGAGGCGAGATCCGATTTGCCGAAATATTTCTTGGCGGCCGCTTTGACGCCGTACGCCCGATTGCCGAAATAAATGCGGTTCAAGTACAGCTCCAATATTTTATCCTTGCTCAAATTGTTTTCCAGCGCCAGCGCGATGGAAGCTTCCGTCGCTTTGCGGAACACCGTTTTGTCGGCGTTCAGGAACAAGTTTTTGGCCAGCTGCTGCGTAATCGTACTGCCGCCCTCCACCGCGCTGCGGTTTACGACATCTTTCACCAAGGCACGTCCGATCGACCAGAAGTCGATGCCGCCGTGCTCGTTGAACCGTTTGTCCTCGGTCGCGATAAACGCTTGACTGAGCCGGGCCGGTATTTCCTGCGTCGTGACGAGCTCCCGGTTTTCCCGGGCCAGCGTGGTAACTTCTTTCCCGTTCACATCGTAAACGACCGCCGCCTCCGGCATATCCAGCTTGTCGATATTTTCCCGGAACCGCTTCTCCCCGTTCAGCATAATGAACATGTAGCCCGCCATGGCGCAGAACAAGCCGAGCGCGCATGTCAGGAGCAACCACAGGATCAGCTTGCGCGCGCTGATTCGTTTCTTCTTTTTCTTCTTTGGCTGTTGCTTCGTTTGCTGCTTCGGTTGATTGGCGTTGGAGTTTCTTGATGCGCTCATCTTCCGACTCCCTCCTAACCCGATTGAAGCAAAAGAACAACCCTGATGGGTTGCTCCGCTTCTTTCTTTCTACGTATTAAACGTTGCCGGGGGCCAAAAAGTTTCATCCGCCGTTCCTATCCCTGGCGGAAACGTTAAAACGGATCAAGATTCGTTGGCCGGCTCCTGCGGCATAAGCGATACCGGACGCTGCGGCGTAAAGGTGGAGATCGCATGCTTGTACACCATTTGCTGGCGGCCGTCGCTGTCGATAATAATCGTGAAGTTGTCGAACGCTTTAATGTAGCCGCGGATTTGGAAACCGTTGGTCAAATAGACGGTAACCGCAATGCTTTCCTTGCGCAGCTGGTTCAAAAAGGTGTCCTGAATGTTGATCGACTTGTTCATCAAATGTACCCCCTAATATAGTGATTTCCACGGCCATTTGCCGGAATTGTCATCCATTTACTCCCCATTATTATTCTGGATCAGGGGGAAACTTTCCTGCTAGTATATCATGAAATGTTTGCAAATGCGCAGAAAAATTTGGTTCCGTAACGTCGATCCAACGGATATCCTTCATGCGCCGGAACCACGAAAGCTGACGCTTGGCGAACCGCCTCGTATTCCGTTTCAACAGCTCGACGGCGAACGGGAGATCGTAATCTCCCTTCAGGAAGCCGGCAATCTCCTTGTAGCCGAGTCCTTGCATCGATACGAGATCGGTCGAAAATCCGCGTTCGAGAAGCCCTTCCACTTCACGGACAAGACCTTCTTCGAGCATCAGATCGATCCGCGCTTCGATACGTTTATATAAAAGCTCGCGGTCCATCGTCAATCCGACCATACAGAGTTCGTAAGGGGACTCCTTTTTTTGTCCCGCCAAATGCTCGGACATCGTCATTCCCGTCGCCTTGAACACTTCGAGCGCGCGGATCGTCCGTCTCCGGTCATTCGCATGGATGCGCTCCGCCGAAGCGGGATCGATCTCTTTCAGCAAGTCATGCATCGCTTCTTCGCCATGGCGGTCGGCGAAATCGTTCAGCTCCCGCCGGTACGTCTCGTCAGAACCGCCTTCCCCGAATTGAAAACCGTAGCATACCGACTCGATGTACAATCCGGTACCGCCGACTATAAAAGGCAGCTTGCCGCGACCTTGTATGTCCCGGATCAGGACACCCGCCCTTTCCTGAAACTCGGCTGCCGAGAAAGGGTAATCCGGATCGTGAATGTCGATCATATGGTGCGGCACGATCGCCTGTTCTTGCGGGGTTGCCTTCGCCGTACCGATATCCATGCCCCGGTAAACTTGCATCGAATCCCCCGAGATCACTTCGCAGCCGAATCGAACGGCCGTCTCCAGGCTCAGCTTCGTTTTGCCTACCGCCGTCGGTCCTACCAGAACGAGAAGACGCGGCTTTGTTTCCGTTGCGGTCAAGGATGTATCACTCCATATGCGATTTTCGTTCGTGTGCGCGCAGGCTGGCCGAAGCCCAGCCGCTCGAATTCTCCGCTGTCCCGGTGCTCCTTGAGGACGACGCATTTGCGGGCGACGCGGACGGCTTCACGAATCGCTTCCACGGATAACGGAGCGTGGTTCGCCACTTGCCGCAGCGGCCCGATCGCGCTCGATTCCTCTACGGGGTCGCGGAACATCGGATCGAAGTAGACGATGTCGACGCTTTTGTCCGCTCGCGCTCGCAGTTCGTCCATATGAGGGCCAAGCTTCATCCGTACGCGGCGCATAGCGGCATTGAACGTCTCCAAGTGCGTCTCGTACGCCTGCAGACCTTCCCGCACGATCGTGTAGAGCGCCGCCTCGCTTTCCATCGCGGTAACTTCTCCCGTCTCTCCGACCGCATAGGAAAATACGATCGAGTCCGAGCCCAAGCCTGCGGTGCAATCCAGCACGACGTCTCCCGGCACTGCGCCGGATATTTCGATCAAACCGTCCGGTTCGCCGTTCAGGAGACGCTTCACCCGGACGAGGGAAAGCGAAGGGTGGAAAAACAGCGGCGTTTCTCCGCCCCCGTAATAGTGCAGCTCCCGCTCCGTGACGAGCAGGAAGCGCTTGTCGCGATACCGCTCCCCGAGTCTGCGCACGGATGCCGTCCCGCGCGACACATAGCGGACGTTCAGCTCCTCGGCAAACCGTTTGGCCTTCTCCTCCGCTTCGCGCGATGGGGAATAAGAGGTCGTCACCAGCATCACATCACCCGCTTGAACATTTTTTCCAGCTCGTACGTCGAGAAGCTGACTACGATCGGTCTGCCGTGCGGACACGTATACGGATTGCGACAGGCGGCCAGCCGGTCGAGCAGCGACTCGATCTCCGCCTTGCTCAAATGCTGGTTCGCCTTGATCGAAGCTTTGCAGGAGCACATAATCGCCGCTTTCTCCCGCAGCTTCGTCAAATCGATCGATTTCTTCTCGGACAGCAGCCAGTCGGTCATTTCCTCCACGAGCGCCTTTTCTTCTCCGGCCGGAAACCAGTGCGGCAGTCCGCGAACGAGAAACGCCCCGCCTCCGAACGGCTCCAGATCGACGCCGACCTGCTCGAGCAGCTGCAGCTTGCCGCGCAGCGTCTCCGCTTCGGCCGAAGTGAATTCCAGCGTAATCGGCACGAGCAGCTGTTGGCTCGCTTCCGCCGGGCGGCCGAATTTCTTGTAATAATGCTCGTAATTGATCCGTTCGTGCGCCGCATGCTGGTCGATCAGGAACAGTCCGTCCTCGCTCTGCGCCACGATATAAGTACCGTGCATTTGCCCGATCGGATCGAGCTGCGGAAATTTCGGCGCCGCCGGTTTCTCCGACCGGTCCGGATTCCGGTCCATACCCGCGATCCGGTCGAACGGCATTCCGCCCTTCGGCTCCGATTGACCGGCGTATGATCCCGATGTCCGGGATGGCGACTGCGAGGAGGAAGCGTTGCGATAAGACGGCAAGGCGTTCGATTCGGACCGTACCGCAGCGTCCGAGCGCCGATCCGGCTCCCCATTTGCGGCTTGCGATGACGATGGCTTCGAATCCGGTTTCGACTCGTTTATGTACGGATTTGCCGTTGCGGCGATTTCCGAAATGACGTTTCCGTCTGTTTCTGCACGAACAGTCGAAGAATCCGTAATCGCGTTTGGCGCCGATGGGTCCGCAGCAGAAGGCTGCTCCGGCTCACCGGCTGCCGGAGGTTCGGGCAGCGGCGCATTGCGGTATGTATCATCCAAATCGGCAGGCTCCGGCGCCGCTGTCCGGTACAGCTCCATCCGCTCCTGCACGACCGCCGACTTCGGCGTCGGTTTCCCCACCTGCGGGATGAGCACCTCTCCGCGCAGGACGCCGCGCAGCTCCTCCTCGACGAAGCGGACCAACTCCAGCTCCTTGCTGAATCGTACTTCCAGCTTCGCCGGGTGGACATTGACATCGACAAGCGCCGGGTCCATGCCGACATGCAGCGCGACTACCGGGTACCGGTTAATCGGCAGCAGTGTATGATAAGCATTTAAAATCGCGTTCGATACCGCGTAATTGCGGATCGTTCTCCCGTTCATGACCATCGTAAGCGCCTGACGGTTGGAGCGGGTCATATCCGGGCGGGAGATGAAGCCGGACAACGAATAATCGGCGTTCTCCGCGCGTACCGGAAGCATCGTCTTGGCGACCGCCGTCCCGTAGACGGCGGCGATCACCTGGACCAGGTCTCCGTTGCCGAGCGTTTGCAGCAAAGCGTTGCCGTTGTGCTTCAGGCTGAAGGCCACGTTCGGATGAGCCATCGCCAGCCGGTATATATAGTCGGATATATGGCCGAGCTCGGTCTGGATCGTCTTCATATATTTCAAGCGTGCGGGGGTGTTGTAGAAAAGCTCCTTGACCGTCATGTCCGTCCCGCGCGAGGAGGCCGTCTCCGTAAACGACTTTACCGAACCGCCTTCGATGACGAGCCGGCGGCCGAGACCGTCAGTCGACGGCGAGGATACGCAGTCGACTTTGGCTACGGCCGCGATGCTCGGAAGAGCTTCCCCGCGGAAGCCGAGCGTACGGATTTGGAACAAATCTTTGCCGCTGCCGATTTTGCTCGTCGCATGACGGAAGAAGGCGACCTCGCAGTCCTCCGTCTCGATGCCGGAGCCGTTGTCGGATACGCGGATCAGCTGCAACCCGCCCTCTTCCACCGTCACGTCGATTTTCGTGCTGCCGGCGTCGAGCGAGTTTTCCACCAGCTCCTTCACGACGGACGAAGGGCGTTCGATCACTTCGCCTGCGGCGATCTGGTTCGCCACATGCTCATCGAGCACTTTTATTTTCCCCATGCCGTTCCTGTTCCTTTCACCGTCAATACCGTTTTCCCCGGCTCGGAGGTCCATTCCGTCTGCGGAAAACGTTCCTTGAAGCGGCTCAGCTCGATAAATCCGGTGCCGCCCTCGATGAGGAAGCCTGATGCGGAGTCGAAGGTCGCCGCCGAGGAATCCTTGCCGATTACGACGCCTTGTACGCTGTCGTTCCATTCCAGCTGCACGCCTACCGCTGCGGCCAGCACGCGCGCAGGCATATACAGAGCGCCGTCCACGGACAGCACGGGAGTGGCCGCATCGTAAAACTCGAAGCCGTTCACCCGGTACAAGTGGCGTTCCATCTCTACGCGGATTTGCTCCGCTCCCGCCTTGTGCAGGCCGATCAACAGCTGCGGCACGGTGCCTTCCGTCGGGACATCGGGCATAAGTCCCACTTTGTTCACCTCGCGTTTGTTGGGCGACAAATATTCCTCGACCGTAACCTTCAGCACGCCTCCGGAATTAAGCTCGTACAAAGCCTGTACGCTGCCTTTGCCGTACGTTTTCGCGCCTACCGCGATCGCCTTGGCATAGTCCTGCAGCGCGGCGGTCAACACTTCGGAAGCGCTGGCGCTGTTTTCATTGACCAGAAGGACGACCGGGAAAGTCACGGTACGACCGTTCTGGATCAACACCGGCCTGTCGGACCCGTTCTTGTCTCGCGTATGAATGAGAATGCCTTCCGGAATAAACTGCTCGGCTATATGCTGGGCCGTCTCCAGAATGCCGCCGGGATTGTCCCGCAAATCGACTACAAGACCTTTGGCGCCGCCGGTTTTCAACACATTCAAAATCGCCGCGAACCTTTCGTCCGCATCGTCGGAGAAGCTGTCGATACTGATATAGCCGATTCCGCTTTCCATCATCCCCCCGCTCACGACAGGCAAATGAATTTGTCCGCGCCGAGGCAGCACATCGATCTCCGTATCTCCCCGCTTGACCTTGATCGCGATTTCCGTGTCCTCGGCACCGCGAATAAGTCCGGTCACCTGCTCGATCTTCATGTCCGCGGTAGTCTTGTCCCCGATCGCGACGATGTAGTCCCCGCGCTGCAAGCCCGCCGCCTCGGCCGGAGAGCCTCGGAATACCTCCACGGCGATAAAGCCGTTCTCGTCCTGGCCGAGCCTCATCCCAATGCCCGCGTAGTTCAAGTCCAACGAATTTTGAAAGCTCGTCCATTCCTCTTCGTCGAAGTAATCCGTATACGGATCGTCCAGCGATTTGATCATGTCGTCGATCGTATCCGAGTCGGATGGCGACTTGGGTGCTCCGCCGATATGCACCCTGTTTAGTATTTCTTGCACTTCCTTAACCTGCTCGGGCGTCTCGGCCGGCGCCGAGAAGGCGTAACCCGCCGGAACCGACAACAGTCCGAGCAGCGCCAATGTGGCGGAGATCGCTTTTATTCTTCGGAACAAGCCGGCGAAAACAATACGTTTCATCGATGAGTCCTCCTTATTTCATTTCCGCGGCCACTTTTGTTTTCAGCTCGTACAAAAAGTTCATCGCCTGCAGCGGCGTCATATTGATCAAATCGGCTGCCTGCAGCTGCTCGACCAGCTTGTCCGCAGCCAGGTCGGCTTTCGATCTTTGCTTGGAAGCGGGCTTGCTATGCCCTTCCCCGTCGCCGAATAAGCTGAGCTGAACGATCGGAGCGGACTCCCTGACCATTTCGGGCCGGGACGGAGCTTCCGGCAGCGTCGATACGTGGCCTGGCGCCGGCAGCTGCCCGACCTCCTCCTTGCCCGCCGCGGCTTCCCCCGCAACCTGCATGACGGACGATATCGTCTCGAACCGATTGAGCAGATCATAGGCCCGGTCGATGATCGAGTCGGGCAAGCCGGCGATACGGGCGCAATAAATCCCGTAGCTCGTGCTGGCTGCGCCCCGGATCATTTTGCGCAAAAACGTAACGTCCTGGCCGCTTTCCTTCACGGCCATGCAGTGATTCCGCAGCCCGCCCAACGTCTCCTCCAGGTGCGCAAGCTCGTGGAAATGGGTGGATACGAGCGTTTTGCAGCCGATCCGGTCATGCAAAAATTCGATGACCGCCTGCGCGATAGCCATCCCTTCGCCGGTCGACGTCCCCCGCCCCAGCTCGTCGATAATGACCAGACTGCGCGAGGTAGCCTTCGCCGTCATCGTCTGAATATCCATCATCTCGACCATGAACGTGCTTTGGCCCCCGACCAGATCGTCCGCGGCGCCGATCCGCGTAAATATGCGGTCGATAATCGGAACGGCCGCCGCATCCGCAGGCACGAAGCATCCGATTTGCGCCATGATGCAAATCATCGCGACTTGCCGCATATAGGTGCTCTTCCCCGCCATGTTCGGACCGGTGATAAGCAGAACCCGCCCGTCCTCATTGGCCATAAGGGTGTCGTTCGCGATAAACGAGCTGTCCTTGAGAATCGCCTCGACTACGGGATGGCGCCCTTCCGCAATACTCATCTCGTACTGCTCCGTGATCGACGGACGGCGGTACCGGTAAGCCGCGCCGACCGTCGCGAACGACTGCAGCACGTCGGCGGCGGCGATCGTCTCGGCCAATTGCTGCAGACGTTTTACTTGCAAGGCCAGCTTGTCCCTGATTTGCAGGAACAAATCGTATTCGATATCGACCATCTTTTCCTCGGCTTCGAGAATGAGCGCTTCCTTCTCCTTCAGCTCCGGCGTCACGAAACGTTCGGCATTGGCCAGCGTCTGCTTCCGCTCATACCGCTGCTCTGGCAAATTCGCCAGGTTGCTGCGGGTTACTTCGATATAATAACCGAACACTTTATTGTAGCCGATCTTGAGCGACTTGATGCCCGTCAGCTCCCGCTCCCGACGTTCCAGCTCGGCGATCCATTGCTTGCCGTTCGCGCTTGCCTCGCGCAGCTGATCGAGCCGCTCGTGATAGCCGGCCTTGATCAGTCCGCCTTCCCGCACGGAAACAGGCGGCTCGTCGATAATCGCCTCCTCGATCCATTGCAAAATATCGGCGCAATCGTCCATCGAATCGCCAAGCTCCTTCAGCGTAACCGAGCCCGACGTCGTGCAAATATGTCTGACATGCGGGATTTGCCGGAGCGACAGCTTCAAGGCGATCAGATCGCGGCCGTTCGCATTGCCGTAGGAAATACGGCCGACGAGACGCTGCAGATCGTATACTTCCTTCAGCTGCTGGCGCAGCTCCTCCCTTGTAATGAGCCCGTTGTACAAACAATCTACCGCTTCCAGCCGTTTCTCGATTTCCGTCCGATTCGTCAGCGGCTTGTCGATCCAACGCCGCAGCAGCCTGCCTCCCATCGAAGTAGACGTGCGGTCCAGCAGCCATAGCAGCGAGCCCTTCTTCGACCTTTCCCGCACCGTTTCCGTCAGCTCGAGATTTCGCCGCGTATACGGATCCATCGTCATATGCTGCTGGCGTTCGTAGAACTCGATGCGGGTAATGTGGGAAAGCGAGCGCTTCTGCGTCTCGCTCAAATAGGAGAGCAGCAGCGCTACCGATTCGCGCCCTACCGGCGTGACCGGACGCAGCTCCTCTTCGGGAAACTGGGAGCCCAGGAGCCGTTCGTCCTCCCGGTCCCAGCCTGTCAGCAGCTTCGTAGGAAGCCAGCCCGCCATCGTCGTTTGCAGCTTGTCGAGCAGCTCCGGCTGACCGATCAGCTCGGAGGGCGAATAGACGTTGATTTCGTCCACCAGCTGCTCCAGCGACGAATCCGTCACCGTCACGAACAGCTCGCCGGTCGACAAGTCGCAAGCGGCCAAGCCGTACCGCTCTTGGTCGGACGTAACGCATACTAGAAAGTTGTTTTTCGCCTCTCCGACCGTCTTCCCGTCCATTACGGTGCCCGGCGTCACGATCCGTACGATTTCGCGCCGCACGACGCCTTTCGCCTCCGCCGGATCTTCTACCTGCTCGCAAATGGCGACCTTGTACCCTTTCTCGATCAGCCGGGCGATATACGATTCAGCCGAATGATACGGGATGCCGCACATCGGGATGCGCTCTTCCATGCCGCCCTCCCGCCCGGTCAGCGTAATTTCGAGCTCCTGTGCGGCTTTTACCGCGTCCTCAAAAAACATTTCATAGAAATCGCCCAGGCGGAAAAACAAAAAAGCGTCCTCCGCCTGCGCTTTGATCGACAAATATTGCTCGATCATCGGCGTATATTTGCTCATGTCCATCCCCCAACCGCGTATGCTGCATCGATTACCGTTTCTATCAGTATAACATAAAACGGGCCGCTCACCTCGGTTGTGCGGCAGGGGGAGCAATTTTCCATCCGGCGCGAATATCTTTGCGCTCATCCCAGCTTTGCCCTTCCTCCATCATCGTCAGAAGCGGGGACAGCATCGATTCGTACTGCCCGTATTCGGGCATACGGCGGATTTGATCCAACATCGGCATAACGGTCCCGGCCAAAGCAAGCTTATTGCCGGTGAAATACCGTCGCAGCACGTCCGGACGGTCAAGCGGCCTATGGCGGAGCTGCCGATAACGCGTCGTAATGACGGAGGCAAGAGCAAGTACGCCCTTGGCGACGCGGGGCGAGACGAGCCAGCTGGGCAGCGTGCGGTATTCGAAGCCGCCGTGCGGCTGCCGGCGGTAATCCCCGGGAACTCCGTATCGGGGACGCCTTGCGCGAGAAGATTCGTCTTCGATCAAAATAAGCGGCAAAGCCAAATAATTGTCCAATGCTCTCAGCAACCTTACGTTCAGTCCCACCCCGCTCATATGGATATGTCCGCCCAGCGCGAAGCCTTTGGCGGGCATGCCTCCGGCCAGCCACTTCATCCCCGGCGTCTCGGGAATAAGCTCGGCAGCCGACAGCAGAGCGCGCCGTACATTGGTGACGAGCCGTCTCGGATCGGAGCTCGGTTCCGGACGCAGCTCGGCAAGCGGATACATTACCTTGCCACCGATCCGCAAGAGATCGCAGCCGGCGCGTCCCCGCCTCGGCAAGAAGGCCGAAGCTTGAACGACTTTGCCGTCGGCGTTCATCAGCAGAAATTCCGGATCCGCTCCCAAAGTGGCCGGTTCCAGATATTCTGCTTCCGCATTCGCATTCTCGCGATACCGCTCCAACGCTGCGGCGAATCGTCCCGCCTGCGGCGCATCCAGAGAAGGAAAAGGCTCGAGCTTCAAGACGATCGGCCGATCGTCAGACCCGATTCCGATATCCGCCATCCCGAAATCGAGCCCCGTCAAATACAAGACGCGAGCTGCCGCTTTCTCGGCAAGCTGCAGCTTCGCATCCACGAGAGCACCCTGGTCCACGCGTTCCCACTGCGCTTCCTCGGCCGGTCCGTAGCCTCCGACGGAATACAACGTTCCTATTCTCGCGCCGTTCGCCGCATATACGGCATTCGCGGCCGACCGATACACGGACAGCGTCTCCAGATGAAACAAGAGAAACCGGTAACGATGGGTAATGGCCCTTTCCGTTCCGGTTTCTTCTACGTCCGAATATCCCAGCAGACGGCCGACGGCGAATACCCGCGACGGATCGCGGACCACGGCCGACGCCGGATCTCCGGCGTTCAGCCCGGCCAATTGGGCTTCCGTATACAAGACGTCCATCCGGCCACCCCTTTCCAACCATTATCTGCAAAGCAACCCCGTACCGATAAAATTTCAATATGTACAAAAAAGAGGGCGAATGCCCCCTGGCGAAATGTATTCTCCGACATAGTATACAGTAAGTATTAATCCACCTCGTCGTCGAGCAGATCGGGATCGAGATCCTCGAAGTCGCTCTCGTCGCCGCCGTCGAAATCCACTTCCTTGTCGAGATCGTCACAGCCCCCGCTGCATACGAGCACGCACACCTTCGTCTCGGCGACCATCTCGACCTGGAACTCCCGTTCCACCCGGATTACGACTCCTTTGCCGGAGGACGAAACATTCGCTTCCACACAGTTCGGATCCTGCGTCGCAACCGCAGAAACTTCTACCGTGGAAGCTCTATGTTTCGGATCGAGATACGATAGCGGGATCAGTTCTACATAGGAAACCGTCTCTTTCGCTACCTCCGTGCTCTTGTTTTTGTCGTAAGAATACCAAATGTTGATATCGTAAGTACCTACCACTTCGACTCCGTCGTTCGATTGAACCGCCTCATATTCGTGGTTAATAACCCAGGCGCCAAGAATACTCGACGGAGCGTGTGGCGGAGTTACGGTATGCGTCACTTGCGAAAACTTACGACCCTTGCCGCATACAGCTTTGGTGATGATTTCTCTGCACTGCGTATCTCTATGTGTAGTCGACATCCTGCAAACCTCCTCCATGACAATCATTCAATTAAAGTGTATGCAGGACATTCGTCTAGAGTGACAACATTTTTTTAGAATTCTATTGCTTCTTTTCTCTTTTCGCGATATTCAAATAATATTTTAGCTCATGGCACATTTGCAAAATGGCCGAGCGCACCTCGAATTCCTCGCGGCTTGTCGGCAGCGGCATATTTTTGAAGCCCTCCTCCAAATCCTCGAGCCGCTTCTCCACGTTCCCGGTGTACGTCTCGCTCTTGACGTCGACGCTGAGCGCATCGAACAGCTCCGCCACCAGTTGTCCGTGCGGCAGGTTGCTGTACACCTGGGCCACGATATGGATCATATCCTGGATAGACTCCAGCTGCCCGGCGCGCATACGAAAATATACATTCCAATAAGAGTTGCCGGAAAAAAGCCGGTTCTCCGCCGCTTTCACTGCCTCCTGCTCCCCCCGTGCGATCGCCTCGTGCGCCTCGAGCACTTCGCTTCCGCTCCAGGCATAATCGACATCTCTCAGACTGCGGGCGATTTGCACGAATATGACCGAGAACAGCTCCTCCACGCGATCTCTCTCCCGCTTCAGCTTCCGTTCCAGATCGGGCATGTACACCACGTTTACAATCGTCGCCGTTCCCAGCCCGATGAGCAGCAGCCCGATCTCGTTCAAGACGATAGGAATCGTAGCCGTTCCGATCGAGAAAATGTGGAATACGGCGACGCAGCAGGTCGCCAGTCCGTTTTGCAGGCGAAGCTTGAGCAGCACCGGTATCGCGATCAGGATGAAGGCGGCCAGAACGGCCAGATGAAAGCCGAACAGCATCAGCATAAGCGTCGCGATCGCCAAACCCATTACGGATGCTCCGATCCGTACCAAGGAAGTGGCGATTCCTTTGCGAATCGTCGATTCGACGCCCAGAATGGCGAGCAGGCCGGCCGACATCGGGTATTCCAGCGATAGCAGCATGGCCAAATAAACGGCCGCAACGGCCGCAATCGCGGTTTTTACGGTACGAATCCCCATAAGCGTCCCCCATTTTTTTCTTCTATCGTAATCGAACGCCTCCGGTATTACAATCCGCAAAGCTTGTCCTCCGCCCGAAGGAAACGGCCGCCGGCTATGACCACGGCCCGATCTCCTTCACCTTATGCAAACGTACCGTCATTCTATTATCCGGCAAAGCTCAGGCTGTTGAGAAAGTGGATTACTTTCTCAACGACGAGGCAATCTCCGGCTGTGCTAGCTCCGCTGCAGCCTTCTTTCCACATAAGCGACGATCTGGTACATGACGGTCGCGACAATCGCGATCATGACGAGACTCCCGAGGACGAGGGTGAAATTGAATACCTGGAAGCCGTAAATGATCAAATAGCCGAGCCCCTGCTTCGAGACGAGAAATTCGCCTACGATGACCCCGACCCAAGCAAGCCCGACGTTGACCTTGAGCGTGGATACGATCGCCGGCATCGACGCGGGCAAGATCACTTTTCGGAACGACTGGGTTCTCGTTCCGCCGAACATGCGGATCACTTTAATGTAGTTGGCGTCGACTTCTTTGAAGCTCGTATAGACGACAAGCGTCGTAATAATGACGGTAACCGCCAATGTCGTCGCAATGATCGACATCACGTTGGGACCGAGCCCGACGATAAACAGCGGACCTAGCGCCACCTTCGGCATGCTGTTGGCCACAACGATAAACGGATCGAGCACGCGGGCCAAAAACGGAGACCACCAGATCAAGGTGGCCAGCGCGGTTCCCAGCAACGTGCCGAGTAGAAATCCCGCCCCCGTTTCCATAACGGTCGCCCATACGTGGGGCATCAACGAGCCGTCCGCTATTTTGTCGGCAAGAAGCGCGACGATTTTGCTCGGATAGCTGAACAGCAGAACGTCGATCCATTTGTTGCGTCCGGCCGCTTCCCACAGTGATAGAAAGGCGAAGAGAAGAGCGAATTGCGTGACGAGGACCGATATGGTCATTCGGCGTTTGCTTCTGCGGTGCTCGCGCAGTACGCGTTCCGGCAGTCCGGTCGGCCGACCGCCGCCATGTTCCTTCGGCTTGGGCTCAATCGTCATGACCGCCCCTCCTCGCTTCCATTTCCTCCAGCTCTCCCCATATTTCGTTAAACAGCGCATGAAACCCCGGCATTTCCCGCGCCTTCATCGGACTGGCCTCGCGAATCGGCTCGGGAACCGCGAGCTCCCGTCTCACTCTGCCGGGACCTCGATCCATGACGATCACTTTGTCGCTCATCGCAATCGCTTCCGTAATGTCATGGGTGACCAGAACGGCCGACTTCCGCCTCGCTTTGAGCGTTTCCGATACGAGCTGTTCGAGTACGAGCTTCGTCTGGTAATCGAGCGCCGAGAAAGGCTCGTCGAGCAGCAAAATGTCCGGCGACGTAACAAGCGTTCTTACAAGCGCCACTCTTTGGCGCATTCCGCCCGACAGCTGGCCCGGATATTTGCCGGCCACGTCTTCGAGCCCCATCTCCGCGAGCAAGCGAACCGCTTCCTTCCGCTGCTCGCCCGTCACTTTGCCGTGCAGCTCCAGGCCGATCAAGCTATTCGCGAGAATGGTGCGCCATGGAAACAAATAATCGTGCTGCAGCATGTAGCCGACTTTGTGAGAAGGGCCCACTACTGGCCTCCCGCCGATTTCCACATTTCCTTCCGTCGGTTCGATCAGCCCCGCGATAATCGACAAAATCGTCGTCTTGCCGCAGCCGCTCGGGCCGACCAAACTGACGAACTCGCCGGCTTCCAACGTGAAGCCGACCCGTTCCAGCGCCACGAAGGCGCCTTTGCCGGACACGTACACATGAGTCAAGTCTCGAATGCCGACTGCCGGTTTCACGTCCTCCACCGACCTTTCTTTCTTATTTTTTGGCCGCTTCGATCGCTTTCTGGGCGAACGTGTTGTCTACGAGCTTCTTATGATCGGCCCGCTGCTTCAGCTCTCCCGCCGCTTCCATGACGTCCTGCAAATTGTTCCATTCCTTTTCGTCCACGATCGGATCCGTCGCGAACGACTGCTGGTCTTTGTATCGCTTTACGACCGCCTTTACGATCTCTTTATCCGTATCGGCGAAGAAGGGCATGACGGCTTCGGTAATCTGGTCGACCGACTTCTCGGCTACCCACCGCTGCGCCTTATAGACCGCGTTCGTAAATTTTTGGATCGTTTTCGGATTGCGTTCGATGAAGCTTTTCTTGGACATGAATACGGTATATGGCAAGTTGCCGCTTTCCACGCCGAACGAAGCGATCACGTAGCCTCTGCCTTCCTTCTCGATCACGGTCGCTTGAGGTTCGAACATTTGCACGTAGTCGCCGGTGCCGGACGAGAACGCGGCCGGAATGTTGGCGAAGTCGACGTTTTGGATCAGCTTCAAATCTTTCTGCGGATCGATTCCTTTTTTCTTCAGCGTAAATTCGCCGGCCATTTGCGGCATGCCGCCCTTCCGTTGGCCCAGAAACGTGCTTCCCTTCAGCATCGACCAATTGAAGCTGTCGATCTTCTTGCGGGATACGAGGAATGTGCCGTCCGTCTGGGTCACCTGCGCGAAATTGACTACCGGATCGTCGGAGCCTTGCTGATTGACGTAAATCGACGTTTCCGAGCCGACCAGCGCGACGTCGATGCCGTTCGAGAGCAGTGCGGTCATCGTCTTGTCGCCCCCGGCCGTCGTCGTCAGCTCGATATCGAGCCCTTCCTCCTTGAAAAAACCTTGGCTGATCGCAACATACTGGGGAGCATAGAAGATCGAACGGGTTACTTCCCCGATTCGGATCTTGGTCTGGTCTTTGGCTGCGCCGGAGCAAGCGCCGAGCATGACCGGCACGATAGCGATTATCGCGATCAGCAAGGACTTCATCGTTTTACCCATGGATAAGTCCTCCCTTTTCTCTTTGCTGCTATCGTATGCAATTGCCCAAGTACCGGTTAATCGAAGCGCAAAAAAGCAGAGGACGTATGGCCCTCTGCCGAGCGGTGCTTCATATTACAGACCGTATATTTCCCCATACTTCGTTCTCAAATATTCGATCAAATATTGCGGATTCAACGGCTCGCCCGTAACCCGCGTCACGATTTCGTGCGGGGTTTGGAGCTTGCCGTAGCGATAAATCCGTTCGACGAGCCAATCCTTCAATTCGGCAAAACGTCCGTTCGCCGTCAAGTCGTCCAAATCGCCCAGCTCCTTCTCGATCGTACGGCGGAACTGAGCCGAATACATGTTGCCAAGCGAATAAGAAGGGAAATAGCCGAAAGCCCCGCCGGACCAGTGGACGTCCTGCAAAACGCCCTCGCCGTCGTTCGGAGGCTCTACGCCCAAATACTCCTTGTACTTCGCGTTCCAGTACGCCGGCAGATCGGCGACGCTGAGCGAACCGTCGAACAAAGCTTTTTCGATCTCGTAACGGATCATAATATGCAAGTTGTAGGTCAGCTCATCCGCCTCGATCCGGATCAGCGAGGGCTGGACAGTGTTGATCGCCTTATAGAACGTCTCCACCGGCACATTCCCCAGCCGGTCCGGATAAAGCTCCTGCAGCTTCGGATAATAACGGTGCCAGAACGGGCGGCTGCGGCCGATCATGTTTTCCCAGAACCGCGACTGCGATTCGTGAATCCCCATCGACGTGCCCGTGCACAGCGGCGTACCGATCAGCTCTTTGGATATATTCTGCTCATAAAGGGCGTGGCCGCATTCATGGATCGTTCCGAACAGCGCGCTCGTGACGTCTTCCGGCAAATAACGCGTCGTGATCCGCACATCCCCGGGATTCAAGCCCGTCGCGAAAGGATGCACGCTCTCGTCGAGCCGGCCCGCCTCGAAATCGTAGCCGAGCTCGCTCAAGATGAACTTGCTGAATTTCTTCTGCTCGGCGACGTCGAACGATTGCTTCAAAAAGGACGTATCCGGAACGTTGTTCGACTGCTGAATCGCCGATACAAGCGGCACGAGCTGCTCCCGGACATCCGCGAACAGCTTGTCGAGCTTCTCCACCGTCATCCCCGGCTCGTACATGTCGAGCAGCGTATTGTAACGGTGCCCCTCGTAGCCCCATAGCTCGATAAATTCGAGATTGGCGGCCACGATTTTTTCCAAATACGGCTGAAACATGGCGAAATCAGATTGGTGCTTCGCGTCCTCCCATACCGATTCGGCTTGCGACGTAAGCACTACATAGTCTTTATATTTGTCCGGCGGTATTTTTTTGCTGCGGTCGTACTCCTTCTTGCACTCCTCGACGAGCCTCCGGTTTACTTCATCCAGCCGCTCGAACGTGCCGGGCTCCGACAACGACTCGAGGTAACGCCCCATTTCGTCGGAAACGGACATTTTGAACATTTCCGAGGACAGCTCTCCGATCACCTCGGAGCGGGCTTCCATGCCTTTTCGCGGAGCCCCGGTGCGCAGATCCCAATACATGACGTCCAGCGCTTCCCCGTAGCTTTTCATTTTTTTGACATAGCTCCGAAAAGACTCCAGCTGCGCTGCAAGCGATTCGCTCATACTCGATTCGTCCTCCTTCACCTATGTAAACGGATGGTTTCATCATACTTGGAAAAGAAAGGCGAATCAACATTGTCTCCGAATTATGGTAGAATGGGTAAACAAACGATGAAGATAGCCGGGAGTGAACGAGATGTACATTATGTTTACCGAAGAAGCGTCCGCTTATATCCGCGAGCGGCATTTCGTGGCCAGGGCCGCGGGCGCGATCAAGCTCGCTTACGATACCGAAGGCTGCGGATGCGCGGTGAACGGCGTAGCCGCCCTATGGATTATGGACAATCCGGAAGAGGACGACCAGCTTGCCCGCAGCAACCTGTTTACCGTATTTTACGATCCGAAGCAGGAGCTGTTCTTCGAAGACAAGCTGACGGTGGACCGCAGGCCGGGCCAGCAATCGCTCGTATTGAAGAGCAGCCAGCAAACGTACAATCCGTCCATGCGCGTGATCGATCGCCGGAGCTCGGCGAAATAACCTTCTTGAACGGACAAAAGGGCCTCTTCCCTTCGGAGGCCCTTTCGTTTTCTATAGTCTGATCAGTTGCGGTAGCCTTCATCCACAACGTCGAGCTTGCCCGTCTTCGGATCGATGACGAGCCCGTGAATCGGAATTTTCGGAACGAGCGGATGGTGGCGGATCAAGCTTACGCTGCTCTTGATCGCTTCGGTCACATCGCTGAAGCCTCTCAGCCAATGCTCGATATGCAGACCGGAATTTTCCAATATTTGCAACGTATCCTCGGGGATTCCCCGCTCCAGAAACTTCGACTTTATCTGATGCGGATTAATGTTGCTCATTCCGCAATCGTGATGGCCGATCACGAGCACTTCCTCCGCGCCCAGCTCGTAAATCGCCACGATAATACTGCGCATAATTCCGCCGAACGCCGTAGAGACGACGCCGCCCGCAGACTTGATCATCTTGACGTCGCCGTTCTTGATATTCATGCTGGCCGGCAGCAGTTCGATCAACCGAGTGTCCATGCAAGTAAGAATGACGAATTTTTTATCCGGAAATTTGGAAGTCAAATAGGGCTCGAATTTGCTTTGCTCCACGAACGATCGGTTAAATCCGATAATCTCATCCAATAGTCGTTGTTGCACGTGCTGTTCCCTCCCGTATGTTTGCTGCATCCTGTCCGGGTGCATAAGCGCCTTATTTCAAAATACCTTGTTCAACCGCCTTGCCTATCAATGCTTCCGCATATTGCCATAATGCCGTCGAGCCTTCTCCGATATGGCGGTTCCGCTCCAATACCCGATCGCTCGTAATGCCGTGTTCCTTCCAGGATTGGCCTTCGTTCTGTACGTTGATGAGCAGCGGCTGCAGCCGATCTACCGCTACCGCAAATTTCGCTTCCCCCGTGTCGCGCGCTTCGAACTCTTCCCACAGCTGCATGCATTCGTCGCGCTGGTCCTCCGGCAGAATACCGAACAGCCGGTTTGCCGCCGCCAGCTCGCGCTCGTATTTGCCTTCCAGCCCTTTGTCGTCGTACGCGAACGTGTCGCCCGCATCGATCTCGACCACATCGTGGATCAGCAGCATCTTGAACACCTTAAGCATATTCAAATCCGGCTCGTTGGCATGCTCGGCCAGCAGCATGGCCATGACGGCCAGATGCCATGTATGCTCGGCGTCGTTCTCGAAACGTTCGCTGCGGATTAACCGGCTTTTGCGGAAAATATGTTTTAATTTGTCCATTTCCAAAATAAACTCGATTTGCTGCTCCAATCGCGATTTCAAGTCCGCTCACCCTCGCGCTTTCTTATTATGTTCCCGTTTCCGTTCCGCTTCCCGGCTGCGTGCCTCGATTACATCGGTCCGATCGCGAAGCGTATGCTTATTCATAATGAAACGATTGCCCGGGTCGCTCGGCCGTTTCCAGACCATTCCTCTTTCTACGCACTTGGAGTTGCACTGCCCGATCAGCTCCATGTCCGAGAGAGGGATATCCAAATCGGAAAACGGCGCCGGTCCATTGGCCGACAGCTCCTCCAGCCTTCGCTCTACCGCACGTCGAAAATCCGCATGATCGATGCCCAGCTCGGCCAGGTGATCGTCGTTCATATTGCGCAGCGAGGCCGCGATCATTTTCAGCGCGCCGGCGCGGTTGCCGCGTCTATGGTGATAGAGCGAGACGGCTACCTGTATGAGACCGACCCATGTTTTGCTTTTCGGATCCGCCGGATTCTGTTTCCAGTATTCCTCCAATAGCTCGTGGCATTCGAACCAATCGCGGTCCCCATGAAAATGTACCAAATAATCGACGTATGCGTCGGGATACATGCGATTCGCCGCCCCCTTGGCTGTATGACTTGTGCATCTCTTCATTATATCACGTTTTCCTCTGCCTCGCAGGACGTTTCATTCTTGCAGGGCCGTTCAACTATTCCAAAAATATTTTTAAAAAATAGGATTAAAAATGAAACCGATGCCCACGCTATTCGTAGTACATACTGCTAGGCAAAATAGCATTTACGTTACAGGAGGGTACCGAAATGAAAAAATGGATGCTGGTTCTGATGGCATGCTTCGTCGTCGTTGCATTCAGCGCACCACAGTACGCGGACGCAAAACCGAAAAGCAGCTTCAAGTCCGGCAACAAATCCTACTCGCCGACGAAACCTGCCGACAACGTATCGAAGACCGATCCCGGCAAAACGTCGACGAATCCGACTACGCCGGCAACCGCGTCGAAACCCGGCTTTTTCAGCGGCGGCGGCTTCATGAAGGGCTTGATGATCGGCGGATTGGCCGGAATGCTCTTCGGCGGAATGTTCGGAGGAATGGGCTTCCTTGGCAACATTCTGGGATTGCTCATCAACATTGTAGCGATCTTCGCGCTCATTATGGTCATTCGCTTCGTTTACGTTTACTTCCGCGACCGGAATAAACAGAAGAAGAGCTTCCAAGAATGACGCTGAGCCAACAGGAAATCATCAACGCCATTTGCGAGCATATGGCTGAGCGCAAAGGGCTTAACCCGAGCCAGGTTAGCGTCCAATTGGAATGGGAAGAAAATCTCGGATTTTCCGCCGAGGTCACCATAGACGGCCGCTCGCAATATATCGTCGAAGCGAACATGCTGGAGGCCATCGAGAGGTTCATCCTGAACCATTACAATCGCCGCGTGTTCCGCAGCCAGTTGGAGCTAGATGTCGAGGACGAAATGTTCTGCATCGTGAAAGAGTAGCGTACAACAGAATCGAGAGACGGCTCTTGAAGCCGCGAAGAACGTTCCGAGCGCTCGGAACGTTCTTTTTGTTCGCTTATTAGATTCAGATGTAGTCGCTCTTCGTGTCGAACATTTCCGGACCGGCCATCGCATGGAAAGGCTCGAATGTCGTAGACAGCGTGTAGCGCTGCCCCGACTCCGCCGACCTGTAGGCGCCGAACATGATTTCATGAACATGCAGCTGCTGACGCGCGGATTGCTTCGGCTGCTGTCCCGAGCGAACGCTATGGATGAAATGGCTCATCATATCTTTCTCCGACAAGTCCGAGTCCCGAAGCTTGGGAGCATAGCATTCCTGGATGCCGCGCCATGAAACTTGCTCGGCGTCGGGGATCGGCCTTTCCGGCGAATGGATCACGAGCGGAAACCCGCCGTCATGCAGCGCTATCGTTCCTTTGCGACCGTAAATGATAGTATTGTTTTGCCGGAAAGAAGTTCCCCACAACGTCCGTACGACCGCATGCTGCCCTTGCGCGAACTCCACGATAGCCGTCGCGTTATCGTCGACATCGCTGCGGATGCGTTTTCCGCCGCCTACGATCCGGTTCGGAATTAGCGTATTGACTTCCGCCGTCACGCTGGTCGCCGGACCGAGCAACGTTATGAGCCTGCTGATCGGGTATACCATGCAATCGAGTATGGCGCCGCCATGGGAGACGGCCTTATCGTAATACCAATTGTCTCTCGGCGGGCCCGGAATGTTAAGCTGAACGTCCGCCCCCGTAATTTTGCCGATCGTCTCATCGGTTAAATATTCCAGTGCGGTTACGATGGCCGGATTCAAATCATAAGGCAAGCTCATGAAAATGACTTTGTTCCTCTCCGCCGCTTCCACCATTTGCCGACAATCCTCGAAGCTCGTCGCCATAGGCTTCTCGTTCAACACATGCAGTCCTCTGTTCAGAGCGGCCAAGGCAACCTCGGCGTGAACCGAGTGTGGAGTCGTGACGACGACGGCATCGAGCTCCTCTTGGTCCATCATCGTCTCGTAATTGTCGTACCATCGCGGGACGTCGTA
The DNA here is from genome assembly GCF_006265175.1 of Paenibacillus hemerocallicola. Taxonomy (GTDB): domain Bacteria; phylum Bacillota; class Bacilli; order Paenibacillales; family NBRC-103111; genus Paenibacillus_AB; species Paenibacillus_AB hemerocallicola. The sequence continues at coordinate 35,136 of NZ_VDCQ01000048.1, read as the reverse complement.
TGCCTTCGCTTTGCTCTCGGCATTCTCGATATGCCTCGAGCACGTCGCCACAAACTGAACTCCGTCCAACCGGCCCGCCTGCTCGAAATACCGGTTGCTCACATTCCCGCTTCCTACCATTCCCAACTTAACCGGCTTCATAGAATTCCCACCTCCAGCTACTTAGAAAAACGACTAAGCATTCAGGAATAGAATATCACGTTTCCGCGGACTTGCCCATGATTTGGAAATGGATCGGGGCTACCGATGCCGTATTGCAAACTCATCCAGCATGTTCCCCGCGACATCATACGCTTGGTAGGTCAGCGTCTTCCCTTCGATCGTAATGCCCGCGAACATTTGCCGCCCGTTCTGGAAATGCACCTTGTGGTAGAACAAGTCGTCCTTCTTCTTATTGAACTTCTGCCCGGACGTATTCGTTACGACGTAGACGGCCCCTTCTCCTTCGCCTGCCTTCCGGCCTCCCCGCAGCGGAAAGGACCGGGAATATTCGTGATTGTGTCCTTGCAGGACGAGGTCTACGCCGAATTCGTCGAATACGGATACCCAGTCCTGTACTTTCTCATACATATTCCCCGCATAAGGCCCGCGATGAAGCGCCACGATTTTCCAAGGCTTGTCCGTACCCGCAAGATCGGTTTGCAGCCACTTCGTCTGAGCTTTCATATTGGATTCCGTATTCATAACGACGAAATGGACATCGCCATAGTCGAACGAATAGCTCGTACCGGGAATCGAACCTTCCGCCCCGTTGGCGGAAACGTTGAAATGGGAGACGAACCGATCCGCCTTGCCGTCCGCCTCGTCATGGTTGCCCGTAACCGGCATTAACGGGAGACGCGTCAGCCATTTCCGCGCTTTGCCGAAGAAGGCGTCCCATGCTTGCTCGTCCTCCGGATTTTCTGTCAAATCGCCGTTATGTACGATAAATTCCGCTCCGGGAAACGTTGCAAACGCCTTGTCCAGCGTGTTGCTCCACAGCTCGAAATCTTTGGCCGTAACGCCTTGCGAATCCGTCACGTTAATAAACGTAAATCCGGCATGAGCCGCCGCCTCCGTGGCGAAGACCGCAGGCTCGCTCCAGCCGTTGTCGCTTCCGTTGCCGACCCGGTAAGAGTATTCGGTTCCCGGCTCCAGTCCCGTAGCTTCGGCTTTATGAACGCCTTGCTTTCCACTTTTACCGGTATCGAGCTTGGCAGATTTTCCGGCGAACGTCATGACCTCTTTCCCGTCAAACGACCGAATGTCCGAGCCTTTCGCGATTTGCAGCACCGCGCCCGTATCCGGATTGTTCGTATACCAAGTAAATGCTCGGCTAGTTCGAGGATCGCCCTTGAAGGTCATGGCCAACGATTTCGGTTCGACGGAAGCCTCGTCGTTGTTTTTGAACAATTCCACGCCGATCAATATGGCAATCAATACCACTACTAGAAGGGCTAGCAGCAAATACGCCTTGAGTCCCATCGCTACCACTCCTGCAGACGCGAAATTTCTTGCTTATGAAACGAGTCTGTTTTAACCATATCGTTTTCGTGCGGGTCAAGTCAATTTTGTCATCCGGACTCGAATGCTTTGCAACATGTGTGTTTTTGGTGAATCTCGCAACTATTTGCGTTTTGTAACGTCTGAACATATGCGAGATTGCTAGAGAAAGAGGTTGAGAGATGAGAGGCAGAAGATGGATCGCCGCCCTGCTCGTTTCGGTGACGGTACTGACCGCGCCGGCGACCGTATTGGCCGCGACGAATAAGACGACGAAATATCGGGTTTATCAGAATGAGACGGCCATATCGGAGTTTTCCGACCTGAAGCAAGCGATTACATTCGCCGGATGGTACTCCGAAAGCTATGTGGAAGAAATCAGCACCCGCAAATGGGTGTGGAACAATTATCCCCGCTACAAGCTGTACCAGTTCGACGTTTCGCTCCCCGGCTGGGAATTCGCCACATTGGATGAAGCGAAAGCAGCAGCGCGTTACTACAAGTACACCTCGATCCGCGATATGCAGTCGACGGGCTGGGTGTGGAACAATTACCCCCGTTACCGGTTATACCAAGGCAATATCACGCTGGACGAATGGGAATTTACCGATTTGAAGGAAGCGATGGCGGCGGCGAAATATTACTTGGGCGCCCATGTCATCGACCTGAACACGAACAAATGGGTATGGGACAATTTGGCCCAGGCCGAGAAGCAGCAGCTTCGCCAAGGCCCGAAAATATACCAGGTCAAGCAGAACGGCACGACGAAGGACGAGTGGACGTTCGCCTATTTGGAAGACGCTATCAATGAAGCGGTGAATTGGTCCAACTCCGTTGTCGTCGACTCGACGGACGGCGGTAAAGTCGTTTATGCCAACTCGAACAAATACAAGGTGTACCAGGACGACAATCTGATCAACGAATTCGCCAGCCTGGACGATGCCATTTACTATGCCCAATGGTTTTTGCATATCAAGATCAAGCTGGACGGCAAGGAAATATGGAATAATTTCCCTTATTATCAAGTATTCCAGAACAACAACAAAGTAGCCGAATTCAAAACGATCCAGGAATCGCTGCAATACGCGGAATGGTACAAATACATATCGATCCGCTCTTACCACGGCTCGCGCATTTGGAGCAATTTCCGGAAGCTGCTGTACTGGGGCTGGAACGGCTCCTCCGCGGCCGAGACGATCAAGAAGCAGGTTCAGACGACGGTCGGTCTGGATATCGATTCCCCGACCTGGTTCCAGCTCGCCGATGCCAGCGGCAACTTGAAGGATACGTCGAACAAAGAGTCGATGGTTTGGCTGAAAAGCCAAGGGTACCAAGTACACCCGCTCGTCAGCAATCAATTCGATTCCGCCTTGACGACGCAGTTTCTTGCCAACCCTACGGCCCAGCAAACGTTCATAAGCGCGCTCGTGAACAAAGCCGCCGATTTGGGCGTGGAAGGAATCAATATCGACTTCGAGAACTTATCGGCCAAGGATCGCGCCGCATTTACGGCCTTTATCCAATCGCTGACGACGGCTGCGCATAATAAAGGTTTGATCATCTCCATAGACCTGCCCAGGGGAAGCGTCAAGTGGAATCACCTGACTGCGTTCGATCATGAGAAGCTCGCCGGGATCGTCGATTATATCATCACGATGACGTATGACCAGCATTATTCCGGCAGCGGCACGCCGGGCTCCGTATCCGGACTCCAATGGTCCGAGGAAGGCGTCAAGGAGTTTCTCGAATACGGCATACCGCGGGACAAGCTGCTGATGGGCATCCCCTATTACGTAAGGGAATGGAAAATCGACGGAACGACGGGCGCGCTCGTGAGCAACCGCGCGATCTATATGAAGGATTTGCCCGCTCTGATCGAGACCAAGAAGGCGGTCTCCGTTTGGGACCCGCAGTTCCAGCAGTATAAGGTCGAATACGCGGAGGACGGTTACAACTACGTGTTCTGGCTGGAGGACGAGAAAACGGTCCAGGCGCGAATCGACATCGCCAAAAAGTACGATCTGGCCGGCGTCGCGGCCTGGAGGCTCGGCTACGAGACGACGGAAGTGTGGAACTCCATTTTGCCGAAAAAATGACGGCTGCATGACTGAAACGGCGGTGCCTTATAGGCCCGCCGATTGCTTTTGAGTGAGTCGACCGTTCGAGCCGCGTTGCCATTTCGAATACGTTCAGGGACTTTATCTTCTTGCTTGATAGCTCTCCCTTTTTTGTCCTATTCCGGTTCGATTATTGGCGCAATATCGGCCGGCTGAGGCTGTATAATGAATACAATCCCAAAGTCCATTAGGAGTGATGCCCATGTACGTTTGCAGGCCTGCCCGACATGACGACTACGAAACGATTTCCACGTTTCCCCAAACCGAAGAGGAGTTGTTCTTCATGTTTCCGTCGGCCGCCTATCCGCTTGCGGCAGCCAAGCTGGAAGAAAACGCGAGCAAGCGCTGGTGTCCGACAGTCGTGACCGAAGATAACGGAGATGTGGCTGGATTTGCGAACTTTTACGGCTACGAGGAAGGAAAGCATTGTCATCTCGGCAACGTCATCGTGGCTCCGCAGCATCGGGGCAAGGGCGCGGCTTCTTTTCTGATCGCCGCGATGATCGAGAAAGCCCGGACCGAGTTGAACGTCCCGCGTCTTCTGCTCGTGTGCCATCATACGAACCCGAGAGCGCTTCTCTTCTACGACAAGCTCGGATTTACACCGTGCGCCGGCATCAAGAAAATGAAGAACAGCCGGGATGAGATCATCGTGGGCATCCAGATGGAAATGAAGCTGTAGAGGAACGGGTACGGGAAAAAGGAAACGCGCTCCGTCATGACGACGGAACGCGTTTTTGTTTTTACCGCCAAGCGGCCAGTCTTACCGGTCAAGCAGCTCCTCCAGCTCTTCCGGATCGTCGGTCGGAGCCTGGCAGGAGAAATGCTCGCAAACGTAGGCGGTCGTACGCCCGCCGAGCGATACTTTGTCCTGGACGAGCGGAATCGTCTGTCGGACGAGCTCGCCTTCCTCCCCGTTCGGCACGAAAATGACGACGGCATTGGGCAGAAAACGGTGGCGTACCGATTCGAGCATTTGCTTCGTCTCCGGCTTCGAACGATCGCCGGCAATGACGATCTCCATCGGAGACGAAACGGCGAAGTCCAAAGCCGTGAACAGCATCGCATGACCGCTCGGATACCGTTCCGCCGCCCCGGCGAATGCTTTCAGCAGCTCGTCGGCTTTTTGCGAAATTCCCGCATCGTACACGTACTTGGACAGCCGCTGCAGATTGTAGGCCGCGACGGAATTGCCCGAAGGCATGGCCCCGTCATAAATTTCTTTCATTCGCGTCAACAACTGCTCCGCGTCATGTCCGTAGAAGAACAGCCCGCCCTTCTCGTCGTCCCAGAACAGACGGATCAGATCCCGGGCCAGCCCCGTCGCCTTCCGCAAATACGCCGGATCGAACGTCGCCTCGTACAGCTCGATATGCCCCCAGATCGTATACGCATAGTCGTCGACATAACCGGAGTAAGCCGCTTCCCCGTCGCGGTACCGGGCCAGCAGACGCCCGTCCTCGCGCCGCAGCTTGCTCCACAGAAACGCCTCCGCTTTGGCAGCCGCGTCGGCGTAAGCCGGGTTGCCGAGCACCTTTGCGCCCTTGGCCAGAGCCGCAATCATCAGTCCGTTCCACGCCGTCAAAATTTTGTCGTCCTTATGCGGATGGACACGCTCCTCCCGGAAGGCGAACAGCTTGGCCCGGCACGCTTCGATCTTCATGCGAAGCTCGGATACCGCCATGCCTTTCCGTTTCGCAAACGTCTCCTCCACTTGCCCGATCAGATTCGGGATACTGTGTCCTTCGAAATTGCCTTCGGCGGTAATATCGTACAAATCGCAGAACAAATCGCCGTCGCTGGCGCCGAGCACCTCCAGCACTTCATCCGGCTCCCAGACGTAAAACTTCCCCTCATGCCCTTCCGAATCGGCATCCTCTGCCGAATAGAAGGCGCCCTCCGGATCGGTCATATCCCGCAGCACGTATGTAAAGATTTGCTCCGCCACTTCCGCATACCGCGGCTTGTCCGTCAGCTGATACGCTTCCAGATAAGCGATCGCGAGAAGCGCGTTATCGTACAGCATTTTCTCGAAATGGGGCACGAGCCACCGCTCATCCGTCGAGTATCTGGCGAAGCCGAAGCCGATATGGTCATACATCCCGCCCCGGAACATCGCATCCAGCGTCTTCTCCGCCATCTCCAGCGCTTGCGCCTTGCCCGTCCGCTTGTAGTAGCGGAGCAGCAAAGACACATTGTGCGCCGTCGGAAACTTCGGAGCCGAACCGAACCCGCCGTACGTCTCGTCGAACAGCTCCGCATATTGCCGATACGCCCGATCGAGCGACTGCTCGGACAGCTCTCCCTCCAGGTTGGAGAGCATGCGGCTCTTCGTCTCTTCGACGATCTGCTCGCCGATCTCCTCCACCTTGGTCCGGTCCTCCTGCCATTTCTCCGCGAGCTGCGGCAGCAAATCCGTCAGCCCGTATCGCCCGTACTTGCGATTTTTCGGAAAATACGTCCCGGCAAAAAACGGCTTCTTCTCCGGCGTCATCATGACCGTAAGCGGCCACCCGCCCTGCCCGGTCATCGCCTGACAGACGGACATATACAAATGATCGACGTCGGGCCGTTCCTCCCGGTCGACCTTGATCGAGACGAAATGCTCGTTCAAAATCGCTGCGACTTCTTCGTCTTCGAATGATTCTCGTTCCATTACATGGCACCAATGGCAGGTGGAATAGCCGATGGATAAGAAGATGGGCTTATTATCGCGTTTGGCGACTTCGAAAGCTTCTACGGACCAAGGGTACCAGTCGACCGGGTTGTTGGCGTGTTGGAGCAAGTACGGCGACTTTTCGTCGGCTAATCTATTGGGTACTCTTTGAGTTGTCATGGGGCATCACCTCCTTGGTTTTGGGATATTTTGATGTTGATGGGTTCAGTTTAGCATAGGCTATGTAAAAAGGAAAAACCCTCCTGTGAGAGCAGAGGGATTTGAAGGCTTCTTAATCGAGACTAAGGTATTGTGGGCAGAAATGGTCGTCCGTGTCCAATGCCTTTCAATGCCTGTCAATATCTTCAATCCTATCCTTACTTAGAATTTCCTTGCCAGGCTTTTGTACTCCTTCCCATTGATGTTTTTCGAAAGACTAATCTAAATTCTCCCTTGTATTCATATTAGCTTTGGACGACGTACCACGGTACGGTAAAGAACTTAAAGATTCTGGTATATTAAAAAGTCCGCGATTTACGCGGACTCTTACCGAGTATATGTTGTTATCCCCCATCAGCATGGGTTGAAAATTCCGAGACAACCGCTCCTTCCTTCCGCCCTGAAACCAATGCAGCGTATTCGGCGGAATCGCGCACGCTGCCGCACGCGTTCTCGTGTTTCAGTAGTAATTATTTTCCCGATCCCTCCCCTGATTTGTCCATCCATCCTCGATATGGACAGTCGATTGATATCTTTACTTTTTCAATTCTGCAAGCGTCTTGATCGCGGCTTCTTCGGCCAAACGCCGGGCGGTGTTTACGTCCATATCCCCTCGCATGACCTTTGTCGCGTAATCGGCGTATATCGCAAGGACCGGCACCTCGTAAATGCCCTTGTACGGCACCGGCGCAAATTTGTTGGCGAACGCCGCTTGCCAGTGTTTGTCCTTGTACTTGCTGTCTTTGCCCAACGTATTTCTCACATCGGTACTTTTGATGACCGGCAGAGAGCCTCGCTTGGCAAGTGTGGTCTGCATTTCGTCGGACACCAGATAGTTCAATACTTCCATCGCCGCATCTTTATCTTTCGCCATGTTCGTTATACCGAAGTAATAGGAGTATGGCTGTGCGCTAATTCCGGTCTGCCCCTTGAAGGACGGCAGGGTCACCATATCCCAATCCATATTGTCGGGCATGGAGTTCGCCCAGCCGGCGACATACGGCACCATGGCAATCGTCTCCGTTTTTTGGAAGCCGTCGATGATCTCCAGAATGCTCTTCATATTTGCATAATAGTCCCTGATGCCGGAAATCTCCGTCGGATTGATAGCGAGGGTTTGGAAGAACGTTTCCCAGCGCGCGTCCGTATTAATGGTCGGCTTCCCGGTAGCCTCCTCCACGGCGGGAATGGAAAGCGGATTCATAAAGAACGTATAGACAGGGATAAAGGTAAGTCCCGTATATTTGATGCCGCCATCGACTTGCGTAAGCTTGCGGGCCAGTTCGAGTATTTCATCCCATGACATGCCGTCTTTCGGATACGGGACGTTAAACTTGTTGAACAGACTTTTGTTATAATACAAGACCAGGGTGTCGGTAAAAACCGGGAGTGCGTATAGCTTTCCGCCGGACGACTTTACGATACCGTCGATAATGGCCGGTTCAAAGCGGGTGAGATCGACCTTGTGCTTTTTAATCAGATCGGTCATGTCGTACTGGATGTTGTAAGGGAACATGTTATTCTCGAAGTTGCCGATTGAACTGTAATAAATATCAAAACGGGTATTCGTAGCGACCATTTCAGGCATGTTGTTCGACTGGCCTACGCGCCCGATGAACTTGATCGTATAGTTCGGAAATTTCTTGCGCAAGGCGTCTCCGAAGCTACTATTGAACAGCTCCTCTGTCGTTCCATTATTCGTATAAAAAATGACTTCTGACGGTTCTGCGGGGGTTGTTTTCGTAACGCTTCCATCGCCGTTGTTCCCCGTTCCGCTTCCATTTCCGCTGCATGCTGTCAAAAAGGAAATTACAAAAACCGTCAAACCTATAAAGCCGATTTTCAGACGATGTTTCAAACAAATACCCCCTGATTGGTTTGAATACAATATTGAATGAATCCGTTTTCAATTCAACCGATCTTCACAAAGCTGATGGCGCTTAGTCCCGAATCCTTTTCGATGGTCAAAGAGCCTGTGTTTTGATGCTGAAGGGTGATTTTGTAGCTATAGTTTTGGAGAGCGTTCATAATGAATTGGATCGGCACCATCACTGGTAAAGACCCGGACGCCGACACCGGCACATTCAACTGCTGCACCGTTGAATAGGAGCCGCTTCCGATCCGTTGCTTTAAGCGAACCTGAACGTTATTGGCATTGCTTAACCCATTGACGTGGATATAACCATGGACCAGGTATATTCCGCTGACATTGCCGCAGCTAAACGAACCCGTCGCCGGATCAAAAGCGTTGAAATAGTCCTGCAATTCCTGACCGAAAATCACATCCGTTTCCACGCCGCTTAAGACAGTTGGATCTGCGGGTTCAGAAGGATTCAATTTGGCTAGGGCCGCCCGGTTTTTGCTGAAGGGCCGATCCTCCCACAAATCCTTGCCTCCGTAATCCTTCACTACATTGCGAAGATTGGCCGTCCCTGCGTTGGCGACCAAAGCAACGCTCGTGTTGGTGCCAAGGTCGTAGCGCATGCCGGTTATGCTGTTCTCGTATGCTCGACCTTCGAACTTCACAATCGCGTAAGCAGGACTGGACGTGTGCTGGGACACTCTTACATTAATGACATCCACGAAATTTCCAAACGTATCGCGGCTTGGGTGTCCGCCCATCACGATAGCGGCCGAGCCATAGTACTGATGGGTCAGGGGATTCTCTCTGTCGATAAAACGGCAATTCGCAATCCGATTGGCGAATACGCCCCGGAAGCACACCCCGTAATTGTAGTTGGTATCGATCTCGCACCCGTCGATCAGGTTGTAGTGCGGCGTTTGTCCGTCATCCGCGTTGTATTCGACCAAGATGCCGCCTTCTGTGCCGTTACGGCCGTTTACTGCAATACTGCTGCGCAAGATTCTGTTAACGGCATTCGCCAATCGTATGCCGCCCGTTCCATTATCCGCGAACTGACAATGCTCGATGATGGAAGCCGAGCTCCACGGCTCGATAATGAGCCCCCAACCGGTGCAAGCCTGGAACAAGCAGTGTTCAATCGAGACGTATGCGTTGGCGTAAGCGTCAGGACCCGCCCCGAAATTTCCGAGCGGAGCCTCCAAATCCGCTCGATGCGGCACATATAAGCCATTTCTTTGCATGCCGATAACCGCAAGATGGGATAAAATCAGATTGACAGTTCCGATTGAGCGAATTCCCCCGCAGTCGCTGCCGCTGCCTCTGATTTTGAATCCATGAAGCCTCAATCCCACAGCGAACCGGTATTTGGCGGCCTGCTGCTCGGTCATATCCTGATTGAATACATACCCTCCCCCGGTAATTTCGCTGACGATTTCCGTCGCTTCTTTACCCTCGCCAATAATCGAGAGCGATTGTCGGTGCTCGCCGACGGGAACGCTTTGATCCCAATTCAGTTCAAGCTGTTGGGTTATCCGGTAAACGCCCGCCGGAATGCGCACCGTTCTGCTCGGCGTGGCGCCGACGGCATGGATCGCCGCTTGAAAAGCGCCGGTACAATCTGTCGCGCCGTCCCCGACAGCGCCGAACCAGGTCACGCTCAAACCGTCCTCGCATATGCGTTTGAACCGGGCGCCGGTCGTTGAGACGACTACAGACCCGGTATTGTCCAAGGACAAAGTATCCGCGGGATCATAATAAAAAGGTCCTTCTTTTCCATGATCCATCACGTAGTACAAACAGGCCGGATCCGGGCTCGCATGCGCCCGCAATTCCGCAATCGTCGCAGCAACACATACATGCATGTCGCCGAGGCATGCCTCCCCTCCATAAACCGCGCCTGTAATCGAATCCTTCTCATTGCCGCTTGCAAAGACCGAAGCGCCCAGCAAAGTGACGGCTCCTGCTGCCGATAAAGACGCCAGCATTCGGCGTCTGCTCATTTTCCCCTCTTCTGTCATGATTCCATCCTCCTTATATAAGTCTTTGAAATCCGGACAATGCAACGTTTCCGTTCAATCGGTCATCCAGATTCCCTTTCTTCAAAGCGTCGGACAATTCCCCGAATATTTCATCAATCGCCGAATCGTACCGGCGGACGATAAGCTCGTCGTGGGCAAGCGTCGGGTAGATCGAGGTTCCCGCCAGGAAACCGCGATCCAGCATCATGGACGTGTACAAGGTGCGCAGTTTGTCCGCCTCCGGGTGCCGGAAGGAAAAGTGTGCGAGGCAAGGGTACGCCCCATCTGTTAAAACGGGCAGCCCGTGGCTGACTCCGTGGCGTCGCCAGCTGTCCATGACCAAGCTTCCGATCCGCGCTACGTGCGCCTGTGCATCTAATCTGCCCAATTTGCGGATTGTAGCTACAGCCGCAGCCGGACCAACGCTTTCCGTCCAGTAAGTGCTGCTGACGAAAGATTCATGCACACCTTGCATGGCTTCGGCCGTACCGATTACCGCACCGATCGGATGCCCGTTGCCCAACGCTTTGGCAAATATGGCGATATCGGGCGTCACGCCGAGCTTCAGATGCGCTCCTCCGTAATGCAGCCTCCAGCCGATCGTAATTTCGTCGAAAATAAGCAGTGCCCCGCAGCTTCGCGTGACCGAACGGACATATTCCAGAAACCCGGGTTCCGGGTCCCCATTCCGGCATGGCTCCATGATTACGGCGGCCAGCCGGTCTCCGTAATGCTCTACTATCGTTTGCAAGGCTGCGCGATCGTTATAAGGGAAAGCTACCGTCGTTCCGCGCAATTCACGGGGCACGCCGAGCGGATTCAAACCGGAAAGCAAATGCCCGCGCAAAGCATCGCTCTCGCCTAAATTTGCCGCCAAATACCAGTCGTGCCATCCGTGATATCCGCATATGGCTACGATGGAACGATCCGTTGTCGCACGCGCAATTCGGACGGCAACCGCGCACGAATCCCCGCCGCCCCTCGTAAGCCGGACTTGTTCGGCCCAAGGGTGAATGGCGCAGAGCATGTCCGAAAGCTCCACTTCTTCCGGAGCGTTCAACGAGCACATGCTTCCGAGATTTACCCTGCGTATGACCGCCTTGGTCACATCATCGTCGCGATAGCCCAGCAGGCAGGACCCGACGGCGTTCGTGGACATATCGTAATAATGCTTTCCGTCCAGATCCCATACTTCACAGCCTCTCGCTTCCCGGAAATAAGCCGGCCATTTGTCGGGAGCCATATTTTCCGGCCGTTTGCTCAGCAATTGCACCCCACCGGGTATGCGCTTCTTCGCATGACGGTATAGCTGCTGCGTTCGATCTGCGGCTGGTTGCTCCAACCCGAGCAGACCGGCGGCGTTGTTGTAAAATATATCGTTCAAGTCTTCCTCATTTAATCCGAAATCGTCGGCAGCGCGCCGCAGCGCCCGCAGCGATTCGATGCCGACGAGAACCGGATGACCCAAATGGGCCGTTTTGTCCCAATCGCACAGCCCCGGTTCCAACCATATGAAACCGTCTCCGACCGTAACCGCTTTGCCGCGCATCTCCGACACCGGAAAGTCGCTTCCCCACATCAGTCTGCGGGGACCGAACTGTTGAAGAATGACCTTCAACGCTTCCGGTTCGCAGATGGCCGATGTGTCGAACCATACGTTATCCAATCCTCTCAGCTTGCCGATCCCCTTCTCGGCATTGGGAGCATGAAAGCATCTCGCGGCATGGGCAAGCACGAGCTTGGCACGGGGATATCGCTTGCACAAATCGCGGATTTCCTCTACGTTGTCCGGATCGGCAACGGCTTTATCCCGCACCATGTGCAGCATAATGACCAAGCCGCGTTCATCGGCTATTTCCCATATCCACTCCGGACAAAACCCTTTAATCGATGATTGCCACGTAGGCTTTTCTTTGCTGTACAAATGATAAATTTTAATTCCGGCAATTTGCGGATGATCGAAATAAGGAACGAGGTACTCCTCCGGATCTTCCGGCTTCACGAGGACCAAGCCTCTGCTAGACGGCTCCCGCTCCAATTGCTCTATCACATAATCGTTTTGCCTGCGCTCGTCCGAGCCGATCATCGGGACCGGGAAAAAAAGCCCGCCCTGCAAACGATGCTCTCCCATATATGCGGACAAATGCTGCTTCCAGCTCCGGATCGACGTCTCTTCCGGGCCCTCCGTCCATAAATTTGGTCCTGTCGCATGGAGATCGGCAAGACGGTAAATATGCGCATGAATGTCAAATATTTTGTCTGGCAGCCAAGCTGGAAGTTCATTCGCCGCCTTTTGATCGAACTCGTTAAAGGTCCAATTCTGGTTCATCCCTTTTTTACAGCCTCCTTGATTTTCCATGCGGTAAATGCGCTCATGACGGGCCGTCCGTACTACTGCTAATAGGCGTTGGGCACCACAATCAATTTTTTGAGCTCCTCGACTTTTTTCAGAGCTTCTTCTTCGGCCTTACGCAATACCGTGTTGATGTCCAAAGTGCCCAGCAGCACCTCGTTTCCGTATTTCGTATAGATCGTATTCAAATCGACGGCCATAGCGCCGGTATACGTAAAGTTCGCCCACTTGTTGTAGAACACCGCGTTCCAGTTTTTAGTCTTGAAGAAATTTTCGGTCCCGAGCAGCTTCTGCACCTCTATGTTTTTCACTACAGGAGCGATCCCCTTCTTCGCCAGTTCGCTCTGAACTTCGTTGGAGACGATATATTTCAACACTTCCATGGCGGCATCTTTGTTTTTGGCCATCTTCGTAACAGCCATCCCCACGGTTAGCGGCTGAGGACCAATACCGGGATACTCCTTCAATGTCGGCAAAGAAACGAGATCGAAGTTCATCGTTTCCAGCATCGCCTTGGAGCTGATCATGTTAGCTGTAATGAGCGTTGCCATTGCGCTGCGTCCGTCTTTGAATTCGTTAAAATCGCTTTTTCCTTTAAAATATCCGGGCTCGGCCGAGTTTGCCGCATCGGCAATGTATTTCTGGAAAAAGGTTTTCCATTTATCGTCCGAGTTGATCGTTGGGGTCGTTGTGCCTGGCTTCAAAAGCGGAATCGAAACGGGATTTGTCCGGAACAAGTAGTTCAATGAAGGAATATATCCCGAATACTGCACGCCTCCCTCATTGCGCGTCAATCGGCGGGATACCGCATATACTTCTTCCGATGTCATCCCGTCTTTCAAGTAAGGGACGCCGAATTTATCAAAGAGCGCTTTATTGTAAAAGAGAAGCGGTATGTCAGCTTGCACGGGGAAATAGTAAATGCCTCCCCCGAACGATTTGCCCAATATGTCGCTGAAGGAAGGATTGAACTGGCTCAGGTCGACTTTGTTCTTCTTGATCAGTTCGGTCATATCGTAGGCGTAGCCGTATTGAAACAGCTGCTTCTCGAGCCAGCCGGTCGTGGAAAAAACGAGATCCACCTGCGTACCGTTCGTGCCCAGTCTGGTCAACCTCTCATCGAGGCTCCCCGTTGTGTCGGTAATATACTTGATCGCGTAATTCGGAAATTTTTTGCGGATGGCATCGCCGAACCGCTGGTTAAAGTAATCTTCCGTATCGCCGACCATCGTATAAATAACAACCTCAACCGGTTCCTGCGATACTTTGCCGGTATCCTTGACGGCCCCTTCCGATTTGGCGCCCCCGTTGCCGCATGCCGAGAGAAGGGCAATCGCCGATAACGAAATGAACATCTGGCAGCTTTTCCTCATAGAAAACATCCCCCTTGTTTAAAATTTCCATTGTCCGAACCAATCCTGCTCACTTTGTTCCTGTTTCCTGATCCGCAATCGGCTGTATAGGCATCACCCCGTTCTCTCGTCCGCACCGATTGTTAAGAAACGCTCGCAATCCGAATGGCGAACAGGTCAGCATCTTGAAGCACGAAGCGAAAACGAACGGTTTGCCCCCGCCAAGCGGATAGATCGGCAGTCGTTCGCCATTGTACGACTTCCGCCAAATTGTCTCCATAAAGCGCTTCCATATCGCTCAGCGCCAGCCCTTCGATCGGCTGTCCGAATTCATCCTGCACTTCCACCCGTATCGATCCGGCAGCGGAAGTCGAGTAATTCAGCAGCAGCCGATCTCCTTCCAGCACGATGGGGCGGGTCGTCATTTCACCCGACTCATACCCGGCCGATACGGAGGCGAATCCGTGCTTGCGTACAGCCAGTCGACGCAATCGGTTGTCATCCCACCTGTAATGTTCGCTGACGTAGAATGAAAACTCTTCAGGAGTTGTCTCGATGCATCCGTACGCTACCATATTGCTTCTTTCGGTCCAGTTGCGATCGTCTCTTCCGGGCCGAAGCCAAGCTTCCATAAACGTGCGGTTCCAGTGTACGCCGTCCCGGCTTGTCATGAAGCAGGTATCGCTGACGCCGCCGAACGGATGCTCCGCGATTTTTTTCCGTTCCGGGACAAATCGCTTCGGAAAAGCCAAGTAAAGGTGCTCTGCGCCAGGACAAGGAATAGTCGCGTTCGTATAAAACTGCTCCATCGGAACGCCCTCGGCATACCGGTTCGGCTGTTGATCGCTCCAGTCGGTAAAATTATCCGACGAGCAGCTCTGGACCGCGCGATACTTGCCGCTGTCGAAGTAACGGTTATAGCAGCGGTAAACGCCAGCTGCCGCATCCCAGAACACGACATTTTGCGAATCGAATCCGCCGCTCGGCATGTTCAGCGGAGCTTTCATCTGCTGCCAATGGATGCCGTCAGGCGAGGTCAACCCATACAGCGTACCGTCGTTCCGGCTCGGATCTGCCGTGCCCGTACCGCCGACACCTTTGTAGATTTCGCCGCCTTTCGCATGGGGCGAGCGATCGAGGAACGGGGTGAAATTGTGGGCGAGCGCCCCCGCGAACAGGATGTTGTTGCGGCTCGAGCCTTCAAATTCGCATAACCCCAGCTCCGGACGTACGAAATGAATGCCGTCTTCGCTTTCGGCGTAGCAGACCCGCTGATCATCGGTAACGTCTGCGGCTCCCGGCGGGATGTACCCGCGATAGTACAAGCGGATTTTGGCCCCGTCCTGCAGCACCGTAAAATAAGTACCGAGCGGACCTTCCCACGGTTGATCGAGTACAAGCACGATTTCCTTCCTCTCCGGCTGATTCAGCTTCAACTGAGCTCCATTCATGCTCTCGATCAGCCAATCGTCGATAAACATTTCGACGCGCGATCCGATTGTGACCGACGGCTTGCCTCTTGGGCTTGCCTCGTACTGTAACTTGCTTGATGTGTTCATCGCTGCCCCCTTGTCTTCTTGGGTAACTTGTTCCATGCTTCTCATTTCTCTTGTTTCCTTGGCCGTGGTGTATGTAGCCATTGTAAGATATCTCATCCCGACCGAACAATGATCCGCACAGACGCTTTTACTTAAATGATGACCGAAAAGCATAGCCGGACCGCCTTTACGCCCATAGAGAAAGATGATAAGATTTGGGCAAGTCCAAAACGGGTGTACGGTCCAGGGGTTGATTGAATGAACTTCCATGCGCCTGACGAACATGGGGGCAGCCTGTTTTTCCCGGAACAATTCGAACTCAAAGTAGAACTGGGTACGATCCGGCTTCACGTGTTTCTCGACTCCGGATTTTTTAACACGAACAGCGATGTTCCGGTACTGAACCATAACCACGCCTCATACGAAGTTCAGTTTGTGCACAAAGGAACGGTCGTGCTGTGCACGGAATATGGCGATCACGCCATACGGGCCGGAAGCTTCTGCGTCATTCCTCCGGGACTTTATCATTCCCAGAAACGGACGGAGCCGGGGGAGGATGTTCATAAATCCTGCTTTACTTTCCGCTACGACGTCTTATCTCTCCCCAAGCCCGATTATCCGGCCGGAGAGACAAACGAACTACTCTATGCGTTGGCGAATGTCCCGTTCTTCATAGCTGACGGTAATCGGGAAACGGACGCATTACTTGACATGGCCAAGCAAGAGTTCCACTGCCGGCCCATTGGCTATTTCGCCAAGCTGCAAAGCCTGTTCGCCCAGCTTATTCTGGTAGTCATACGCTCGTCGCCCCGAATCCAGTCCGCACCTCGCCGCGGATTGTCGCTCCAACCGACTGCCGACAGCAGGCTCGGCATTATCGAATGTTTTTTCTCGGAGCATTTCAGCCGCCCTTTGAGGGAAAACGATCTGGCCCGCCGGCTGTATGTCAGCCAGCGCCAGCTCAACCGTATCCTGCACGACCTGTACGGCATGTCGTTCCGGCACAAGCTGTTAAGTACCCGAATGAAGGTAGCCATGGACTTGTTAAAAAACACGGAACTATCCGTTAAAGACATCGCGACAAACGTCGGTTATCCGTTCGCTGAAAATTTCCATGCCCATTTCAAAAAGCATACAACCATGACGCCCAGCTCCTTCCGCAATAGTTCGAGATCGAACCCATGACGGTCATCTCTCCAAGCCTGGGCTTTGTCGACGCGCCCCCATCAGTCTGGCGATCCGCAGCAGGCTCGACCTCCATAAGAGGTACCTCGCAAATGCCCACTTCGAACGGCGCCTTGATATAAACCGCTTGCATCGTTATTCCTCCCCCGCGTCGTTGTCCTGCTCCAGCAGTCCTGTCTCCCGCAGGCCGTCTTTCTTCGACCATTTGAGCGTCTTGATTTCGAACGGCTGCAACGCGATGCGCTCCTTGACGCCGAATGCGGGCAGCTCGACTTCGAACGCACGGGAACAACCCGTCGGCTCGAACAGCCGAAAAATCCACCCTTCCCCGCTCTCCGCCTGCTTGCATGCGGTTAGGAGCACTGCCGGGTCGCCGACCAAGAGCAGCGGTTTAAGCTCCTCTCCGTCACCGGAAGGGAAAAAAGACAGCGCGAAAGGTTTCTCGTTCTTCGCCTGCGCTTCGCGGCCGATGTTCGGCAACCGGTCTACGCCGCTGCCCGCATTTAGCCAGAAACGGAAGCTCCGTTCCCCTTGATCGCTGCGCGGGACGAAACGATCGCTCACGATTAGGGGTCTTTTGCCGATCGGCAGCGCCGAGTAGGCCGGAGAGCGCAGCAGCGACATCCGGATCTCGCCATACTTGTAATCGGAGCCGTACGTGCCCTCGTTAATGACCGTTACAACCCGGTCCGTATCGCCGTCCACCGCAGCTACCCACTGCTGGGCTACGGTCTCGCGACCGGCAACGGGCAGCTCCGCCGTCCCGTACGCAACCTGACCGAGGTAGCGGCTGCCCGCTCCGGCAAGTGTCGGAAGCGAAAGCTTCAACATCGTATCCTTTTCCAGCCAGAACACGCGCAGATCGATTTCGATTTCCGTGCCCCGCTTCGGAAGCTTGTAAGTAAAGCAGATGAAGGAATCGCCGTAGCCGAAAAAGGCCTCCACGACCGCCCGCACGCAGCCGTCCTCGATCACCCGTACGTTCTCCAGCGCGCCCGGTTCCTTGACACCCGACAGCCTGGCGGCTCGCGCGGGATCAAGCAGCCGGAACTCCCCGATAACGTCGCGAAACTCACTCACCTTGCTCCCCCAAGGGTCCGCATTGTCGCGTATGACGAGCGGCTGGAAGGCGCCGGCTCGCAAGTAATCGACTCCATTAATCGCGTAACGGTCGAGCAAGCCGGTAGTCCGGTTGATCTCGGCGGATAACAGACCGTTCGCAAAACGGAGTATGTCTCCGTCCACTACCATCGCCGGGATCGGTTTCTCTGCCTTGATTTTCTCTGGAATACAGTCAAACCGGTTCATCGATTGCGGATTCAGTTCCGCGGCGATGATGATCCGCTTGCGCCAATCCAGGTTCAGGTTGCTTGCTTCTTTCTCCAACTGGCTGGGTACGTACTCGCCCTCCCTGGCCACGTCCATTTTCGTATAGGTGCCATCCTCGTAATTTGGGTCCGGAAGCTGAAACTCGCATTCGAATACGCCACTCACCGGGTACGGATGGGGATTGTAAATGAAAACCGGGATTTCGGCGCCTGCCGGCTTGCGTTCTCCTCGCGCCAAAGCGAAGAAACCGCGGGCCTTGATCCTAGACATCGTCTCAAGTCCGTGATCGAGCAAGCGGAGCGACGTTTCCTCCACCGCCTGGATCGATGATCCCGGCAAAATGTCGTGAAACTCGCTCATCATCAAGTCGCGCTGTGCTTCGTCAAGTTCGCGCTTCGGATAAGGAAGTCCGCTTAGTACCGATACGTGCGACCATATTTTCTCCGCCATAAACAGCTCATTCTCGAGCAGCCGATGACGCTGCTTGATGCGGATCTGCGACGTATAGCAGCCCGGCGCCCACAAGTTCAGATCGCCCCGATACTCGGGAAGCTCGGCTCGCTGTCCATGCACCTCGCGGAAATACGCTTCCGGAGTCGAATGGACAATCCGGACGTCCTTTGTCTCGGCGGTCAGCTCGGCCAGCATGTCCATGTCGATTCTCGACGGTCCGCCGCCATGATTGCCGATCCCCCAGAGCAGCAGCCCTTCTGTTCGCTCGGGATGGGAATTCAGCCAATCCTTCGCTTTTTTCGCCGCCCCCCCGCGCGAGGATGAATAATGGCCGAAAGCCCGATGACCGGTAATCGCGGAGCCGTCATAGCCAATCCAGCGGAATTCTTCTGCAGGGTCGAAATTGATTGCCGTCGTCGGCGCGACGCCGAACTTTTCCGCAAAATAGCGCCGTCCGGACATGATTTGTCTGACGAACGATTCTCCGCTCGGCATGTTGCAGTCCGGCTGCAAATACCATCCGCCCATAATATGCCATTTGCCCTCTTTCACGAGCCTCCGTATTCTCTCGAACAGCTGCGGTTCGTATTGCTCGACCCATTCGTACAAAATGACTTCATTATGATTGAACACATAGCCGTCATATTGCTCGCAAAAATCGGCTGCGACCCGAAAGGTGGATATTGCTTCGGCTGCGCCTTCCTCCCACTCCCATAGCCAGACCGGATCGAGATGGGCGTTGCTGATCAGGTGGAGTTTCTTCATCAAGGCTATCGTCTCCCATTCGTCATAAGCTGGATTACGGCTTGTTCGCTTGCAGCAATCTAACGACTGCCCCGCTGTCGATCGCATTTCCATCTTGGGAACTGCTTCGTACTCCTCCTGTCGCGTGGTGTTATGCAATTATTGTAAGATTTATCCCCCCGACCGAACAATGATTCGCACAGACGCTTTTACTCAAATGATGACTGGAAAGCATAGCAGGACCGTCTTTACGCCCCAAGACATTCAAAACCGTGGAGGCGGCGATTGCCGCCTGAAAGACAGCTTGATTATTGGTCTCAATAAGCGCGATGTTGCCCGTGGTGCCCATAACAGGCCCATTTACTTCGATATAATTGTTCATTACTCAACTTGCGCAGACTGAAATCGGCAAATAAGCCTTGATGTAATTGGGCAGACCCGTAATCCATTGCCGGAGTTGACGCTGAATCAAACCGGAAATCTTCTTACCGGCTTTTGTGGCGATCTCGTTTAACAAATCGACTAATTGCTGCAAGGCAACAGCCCAATCCAGCGTTCCTACTTCATCGCATAGTAAATAAAACAGCCCGCCAAAGGTACGCTGATCCATACTTTGTCTTCGCTCGGAAGGAGAGGCCGCATAAGAGCGCACCGGCCGCAGCCGAACTCCGGGAGTCGAAACGGAGGGTGGTACGCTCCGCACGGGCTGTATACGGCGGAAGAATTTCGTCTTGTGCCCGTGGCGAACTAGTCGTATTCGCTTGTCCTTACAACGAGTAGAGCCTACTGTCGGGCCATATCCGGCAGCAGGCTTTTTGTAATCGCTGGAAAGTCTTCAAAATACGTAGATAGACGGCTTACGAAGATCCCCTCGAAGCTGGATGCATCGGGGGATCTTATCTTATTAAAATGATAGAGTTGCGATTGCATTGGTTCCAGTGCGAGCTTCACCTGTTCATTGAAGTCTGCTGCCGGACCAACCGTACCGCTTGTTCATTTCCTTGAACTTGTCGTTATGGGAAGACATGTAGGCCATTCCCGGAGCGGACGGGTCCATGTAGCGTTTGGCGCGGTTCACCGCCAGCACGGCATCGACGAACGCTCCGGCGATCGGCCGTACCTTGCCGCCATGCGTAGCGCAATCCCCTGCGGCGTATATCCTTCGGGTCCGAATTGTAAGGTTTGGACCCCGTTCTCTATGTATTTGAAAGTCGGATGCGAAGAAAAATAAAGAAGGACCCCTACACAATTCATACGGGTCCTTCTACCGTTTTCCGAATTTTTAATAGGGCAGTACGCGGGCTTTTTCTAGACGTTTGCTTGTTGTTGGCTCCCCGGCATAGTTCGCTTTCTTCAAATAGACACCAAGAGCATATTAAACTTGTACATTGCATGTGATATTGTCCTGGCATCGTCGGGAAGTACCCGAATACAGAGTGGAAAAGGCGTCAGCGCAATGGGTTCAACCATTCGATTGTCAGCAGGACGGAAACATGCCGGGTAGTATACGAACATCGTCCCCAAACTCCCTCTCAAATTCCACCCCATTTTTTCCGATAATACACCTTGCGGAGTCTCTTACGACAAAATCAGCACACCAGTAGCAGTTGCGCCTTGGAAATGAAATTCCAATGCGGAGCGAACCGACAAATCTACGCTTGAAGCGCCCAAATAGTACATATCTGGAGAGTGGCATGATGAGATTCGCTGCTAGCTTGTTGATCGGATTGATAGTTTGGTGCAGCGCGCCTTCATCGGCCTGGGCAACATTTCTCGAATGGAATGCGGCGTCGGATAAAAGGGACTTGCAGCAATGGCACCCCTGGGGAGACGGGATCGTTTCCCTGGACGGACCTTGGGAGCTGTACTGGAATCGACTGCTCGAACCCGACGATTTCGCCGACGGCTCGCCCGGGAGTTCATTGACCGTTTCCATTCCGGCTCAGTGGAAATCTTACGCGATCAACGGACAGGCATTGACTAATGAAGGATATGCCACCTATCGGATGAAATTCATAATATCCGGCGAGGTGGCCGGACAGCCGCTCGGTCTGTATGTCAATAATGTGGCCAGTGCCTACCGGTTCTGGATCAACGGCGAACCGATGAACGGAAATGGAACCGTCGGCACGGACGCCACGCGTATGGTTCCGAGAAGCTATCCGAAAGTATATTTTTTTCAGCCGCATCCGGGCGACAACGAAGTAGTGATCCAGGTTTCCAATTTTGCTCAGCGCACGGGAGGCATTTGGGAGAGCCTCGAGTTGGGGGATGCGGAGGAGATCGCTTCGCTGCACCGAAACCGGGTCATGGTCTGGACTTTATTGACCGGCTGCTTGCTCCTCATGACCGTCTTTTCCTTCTTCCTCTACTTCTTCCGCAAGCAGGAGCGTGCCGCCCTATGGTTCGGCCTTATATGCCTGGCCATCTGCATCAGGTCTTCTCTGCTGGGAGAATCGTTCGTCTATGTACTGTTCCCGGGGCTGTCGTGGGAATGGGGAGTCAAACTGGAGTACTTATCGGAGATCGCCACGATTCTCAGCTTGGCCGCCTTTGTGAATAAGCAGTACCCGCAGGATGCGATTGTGCGCATATTCCCTCTATTTGTCGCCTCTTTGGCTGGGTTTGGGGCCTTTGTGCTCGCTACGCCAGCCAAAGTGTATACGCAACTCATGGTACCGTACATCATCGCGCTGCTACTGCCCGTATTTCTATATGTCACGTACATCTACATTCGCGCCGCGCTTCGCCAGAGAACGGGATCGCGAACGAACATGATCGGCTTTCTCGGTTTCTTTGTCACCGTGATCCACGAAATTCTGTACTATACCGGCTTC
Organism: Paenibacillus hemerocallicola; assembly: GCF_006265175.1. Lineage (GTDB taxonomy): Bacteria > Bacillota > Bacilli > Paenibacillales > NBRC-103111 > Paenibacillus_AB > Paenibacillus_AB hemerocallicola. The sequence continues at coordinate 12,989 of NZ_VDCQ01000048.1, read as the reverse complement.
GTTCCGTTCGGCGGACTTGTTTCGTTCGGGCTGCTGTTTTTTCTGCTGACTCAGCTGTTGAACTTATCGCTCTTGTTCACGAGAGCCATTACCCAATCGGAAATGCTGTCGATCGAGCTGAACAAAGTAATCGAATCGCAAGAAGAGACGATCCGGCAGCGAACCTCCTCCCTGCAAGCGTTGAATGTGCGGCTGGAGCGGGGAAATCAAGAGTTGAGCCGGATCGAGCATGTACGCAGCACGCTGCTGGCGGAAGCGTATCATGACTTGTCGACCCCGATTACAGCTATAAAAGGCTTTTCCAAGGCGATTAAGACGGCGGTCATTTCGGAGGAGGAAGCGCCGATTTATGCCGGTCGCATCTACGAGCGCAGTCTGATGCTGGAAAAACTGATCGACAACGTCGTCGAGTTAAGCCAACTGAAGACGGGTGAAATTCAGTTTCAGTTTGTCGAAGTGCCGATACTCCCCTTCTTGCGTAAATTGAGTCATAGGTACGCCGCCGAGGTGAATGCGCAGGGGATCGCTTTGTTATGGGAGGAGCCGCATTTTGCGCTGCCCCCTGGCAAGGAGCTTCTCGTAGCATTGGATCGGTTCCGGTTCGAGCGCGTATTTGCCAACTTGATTTCCAACGCCGTGAAATACACCCCCGGCGAAGGCGTCGTACGGATATGGATCGAATTCCGGCCGGCCGAACATTCGAATAACGGGCCTGTTGTCATCCATGTAACCGATTCCGGCACCGGCATACCGGAATCCGAGCTGCCTCACATCTTCAAACGCCGCTACCGAATTCCGCTGCAAGCCAATACCGGAAGCGGTCTCGGGTTGGCAATATGCACGGAAATCGCCGCACGCCATCAAGGCAAAATCGGCGTAAGCAGCAAGATGGGCGAAGGAAGCGACTTCCATATTACGCTCCCCGCAAAAATCGGGGATTCCCGGGCCGATACCGACCGTCATGCCGAAGGAGGAGAAGATGAACACGACCATTCTGCTGATTGAAGACGATCCCGATATATGCGACCTTGTCGCCATCTATTTACGGAAGGAAGGATTCCGCGTCGACATTGCAACGAATGCGGAGCAAGGGCTGAACCTGTTTCAACGCTCGGCCTACGATTTGCTGATTTCGGACATTATGCTGCCCGGCATGGACGGAATGAAGCTGGTGCAAACGATCCGCAGCCAAACGGACATTCCGATTATTTTCTTGACGAGCAAGAAGGGGCCCCAAGATATCGTGGCCGGATTGAACATCGGCGGAGACGATTACGTGACGAAGCCGTTCGAGCCGGAGGTGCTCGTGGCGCGCGTACAGGCGGGGCTGCGCCGCCATCGTTCGGCAAGAGAGAGAACGGATATCGGCAGCGCCGACATTTGGAGGGATGGGTGGCTTACCGTCCACAAGAAGCGGCTGGAGGTGTCGGTGGACAACAAGCCGATCGCCTTGCCGGCCAAAGAGCTTCAGCTGCTGATTCATCTCTTGGATCATCCCAAGCAAGTGTTTAGCGTAGGCCAGCTTTACGAAAGGATCTGGAGCTTGAACGGGGTTAGCGACGAGCGGACGGTCATGGTCCATATCCACAATCTTCGCAAAAAAATCGAACAAGACCCGGCAAACCCGAAATATATCGTGACAATCCGCGGTTTCGGCTACAAATTCGGCGACGGGAAATTGAAATGAATAAGAGCCCCAAGCGCATCATGCGGCTTGGGGCTTCTTGGCGGTTTTTACGGTTTTAGGGCCGAATGGGCTTCTTGATAATAATAGGCTTGGAGCTTACTTTCAAATCCCCGCCTTGAACGTTCTGCATTTGCTCTTCGGACAGTTCCTGAGACAAGTCCGCAAGCTCGACGGACTTTGCCTCGTTCGGTTGCTTCTCATTTTTTTCAGCCATTAACAATACCTCCCTCTCCATAATGCGATTATTATAAAGCAATCCGTTTAAGTTTCGTTTAAGTCCAGAAAAATAAATGAATCGCGAAAAATCCGCTCTGCGTGCTAGAATACATTACATGAGCCAACGAAACGCGGGGATTGAATCTTGGATACAGCAACCGTAATTGCATTCCGTATCGATCATAAAACAATGACCTTGAAGCAGCTGCTTCAAAGGCTGCGGGTAGACGCCTCTTCGGCGGCAATGAGCCGTTGCAAGGACGATCTGACGACCGAATGTTGGGCCGAGACACTCGGACTCGCCGCCGACACCGCCGAATTGCAATCGGTAGTCACCCGTTTTCGCCGTGAGAACGGGTTATTCACCGCCGCGCAGGCAGCCGAGTGGCTGGAGAGCCGGGGAATGGCGCTGAACGACCTCGTCGATCTGCTGAGACCGCAAGTGCTGCGGGAAGCTTTGGCCCGACACGTCGTATCCGCAGATGAAATTAGGCGGCACTTCCTTGAATTTGCGCACGAGTATGACCGTGCCGAAATATCGACAATCGTAATGGGCGAATACGGGGCTGCTCAGGAGCTGCTATTTCGGTTGGAGGAGGGCTCCGACTTTCACGCGCTGGCGCGCGAATATTCGTCGGATGCGGCAACAGCCAAATCTGGAGGGTACGTCGGACCTATAAGCCGGACGGATCTGGAGCCGGAAATCGCGGCGGCCGTATTTAACGCAACCGAAGGAACAGTGCTTGGTCCGTTCGAGCGGAGACGAGATTACAGCCTCATTTTGGTAGAGGGGCTGTATCCGGCGGAACTGAACGAGGCAGTCGGGGCAAGCATACGGGAAAAGCTTTTTCAATACGAGCTGGAAGCTTATCGGCGCACGCTCGACATTCATGAAGATCTATGGAGCATAGGTGAGGGATGAAGCTTGTGAACGAATACTGCCTACGTTTTCTGCATCAAATTCCGCTGTTCGATGTTTTTACGACCGACGAGAAGCAACTGCTGGCCGGACAGTTTCAACCTGAAACGTTTACAATGGGGCAAACGATCGTCGACCGGGATCGTTCGACGGATTCCTTCTATATCATAGTGTCCGGCAAAGCCAGAAAAATTGGAATGAACACCGCAGGCAAGGAAACGAATCTTGGCTTGCTGCAACCGGGAGAGCATTTCGGCGAACACGGCCTGCTGGACGGAGAGGCGGCTCCGCCCATTACGGTCCGCGCCTCCGCCTCGCTGGAAGTACTGCGGCTCGGCCGCCCCCAATTTCAAAATATGGTCGCCCAGAACCCTGCCATCGACAACTACTTCAGGCAATATATTTCCTCCGATATTATCCGCACGTTTCTGAAGAACAACACCGTGCTTACCCATGTCGATCATGCTGCGCTTCGTTCGCTGCTCGACCGGCTGGAAGTCCGTACGTACGAGCCCGGCGTCTGCCTCGTACGCGAGGGGGAGGTCGGCGACGCCTTTTATATATTGAAGGCAGGCTCGGCGCTTGTTGAGATAGGACCGGACGCTGCGAAAGTCAACCGGCTGTATCCGGGTGATTTTTTTGGAGAGCTGGCGTTGTTGACGGGAGAACCGCGCAAAGCGACGATTCGGGCCTCCGAGCCGGTGACCGCCTTCCGTCTGTCGAAGACGGATTTCGACGAGCTGATCCGGAAACACCCTGTCATTCTGGAGTCGATCCGACGTATCTCCTCTCACTATACGGTCAATGCGATGATTATGGTCGAGACCCCCGAGGAGGCTGAGCCGACAGCTGCGCTCCCGAACGATGTCGATGCGCCCCTAAAATCGGAGCCGACCGCCATACTTGTCAACAAACCGTGGAAGACCTGGAGGCGGCGACGCCGATTCCCCGTTCTCATGCAGCAGAGCGAGATGGACTGCGGGCCCACGTGCTTAACCATGATCTCCCGATATTTCGGATTGAACGCCAGCGTCAACCGGATGCGCGAGCGCTGCAACCTGGGAGCCGAAGGAACTTCGATGCTCGGATTGATCGAAACCCTCGAATCGCTCGGTTTCGCGGCCAAAGGCCTGAATACGGCGGGCAGCCTCCTGAAAGAGCTGTCGACTCCTTTCATCGCTCATTGGAACGGCAACCATTACGTTGTCGTGTATGAGGTCGGCGAGAACGGTCTGGTTGTTGCAGACCCGGCTCTCGGGTATATCGACACCGTGTCGCCGGACACTTTCAACAAACATTGGACCGGTTATGTCATTACTATGCAGCCGGCCGGTCCGCTCGTTCCTTTGGACGACAAGGAGATGTTGTGGAGACGTTATCTCGATTATGTTCGCCCTTCGAAGAAGCTGCTCATGTCGGCATTGGGGCTATCCGTCACGATCGAGCTGATTTTCCTCATCTTTCCGGTTATGACGCAGCAAATATTTGACCGGGTATTGGACGCGGCGAATTGGCCGCTGCTCCACATGATTATGGCCGCCATGCTTGCGCTTGTCTGCTTCAATACCGTCAGCATCGCCATTCGCCAGACGCTGATCGGACGGCTTGCCTATGCAATCGATCGTTCGATGCTGGACAGCTTCTACCGTCAGCTGTTTCGTCTCCCTTATTCGTATTTTACGAAACGAACGTCGGGAGACATTTTGACACGGGTGTACGAGAACGAGAAGATTCGCAGACTGATGACCGACCACGCCATCGAGCTGCTGCTCGATGTGCTGACCCTGCTCGTGTATGGAGGTCTGATGGCGTATTACCATATCGGTCTGGCGGCCATCTCGTTCGCGCTCATGCCTCTGTATATCAGCCTCTATGCTTACATTTTGCCAAAAATGCGCCGCAATCTCCGCAGACAGCTCATTGCCGAAGGGGAATCCCAGACGCAAATTGTGGAGGCTGTGCATGCGATCGCTACCGTCAAAGGGTTATCCATGGAACGTACGATCCGCGGCAAGCTGATGAGCAAGCTGGGCCGGTTGTTCGCGCTGCGGCTGGAGGGCAACAAGCTGGAGGCAACCGCCAAGGCTGCCACATCGGGCTTGCGCTCTTTAAGCCATGCGGCCCTGCTTTATTTCGGCTCAAGATTCGTCCTGGACGGTCAGCTTAGCGTAGGCGGGCTCGTTGCGTACACCGTGCTGTTCACTTCGTTTATGTTCGCTCTGGAAATGATCTCGCAACGGAGCGGCGAGCTATCGGAAGCTCGCATCTCGATGGAACGGCTGAACGACGTGTACGAATCGACACCGGAGCATCCCCAGCCGGACAAAATGCGAATGCTTCCGTCCGTTCAAGGCCATATCCGCTTCGAGAAAGTATCGTTCCAGTACTACCGCGGCGGGAAAATGATCCTGCAAAATCTCGATCTGGAGCTTAAGCCCGGTCAAACGGTCGCGCTTGTGGGGCGGAGCGGCTCGGGGAAATCGACAATCGCCAATTTGCTGCTGAAGCTTCTGGAGCCGTCGGGCGGAGCCATCTATATCGACGGTTACCCGCTGCGCGAGGTGCATGCCGCCTCCATACGCAAGCAGGTCGGCGTCGTACAACAGGAAACGATGCTGTTCCGCGGCTCGGTGCGGGAAAATATCGCCTTGAGCGGCGAGAACGTCGCCGTCGGGGAGATAGAGCGGGCAGCCCGGCTTGCCGGTGCCCATGAATTTATCGAAGCACTGCCGCTCGGCTACGGTACGATGATCGGCGAAGGCGGCATTCGGCTGTCCGGCGGACAACGCCAGCGGATCGTCATTGCTCGCGCACTCGTCCACAATCCGCGAATCCTCCTGTTCGATGAGGCTACAAGCGCCCTCGATACGGAATCGGAGAGGATGATCCAGCAGAACATGGACGAGATGCTGCAGGGCCGGACGACACTCATTATCGCCCACCGGCTGAGCACAATCCGCCATGCGGACCTGATAGTGGTGCTGGATCAAGGCGCAGTGGTCGAAAGCGGCACGCATGAGCAGCTTTTTCGGCAGAAGGGTATTTACCACCATCTGCTTCAGCAGCAGTCCGTGTAGCGGGTCATGGCAAGCATACGCCATGTGGCTTATCCATGCGGACCTCCATCGACTTCCTCTCTATATCCTCCAGGTACGGCTGCAATACCGGAGGATATGCTTTCTGGCTGTTGCTGAATAATCCCCCTCACTCATAAAGCCCCCCAATCCGATCAATCCGATTCGTCCATATACCGCCGCTATAATTCGCAGGCAGACGATCAACGTCCTCCGGAGTATCCAACCCGCTAGAAAAATCTCTGCCGTCTCCACCGACAACAATCACGCGGGTATCTCTATTATCCATCCGATTCAGAAAACGATTGGGCCATCCCCACAGCCAGGGCGCAACCTTCTCGGGAATGTGCAATTCCGTATCATTGCATGCCGAGGGCATATATCCGGTCCACCCTATTGCTAGATAAGGCACTAAACAGCTTTTCATTGTCGCCTTCGACATCACTCGAAAGTCTGGCATCCTTTCCTTCAGAGCGGCGATCGGCTCGTCTCCCCCATAGGCGGCCAACAGGCTTTGCTGTTGTGCCGGCAGCGCGGACAAGTATTGAGCGAGCAGTTGTCCCTCATATGGATCGCTGCTTTTAATATCGATTAGAAAAGCTTTGTCGGGGAAATGGGCCAAAACTTCGGTTAATGACGGCATCAAATTAATGCCTTTGCCGCGGAACGGAAACGTCCGCCCCTGATCGGCCGTATATCCGTATCCGATATCGAGCTTTTTCAGCTCGGCTATCGTGTAGTCCCTGGTCGTGCCTATTCCGTTCGTCCGGCAGTCCAACGTCCAATCGTGGAACACCGCAAATTGATCGTCCTTCGTAATATGTACATCGAACTCCACAACGTCCGCTCCTGCTTGAAACGCCGCTTCCATGGACGAAATCGTATTCTCCAGATAAGGATGCTCCGGTTCGTAAATCCGTTCGGCCGTACAGGTGTCGTTCGTGATGCCTTCCATCGTGAACGTTTGTCCAAGTCCCCGATGAGCTAGCAGAAGGGGATCTCCGCCGCGTTGCTTTGCGAGCAAAGAGCTGTTGTTCAAATAAATGAAGACGATCAGCAACGCGAGAACAATCACGATTTTGCTTTTCCATATACGTTTCAATCTATTCATCGGCGATCCCCTCCCACACTACGTCCAATTGCCGGAGTAACGCTTCATAAAGCTCATCTTCGTTTAAGCTCGGGGACCCGTGTATCAATGTATTCAAAAACAAACCGACTATGACGGAAGCACTCATGTTCGGGTCCCAACGGCTTCGAAGGGCGCCGCTTCGTATCGCTTCTTCTAACAGCGTCCGCAATGTTTCCCTGAACATCGTAAGGTTGGTCGATACTTCTTTCGTTTCGATTGTCGATCGGATCGTTTCCACTAACGTTAGACGCAGCAGATCGGAATGCTGCAAATAAATAGACAAAATATCCCGCAAAATATGCAGCAGCCGCTCCTTGATCGTTCCTTCCCGGTGTCTTTGTACAACTTGGTCCATCAGCTGCGAATACGAGTTCGCCAAGTGCAATAACAGGTGCTCTTTTTTCTGAAAATAATTGAAGAAAGTTCCTTTGGCGATGCCGCTTCTAAGCGCTATCTCCTCGACCGTTACATGCTGGTATCCCTTTTGCTTGAATAAATCGAATGCCACTTCCGTTATCGTTTCCATTACTTTCTTCTTCCTGACTTCTCTTAGCAAAGAGTTCACCCCTATTATAACAATGACCACAGTCATATATGACTGCGGTCATTATATCGGAATAGCCGCTTTCACGCAACAAGCGTTCCGTTCCGAAGCCTACATTTGCGTTATAGTACACATCCACGAAATCAGGGATGCTGAACGATACTATCGTTCCGCTTAGAAACATGCACCTTTCATGATGAAGAGCGCTTTCTTTCCCGTCGCTTTCGCTCTTGGCAATCCAACAAGGACAGGAATACAAAATAGACTATTGTCAATAGGATAAAAGCCACTTGATTCCCCGGTGGCATGGCCTGAACAAGTCCAAGCATCATCTTTGCAACCCCCTAGACCTTTCCTCAGTCTTTCTTCCTGCATAATTTGTAGACTTATGGGAAATTATACCTAATAAAATTAAAAACGACAATAGAAATTATAAATATGTCTCTATAGCGACTCCAATCCATTCTACGTTATCGTCTAGACTGTTCATGAGGTGTAGAAATGGCAAATATTTTAGAAATGATCGGAGCCAAAATTCGATTATACCGAACGGCAAAACAATGGACTCAGGAGCAGCTGGCAGAAGCGATCGGTTCGACCGGCTCGTACGTCGGACAGCTGGAACGCGGTGAAAAAAATGTGCGGGTCCAAACTTTGACAAAAATAGCGGAAGCGCTGGAAATTAGCATCTTTGCCTTATTGGAACATGATCACGAGGAATTTTTGTACTCGAAGCAGTGGGTATGGGACAGCTTAACGCTTATTTTGCAGCAGTCGGAGGGCAAGCAGCGGAAAATTTATCGCGTTCTCCGCGAAATGCTGGCTGACGAGGACGACTGAGGCGTTGAGTATGTACCAGAGAATCAGAAACCTGCGCGAGGACAAAGATTGGACTCAAACCCGGATGGCGGCGTATCTGAAATGCAGCTAACGGATATACAGCAACTATGAGCGCGGCGACGTCGATATTCCGACGGCCATCCTGATTAAGTTGGCCGATTTGCATCATACGAGCACGGACTATCTTTTGAACCGAACCAATAGAAAAGAACCTTATCCCGATGAATAGAACGCCGATTGTTCTCGGAAAAGTTGAAGCAAACAACCCACAGCGCAAATCGCGTTGTGGGTTGTTTATCATTTCCTCGTCCGTTCCTATGCGGTCTATCCGCGCAGCTAGCCCAGCTTCTGGCCGCAATTCGGGCAGAAATTGGCTCCTTCGTTTTTCGAGCCGCAGTTGGGACAGAAATTCGGCTTTTGGTTCCCTTTAGGCCCAGTAGGCGTAGAATTGGTCTCAGCCGCAGGCTTTTGGTTTTGGTTCATATTTTTCATCATTTCATTGGCCATGTTCATGCCCATCATCATGCCGGCCATGTCCGCAGCGGCGCCGCCGCCTTTTACGTTGCCGGATGCGATGCCGTCCGTCATGCTCACCTGTTGATACTTTTGCAGATTGCCGATCATTTCATGGGACGCCGTCTTCGTAATCATATTTTGAATTTCTTGAGGATAATTGAAGCTCATCACATGGAAGCCCGTAATCGTCATACCGTTGTCCATCACTTGCATATCCAGATCTTCACGAATGCCCTTGGCGATATCGAAAGCATTCGCCTGCAGATTGAACATGTCCTTCCCTTCCCGGCTGATCCACTTCATCAGCAGCTGATCCAGCACGGAAGTAATCCGGATTTTCACGTCCTCCACCAGGTAGCTTTCCTTCATTCCGGCAATTTTGTCGATGAGCGTAACGTAATCGTTCACTTTGAAGTTGAATGTGCCGTTGGCGCGAATGGGCATGCCGCCCGGGAGCTGGGGAGTCGGGATCAAAACCGGATTCTGCGTCCCCCACTTGACCGTAAACTCCTTCGTATTGACGAATAAAACTTCCACCCGCATCCCGCTGTTGAAACCGAACTTGAACCCTTTTAACGTGGACAAGAACGGGATGATCTGAGAATCGATGTTGTATTCCCCTTCATCCTCGAAAATCCCTTCGATCTTGCCGTTATTTACGAAAATGGCGTCTTGGCCGGAACGGATAATTAATTTGCTTCCTTTCTTGATCTCCCGGTTGCTCCACTTCCAAAAAATCATATCGTCTCTAAACTCTTCCCATTCCACGACATTGGCAAATTGGTTTCTGAAAAACACCATTCCTTACCCATCCCTTCGGTTAAAATGATCCTCTGCTGCCGCTATGCGAATGGCCGCCTCCCGTAGTGCCTCCGCCTCCGCCCGAACGTCCGCCGCCGCTGTTCTTCTCGATCTTCCGTTTCGATACGGATGTTCGAAGGTACTGGTCCCGATGATCCAGTATCCCCGACGTGCTAGCATCCTCGTAGGTCTGCCGATTTACCGTGACTCGACCGCCGGAACGGTAAGCCATCATTCCGACGATTATCGCCGCGATGCCGAGCGAAACCGCCAGTTGAAACCAAATATTGAACAATATATTGTCCGGGTTCACCCCCGGGCGGAATCCCATATATTTGTGCACGGTAAGAATATAGGTTTGGAAAGCAAGCTCGTAATCACCGCTCGTTAGTGCCGGGCTGATCTTGTGGCGTATTTTGTCCAGCCGGCCGTCATCGAGGTACTCCTTCCCTTTATAAAATCCGGCCAAGTAAACCTCCCGGTTTTTCATGTCCAGCGTCAATATGGCCGTATTGCCATGAGGCTTATCATACCCCGGTGCATGCTCGTCGTAAAAGTTTTGCATCAATTTCATGACATCGATATTTTCTGCGTTTTTGGAAGTAAAAATCATAATGTCCGTTTCTCTCTCGGCTCCGTATTGATTGGCCATCGCATTCAGCCTGTCATACGTCTCCCGATCCAACAGCCCCGCATCGTCATGTATCAATTGCTTCATTTCCGTCGCAGCCGCTTCGACCGCCGTCCTATTCATGGAAAAGGCCAGTAATCCGACGGTGAAGAACAAGACGGCCAGAATGGCTCTATACCTGTTCACCAAAATCCTCCCCCCATCATCCAGGAGACCAGCTTCAAGGAAAGGAAAGAGAGGCCGGAAATGCCTGCAAACCATGCGGTCACTTTCGCCATGCTGATCGGCGGCTTGCCGACCACCTTGCCCGTCTGACCGTTCATGGCAAACGTATGCTCCAGTTTGTTGTAGTCATAGTGAACCACCCATACCGGGAGCAGAACATAATCCGCATGCTTTAATTGGGTATCGATTTGCTTGTTCGTATAGCTCACGGTCGTATACCCCGCCACCGCAGACTGAATATAGGCATCGATAAAGGAGCTGATTTTCTCCTTGACCCGAGGGAAAAGGTCCTCGTCGGTATAGCTGTACTTTTCCGCGATATAGCCGGCGAGATAAGGCGTTTTGAAGCTTTTTAGCTGATCGTAAGGAAACGGCTCCAACTTATCCATCAGCTGGTCATTCATTTTCTCCGATGCATCGATCGGAACCATCACATAATTCAGTCGGATTTTCCGGTATACATCGAAATGCTGCGTTTCCGTATACTGGTAGTCTCCTTGCGTATACGTTCTCACCTTCGTGCCCTGGGCTTGAACCTCGATTTTATTATGTAATTCGTACAGCCAGAAAGGGACATACATCCCGGTAATTCCCTTGATTCGATCCGCCGTCATGAACCCGCTCGGCGTCAAGCGTCCATTCCTGCACCATTTCCGAAACGCCTTCGTCGCTTCTTCCTTGCTGATCGAAAAAGGGATAACAAGTGCCGGAGCCAGCTTCCCGGTCAACCGATCGCCGAGCACAACGCTTGATCCGCAGAAGCTGCAAACCGTGGCGGCCGTCTCCGCTTCGGTCATAATGACCGCTCCGCAGCTGTTGCAGTGGTACTCCTTCGCCTCATTTTCCTGAAAGGCATTTCTCGCCAAAGGATCGGGAAGCTGCTCGATATTGTCTTGTCTTCCGCAGCTGTGGCAAGACAGCATCCCTGTTTCACTGTCAAAGACCATGCCGCTGCCGCAATTCGGGCATTTGTAATCGATAACCTGCATCTGCTCACCTCATGAACGAAGAAACTGTTACTCCTTCTTTCTCATCTTCTCCTTGATTGCAGTCAATTCATCTTCGGCATTCGAGCCCGAGCCCTTCTCTTCTTGCGCGAACAGCTTATCCAAATCTTCCTTCGTTCCGGCTCTAAGCTCGGCGATGGCCATGGCCTCGTCATAAGAGCTGTTGACCTTCTCCTCGGCGGCTTTGAACACGGAATCAATGCCGCCGCCCAAGGGCGAACCGATGGCATTCAATCTTTGCTGCGCTTTGGCCGCCGCCATTCTCTCCTTCAGTCGGGTGCGACGCTCTTCCAACTGGCCGATGTCCGACGCCAGTTTGTCCTGCATTTGCTTCATGTTTGCGGCGTTCGAAGAGGCCAAGTCGTACGAGGCTTGCAGTTGGGATGCTTTCTCTGCCAACGGCGCCTTCTTCTCCAGAAACTTTCTCGCCTCTTCATCATTGCCGGCTTCTACGGACTTCTCGGCATAACGCTGCAGCTTTCCGATCTCGGCCTTGCACTCCTCCAGCGCTCTTTGCGCCCTTCGCTCATCCGCCAGCACCGAAGCCGTCTCCGCCTTGACCTTGCCCAGGTCGGCGTTCAAGCTCCGCATGAAGTCATCGATCGTCTTCTCCGGATCTTCCGCCTTATCCAATAAGGCATTCACATTGCTGGCCATAATATCTCTAAACCTTGATAAGATTCCCATAAGGACCTCCCCGCGAAATAATTGCAATGTATGTATATATCCATAATACTTCTATTTTGGTCAAAAGGATTCATTTTCTAGAATGTTTTTCTGATGTTTCTATTTGACGACAAAAAGGGATTGCGCCAAAAGCATGGATATGCTTCCGGGACAACCGACGGAAAATGTAACGTGCCCTTACCTATTCCGGCGGAAAATTGGCATGGTATAGGGTGCTTGGGGAAACCACCACGACGGTCCAATTCATGTACATAATAACTGCATCGTTAGCCGGTCGCATGATTCGAGCTGGCGGAAATGATGCGCTTCACGCCGTTTTGCCGGGCTGCTTCATACAAACGGTACGCCCCCGTTACATGGATCGGCAGCACCTTGCCGAGGAAATCCTCCTCTTCATAGTCCGGCAATCTCAAGATAAAGCTGCTCTTTCCCGCTCTTGACAGACGCCAAATCGCTTCCTGCGAGATTTGCGTATCGGGTGCTTGTTCCATTAAGATGATAGCAATGACGCAACTGTCCGATCTGGGAGTAAGTAAGTAACTGCGATAGCACCGGAAGCCGGTTGCAGACATGCCTGCCTCCCTCGGCTCTTCGGAGTAAAAGAAATAGCGGAACGTACCTACCTAATTGATCCGAGTACCGCCGTTAACGGATAAATAGAGGAAACATTGGACCTCTGTCAAGAAAGTAGACACTCGATAAGAGAACGT